>CAYOCC010000004.1:0-205345 GCA_964402375.1 uncultured Flavobacterium sp. | reverse complement strand
CTTTAATTGGTATAATTAACATAATATTGACACCTCCTCTCGTTAAGGGTGCAAACTTAAATAAAAATTATGAAATATGAATTACGAATTGTAAATTATTTTAAAACAACTATTTAACGGCTGGTTTATAATTTTGATTATCAATTATCATTTTTGATAAAATTTCTTTCAAAATTTCTGAAGTTCCACCACCTATTGGTCCTAAACGACTATCTCTTAGCAATCTTGCTAGCGGATATTCTTCCATATATCCGTAACCGCCCAACATTTGCAAGCAATCATATATAGCTAAATCAGCTACTTTTGTAGATTTCAATTTTGCCATAGTAGCTTCTTTTACAACATATTCGCCATTGTTTAATCTAGCCATCGCAGCGTAATTGAATATTTTGCAATGTTCCACTTCGGTAGCATGTTCTACCATTGTATGGCGTAAAGCTTGGAATTTATTAATAGTTGTACCAAATGCCTCGCGTTGCGACATATATTCAATAGTATAATCAATAGCATATTCCGCACGAGCGTGGGCATTTACTGCCATGATTAATCTTTCAAATGCAAAATGCTGCATGATATAAGGAAATCCTTTTCCAGCTTCTCCCATTAAATTTTCAGCTGGAATTTCTACATTGTCAAATGCAATTTCAGCAGTATCTGATGCTCTCCAACCAAGTTTATCTAATTTAGTTGCAGAAATACCTTTTAAGTTTGTATCCACTAAAAAAATACTTATTCCTTTATTTCCTAAGTCTGGATTTGTTTTAGCGGCTACAATATAATAATCTGCATAAACGCCATTAGTAATAAATGTTTTTGAGCCATTAATAACAAAAGTATCACCTTTTTGTACCGCAGTAGTTCGCATTCCTGCAACATCACTTCCCCCAAAAGGTTCAGAAACACATAATGCGCCTATTTTTTCACCCAATATACTTGGAGCTAAATAATTTTGTTTGATTTTTTCGCTCCCTTCTGCATTTAAATGTGTCATTGCCAAATAAGCGTGAGCCCACATAGCAGCAGCAAAACCTGAAGATTTTATTTTTTGTAGTTCTTCTAAGAAAACAACGCTATAAAACAAGTCTAAATTTAATCCACCATAAGCTTCAGGATAATTGATTCCGAAAAAGCCCATTTCACCAAATTTTTTCCAAATAAAACGTTCGATTGTACCAGTTTTTTCCCATTTTTCAATATGTGGTACAACTTCTTTTTGTAAAAAATCTTGTAAACTTTTTCTGAATAATTCGTGTTCTTCTGTAAAATATAATGAATTCATTTATTAGATTTTATTGGTTTGTTTTTAGAATTCCAAATATAAGGCTATTATTTTTAATTTTTCAAGTGGAAATAGTTTAACATTTGTTAAATCTTCACTGCTTTTAAAATCGCCATTCATGCTTCTAAAAGTTACTATATTCTTAGCTATAGTGTAATTAAAATATGGGAATTGTTGCAATTCTTTAATTGTAGAAGTGTTAATATTTATCTTTTTTAAATTTCCTGAAGATTTAATTTGGAATTTTTTATTTAAATCAGCAATGGCTTCTGGTGAAATTCCCCAAATAAATTGCAACTGGTCCATAGAAGCAAAGCTGCCAAATTTCTCTCTTTCAGACATGATTTTAATCGCTAATTTTTCACCAATCATATATGCTTTTTCTAATGCTACCTGATCAGCAGTATTTAAATCTTGTACGACAATCTTAGTTACTTTTTTATCAAATTTCGGATAAGTATTTTTGAATTTAGATTGATAATTATTAGTAGTTCTGTTCGTTACCCAATCCGGAAATTTGAAATATATGGCATATCGTTTCATCCATTCATTTGAAACACCTGTAAGTTTTTGAAATTCAGATTTAGAATTTACATATTTATTTTGCTTTCTAAATTGATGAAGCTTATCAATTTGTGCTTCTGTCATGCCTAGTTTATATCCTTTATAGTCTGAAATAAAATTAGGATTAAATGGATAAATTTTATTTGAATTTTCCTGATTTACTTCTTTAATACTGTCAATTTCATTTTGAGATAAAAGCCAATTTTTCTCATCCTGAGTTAATACCAAGGAAGTTGTGTCTTTTGGATTATTATACCAATATATAAACAATTGCAACAAGCCAATGCTGCAAATCAAAATTGCAATTCCGAAATAATGTCCTTTAGAAAATCGTAACATAGCTTATTTTATAAATCAAAAACCGAACTTCTCTTTGTATAAATTAAATCTTTTAGTTTTAAAATAAAAGCCAACGTTAAATAAAAACCAAAACCCAAACCAACGGTTATAAAAGAAATGTACACAAAAAACAACCTAACTTGAGTGGCACGCATACCCAGTCTGTCTGCCAAACGGGACGCGACAAAAAAACCGTTTTTTTCGAAGAAATGAAGTATTTTGTACATGTATTAAAATAAATTTTAGCAAACATTTAAAGTATAAAGATACTTAGTTTTTTAACAATTGCAAACCAACAGCACAGTTAAGACATTTATTTTTATTACAATATTCATTTTTAAGTTCTAATAATGATTGCGATTGAAAAGCAGTTTTTGTTGTAATATTAAATTCGGAAAATTTGTTAAGTATTGAATTTTTTTCTGATGGCATTGTTTCTAGTAGCGCTATTAATTCTTCAACGTTTAATTTTCCTTGATTTTTAGCATGACAAAATTTAATCGGAATTATCGTGTTAATAATTATCAAATCTATAAATTGATTGGTTAAAACTTTACTTTTTGTTTTACTTGTTTTGGAAAAATTATAATGACTTTTCCAATATTCTGAAGTTTCACTTTTTAATAATTGCTTCATTTGAGAATAGGAATTGGCGTCAATAAGTTGAGAAAACAAGTTTTGATTATTACAAATTAGACCAATCAGCTGCGACAAACGTATAGTTGGAAAATTGTCCGGTCGTAGTTTAAAAAATTGAGGATACAACCCAAATTCTGATTCTAAGTTGTATTTTATTTTTAGATACTTCCAATGCGAGGCTAGTTTTATGTGATATTCATCTTCTAAATGCTCGTTTAGTAAATTTAATTTTCCAAAAAACAAGGCTTCTAAGTTTATCACATCAAAACTTTCTTTTCTAACAATCGAAAAAGGTAAAGACTTGGCTACTTGCAAAAAGCAATCGCCATTTGTATTGAGACCAAAGTTTTTGGCTAACATTTCAAAAAAAACAGCTTCCCAATTATTATTTGTTTCTAATAATCGCTTATCAATAATTTCAGATTTTCTTTCTAATCTTTTTAAAAACATACTTTCCAACCAATTTTCCCAAATAAAATTGTCAATTTCAGCAATTTGATTTTCGCAATTAATCCAAGATTTAGCGGTAATAAGCGATTTATATTTATTAATTTCCAAAAGCGAAACATAATTTTTTACTTCTAAGGTTGGGATTTCCGAGTTATCTTTTCTGAAAATTGGCGCATCATTTTCCCACACTACGTGAAGAATTACGTTGTCATAATTGGCGTCATTTTCATGATTGTGTAAATACCAATCGGAAGATTTTACGTGAATTTCAATATTTCCTGCCCATTTTTGTTGGTTGATTGAAATTTGCGCATTGAAAATATCTGGGCCAGCATTTTGTAAATACTGTCCAAAATGATTGATTTCTAAATCTTCGTTAAGATGTGTTTTGAGCTGGGTAAATGGTAGTTTCTTATTTACCCATAAATAATGGAGAAATTCTTCTTGCATGGCGTGTATTTTTTAATTGGCTTATATTGAAACAAATATAAAAAAAACGGATAACATTTTGCTATCCGTTTTAAAAAAATATTTATTTAGATTTTCTAATTAATTGAACTAATTATATCATGTTTGGTAATAATATGATGTTTTCCGTTTCCTAAATCTACTAAAACCGCTTGATTGTCTTTATTAATTAATTTAGAAACTTCATCTATAGAAGCTGAAGCCAAAACAACTGGAAAAGGTTTACCCATTACTTCTTTTATCGGCATATCTGCAATATCTTTATTTTCAAAATAACTTCTAAATAAATCCGACTCATCTAAACTTCCAACAAAACCAGTAATATCAATAACCGGAATTTGAGAAATTTTGTATTTTTTCAATCTTTCAATAGCATGAGAAACTAATTCTTCAGTTCTAACTATGATTAAAGGTTTGTCTTTATGGTCTTTAATTAAATCTTCAGCCTTTGTAATGTCTTCTTCTAAAAATCCACGTTCACGCATCCATTCGTCGTTATACATTTTACCAACGTATCTACTTCCGGAATCGTGAAATAAAACTACCACCACGTCTTCTGGTTTAAAATGTTCTTTTAATTGCAAAACACCTTTAACTGCTGCGCCAGCTGAATTTCCACAAAACATTCCTTCTTCTAAAGCCAGTTTTCTGGTATAAACTGCAGCGTCTTTATCAGTCACTTTTGTAAAACCGTCTATTAAAGAGAAGTCAACATTTAATGGTAAAATGTCTTCTCCAATTCCTTCTGTTATGTAGGAATAAACTTCATTTTCATCAAAAATACCTGTTTCATGGTATTTTTTAAATACAGATCCATAAGTATCAATTCCCCAAATTTTTATATTTGGATTTTTCTCTTTCAAATATTTAGCTACGCCTGAAATTGTACCGCCAGTTCCTACTCCAACCACAAAATGTGTAATTTTACCATCAGTTTGTTCCCAAATTTCTGGCCCTGTTTGCTCATAATGTGCAATGGCATTACTCGGGTTGTCATATTGATTTACATACCAAGAATTTGGAATTTCATCACCTAAACGTTTTGAAACGGAATAATAAGAACGCGGATCAGTTGGTTCCACATCTGTTGGACATATGATAACTTTTGCGCCTACTGCACGTAAAATATCAGACTTCTCTTTTGATTGCTTGTCTGAAATTACGAAAATACACTTGTAACCTTTAACTATGGCTGCTAAAGCCAAACCCATTCCTGTATTTCCAGAAGTACCTTCAATAATGGTTCCACCTGGTTTTAATCGGCCATCTGCTTCTGCATCTTCAACCATTTTCACGGCCATTCTGTCTTTTACAGAATTTCCAGGATTAAAGGTTTCTAATTTACCAAGAACCAGACAAGGCAATTCAGCTGTAATTTTATTTAACTTTACAATTGGCGTATTACCAATAGTTTCTAATATATTTTTAGCGTATTTCATATTATTATTTTATGATGACAAAGTTACACGTTCTAGTAAGATTTACAAAAAATAACTTCAACTTGTAAATTCATTCTATTTAAAGAAATTCCATTCTAAACCAAAACGGATATGAAAATCACGAAATGGAGCATTTGGAGTATTAAAATAATCTACTTTATCTGTAAATAATGCATTAAAATGTTCTGCTTTCAGATAAATTCTACATTGTTGTACTCGAGCATTCACAAAGAAATCTAAAACTGGAAATCCTCCCACTTTTGTTTGATCTTGTACAAAAAATTCCCCTAAAACACCAATGTAATCATTGGCGTAATGCTTGGTAAAATAGTTAAGTGTAACACCAGTTTGTAACAACATGGCTTTCTTAAAAACTGGTTTGGTGTAATACAATGTATTTCGTAAAACAATATTTGGTAAATTTAAGATTTTAGCATCTTGTTGCACTTCTTGAAATTTCACTCTATTATCTAGCGCCCAATTTCTAAATTTGATTTCTTTGGCTACTTCTGCACTCACATATTGAATAGATTTACTGTATTGAAATGGTTTTACAACCAAGCTATCTATACGTTGTGTGGAATTATAAAAATACAAATGATTATTTAAATTTGATATTTGAACAGTTGCATCCACCCATTTATTTTTAGTCTCAACTTTAATAGAGCTGATTTTTTCGTTTTTAAAAGACGTATCCCAATTATAATTATCGTAATCGCTTTTATGAAACACAAAAATATTGTCTGGAATTTTACTGACTTGTTGTGCCGAAATTTTTACGTAATAGTCACTAGAAAATGCATACTTTGCAAAAGCTTCGAAATTGGATGACGGTTGATTGGATAGCGCATTCTGTAATAAAATATTAAAATTCCATTTGTTTCTATCAAATTCATATTGCCCGCCTACTGAGGTTACGCGATTGTGCAAGTTGAATTTATCATTTGCATTATATGAAACATTTTCTGGAATTACATAAAACTGATTGTAAGAATAATTATCTAAGAAAAAATTAAGTTCTCCTAAGGACTTTGTTTTAAAACTAAGACCAACTTTATTATAAAAAACATCAAAACGGGTTTTATTATTTATGGAATTTGAAATAGAGTTACCTAATCGTGCACTTTCTGTTTCTTGAATATACTCGTAGAACTTGTTTTCATAATATGTTTGATGCTTAATCACCAAAGAATTTCCTGTAGAAAATTGATACGATTGATCTAGAAAATAGCGGTTCCCTTTTAATTTGGAGGAAGCATCATTAAAATATACGTCTACACGTTCTCGTTGACTAAAAGTCGGATTGGTACCATCTAACTGTTCTAAAGTTTTTATTCCCCCATTTTCTTGATTAAAAATATCTTGCCCAATGAAATTGGCTTTCAAAAAATATTTTTTATTTAGAGAATGATAATTTGTTATAAACCTAAAATGCCCAGAACTTGTTAAATTATTAAAATAATCTCCTATGGAACGAATTGCTTTATAAGCAATTGTAAAATTTAAATTTGGTTTTGTATTTACTGATAATAAAGCATCTAAACTTTGCCCTTGACGCATTACTGTTTTAAAATAAATATCAGTTAAGGGTGTGGGTACCGAATAATAATAAATATCATTGTTGTTTAAATAAGAAACATGTTTCGCATTAAAGCCAAATTGAGGCAAAACCGAAGTGTGTTTTTTAGAAAAATCCAACTGATTGTACAAATAACCTTCATTTGAAAAGGAAAACAAACCAAAATTATCCTTTCTTAAGTAATTGTATTTGTATTCATCTTGAATGGTCAAAGACGTATCAATATAAACCGTATCTTTTTGAGTGTTAAAAGTTTTATAAAGTTTAATATCTGCTTTTAATTCTACAACTTTAATTGTATCTCTTTCTTGGGAATAGGAAGAAAATGACAAAGCAAAAAACAATATAATAAGTAGGAATCTCATTTTTACAAATTAAAGAGCAAATGTACTGAGAATTTGTTGTAAAAAAAAACCCCGATACAATCGGGGTTTATTTTGAATACTAATACAATTAAATTAATTAAGAGTAAAAGGATGTGAAATAGTTGATCCAAAAACTGAACCTGATACAAGTGTAGTACCGTCAGTTTTCTTTAAATTATATGATCCTGGAGCAATTCCATCACCATAACTATCATTCATTGTGAAAGTATAACTACCTGCAGTTAAACAAAACTGAGTTGTAAATGAACCTAATCCGTCAGCATAAGGTGAAGAACTTGCAATAGTTGCATTAGCAGCATTTTTCAACAACCAAGAAATTTCTGAAGCATAAGGGTCAAAAGCAATATTTAAGTTAACTTTAATATTGTCACAACCTCTTTGAATACTAACCACGTGGTTTGTTCTGTTTGGTAGTGCATAAAAATTAGGACCAAAAACCAAAACCAATTGCTTTGCAGAACCATCAGATGGTAAAGCAGCATACGAACCAGAGTTAATTTTAAGTTTAGCTGTAGTTTGCCCTGCACGAATTACAGCAGTTGACATATCTATTGAATACATATTTGCAGTTGCAGTCGTAAAAGGACTTACAACAACTGGTACTACTCTGTCTACATTAGAAACAGTAGTAGAACTAACTAATACTTCAGTAAAAGATGCTGCTGCTGCAGTAAACTCAAAAATTGAAGTTGACTTATTAAAAAGCAACGCTTCTTGAGGACCTGAAAATGATTTGTAATTATCATCTTCATCGCTACAACTAACTAGCAATAAAGAAGCAATTAAACCAAAAAAGATTGAAAATCTAAAATTTTTCATAATTTGATAATTTAATAATTTATATTAGTAACCTGGGTTTTGTTGAATGTTAACATTACCAGCAATTTCTTGTTGCGGAATTGGTAAAGTCCATCTGTAATCAGAAAGTGATAAAGTTAATGGTTGATTTGGAATATCATCATCCGTATTATCTCTAGTAATTCCTTGGTTTCCAGCTAAAGCTGCAAGTCTTTTGATATCTAAATATCTGTGACCTTCAAAAGCCAATTCTTTTCTTCTTTCTAATAAAATATCAGCCCATGCTGCTTGAGCATTTGCATATACTGGCAAAGCAGGTGCTGGAGCAGCAAAAGCTCTAGCTGTTCTAATAGAACGAACAAGCGTAGCAGCTGCAGTTAAATTAGAAGAAGCTACTTCACATTCCGCAAGAATTAAAACCATTTCAGAATTTCTGAAGATTTTTAAATCATTTCTTAAAGGTTGAGCAGCTTTTCCAGGATATTTATTAATTGGTAAAATATCATTTGAAACATAATTGATATCCGCAGCATAATTAGGATTAATTTGAGCTGAAGCATCAATCCAAATTGCAGTTCTTACATCATTTGGAAATTGATTGTATAAATTAAACAAGTTTCTTCCCATATCTAGGAAAGCCCCACCAGTAGCGCTTGTAATATTAAAGTACCAAGTACTCGCAATATTAGACCAAGTACCTCCTGAAGGTCTTGATACAGCGAAAATACATTCTCCTTGTGCAGCATCTCCCCACATTGAATTGTATGTATTAGCAGTAGATAGTGCACCAGTTGCTAAAGTAGCATATTGCTTAGCTTTCACATAGTCTTTTCTATAAAGGTACATTCTTGCTCTAGCAGCAGCAATAAATTTTTGTGTTACACGTGTATAAACAGTTGCAGTAGATGCTAAATTAGTTTCAGCAAATTGAAAATCACTTTCAATTAAATTATAAATTAATTGATTTGAAACTCTAGGTCTGTCTATAAAAAGATCATATCTATCAGGAGTAGTAGATAAAATAACACCTAATGCATTAGGGTTAGATGGGTCTACAGAGAAAAACGATACCAATTGTATGTACGAATAAGCTCTTAAAGCTCTTGCCTCAGCTAAAACTGCATTTTTCGCAGCTATATCAGCAGGAGTAGTCGTTACAACAAGATCAGCAAACTCTAATAATCTGTTTACTCTGTTAATTACAGTATAATGTGTACTCCAAAGTCCAGCAGGTTCATCAGAATTTGCATTCAATTGAAACCTATGTAATTCTTTATCTTGACCACCATTAGAGGGTCCGATACCACACTCATCAGTAAATACAGTTGTGAAACCGATTTCTTCAGTATTGTTAACTCTTGAGTAAATATCACCATTTAAGTAGTTTCTTAAATCTGTAACTGTCTTAAATGCATCTGCTCTGTAAATTTCACCAGGTTGTACAATGTCTAAAGCATCGTTACAAGATGAAACTAATAATAAACTTCCAATTGCAAGGAAAATATTTTTAATTTTTTTCATAATTATTAGTATTAATATTATTTAATTAAAATCCAATTGAAGTACCGAAGGTAATCGTTTTAGGATTTGGGAAATTAGTTACTGATAATGCAGAAACAGCTTCCGGATCAAAACCTCTCCATTTCGTCCAAGTTAATAAATTCTCAGCTAAAACAAAAAACTTCACATTTGTAAATGGTGATTTTTTTAACAATTTAGCAGGAATATTATAACCTAAATTAATGTTTTTAAGTCTAATAAAAGATGAATCATATAAGAATCTATCAGATCCTAAGAAAACATTATTATTAAAAGCAGTTAAAGATGGTACATCTGAAGTGTTGTTTGTTGGTGTCCATTGATCTAATAAATCAGCAGTTACGTTCTCTTGACCAATAAATGCTGGATTTGAAGCCCATGCAAATTGGTTATCAATTCTCCAAACATCATACATATAAGTGAATAAGGTATTTAAGTAGAAACCTTTATAGTCAAAATTAAATCCAAAACCTCCTTGGTATTTAGGTAAGTTACTTTTTCCAGTAGCTCTTCTATCTTTAGCTTCATCTGGCGTTTCAGTTAAATTATCATTTCTATCTAAAAACAATAAGTTACCGTTCGCTTGGTTCACTCCAACATAAGGAATTAAATTCCATTCGTTAAGAATATTACCTACTTTACGTAAGTTAGAAACTCCATTTTGATTAGTTTCTGCTAAAGCTGTGATTTTGTTTTCATTGTATGATGAATTAGCAAAAACAGAAAATCTCATTTTGTCATTTTTGATAATATTGTATTTTAATACCAATTCTATACCATTATTAGTTAATTCACCATTGTTACCTGCAACAGAAAAACCTGTACCAACAACCCCTGAATTAGGAATAGAATTAAATAAATTAGAAGTAGTTTTGTTATACACATCAACATTACCTTCAAGTTTATCATTAAATACTGCGAAGTCAATACCAAAGTTGGCTTGAGAAATTTTTTCCCATTGAACTGTTACGTTGTCAAAATTACCATATAATAAACTACCCGGTGCATTGTTATAACCCGTACCCACAGCAATAGTTTCTCTAATTACATTACTAGAAGTTAGCAATGATGGGAAACCATAATTAGCAGCAGAGATATTTTGGTTACCGTTAGTACCGTAAGAAGCTCTAAGTTTTAACATTGAGAATTTAGAATTTTTCATGAATTCTTCTTGGTCAATATTCCATCTTGCAGATGCAGACCAGAATGTACCCCATCTGTTATCTTCAGAGAATCTATAAGTTCCATCACGTCTTACTACAGCACTGAAACCATATTTTTTATCATAATCATAGTCTAAAGTACCAAAAGCAGATAACGTTCCACCAGTTAATTTAGCACCATTAACAGTTGCGATATAAAAGTTTGGCGTAGCAGGGTTAAATGCTATATAACCAGTACCAGCACCAGGAACATAAGTTAATGGATTTAAACCATTTTGTCTACTTCCGTGTCCTGTATAATGTGCTTTTGTGTATTCAAAAAAGGCAGACATAGATAAATCATGTTTGTCTTTAAATACTTTACGGTAATTTAAACTAGAAATATTAGTAACTGTTAAATCATTAAAAGTTGACTGGTCTTCAAAACCTGCAAACGCAGCACCATTACCTTGAGCAACAACTAATGCTAAATAAGATTGAGGAGCTCTACCAAATAATCTTCCATATTGCTTGTAATCAAGACCTATTCTGTTTCTAACCGTTAAAGTTGGAGACAACTTATAAGAAGCACCTACATTTAAAATTGCGGTTTTATCAGAATAATAACTTGGTAAATAATCTTCTCTAAGAATGTCTTGTAATACATAAGTATCGTTAGCACCATTAAAGTTAGTTCCAATCGCGTCTAATAATTGCTGACCCGTTGTGTAAGGAGAAGGCGCAATGTATGGAAGACCCATTAAACCTCCGTGAAGTGGATTTTGAATAGTATTATTATTCACACCACCGTTAGTTTCTTGGTCTAATTGTCTTCTTTTAGAATAACCTAAAGCAATTTGCGTATCGAAATTAAATTTATCGTTATTACTTTTTCCTGATAAATTATTTCTGAAAGTAAATCTACTAAAATCAGTAGTAGGTACTAAACCACCTTGGTCAAAATAACCAAGAGAGGTAAATGATTTAAGGTTTTTAGACCCTACACTAATACCTAAATTGTGTTGTGTAACAACATCAGTGTTATAAAAGTAATCCAACCAATCTGTATCAATACCATAAGCTGCTATCTCTTGATCTGTAAAAGGAAGACCAGTTGCAGGGTTGTTATTACCTAATCCAGAGCCTCTTAACTTTTCAATAGTTAACGCTTCTCTAGCATTAGCCATGTTGTATTTGTTTTTAGGCAAAGTACTAAATCCAGTTGTAGTATCGTAACTAAAAGTTAACGCTTGACCAAATTTACCACCAAAAGTTTTGATTAAAATAACACCATTAGCACCTTTGTTACCATAAATAGAAGTACCTGCAGCATCTCTTAATACTGTAACACTTTCAATTTCATTCTGGTTAAGGTTTCTAAATTGATTAGAAGTAGAAGGAATACCGTCAATTACAATTAATGGATCTGTATTACCATTGATTGAAGAAGCACCTCTAATAAATCCATCAAATTTTGCAGAACCTGGTGATCCTGAAGATGAAATAATTGTTAAACCTGGTGCAGTTCCTTGTAATGAAGCTAACACAGACGCATTTGGTCTGTTTTCTAAAGTTTCACCGCCTACAGTAGTAGAAGCCGTGTTAGAATTTGCTTTAGTTCTTGTTCTATCATAACCGATAGAAACATTAACTATTTCAATTACTTGGTTAACACTTGCTAAAGTAACATTAATTACATTACCAGCACCAACAGTAACTGTTTTTGTTTCTTTGTCTAAAAAAGAAACTTGTAAAACATCACCTTGAGCTGCTTTAATAGAGAATTTACCATTCTCATCTGTTTGAGTACCTTGTTTTGTACCCACAATACTTACAGTAGCACCTGGCAATTTTGCGCCATCACTTGTTACTGTACCTGTAACAGTTTTCTGTTGTGCGAAAGAAAACTGCATTGTAAACGCTACTAAAAGCGTAAAAATCCATTTGAACTTCGATCTCATATTAATTTTATTTGAGTTAGTTATTCCGCAAACTTCTTAATAATTTCTTAAATAAACAAATAATACTTTAAAAAATTGTTATTTTTTTTGTGTTAAAATTTTAATCCAAAATAAAAGCAACGTAGAAGCCACTATATAATTGGCTTGAATAAATGTTAAATGTTATTTTAAATTTAATTATTTTTGTAATAAAAAAGTTATGTTAAAAATATGTTATAGTAATTATACTATTGAGTGCGGTACCGATGAGGCTGGCAGAGGATGTCTTGCAGGTCCCGTTTCAGCAGCTGCAATTATTTTACAATCACCTAACATTAACCTTACAAAAGCGCAAAAAAAACAAGAACAACTTTTGTTTCAAACTCTAAATGATTCCAAACAACTTTCCAAAAAAAAACGTTTTGAGTTGAGACCCATAATTGAAAGTTTATTTGATTTTTCAGTTACACATATTTATAATGAAGAAATTGATGAAATAAATATTCTTAACGCATCGATGAAAGCCATGCAAGAAAGCATTTTGAAGTTGGCAACTCTTCCGGAATATATTATTGTAGATGGCAACCGCCCTTTAAATGGAAAATTGGGTGTGAAACAAACGAAAGGAAAAATTTTTAGTGCTAAAGAAATTGAAATTTTGTCCTCAATTCCAAACACTTCTATAATCAAAGGTGACGCTACATTTTTAAGTATAGCCGCTGCTTCTATTTTAGCAAAAACATATCGAGATGATTTTATGGATACAATTCATGAAGAATTTCCTATGTACAATTGGAAAAAAAATAAAGGATATCCTACAAAAGAGCATCGAGAAGCCATTAGAAAATATGGTATTACAAAATACCACAGAAAAACGTTTCGTTTATTAGCCGAACAATTAGTATTGGATATTTAGAAACTAAATAAATGCACTTTCAAATAAAATAGAAAAATGTTTTAGAATTTTTTCTTTAACTTCTTGCTCATTCACTTCCCTGCCCAACTCAACTTGCATAGAGGTAACAGCTTTACCACGAATACCACAAGGAATAATGTTATCAAAATAGCCTAAATCGACATTTACATTTAAAGCAAAACCATGCATAGTTACCCAACGAGAGGCACGAACACCTAAAGCACAAATTTTTCGCGCAAAAGGCGTTCCAACATCAAACCAAACGCCTGTTTCTCCCGGACTGCATTCTGTTTGCAAACCGTATTCTGCTAAAGTTAAAATAATGGCTTCTTCTAAAAATCGTAGGTATTTATGAATGTCGGTAAAAAAATTCTCTAAATCTAAAATCGGATAACCCACAATTTGTCCAGGTCCGTGATAGGTAATGTCTCCTCCTCTATTTATTTTGTAATAAGTAGCGTTTTTTTCTAAAAGTTGTTTTTCAGAAAGCAATAAATTTGAAATATCACCACTTTTGCCCAGAGTATAAACATGCGGGTGTGTTACGTAAAGAAAAAAATTAGGTGTAGGAAGTGGAAAATTAGAATTTCGATTTTGAATTTTTAAATCCACAATTTTTTTAAACAATTCTTCTTGATATTCCCAAGTTGCTTTGTAATCTTTGTTACCTAAATCAAGAAGTTGAATTTGTTTCATGTATGAAAATAGATTTATTTGTCAAAGATACGATATTAAATCATTCTGCTAAAAATTCTAACTTTGAAACTATATTTCTATTGCCTATCTTTGCTTTCTTAAAATACACAAAATTATGCAACTTTCCGAACAAGAAATCATTAGAAGAGAGAAATTACAAGCCCTTAGAAACATAGGCATTAATCCTTATCCTGCAGATTTATATCCTGTAAAACACACTTCAAAAGGCATAAAGGAAAACTTTGAAGAAGGAAAAAAGGTGGTAATTGCTGGACGATTGATGAGCGTGAGAGACCAAGGAAAAGCAGCATTTGCTGAAATTCAAGATAGCGAAGGTAGAATGCAAGTCTATTTTAATAGAGATTTTATTTGCCAAGGCGAAGACAAAACCCTGTACAATCAAGTTTTTAAAAAGTTAACGGATTTAGGTGATTTTTTAGGAATTGAAGGAGAATTATTTACCACACAAGTAGGTGCAAAATGCGTAAGAGTAGACAACTTTACTTTTTTAAGTAAAACATTACGTCCATTACCTTTTCCAAAAACTGATGAAGATGGAAAGGTGTACGATGCTTTTAACGATGCCGAATTGCGTTACCGAATGCGTTATGTAGATTTGGTCGTGAATCCGCAAGTGAAAGAAGTTTTTGTAAAAAGAACAAAATTGTTTACTGCCATGCGAACTTTTTTTAACGAAAGCGGTTATATGGAAGTGGAAACGCCTATTTTACAATCCATTCCAGGTGGTGCAGCTGCACGTCCGTTTATGACACATCACAACAGTTTAGATATTCCATTGTATATGCGAATTGCTAACGAATTGTATTTGAAAAGATTAATTGTTGGCGGTTTTGATGGTGTGTACGAATTTTCTAAAAACTTCCGTAACGAAGGAATGGACAGAACGCACAATCCTGAATTTACTGCCATGGAAATATATGTAGCCTACAAAGATTACAATTGGATGATGGAATTTACCGAAAACCTTTTGGAATATTGTGCTACAAAAGTGAACGATACGACTGAAGCTACTTTTGGCGAACATAAAATTAATTTCAAAGCGCCTTATGCTAGAGTAACCATGACGCAATCTATAATTGATTTTACGGGTTTTGATATTTCTGGAAAAACGGAAGCTGAATTATTTAAAGCAGCTAAAGGCATGGGAATTGACGTGAATGAAACCATGGGTAAAGGCAAATTAATTGATGAAATTTTTGGTGCAAAATGCGAAGGAAATTACATTCAACCGACTTTCATCACGGATTATCCTAAAGAAATGAGTCCGTTGTGCAAACAACACCGTGACAATCCAGATTTAACGGAGCGATTTGAATTAATGGTTTGTGGAAAAGAAATTGCCAATGCCTATTCGGAATTAAACGACCCAATTGATCAAAGAGAGCGGTTTGAAGCACAAATGGCTTTGGCAGAAAAAGGCGATGATGAAGCCAACGGTATTATAGATGAAGACTTTTTACGTGCGTTAGAATACGGAATGCCGCCAACTTCTGGTTTAGGGATAGGTATGGATCGATTGATTATGTTTTTAACGAATAACGCATCAATCCAAGAAGTGTTATTTTTCCCACAAATGCGTCCTGAGAAAAAAGTAACTTATGAATTAACAGAAGACGAAAAATTTATAGTTAGTTTATTAGAAAAAGACAACAACCAACCCATCGGAACGTTAAAAGAAAAAGCAGCGTTAAGCGGCAAAAAATGGGATGCTGCTATGAAAGGTTTAGCGAAACATGGTTTAACTAAAGTAATGGTTGACGGAGAAAATAAATTAGTGGTTTTAGGATAAAATTACACGAAGTAACACAAAGAAAACACAAAGCATCACAAAGTTTAAAATACTAAAAACCTCGAAACCAAAAAGTTTCGAGGTTTTTTATATCTTGGAATTTGGAATTTAAATCTTGGAATTTTTTATTTAAAATCTCAAACCAAACATAAATCCTTCTCCGAAGTTGCTGCCTTGAAAACTTCTAACGTAATCTACACGGAAAATTTTAAATTTTCCAAAACCAATGCGGTCTATACCAACACTTATTTCTTGGTAAGGTTTGTTATTTGGCGTGGCTAATTGGTGAAAACCTCCAACTAAATTCCATCCTAATTTATTTATTAGAGGAATTTTATTCATAAAATAACCATTGTCGTTATAATTAGCATGCAATTCAAAATACTGATTATTAGTAGATTGCGAATAATATGGCAACAAATTAAAACTTGTGTTGTATTGTCCATCAATTCGAACATGCGTCTGGTTTCCGTTAAAATGTTTGTAATCTACAAATGAAATATTGTCGGCATTAAAAAACTTTCCTGCTTTCAAATTCAATTCCAAATCACCTTTGTTGGCTAATGTTTTATTGTAATTTAAACGGGCTTCTAAAAAGTCATATTCATACGATTTAGCTGTAGCTAAAAATGCTTTTGTGTAAGTAAAACCAAGCGTTGGATATTTTCCTTCATTCATGTTCATTTTACTGTCTGGTCTGGTAATGTATTTTTGACCAAAAACAATACGAGAACTCAAACTCAACTTGGTTAAATGGTGCTCTGCAAATGCTGGAAGTAAATCAGAATTTGGTTGTAAAGGATTATTTGAACTGTAAACATCATCCGTTTTATTTATAGCAAAATTTGTAGTATTAAACAATGGCTTTCTGTTTTCGTAGGCAATATTGGCATTTAAAAACAAGCCATTTACAACTTCCCTTCCTGTTCCAATTTCAATAAATTCTTTTTCGTATAATTTCATGAAATTATTTTTAAAAACCAATGAACTCACTGAGTTTTCAATTTTAGAAATAGGCTCTGAACTATTAAATTGATTGACTTTATTTCCTCCAGCAATACGAATATAAGCATCATTTGTATTATTGAATTTATGATAAAAAGAAGCAGTTGGTCGGATGCGTTTATCTGAAAATCCGTATTGAAAATCAGTGTTTATTATGGTTCGTTTTTGTTTTTCTTCGTTATAACTTGAGAACGAAAAACCAGATCCAATATGGTAACCCTGAACGGTATTAAAATTAATCGACGATAAGTTAAATAGTCCTTGATAATAGAATCTTTTGTTTTTGAAACTGTTTTTAAATGTATATCCGGTGATCAATTTAATGGTCTTAAATTTATTTGAAACGGCATCAACAGAATCCATGTACACTTGTGAATTTCTAATTTTATATACGCTATCTTTCTTTACATAATTGGTAGTTTCTTCCGCTGTTAAAGGCACGGGGCGATTATCTATCCAATAAGAATCTTCCTTTTTATTTGATTTTTCTGCAAACGTAACCACTTCACTTCCAAAGGTTTTCTTTTCAAAATCTGACACAAAATTATAATTACTAAACACATGCGTAAATTTCCCATTGAATTTCATCATAAAAACGCCCGCTTTAAAATCTAAAGATTGTAAGCTTTTTACCCAAATCTTAGAATCTGGATTATAATTGAAATTTTGCACCAATTTAAAAGATTCTAAAAACTCTTGTTGCGCTCTGTATCCTTTTATATCTAAATCGGCTGCATAAATGGCAAATGTTTCGTCAATAATGTAAATATAACCTTCAAAAACAGGTTCTTTATCGCGTTTTGGAGTAACTTTTATTTTGTATATATAATTATTGTAACTGTCTGTAAATGAATCTTCTATTTTATATTTATAGTATGTAAAAGCATTTGAAGCGATTGGAGAAATCATTGGAATATTGAAATCAACGGTGTTTTGATACAAATCGTAATTGGTACCAATTGCCGTATTAAAACTAAATCCATTGTCGTTTCCGGCAACTTTACTAGCAATGATTTCTTCCTTTAAATTATTTGGTTTTTCAAACTTAATTTTAGAAACCGTTTCCGATTGATAAATAATTCCAGCGCCTGTAGAATCGACATTTCCATCTAAATCGCCAATTTCAATTCCCATAAATTTCTTTGGAATATCTTTTACTCTAAAAATTCCTCTTGAGTAAAAATCGGCTTCGTATTTATCGGTTTTATCTGTATTTTTTTTGCGATTGGCTGTTGCGTTTCTGATAATCGCATTGGCAGGATTTTCGCCACTTTTTACAACAACTTCCTCAATAGAATATTGCTCATCGGATAAAGAAACATTAATTACTGCAGGGAAAGCGCTAATATTTTGCGATACCGTTTTCGTTTTGTAACCTAAAATCTTAAAAACTAACGTGTAATTACCTGTTTTTTTGATATTCAATTCATATTCGCCATTTTCATTGGTGGAAGTTCCAATGTAGGTTTTCTCAATAGTAACACTTGCATAAGGCAAAGCATTCCCTTTTAAATCTGTGACTTTTCCTTTTATTTGTGCAAATGAAAAACAGGAAAAAAATAATAGTAAGATTGAGGTTTGGAGCTTCATGATATTATTTTATTTGTGCTACCGAGCCGGAAGTACTCTCGGTTATTTTTACTTTATCTAATTTTCCGTAATATTTTATAGCGCCGCTTGTAGATGCGGTTGCCTCCAGTTCTTTTAACGCCAAAACATGCACATCTGATGAAGTACTCGCAGAGACTTGAGCGACATTTGAAACCAATTCTTTTGCATCGCAATCTGCTGAACTTGATGCATCAATTGCTAAATTATCTGATTTTCCTTTTAATAGAACACTTGAGCTACTACTTAAACTAACTGCAATATCATCTGTAGCCATATTTAAAGCCACATTTGAACTTGAAGAAGCATCAATAAAAATAGAATTACAGGTTACTGTTCCAGAAAAATCGGCACTTGAAGAAGCATTAATTTTTAATAAACTTACGTTTAAATTATTTTTTATTGAAAAAGTGGCCGAAGAACTCACCGTTACGCTGCCAATCCCAGGATTTGAAACGGTTACAAGCAATTTGCTTGTATCCATTTTTTTATAATAATTGTTGTTGTCAATAAAAATTTTTAGAATATTATTTTTAGTTTCAACTTTTAAAAATTTCATTAAATCTTTGTCCCAAGTAACCTCAACATTTTGTGCAGGACCCTGAGTATACATTATATTTACTCCAGAAGACGCTATGATAGCAGTAAAATTTCCTACGCCTCTTGTTTCTTTAACTTGAGCAAAAGAAACGGAAAGTAGTCCAAAAAAAGCAAGAGTGAATGCGGTAATTTTTTTCATTTTTAAATAGATTTAGGGTATGAATTTAAAGACGCTTTTTTTATTAAAAAGTTGCATCAATTACAAAAAACTTTGAATCGCAAGCGAATAACTTTTTAAACCAAAACCAATAATTACTCCTTTTGCATGAGGGGAAATGTAAGATTGATGTCGAAACGTTTCTCTAGAAAACGTATTTGAAATATGTACTTCGATTACAGGTGATGTAATTGCTTTTACACAATCGGAAATGGCTATAGAGGTATGAGTATAGGCGCCTGCATTCAAAATAATCCCGTCGTATGAAAAACCAACTTCTTGTAACTTATTGATAATTTCACCCTCCACATTTGACTGAAAATAATCTAATTGTATCGTTGAAAACTGCAATTTTAATTCGTCAAAATAAGAATCAAAACTTTGATAACCGTACACATCTGGTTCCCGTTGCCCTAACAAATTTAAATTAGGGCCGTTTAAAATTAACAATTGCATTATTTTCCGTCTTTGTCAACTACGATTCTAGTTTCTCTATTGGCCAATTCCCAAGCTAAAGTAAAAGCCAATTTAGCACGCATGGCTAATAAATCGTACTCAATTTTATCAGCGGTATCATTTGGTCCGTGATAATCTTCGTGAACGCCATTGAAAAAGAAAATCGAAGGAATGCCTTTTTTTGCAAAATTGTAATGATCAGATCGGAAATAAAACCTATTTGGGTCGCTTCTTGCGTTGAATGTATAGTCTAAATTTAAACCTACATATTTTGTATTCATTTCTTCATTAATAGTATGCAATTCTGAACTCAATCTGTCCGAACCAATCACATACACATATTTTCCATTTTCCTTATGATTGCCAAGTGTATCTCTACGTCCCACCATATCAATATTTATATCTGCAATGGTATTTTTTATAGGAAATAATGGATTTTCAGAATAATATCTCGAGCCATGTAAACCGTGCTCTTCACCGGTAACGTGTAAAAATAAAATAGAACGTTTTGGACTAAAACCATCTTTTTTTGCTTCCGAAAATGCTTTTGCAATTTCAATTAAACTTACAGTTCCTGAACCATCATCATCGGCACCGTTAAAAACTTCACCATTTTTCATACCTACATGGTCGTAATGCGCAGAAATAACAAGTACTTCTTCTGGTTTTTCAGAACCTGGAATGAAAGCCCAAATATTTTCAGAATCTCCTAATTTTGGCGAAAAACCTTTTTTCATAAATTCCGAAGGCACTTTTTGATAAAAATCAGTTGAACCTGGAGGATTTGATATGCCTAAAGCTTTGTATTGCTCAATAAGATATAAACCTGCTTTTTTTTGTCCTGGTTCTCCTGTATTTCTGCCTTCCATTTCGTCGGAAGCGATAACATGAAGGTTTTTAGACAAACTGGCTTCGTTAATTGTATTCATGTATTTTGCAACATCTACAACTTTTTTTGAAGAGTTGGCAACAACAACTTTTTTTGTAGTACAACTTAGCAGAAAAGCGGCAGCTGAAGCTAATAATAATAATTTTTTCATCTGAATTGGTTTAAATCAATACAAATCTAAATTAAAAAATTTTGATACCAATAAATTTTATAAAAATTTTAAGAAGAGAAGTAAATTAAAAAATGGCAAGCGACCTACATCGCACCGCTACAACCACATACCTTTGCTGCGTTCCCACCCTGGAGGATTTTGAGGGAGCTGGTCGTGTAGGACTTGCCAGTGCAAATATACAATCTTTTATTATTTCTACAAATCAAAAATTAGTTTAAAATAAATTGTAATATTGTAGTATTAAATAATTAAGATATGAAAAAAATTAACTTACTTATAATCACAACATTAAGTATTTTTTTATATAATTGTAGCGAAACTAAAGAAATGTTTGCTATTGCTACAAAAGACTTAAAACAAGTTTACAAACCAACAGAAACTGTGAATTTAAGTATTGAAAATGTTGAAAATGCTAAAATTGATTCGGTAATTTATTTTTCAAATGATATTAAATTAGGGAAATCAACTGAAAATGCAGTTTTTAATTTAAAATTAGAAAAATTACAATTTGGTATTCAAGACATAAAAGCAATTGTGCATTCTGAAGGTGAAAAAATAGAATGTGTAACCTCTTTTGAATTGGTTTCGAATATCACCCCAAAATTATATGAAACGAAAGATTATACTATTTTAAACACGTATAATCACGATGCAAATGCTTACACACAAGGTTTAGAATTTTACAACGGCATTTTATTAGAAGGAACAGGTCAAAATGGCGAATCAACACTAAGAAAAACAGATTATAAATCTGGAAATGTTTCAAAATCCGTGTCTTTATCACCAGATTATTTTGGTGAAGGAATTACCGTTTTTAATGACAAAATCTATCAATTGACCTGGAAAAATAAAGTCGGATTTATTTATAATGCCGCAACTTTAGAGCAAGAAAAAACATTTGATTATTTTTCAGATATTGAAGGTTGGGGTTTAACGCATAATGACAAACATTTAATTATGAGCGATGGAACCAATAAAATTTATTTTTTAAATCCAGAAACTCAAAAAATGGAGCGTTTCATAAACGTATATTCTGATACAAATGCCATAACAGAACTTAACGAATTAGAATGGATTGACGGAAAAATTTGGGCAAACATTTACCTAAAAGATGTAATAGTCATTATCAATCCTGAAAATGGAGCTGTAGAAAGTGCAATCGATTTTTCAGAGTTAAAATCAAAAAACAAAAAAGCATTAACGGAAGGAGATGAAGTTTTAAACGGAATTGCCTACAACCCATCAACAAAAACCGTTTTTATTACTGGTAAAAATTGGGATAAAATGTTTGAAATAAAATTGAAATAATTATCAAATAAAACATTAAAGTTATGAAAAAAATAATCATCACATCAATAATTTTGATGTTTAGCTTACAAATACAATCACAAAATCAAAATCAAAAAATGAATACATTTCAACCACCAATAGCAAAAATAATTCCAAAAAAATTAGAAAAGCACGGAGATGTTAGAACCGACAATTATTATTGGTTAAACGAAAGAGAAAATCCAGAAGTAATTGATTATCTAAATAAAGAAAACGAATATTATCAAAAATCTACTGCACATACCAAACAATTGCAAGACGATTTGTTTGCTGAAATGAAATCCAGAATTAAAGAGGACGACAGTTCTGTACCCTATTTTTATAACGAATATTGGTACATTACGCGCTTTGAAACGGGTAAAGATTACCCAATTTATGCCAGAAAAAAAGGAAGTTTAGCTGCCAAAGAAGAAATTTTATTTGATTGCAATGAAATGGCAAAAGGACAATCTTACTTTAATTTAAGTGGCATGAGTGTAAGTGGCGACAACAAATTAGTAGCTTTTGGATTAGATTTGGTTTCAAGAAGACAATACACCATTCAAATTAAAAATTTAGAAACAGGTGAAATTCTTGCAGACAAAATTGAAAATACAACAGGCGGTTCTAGCTGGTCAACCGACAATAAAACGCTTTTTTACACTGGGAAAGACTCACAAACTCTACGTTCAGATAAAATTTTCAAACATAAATTAGGTACAAATGCATCAGAAGACGTTTTAGTTTTTCATGAAAAAGACGATACTTACAGCACATATGTTTATAAAGAAAAATCAAAAAAATATATCATAATTGGCTCTGGAAGTACGCTAACAAGCGAATATCAAATTTTAGAAGCAAACAATCCAGATGGGAAATTCAGAGTATTTCAACCAAGAACACGTGGTTTAGAATATGCTATTTCTTTCTATAAAGATAAATTTTACATCTTAACGAATGCTGATAAAGCGACCAATTTCAAATTAATGACTACGCCTGAAAACGCAACATCAAAAGAAAATTGGACCGATTTAATTCCGCATAGAAAAGAGGTTTTATTAGAAGGTATTGAAATTTTTAAAAACTATTTAGTAGTAGAAGAGCGTTCAAACGGATTAAATAAAATTCAAATTAAACCTTGGGATGGCTCTGGAGATTATTATTTGCCTTTCAATAGCGAAACGTATACTTGCAGCACCACTTCTAATGTTGATTTTGACACAGACGTTTTACGTTATGGCTACCAATCAATGGCAACGCCTTCTTCAGTGATAGATTTTAATATGAAAACAAAAGAAAAAACCATCTTGAAAGAGCAGGCCATTTTAGGTGGAAAGTTTGATAAAAATAATTATATAGAAGAAAGAATTTGGGCTACTGCAACAGACGGAACAAAAATACCAATGAGTATTGTTTATAAAAAAGGCATCAAAAAAGATGGTAAAAATCCTTTACTACAATATGCTTATGGTTCCTACGGCGCATCAATGGATCCTTATTTTTCAAGTACGCGATTAAGTTTAATGGATAGAGGATTCATTTATGTTATCGCTCACATTCGTGGTGGAGAAGACTTAGGAAGAGAATGGTACGAAAATGGAAAACTATTAAAAAAGAAAAACACATTTACGGATTTTATTGATTGTAGTAAGTTTTTAATTTCAGAAAAATATACATCTGCTGAGCATTTATATGCGGAAGGCGGATCAGCAGGAGGATTATTAATGGGTGCGATTGTTAATTTGGCACCAGAATTATACAATGGTGTCATTGCACAAGTGCCTTTTGTAGACGTAATTACAACCATGTTAGATGACACTATTCCATTAACTACTGGAGAATATGACGAATGGGGAAATCCAAATGAAAAAAAATATTATGATTACATGCTATCTTATTCGCCTTACGATCAAGTAAAAGCACAAGCTTATCCAAATATGTATGTGTCAACAGGATTACATGATTCACAAGTGCAATATTTTGAACCAGCAAAATGGGTAGCAAAATTAAGAGTCATGAAAACTAACAACAAACAATTGTTTTTAGACACAAATATGGATGCCGGACACGGCGGAGCTTCAGGTAGATTTGAAGCTTTGAAAGAATTAGCCAAAGAGTTTGCTTTCTTGTTTGATTTAGAAAACATTAAAAAATAAATTATTGAAAAGTTTTGTTTGTCAATTTGAACAACTTTAAATACATAATATTGAAAATGAAAAATGAAATAAACGCCTACAATAATGTTTTAGAATTAGTTGGAAATACGCCAATTATAAAATTGAATAAAATTACTGCTGGATTAACTGGGAATTATTATGCAAAAATGGAAGCTTTTAATCCCGGACATTCCTCTAAAGACAGAATTGCCTTGCATATTATCAATTGCGCAGAAGAAAAAGGTATTTTAAAACCTGGTGCTACTATAGTAGAAACTACCTCAGGGAATACCGGTTTCAGTTTAGCCATGATAAGTATTATCAAAGGATATAAGTGCATATTGGCAGTGAGTGATAAATCGTCTCCAGACAAAATCGATATGCTAAAAAGCATGGGAGCAAAGGTTTTCGTGTGCCCAGCTAATGTAAAAGCTGATGATCCTAAAAGTTATTATGAAGTCGCAAAAAAAATTCATAACGAAACGCCAAATTCTATATACATCAATCAATACTTTAATGATTTAAACATTGAAGCACATTATTGCAGTACAGGAAAAGAAATTTGGGACCAAACAAATGGTTTGGTGACTCATGTTGTAGTTTGTAGTGGCACTGGTGGAACTATTTCAGGCATAGGAAGATATCTAAAAGAGAAAAATCCGGAAATTAAAATTTTAGGTGTAGATGCATATGGTTCGGCTTTAAAAAAATACCACGAAACCAAAGAATTTGATGAAAAAGAAATTTATTCATACAAAATCGAAGGTTTAGGTAAAAACTTAATTCCAACGGCTACTGATTTTGATATTATTGATAAATATATAAAAGTTACAGACAAAGAAAGTGCCATTACTGCAAGAGAAATATCTAAAACGGAAGGGTTATTTGTAGGATACACATCTGGCGCTGCTTTTCAAGCAGTAAAACAATATGCTGCTTTAGGTGAATTTAACGAAAATAGTAATGTAGTTATTGTTTTTCCAGACCACGGATCGCGTTATATGAGTAAAATTTATAGTGATGACTGGATGCAAGAGCAAGGTTTTTTAGATGCCGAAAACATTGATGATTCAATGAAAATTGAGGTGATAAAATAAGTTTATTTAAAATAAAAAAGCAACCTAAAAAAATTATTATTTGTAAAAAAGGCTTTGATATTGAAAATATTTTTTATTTTTGATAAAACTATTAAAAAAAATGATCATGAAAAATTTATTAGGCGCTCTTGTTTTGTTTTTAGCTTTCACTATGAATGCTAGTGCTCAAGAAACATTTAAAAAAGTAGACGAAAAAATTGAAGCTAAGAAAAATATGATGGCTTTAGCTGAAGCAATAACCGTAGAAGGGACTTTAAGCGAAGATTTAACTAGATTATTTGAATACAAATTCAGTAATTTAAACGAAAACCTTTCACCTGAAAGAAAAATCGAATTGGCGAAAGTAATTGAAGCTAAATTAAGAGCTACACTTTCTCAAACACAAATGGAAAGTATTGAAAGTAAACAAGGTTTGTTGAAAAAATTAACAAACTAAAAATAAATTACTTTTTAAAAAGCCCGTTTAGTAAAATAAACGGGCTTTTTTTATATGATTTTAGCAACTTTATCAATGCAAGCAATTGTATAATCTAAATCTTCATAGCTTAAACCATCTGTAATAAACCAAGATTCATAAGCCGAAGGTGCAATATAAATACCTAATTTCAATAGTTCATGAAAGAATTTTTTAAATCTTTCGTTATCCCCATTTTTTGCAGTTTCAAAATCATACACTTCATTTTTATCAAAATGTACAGAAATCATTGAACCTACTCTATTTGTAGTAAACTCAATATAATTTTCAGACAAAACTCTTTGGATTCCCTTTTCTAAATAAGCCGTTTTTTCTTCTAATCTTTTAAAAATTTCAGGGTCTGAATTTAATTCCAACAGCATTTGATACCCTGCCGCCATAGCTAACGGGTTTCCAGATAACGTTCCAGCTTGATAAACAGGACCTATTGGCGATAACATATTCATAATCTCATTTCTTGCTGCAAATGCACCAACTGGCAAACCGCCGCCAATCACCTTACCAAAACATACAATATCTGCCGCAACTTGATACAATTCTTGTACACCACCTTTTGCAAGACGAAATCCAGTCATTACTTCATCAAAAACTAATAAAGCACCGTTTTCCTTACAAAGTTCTTTTAAACCTGATAAAAAACCATCTTTTGGCGGAATACAACCCATATTCCCTGCAACTGGTTCTACAATAATTGCTGCAATTTCATTTTTATTGGCTTCAAAAAGTGCTTTTACATTTTCTAAATTATTGTAGTTTGCTAATAAAGTATCTTTTGCTGTGCCGGCTGTTACACCGGGACTATTAGGCACTCCAAACGTGCTTAATCCGCTTCCAGCAGCAATCAAAAAAGAATCGGAATGTCCGTGATAACACCCTGAAAATTTTATTATTTTATCTCGTTTGGTATAACCTCGCGCCAAGCGAATAGCACTCATACAAGCTTCCGTACCCGAATTAACAAATCGAATTTTATCAATGTTTGGAACCATTGAAATAGCCAATTGAGCAATTTTAGTTTCCAATTCTGTAGGTGCACCAAAAGAAGTACCTTTTTTTGCTTTATCAATAATCGCTTGTACTACTGGCTCGTGAGCGTGACCTAAAATCATAGGACCCCAAGAGTTAATATAGTCTATATATTTATTACCGTCTTCATCATATAAATAAGCGCCTTTGGCTTCTTTTATAAAAATAGGAAAACCCCCAACACCCTTAAATGCTCTCACTGGAGAATTGACTCCACCAGGTATCACTTCATTAGCTTCAACAAATAACTGACTGCTTCTTTGATATAACATTATTTTTTTACTTTTAGGTTTTGACCAATTGAAATTCCAGATTCTAAAATACTATTTAAACTTTTTAACTCCTCAACAGAAATATTGTATTTTTTTGATAATGAATATAAAGTATCCCCTTTTTCAACAATGTGTTCCCCAGAAATTTGGGCAACAACTCTAGGTTTTGGTACAAAATTTCTTCCCAAAACTTCATTGTCAATTTTATACAATTCATAACGTTCAATAATACCAATTAATTTTGAAGGATATAGCGTATCTGTAGCATAACCAGCTTGTTTTAAGCCATTTGCCCACGATTCGTAATCACCTTTATCTAATTTAAACAAACTTTCATAACGTTTTCTTGAAGATAAAAAAGCAGAATGGTCTTTATACGATTCTGTTGGATCTTTATATTTTCTAAAACACTCTTGTTCGACATCATCATCATATTTTACAGATTCACCTGTCCATCCTGTATGACATTTTATTCCGAAATGATTGTTCGCTTCTTTAGCTAAAGAGCCAAAACCTGCACCCGATTCTAAAATTCCCTGTGCCATAGTGATACTTGCAGGAATACCATGAACCTTCATGTTATTTTTAGCCGTTTCTTTAAAATCTTCGATGTATTTTTTTACATCCTCTGTAGTTGCTTTTACTTTAGATGTTGCTACTAAAATTTCACTTCCTAAAGGATTTTCCTTCGTTGGTGATTTTGTAACAGGCGTTGGTTTTGTATCAGGTTTTTTTGAAGCAGGATACGTTTTAGAATACTTTTTTCCTTTAGTAGTAGTGATTTTAGAACCACCACAACTTGTTATAAGCAGCGCAAGAAACAGTATCAAAATTTTATTTATCATATTTTTATCTTTGTTTTCCCTGATTTTTCTAATTTTTTATTCATTCCCGCAATACTTTGTAAACCACCTGTATGTATGGCTAAAATTTTTGATTTTGGCGGAAAAAAGTTATTTTGTATTAAATCAAAAATGCCAAACATCATTTTTCCAGTGTAAATAGGATCTAAACGAATAGCATGTGCTAAATAAAATGAATTCATAAATTCAATTAATTCGTTTGTTACTTTTGCATAACCTCCAAAATGATACTCACAATTTACAGACCAATTATTTTGAGTTGCAAATTTAGCAATATCATTTTGTAAAAAATCACCTTTTAAGGAAGAAAATCCAATAATATTTTGGTTAGAACTAGAACTATTAATAATTCCAGAAATTGTGCCACCTGTTCCAATTGAAGAACAAATATGTGTAAACTCAAAATCTCCATCAGATAAAATTTCTTCGCAACCTTTTATGGCTAATTCATTTGTTCCGCCTTCAGGTAGCAAATAAAAATCACCAAATTGAGATTTCATTTCTTCAATAAATTCAGTTGTGTCTTTTAACCTATATTTTTCTCTAGAAACAAAAAATAATTTCATTCCTAATTGTTTCGCAACTGCTAAACTTGGGTTTACACTTATTTTTTCTTGTAATTCTTCGCCTCTAATTATTCCAATAGTTTCAAAACCAAATTCTTTTCCAGCACCTGCAACAGCTACAATATGATTAGAAAAAGCCCCTCCAAACGTTAATAAAACCTTTTTGTTTTGCTGCTTGGCAGCACTTAAATTATATTTTAATTTTCTGAATTTATTTCCAGAAATAATAGGATGCAATTGATCTTCTCTTTTGATGTAGAGTTCTATTTCATTAGGAAAATGCATTGCTATTTTTTGGTTGCTTGATTTCATAAATAAAAAATAATTGTTTCGTGATATAAATATTTAAAAACAAATACAATCATTTGCTGCAAAGTTCCTAAATTTGCGATTATGAACAATGAAATAAATCCAAAAAATTTAAAAGAAGGAGAAGATTTTTATTTTACTCCTGAAGGATATAAATGTTTTACAGAAAAACACCACCTAAAACGTGGCTATTGCTGCAAAAGTGGTTGCCGGCATTGTCCATACGGTTTCGATAAAAAAACAGGAACAAATAAAAAATAATTTTCAGATAATCAATATTCAGACTTAAAAATCTGAAAATCCAAAATCCGAAAATCCAAAATTTAGATACATGACTTTTAAAGAACAAATACAACAAGGAATTCCAGATATTTTACCGCCAGAAAAAGCGTATGACGTTGCTATAAATCATGCACCAAAGCGTAAAGAGATTCTTTCAGTTGAAGAAAAAAAATTGGCATTAAAAAACGCTTTACGCTATTTTGATGCCAAACATCATCCAACTTTGCTTCCAGAATTTAAAGCCGAATTAGAACAATATGGCCGAATTTATATGTATCGCTTTCGTCCAAATTACCAAATGAAAGCCAGACCTATTTCTGAATATCCAGGAAATTCTGAACAAGCAAAAGCCATAATGTTGATGATACAAAATAATTTAGATTATGCAGTAGCTCAACATCCTCATGAATTAATTACTTATGGTGGAAATGGCGCTGTTTTTCAAAATTGGGCACAATATTTACTTACCATGAAATATTTGTCTGAAATGACGGATGAACAAACTTTATCCATGTATTCTGGACATCCAATGGGATTATTTCCTTCTCATAAAGAAGCACCAAGAGTTGTAGTTACCAACGGAATGGTTATTCCAAACTACTCCAAACCAGATGATTGGGAAAAAATGAACGCTTTAGGTGTGTCGCAATACGGACAAATGACTGCAGGAAGTTATATGTACATTGGACCTCAAGGCATTGTTCATGGAACTACTATTACAGTTTTAAATGGTTTTCGAAAAATAAAAAAATCACCAAAAGGAGGTTTATTTGTAACTTCTGGATTAGGAGGAATGTCTGGCGCACAACCAAAAGCTGGAAATATTGCGGGTTGTGTTACCGTTTGTGCAGAAGTAAATCCTAAAATTACGCATATTCGTCATTCGCAAGGATGGATAAACGAAGTAATTGACGATATTACGCTTTTAGTAGCCAGAGTTAGAAAAGCATTGGAAACCAAAGAAGTAGTTTCTATTGCTTATTTAGGAAATATAGTAGATGTTTGGGAACGATTTAATGAAGAAAATTTACATATCGATTTAGGTTCTGATCAAACTTCGCTACACAATCCATGGGCGGGTGGCTACTACCCTATCGGATTTTCTTTTGAAGAGTCTAATGAAATGATGGCCAACAATCCTGAAAAATTTAAAGAAGAAGTACAAAAAACATTGCGTCGTCATGCATTGGCAATTAATAAACATACTGAAAAAGGTACTTATTTTTTCGACTATGGAAATGCGTTTTTACTAGAAGCTTCAAGAGCTGGAGCGGATGTGTTTGCAGATAATCATATCGATTTTAAATACAATAGTTATGTACAAGACATTATGGGTCCAATGTGTTTTGATTATGGATTTGGCCCTTTTCGTTGGGTTTGTGCCTCAGGAAATCCAGAAGATTTAGCCAAAACAGATGAAATCGCATGTGCCGTTTTAGAAGAAATGATGAAAACTTCTCCAGAAGAAATTCAGCAACAAATGGCCGACAATATTCAATGGATAAAAGGCGCTATAGAGAACAAATTAGTTGTAGGATCGCAAGCTCGTATTTTATACGCTGACTCTGAAGGACGGATAAAAATCGCCGAAGCATTCAATCAAGCTATAGCTCGTGGCGATATTGGAATGATAATTTTAGGTAGAGACCATCATGATGTTTCTGGCACCGATTCGCCATACAGAGAAACGTCTAATATTTATGATGGTTCCCGATTTACGGCAGATATGGCGATTCAAAATGTAATTGGTGATAGTTTTAGAGGAGCCACTTGGGTGTCAATACATAATGGCGGTGGTGTTGGCTGGGGCGAAGTCATAAACGGTGGTTTTGGCATGCTTCTTGATGGAACTAAAGAAGCATCTAAACGTTTAGAAATGATGTTGTTTTGGGATGTAAACAACGGAATATCTAGAAGAAATTGGGCACGTAATGAAGGTGCAATATTTGCCATAAAACGCGCAATGGAAGCACAACCTTTATTAAAAGTTACACTTCCAAACTTAGTTGACGAAAATTTATTAAACTAAATATTATAATATGAAATTAATTAAACTACTTTCGGTTTTAGGATTTATTATCCTTACTTCTTGTTCATCTGTATATGTAAATACAGATTATGACAAAAAAGCAAATTTCGAAAACTACAAAACTTATGCTTATAATAAAATTAGCATAGATAAATTAGAAATTTCAGATTTAGACAAAAAACGAATTTTGTATGCACTTGACGCTGCCATGCCTGCAAAAGGATTCTCAAAATCTGAAAATCCAGATGTATTAATCAATATTTTTACCAAAGAACGAGAACGTGTTAACGTATATAACAACATGGGCTGGGGTCCAGGTTGGGGCTGGGGAATGGGCTGGGGAATGGGAATGGGCTTCACGCAAACAACCACAACTCCGGAAGGCACTTTGTACATTGATATTGTTGATGCTAAAACAAAAGAATTAGTGTGGCAAGGAATTGGAACGGGTTATTTAACCACAAACTTTGAAAAAAAAGACGCAAGAATTGCTGAATTTGTTTCAAAAATTTTAGAAAAATATCCACCAATTGTAAAATAGGTACATTATTATAATTAAAAAAATCCTGATTCGTTTAAAAAACTGTCAGGATTTTTTATTTGTATGACAAAAATCATAATTTGATTTAAAATTTATTGTAATTTTACTGAAACATCATAAACACCATTATGGAAACAAATTTTGAAAGTAACCCACTGATAGACAGGTTACCTAAACATTTAAAACAATTCATAATCCCACAAGATTATACAGACTACACACCTATAAATCAAGCAGTTTGGAGATATGTAATGCGTAAAAACGTAAATTATTTATCCAAAGTGGCACATAATTCTTATTTAGAAGGATTAGAAAAAACTGGGTTAGAAATTGATAATATACCTAACATGTATGGTATGAATCGTATTTTAAAAGAAATAGGATGGGCAGCTGTAGCGGTTGACGGATTTATACCGCCAAGTGCATTTATGGAATTTCAAGCGTATAATGTATTAGTTATTGCTTGTGATATTCGACAATTAGAACATATTGAATATACACCCGCTCCTGATATTATTCATGAAGGTGCAGGTCACGCTCCTATTATTGCCAATCCAGAATATGCAGAATATTTACGTCGTTTTGGCGAAATTGGTTGCAAAGCAATATCATCTTCAAGAGATTACGAATTATATGAAGCCGTTCGATTATTATCGATAGTAAAAGAAGCAGAAGGTACTTCAGAAGCAGAAATTAAAGCTGCAGAAGAACAAGTTGAATTTTTACAAAACAACATGGGTGAATTATCTGAGATGTCAAAAATTAGAAATTTACATTGGTGGACAGTTGAATATGGTTTAATTGGAACGGTCGAAAATCCGAAAATATACGGCGCAGGATTGTTGTCATCAATTGGTGAAAGTGCCTGGTGCATGACGGATGAAGTAAAAAAAATACCATACGATATTTCAGCAGCAGACCAAAGTTTTGACATCACTAAACCACAACCGCAACTTTTTGTAACACCAGATTTTGCTAAATTAAGTTCAGTCTTGGAAGAATTTGCCAATAAAATGGCGTTGCGAACTGGCGGTTTGTCTGGAATTAAAAAATTAATCACATCAAAAGCAATGGGTACAGCAGAATTAAGTACCGGTTTACAAATTTCTGGTATTTTTACCAACGTAATTGAAAATGAAGGTAAACCAGTTTATATTCAAACTACTGGAAAAACTGCTTTATCATTTAGAGAAAAAGAATTAGTAGGACACGGAACTGAAGCGCATCCAGATGGTTTTGGTTCGCCAATTGGCATGCTAAAAGGCATCAACTTGGCAATTGAAGATATGGGGCCGAGAGATTTACGTGCTTATGATATTTATGAAGGAGAACAAATTACTTTAGAATTTGAAGGAAACATTAAAGTTTCAGGTGAAATTATAACTGGAACAAGAAATTTACAAGGTGAAATTTTACTAATTAAGTTCAAAAATTGTACGGTTACTCATGGCGAAACTATATTATTTGCGCCAGAATGGGGAATTTATGATATGGCAGTTGGTAAAAAAATAACAGCTGCCTTTTCTGGACCTGCAGATGTTTCAAGTTTTGATATGATTAACCATGTTCCTTCTTCACATACCATAAAACAAAAAAAATCAAGTAAACGAGAAGAACTAGAAAATTTATACCAAAATATTAGAAAATTAAGAGAAGGAAAACCAGCCGAAATCACGCTAAAAGAAGCATTTGGGGCGGTAACTGCTAATCATGAAAATGATTGGTTACTTTCTGTTGAAATCGCTGAACTTGCAAAAAAAGAGAATAATTCGGATTTAATTGATAAAGTTTTAAATCATTTAGAAAAACTTAAAACAAAACGTCCAGAAATTGCTCACTTAATTAAAGGTGGCTTAGAATTAATTTTCGAAAAAGAAAAACATGCTACATTGTAACATTTATTACATTTTAATTATAAGATTCCCATATATTTGCTGAAAACAAAACAATATGGGAATTTTAGATTTTTTAGGATTTGGAAATAAAACCGCTCAAATTGCAGCATTTAAAGAAAAAAATGCAGTTATTATTGATGTTAGAACGTACGAAGAATTTGCTGGTGGACACATTCAAAACTCCAAAAATATTCCTTTACAAATTATCGAATCGAAAATTAGTGACATAAAAAAGCTAAACAAACCCGTTATAGCTTGTTGCAGAAGTGGCAACAGAAGCGGTATGGCAACAACAATACTAAACCGAAACGGTATTGAATGCATCAATGGTGGTAGCTGGAAAAGTTTACAAAGTAAATTGTAAAAACTACTTAAAATTTCATTTCAGGATATTTAGCAACAATTGCATTTATTTTCTGGTCTAAATTTTCTTGAAATTTTAAATGACTTTCAGAATTTGGATTAAGAGGTCTGTGATTTAATGATTTTTGAATTTCTGAAATTTGTTGCATCGTTTCAAATTCGGTTTCATTTATATAATTTTCAGAAAATTTCATCCAAATATAATCAATTGCGGTTTGATTTGGATGTAACATATCTTCCGCATAAAATCGGTAATCACGAAGCTCATCCATCATAATTTCATAACTCGGAAAATAAGCCGCAGCTAAAGCTGGAGCTGATAAAATGTTATAAATAGCAGCAATTAAATGTGCTTTGCTTACACTATTTTCAACAAAACCATCTTTAATATGCCGCACTGGCGACACCGTAAAAATAAACTTAGCATTCGGATTTATACTTTGAATTTCTGAAATGATATTGTGTATACTCGCTTCAATCTCAGATACAGAAAGCAACTTTTTTACAAAATGTTTTTGAGGCACTTTATGACAATTGACAACAATCTCATCGCTTTCAATATATTTGTACACCCAAGAAGTTCCTAAAGTAATCAAACAATGTGTCAATTTTTCAATGTGAACATTTGTGGTATCAATCAATTGATTTAAAGTAATTAGAAATTCTGCTTTATCAGGATTTGAAAGCTCGGAATGTACTTCGTAACAATGCCAAGCTTCATTATGATAAAAAATATCTTTCTCAGTAAAATATTTTTTATGAATACTTCTAAGAATTATTTTTTCTAATGAAATTGGATTAAAAATAATTCCAAACGGATTAGTAAGTATTGAAAATTTAAAATAGTGAAACTTATTACCCATATTCTCAGCAAAACAAGAACCAAAAGAAACTAATTTGGAAGAATAATCAATTAAAAAATCAGATTTTTGTATGGGAATGGTAGTTTGAAATTTCATAATTTTAATTATCGAATTTCAAAAATACAAAAACAAGTTAAATAGTTGTAAAAAAATATGTAAAGACTTTTAAATGCTTACTTTTGCAACTTAAATTTTTTTACATGAAATTGCTTTATAAGTATTTACAAAAACACAAATTACTGCTTTTTTTCGCACTTTTAATGGCAACCATAAACATTTGCTTTAGTTTGTCGGATTCCATTATTACGGGTAAATTAATGCAAGATTGTGGGGTTGGAATCGCAAAATACAAAGGCAACGAAATTGGATTTATCAAATCAGTTGGCTTTTGGTTGGGACTTTCACTAACTGCAGCCATGATTTCTCGTATCACAAAAAACTTTCAAGATTACTTTACCAATATTGTTATTCAAAGAACAGGTGCAGAAATGTATACGGATGGTATTAAAAAATCTTTAGATTTACCTTATGAAGATTTTGAAGATCAAAGTAGTGGCGAAACATTAAGTAAATTGCAAAAAGCCCGAACCGATTCTGAAAAGCTAATTACACTTTCTATTTCCTTGATTTTTCAAACCATAATTGGATTCATTTTTGTAATAGTTTATATTTCTCGAATTGATTACAGAATTGCATTTGTTTTTGTTTTAACTGCGCCCATTATTGCCTTTATAAGTTCAGTTTTAGGAAAAAAAATAAAAGCAGTATCACGAAATATCGTTTCACAAACCAATTCCTTGGCAGGTTCTACCACAGAAAGTTTACGAAATATTGAATTGGTGAAAAGTTTGGGTTTAACCAAACAAGAAGAAAACAGACTAAATTCAAATACTCTCAAAATTTTACAACTTGAAATTCAGAAAATTCGTTTTATTAGAAGTTTGAGTTTCATACAAGGTACAACGGTGCATTTTATGCGAACTTGCGTAATTTTCGGTTTGTATTATTTCTTATTTAGCGATAAAATTGTAGTTGGCGATTTGTTGACTATGGTGTTTTTTACTTTTTTTATTTTTAACCCGTTGCAAGAATTAAGTGCTTTTATCATTGCTAAAAATGAGACAAAAGTATCCATGGAAAATTTTGAGAAGTTGCTAAAAGCCAAATCTGAACACCGACCAGAAGAGCCAGAAAATTTTGGAAAAATAAGTTCTTTGGTATTTACAGATGTGAGTTTTAAACACAAAACTGCCAAACAATTTGCAGTTGAAAATATAAACTTTTCGATTAAACAAGGCGAAACTGTTGCATTCGTTGGGCCATCTGGTTCAGGAAAAACTACTTTAGTCAAATTATTAGTTGGTTTGTATCCACCTGCAATTGGTCATGTTTTGTATAACGGTATCGATTCTAAAAATATTGATATTTTAAAATTGCGAAAACAATTAGGATTCGTAACACAAGATGCACAATTGTTTTCTGGAACAATTAGAGAAAATTTATTGTTTGTGAAACCAAATGCAACAGACGAAGAAATAATAAATGCTTTGCAAAGAGCAAGTTGTGGCAAACTTTTAGATCGTGCCGAAAATGGTTTAGATTCGACAATTGGTGAAGGCGGAATTAAAATTTCTGGTGGCGAAAAACAACGTTTATCTATAGCAAGAGCCATTTTGAGACAGCCAAATTTATTAATTTTCGATGAAGCAACTTCTGCTTTAGATTCGATTACCGAAGAAGAAATTAATAGTACGATAAGAAATATTTCTGATGAAAACAGAATTACAATATTAATTGCTCACCGATTATCAACCATCATGCACGCTGATAAAATTTTCGTATTAGAACAAGGAAAAATTATCGAACAAGGCAAACATGAAGATTTATTGGTTGAAAAAGGTTTGTATTACGCGATGTGGCGCCAACAAATTGGAGAGAGGAAATAAAAAAAAGATTACAGAAAATTAGAAATTACTTCACAAAACTCACTGCATTCTCTAAAACCTCAGCAATTCCTTTAGGATTTTTACCTTTTCCAGATGCGAAGAACGGTTGTCCGCCTCCATTTCCATCAATATATTTTCCTAATTCACGGATTACAGTTCCGGCGTTTAAACCTTTATTCGCCACTAATTCTTTAGCGATATAACAGTGAATATTTGGTAAACCGTCTTCAACAGAAGCTAAGACTACAAATGAATTCGGTTTTGATGTTCCAATCGCTTGCGTTAAATCCTTTGTTGCGCTCATTGATAAATCGACTTGTTTGACTAAGAATTTAATTCCGTCAAAATCTTGAAATTCAGAAACTAAACTTGTTGCTAATCCGTCAATTTTTTCTTTTACTAATTGCTCAATTTGTTTTTTCAATTTTGCATTATCGTCTTGTAACGAAGCCACTGATTTTAAAACGTCTTGAGGATTTTTCAACGTTTCCTTAACTTCCGATAATATATTTTCTTGATTTGTATAAAAATCTTTCACGGCATCACCAGTAATGGCTTCAATACGACGAATTCCAGCTGCAACGGCGCTTTCTGAAACAATTTTGAAATGCCAAATATCTCCCGTATTTTTCACGTGAATTCCGCCACATAATTCTTTACTTCCGCCAAATTCAATCATACGAACACTATCGCCATATTTTTCACCAAATAAAGCCATTGCGCCTTTGTCTAATGCTTCTTTAATTGGAATATTTCGGTGTTCTACTAATTGTAATTGGGCTTCAATTTGCGCATTAACACTTGCTTCTACTTTATGTAATTCTTCATCTGAAACTTTAGAAAAATGCGAAAAATCGAAACGTAAATAATTCGGATTTACCAACGAACCTTTTTGCTCCACGTGTGTTCCCAAAATAGTTCTCAAAGCCAAATGCATCAAGTGTGTCGCCGAGTGATTTTTAGAAGTTGACGCTCTTAAATCGGTATTTACTTTAGCAGTAAAAACAGCATTTACATTTTCTGGTAATTGTTTTGCGAAATGTAAAATTAAGTTATTTTCTTTTTTGGTATCGATGATTTCAATCGTTTCATTTGCTGAAACTAAAACTCCCTTATCTCCTACTTGCCCTCCTCCTTCTGGATAAAAAGGCGTGTTATCTAAAACGATTTGATATAAAATTCCGTCTTTTTTTGAATCTACTTTACGAATACGTGTAATTTTTGACTCATTTTCCGTTTGATCATATCCTACGAATGTTTCCACATTTCCTGGAATTAAAACCGACCAATCTTCTGTAGAAACTTCCGAAGCCGCACGAGAACGTGTTTTTTGTTTTTGCAATTCGGTTTCAAAACCAGCTTCGTCTAAACTAAATCCTCTTTCTCTAAGAATCAAAGCAGTTAAATCGATTGGAAAACCGAAAGTATCATATAATTCAAATGCTTTTTCTCCTGAAACTTCTTTTCCAGTGGTTGTTGAAATTACATTGTCTAACAACTGAATACCTTGCTCTAAAGTTCTTAAAAAAGACGCTTCTTCTTCACGAATTACATTGGTTACCAATTGTTGTTGCGATTTAATTTCTGGGAAAAATTCTCCCATTTGATTCGCTAAAACAGGTACCAATTTATTTATAAAAGGTTCTTTTGTGTCTAAAAAAGTAAATCCGTAACGAATCGCACGACGTAAAATTCTGCGAATTACATAACCTGCTCCAGTATTTGAAGGCAATTGCCCATCTGCAATAGCAAAAGCTACCGCGCGAACGTGGTCAACCACCACACGAATAGCAATATTGGTTTTGTTCTGTTCTTCAGTAATATTTTTTACTTCATTTGGAGTATATTTTAATCCTGTGATTTCCTCAACTTTCGCGATAAGCGGTGTAAAAACATCGGTGTCGTAATTGGAAGTTACATTTTGAATAATTCTTACAAGTCGTTCAAAACCCATACCTGTATCAACGTGACATTTTGGAAGTGGTTGTAAACTACCATCTTTTAATCTATTAAACATCATAAAAACGTTATTCCAAATCTCTATAACTTCTGGATGATCTTTATTTACTAAAGTTTCACCAGGAACCAAAATTCTGTCTTCCTCACTTCTTCCATCAAAATGAATTTCTGTACACGGACCACACGGCCCTTGTTCACCCATTTCCCAGAAATTGTCTTTTTTATTTCCAAAAACAATATGGTTATCAGGAACTAATTTTTTCCAACAAGCTAACGCTTCAACAGACCTAGGAATTCCTTCATTTTCATCACCTTCAAAAACTGTAACATATAATCTATCCTTTGGTAAATTATAAACTTCCGTAAGTAATTCCCAACTCCAATTAATAGCTTCTTTTTTAAAATAATCGCCAAAAGACCAATTTCCAAGCATTTCGAACATGGTGTGGTGATAGGTATCAAAACCAACATCTTCTAAATCGTTATGTTTACCAGAAACACGCAAACATTTTTGTGTGTCGGCAATTCTTGGGCTTTTAGGCGTACCATTTCCTAAGAAAAACTCTTTAAACTGAGCCATTCCTGAGTTGTTGAACATCAAGGTTGGATCGTCTTTTAAAACAATTGGAGCAGAAGGCACAATGGTGTGTCCTTTGCTTTCAAAAAATTGTAAATAGGCTTTTCTTATGTCTTGTGATTTCATTTTTATGATATTGAATCGAATAATTTATTTAATTGAAATTCTTAAAAAAATATTTCAAAATATGAAACAAATTTTAAATTTTATCGTATAATTAGTATTACTTTGTTGTAACGCACACAAAAATAGTAAATTTTAATGAAATCGCTATTAACAAAAAGTGTCTAAAAGGGAACTTTTTAATTTATGAAAAGAGTAAAATTTTATTACGACGCTGAAAAACTAGCATTTAAGCAAATTGTTACTAAAAATAGTACCAAAATTGGATATGTAATGCTTTTTTTATTAGCTAGTGCGTTATTTGGATTTTTAGGGGTTTTTATTTTAAGCAACACCAATTTTTTTGAAACACCAAAATCAAAATTACAAGCAAGAGAATTGGAGATTATGAAGTTAAACTATAATCTATTAAACGGAAAAATAGCATTAATGGATGAAGCTTTAGCAGCTATTGAAGAACGAGACAACACTATTTATAGAGTGTATTTTAATAGCGATCCCATTTCAAACGAAGTTAGAAGAGCAGGTTTAGGTGGTAAAAATAGGTATAAAGATTTGGAAGATTTTAATACTAGCGATTTAATAATTGGCTCAACTAAAAAAGTAGATGAAATAATGAAAGCCTTGGCTGTACAATCTGTTTCATTAGATGAAATTACGAAATTAGCCAAGCGAAAAGCGCTTTTATTAAAGTCTATTCCCGCTATTCAGCCTGTAAAGAATGAAGAATTAAGGCAAATGGCTTCTGGTTTTGGGTATAGAAGCGATCCGTTTACTAAAATTAGAAAATTTCATAAAGGCATGGATTTTTCAGCTAAATCAGGCACACCTATTTATGCCACTGGCGATGGAATAGTGAAAAAAGCAGATGCAAAAGTTTCTGGGTTTGGAAACCATATAGAAATTAATCATGGTTATGGTTACATGACATTATATGCTCATTTAAGCAAATATAAAGTTAAAGCCGGACAAAAAGTAAAACGTGGCGATATTATTGGCTATGTGGGAAGCACGGGACGAAGCGAAGCGCCACATTTACATTATGAAGTGCATAAAAACGGTGAAGTAGTAAATCCGTTAAATTTTTATTATGGCAGTATTTCTGCTAAAGAATATGTTTTAATTACTAAATTAGCCAATCAGGAAAATCAATCGTTGGATTAATGTTTGAATTTAACAATAATCAATGAGTCAATTATAAGAAAATGCAAGTAAACTTACCAGAAAAAAGATATTATGGCATAGGCGAATTAGCGAAAGCTTTTGATGTAAACGCATCATTAATTCGTTTTTGGGATAAAGAATTTGATGAAATAAATCCTAAAAAAAATGCAAAAGGCGACAGAATGTTTCGTCCAGATGATGTAAAAATATTGCAAATGATTTACCATTTGGTTAAAGAACGCGGTTTTACTTTGGAAGGTGCAAAAATTCATTTGAAAGAAGGAAAAAAGAAAACCCTGGACAATTTTGAAATCATAAATAAATTGGAAGGCATAAAAAATAAATTACAAGAAATGAAAAACGGACTTTGATTTAGAAATCAGTGTTCAATAAATAGTAAACAGTAAAAAATTATCAATAAAATAAATTAACTTAAAATCAATAAAACATGAAAAAATTTGCTCCCGTATTAGTTATCGTAGGTATTATTATCTTAGGATTTTTATACTTCATGAATGTAAAAAACAAAGCTTTACTATTTAGTCAAGCCACAGAAAAAGAATGGGGAAATGTCAATACGGCTTACCAAAGAAGACTTGATTTAATTGACAATTTAGTCAACACCGTAAAAGGTGCTGCCGATTTTGAAAAAAGCACTTTAACTGCAGTTGTGGAAGCACGAGCAAAAGCAACATCGGTTACTATCGATCCAAAAAATATTACTCCAGCGCAATTAGATCAATTTAACCAAGCACAAAGTGGTATTACAAGTTCATTATCGAAACTTTTAGTTAGCGTTGAAGCATATCCACAATTGCGCGCAACAGAAAATTTCAAACAATTACAAGATGAATTAGCGAGTACTGAAAACCAAATTTTAACTGCTAGAACTCGTTTTAACGAATCAGTATTAGCGTATAATGGATATGTTTTAGCAATGCCACAAAATATATTTTTAGGAGGCTATACTGAAAAAGCATACTTTAAAGCCATTGCTGGAGCAGAAAATGCACCAAAAGTAAAATTCTAATTTAGTAAACCAGTCAAAATAATGTCAGAAAATACGCCTTTTTTATCTAAAACTGAAGAACAAGAAATTGTTGCAGCGATTGTAATTGCCGAAAAAAATACTTCGGGAGAAATTCGTGTGCATGTAGAAGAAAATAGCACAAAACCTTCAATGGATAGAGCTAAAGAGGTTTTTCATATCCTTAAAATGGATGCCACCGAATTGAAAAACGGGGTACTTTTTTACATTTGTACAGCAACTAAAAGTTTTGCTATTCTTGGCGATAAAGGCATTAATGATTTAGTAGCACCCAATTTTTGGAATTCTACAAAAGATGTAGTGATTGAAAAATTCAAAGAGGGACAGTATAAAGACGGTTTAATTAAAGGAATTTTAGAAGCTGGTGAACAACTAAAAAAATATTTTCCTTATAACCATGAAGGAGATATGGATGAATTATCTAATGAAATTTCAAGAGGATAATATGAAAAAAATAGTCGTTTTATTCGTTTTAATTTTTGCAATATTTGCACAAGCTCAATATCAGATTCCTGAAAAACCTAGTTTACAAACTTCAGTTTATGACTATGCTAAACTTTTATCGGATAATGAAAAAACTCAGTTAGAAGAAAAACTAGTCAAATATTCCGATTCAACCTCTACTCAAATTGTTGTTATTACAATTGAAGATTTAAATGGTGACAATATCGAAACATTAACACCAAATTGGGGACAAACTTGGGGAATTGGAGATGCTGAAAAAGACAATGGAATTGTAATTTTGCTTTCGAAAAATGATCGAAAAATTTGGATTTCATCAGGTTATGGGACTGAAGTACAACTTGTAGCTGGCAGGACAGGTGAAATAATTAGAAATGTATTTACACCTGAATTTAAAGCTGGAAATTATTACAGTGGATTAGATAAAGGAACTAATGCAATTTTTAAAGTCTTAATAGGTAAATATAAAGGCGAACGAAAAAAAGAAAAAGGAAGCGGTATACCGATGCTTATTATAATTATTGGTGTAATAGTATTCTTAATAATAGCCTCTAAAAACAAAGGAAAAAACGGCGGCAACTCAGGAGGATTTGGCGGTCCCGACTTAATGGATATTATTATATTAAGTAGTTTGGGTCGCAGCGGCGGAAGTTTTGGCGGCGGTTCATCATCTGGTGGTGGATTTGGCGGAGGCTTCGGCGGCGGCGGATTTTCTGGTGGAGGTGCTGGTGGAAGCTGGTAATATTAGTGTTAAGTAACCAAAATTTAAACATAAAAAAAACCGATAATCACTTATCGGTTTTTTTATTATTTCTGTCTGAAGTAAATGTCTATTGGCACGCCACTAAAATTGTAGTTTTCGCGTAATTTGTTTTCCAAGAAACGCTTGTAAGGTTCTTTTACGTATTGCGGTAAGTTGGCAAAAAATACAAACTGCGGCACTGGAGTAGGCAATTGCATACAATATTTAATTTTTACATACTTTCCTTTTAATGCTGGTGGCGGTTGGTTTTCAATAATTGGCAACATTAAATCGTTAAATTTAGATGTTTGCACTTTTTGTTTTCTGTTTTCAAAAACCTCAACAGCTGTTTCTAAAGCTTTCAGCAAACGTTGTTTTTCTGTTGCAGATACAAACAAAATTGGCACATCTGTAAATGGTTGAATTTCTTCTCTAATTTTACGTTCGTAATCTCTTGCGGTCATGGTGTCTTTTTCAACTAAATCCCATTTGTTCACTAAAATTACAATTCCTTTTCTGTTTTTTTCGGCCAACCAAAAAATACTTTGGTCTTGTCCTTCAAAACCACGTGTAGCATCAATTACCAAAATACAAACATCTGAATGCTCAATCGCACGTACCGAACGCATTACAGAATAAAATTCTAAGTCTTCTTTAACTTTCGCTTTTCTTCTAATTCCAGCTGTATCTACTAAATTAAATTCGAAACCAAAACGGTTGTATGTGGTATCAATGGCATCACGAGTAGTTCCTGCAATATCTGTAACCACGAATCTATCTTCACCAATTAACGCGTTAATAATAGAAGACTTTCCAGCATTTGGTCTGCCCACAACTGCAAAACGAGGTAATGGATTTTCATCTTCAACTGCTTCTGGCATCTCGGGTAAAACTTCCACTAATTTATCTAATAATTCACCCGTTCCACTTCCATTCATAGCGCCAATAGTAAAATATTCGCCCAATCCTAAGTTGTAAAACTCTAACGCATCTGTAACACGTTTTGAATTATCTACTTTATTAACGGCTAATAAAACTGGCTTAGTAACCTTACGTAATAATTTTGCAACTTCATCATCCATTGGCGTAATGCCTTCTTCAACATCTACCATAAAAATGATAGCATCGCACTCGTCTATTGCTAATTCTACTTGTTTTCTTATTTCACTCTCAAAAATATCGTCAGAACCTTTAATGTAGCCACCCGTATCAATTACTGAAAATTCTTTTCCATTCCACTCACTTTTTCCATAGTTTCTATCACGCGTAACGCCACTCACAGAGTCTACGATAGCATCTCTACGTTGGATTAAACGGTTAAAAAGCGTAGATTTTCCTACATTTGGTCTTCCTACTATGGCTACAATATTATTCATTATTCTTAAATTTTGTGCAAAGATAGTTTAAAAGTTGGGAGTTTTAACAAGTAATAACAAATGCTTTAATCAAAACTGTATACTAAATTCTATAAACTAATTATTTATTATTACTTCTGGTTGTATCCAAATCTTCGCAATTGAAAGGCATTGTTTCGCCAATCTTTATTCACTTTTACGAAAATTTCGATGTGTATTTGCTTATCGAAAAACAATTCTAAATCGGCACGAGCCTGCATGCCTACTTTTTTTAGAGCTGCACCTTTATGTCCGATAATGATTCCTTTTTGTGTTTCGCGTTCTACCATTATGACAGAACGAATTCTTATGATTTTTTCGTCTTCTAAAAACTCCTCGGTTTCCACCTCAACTGCATACGGAATTTCTTTATCGTAATTTAATAAAATTTTCTCCCGAATGGTTTCATTTACAAAAAAACGTTCTGGTTTGTCTGTTAACGCATCTTTTGGATAAAAAGGTGGCGAAAGCGGTAATAAATCTACAATACGATTCAAAACTTCTTTAACATTAAAATTTTCTAATGCGGAAATTGGAAAAATTTCAGCATTTGGAACTTTTGCTTGCCACGTTTGCACTTGTTCTTCTAATAATTCTTGGTTCGATTTATCTATTTTATTCAACAAAAGTAATACTGGAATTTTAGCGTGAATAATTTTATTAAAAAAATCCTCGTCTTTTAATTCCTTTTCACCAATTTCAACCATGTAAATTAAAATATCAGCATCAGAAAAAGCACTTTTTACAAAATCCATCATACTGGTTTGTAAATCGTAAGCGGGCTTGATAATTCCTGGTGTATCAGAAAACACAATTTGATAGTCTTCATCATTTACGATTCCGAAAATTCTGTGACGTGTGGTTTGTGCTTTACTGGTTATAATAGACAACTTCTCACCTACCATAGCATTCATTAAGGTGGATTTTCCTACGTTTGGATTACCTATTATATTAACAAAACCTGCTTTGTGCGACATATTTTTTATTTTTTACAAAGGTACATAAAAAAGCCACTCGTTTTAGAATGGCTTTTTATACAATATTATGTTAGTTAGTTATTCTGCAGCAACTAATTTAGTTGCACTACGGTATAAAAATTCATTATAAATGTGACGACGTGCAAAACGACCAGGTGATTCAGCATTAACCATTTTTACATACGTGTTTCTTGGGACACCAAAGTATTCAAATTTACTTCCGTCTGCAAAGCTAATGTATAAAACGCCTTTGTCCATATGAAAATCGGAAATTTGAGAAGTTGTGGTAGTTGCGGTGTATTCTGCTTTTACTTTTTCTCTGGTTTCTGGAGCGATACTTACTAAAAAGTGATAAGCTTCAATAATGTCTTTACTTCTTTCTTCAGCTGCTAAACGTTCAACTGGATCTGCTATAGTATCAGGATGATCTTCCTTCATACTATTTCTATATATTGTTTTTAATTCTTTTAATGTTGCATCTCTGGTAACATTAAGTAACTTTCTGTACCCAATAATTTTCTGTGTAGTCATAAATTTTCCAAATAAAAGCGCAAAAATAGTGATTAATTATTTAATTATACAATAAAAAAGAACCAATACTAAAACTTAATCATTTGTTGATGAATTAATTAAATACAAAAAAGCCACTCATTTCTGAATGGCTTACTTAGTAGCGGGAACAGGACTCGAACCTGTGACCTTCGGGTTATGAGCCCGACGAGCTGCCTACTGCTCTATCCCGCGATATATGTTTAATTCTATTTTCTTTTTTGAGGAATTAAGCAATGTTTCATCCTTAATTCTTTGGCAAATATACAACCAATTTTGGTTTTGACAAGTAAAACTTAAAAAAATATTAAACCATTTTATATTGGCATTATTTTCAACTAATTAGAAAAGATTAAACAAAATATTAAATTAGTAAAAGCGGAAGTTATAATTCAAAAAATAAATTTTAAGTCTTAATTTTACATTTAAATAAATTAAAAAAATGAAATTACGATTTAAAATTGTTTTCGGGTTAACTTTTATGCTTACCACAGCATTTGCACAAAAAACAATTCATGGACAAGCCAATTGGCTGGTCTATACGGGTCAATACAAACTAACCAACAAGTTTGGTGCGCATTTAGAAGTGCAATGGCGTGGTGATGCTAATTTTGAGCAAAACAGACAGAATTTATTCCGAATTGGCGGCATATATTACTTAAACAATCAAATTACTTTTAGCGCGGGTTACGGATTGATTAAAACTTTCAAACCTTCGTTAACTGATTTTTTTACAGAAAACAGAGCTTGGGAACAAATACAATATAATCACAAATGGTCTGATAATAAGAATTTAATGACACAGCGTTTTCGTTTAGAACAGCGTTTTGTAGATAATATTATTTTAAATAGTGATGATGAAATTGTAGTAGAAGCGACCAATTATCAAAATAGACTAAGATATTTGAATCGAAATTTATTTCATTTATTTGAATTTAATAATAACAGAAACATAGCTTATGGCATTTTACAAGACGAATTTTTTTTCAATTTAGGAGACAATAAAGTGAATGCTAATTTCTTTGATCAAAACAGACTTTTAATTGGTTTCGGAATAAATTATGAAGATAACACTCGACTAGAAGTTGGTTATTTAAATCATTTGGTAACACCTGAAATCGGAAACAACATCATGAATCATAATGTTTCCGTGAGTATAACGCATAATTTAGATTTTACGAATTCTAAGAAATAATACAATTTCTAAAAAACAAAAAACCGTCCCGATACAATCGGGACGGTTTTTTTATACTTCGTAAATCTAAAGTCGTAAATCTAAAATTAAATTACATCATTCCTGGCATGCCTCCGCCCATATGACTTGGACTTGCTTCTTCTTTAATTTCGATTAACGCACATTCAGTAGTTAAAATCATGCCTGCAACAGAAGCTGCATTTTCTAAAGCTACACGAGTTACTTTTTTCGGGTCGATAATTCCTGCTGCTAACATTTGAACGTATTCTCCTGTTTTTGCATTGAATCCGAAATCGCCTGAGCCATCAATTACTTTTGCAATAACTACAGAACCTTCTCCGCCAGCATTTTCAACGATAGTACGTAATGGAGATTCGATAGCTTTATTTATAATTTGAATTCCTGTTGCTTCGTCAGCATTTTCAGCTTTTAAATTTTCTAAAGCATTTTTAGCTCTCACTAAAGCCACTCCGCCACCAGCAACAATTCCTTCTTCTACAGCCGCACGAGTCGCGTGAAGTGCATCGTCTACTCTGTCTTTCTTCTCTTTCATTTCTACTTCAGAAGCTGCTCCAACATAAAGTACAGCAACACCTCCAGCTAATTTAGCCAAACGCTCTTGTAACTTTTCTTTATCGTAATCTGAAGTTGACGTTTCCATTTGCGCTTTAATTTGGTTTACACGGCCTTTAATTAATTCCGTATCTCCTGCTCCATTTACAATTGTAGTATTGTCTTTGTCAATAGAAATATTTTCAGCTGTACCTAACATTTCTAAAGTTGTGTTTTCTAGCGAATACCCACTTTCTTCAGCAATTACAGTTCCTCCAGTTAAAATAGCTATGTCTTCTAACATGGCTTTTCTTCTGTCTCCAAAACCTGGTGCTTTTACTGCGGCAATTTTTAATCCACCACGTAATTTATTTACTACTAAAGTCGCTAACGCTTGTCCATCAACATCTTCCGCAATAATTAATAACGGACGACTTGATTGGGCAACAGGTTCTAGAATAGGTAATAACTCTTGTAAGTTTGATATTTTTTTATCGTATAATAATACGTAAGGATTGCTTAATTCTGCTACCATTTTATCTGCATCTGTAACAAAATAAGGTGATAAATAACCTCTATCAAACTGCATTCCTTCAACAACATCTACATAAGTATCGGTTCCTTTTGCTTCTTCAACAGTGATAACACCTTCTTTTCCTACTCTTGTAAATGCTTTTGCAATTAAATCGCCAATATTTTCATCGTTATTAGCTGAAATAGAAGCCACTTGTTTTATTTTTTCTGAAGAATCACCTACAGACTGAGTTTGCTTTGCTAAATCGGCAACAATTGCTTCAACCGCTTTATCAATTCCACGCTTCAAATCCATTGGATTGGCACCAGCTGCTACGTTTTTCAAACCTTCTTTTACAATGGCCTGAGCCAAAACTGTCGCTGTTGTAGTTCCATCTCCGGCTAAATCATTAGTTTTTGAGGCTACTTCTTTTACCATTTGCGCACCCATATTTTCTAATGGATCTGCTAATTCAATTTCTTTTGCAACCGAAACACCATCTTTGGTAACCGTTGGGCCACCGAATGATTTAGAAATAATTACATTTCTCCCTTTTGGTCCTAAAGTAACTTTTACTGCATTTGCTAATGCATCTACGCCACGCTTTAAACCGTCGCGTGCTTCAATATCAAATTTTATATCTTTTGCCATTTTTTTATGTTTTAGGCAGATGGCTTTATGCTATACACTAACCGTCTGCTGTTAATTTTTTATTACTTAGTTAGAACTTATTGCTTATTGTTTATTGTTTAAAACTACAAAATTGCATAAATTTCATCTTCACGCATAATTAGGTAATCTTTACCTTCATATTTTAATTCTGTTCCAGCGTATTTACCATACAAAACGGTATCACCAATTTTTACAGTCATTGTATAATCGGTTTTTCCTGTTCCAACGGCAACAACAGTTCCTTTTTGAGGTTTTTCTTTTGCTGTATCTGGAATGATAATTCCTGAAGCAGTTGTTGTTTCTGCAGCAGACGGTTCAATCACTACTCGGTCCGCAATTGGTTTAATGTTTAATGCCATAATTATATTGAATATATTAGTTAATGTGCTTTTTTTATAGTTTCAGAAATTGTGCCAAACCTATTTTCTGACAAATTTACTTAAAATAAAAATGCCAGCACTGACAGGCTGGCATTATATAATATATGTAGCAAAAATTATTTTGCAGTATCTGCTGGTTTTGTTGTAGGTTTAACTGGCGCATCTTTAACAATGGCCGGCGTTGCATTTTCGTCTACTAGTTTAGAACCAGTTGAACCGCTATTAAAACTTAAAGTTGAAAACAAAATTAAGGCGATTAACGTTCCACCTAAAACCCAAGTTGTTTTTTCTAAAAAGTCGGTTGTGTTTTTCACACCTCCCATTTGACCACCACCACCAAAAGAAGATGACAAACCTCCGCTCTTAGGATTTTGAACCATAATGGTTAAGATTAATAAAAAACAAACGATGATGATTAATGCTAAAAAAATTGTAAATGACATAACTTCTATATTAATTATTTTGTTGTAAAATTTTTATATTTTTAATTCGGTCTGCAAAGAAACTACTTTTTTCTGGATATTTCAAAATTAATATTTCATAAGCTTGTATGGCTTTGGTATATTTTTTTTGTTCTAAATAAATTTGTGCCAACGTTTCTGTCATAATTGAAGAAGGCGTTTCGTTGCTTTTAGCAATATTTGTTGGTATTGACGTATTGTCTTTAACTTGCGGAATTTTAGGATTTAATTCGATAAACTTTTCTATTAAATCGAATTTTTTTTCTAATTCCGAAGATACATTTGTTTGTTTTTCTGCACCTTCACGAATAATTGGTGCAATTTTAGCTAATTGAAGCCATTCTGAAAAAGAATGGGTTTCATTCTTTTCAAATTGCAAGGGTTTACCAATTTCCAATACTGCTTCTACTTCTTTATTTGACTCTTTTTGTTCCGATAAATGAATTGTTTCTGTTGCATTATTTGATTTGGCAATAGTATCTAAACTGACTGGTCGATTTTCTTCTCTAACATATTCAAAATCTGATACAATTATACTCTGAATTTCCGCTTGGTATTTGTCATACACTTCTTGTTGAAAAATTTTAAAATCATCGGAAGTAATAAAATCAAACAGCACGCTTCTATCTGTTGTATGTGCAGCGGTTTTTTTCAATTCATAATTATATCTAAAACTCTCTTGATTATATAACCCTTTTAAATACAAAGCACGCGCACTTTGATAAAAAGGAAATTCATTAACAATAGTTTCTAGTACTAACGTTTGTTTGTCGTTAATAGTTTTAGAATTATTGAGCAGATTTATATAATCGTTTGTGTTCATTATTGTTTAGTGATTAGTGAATTGTAAATAGTGAGTAGAGTTTATTCTAAACACTTTTTACTAATTACTCGTTTACCATTTAGCCAAAGATTCATTAAAAATATCTAAAGTGATTCTTTCGTAAATTATTTCTAGTGCTTCATTTAAAACTGCAGATGGTAATAAATTCGCATCATAATCGTGGAAAAATGAGAAACGTTTTTCGAAATTATCATCTTCTGAATTTTTGCTTGAATATCTTACATTTATAGTAATAGTCATTCTGTTTTGAGAGGATTGTTGGTTCGCATTTGCAGCCATAGGCGTGATGCGGTATTCTACAATTTCACCTTCATACAGCAAATCGCCACCTGAAGATACCAAATCTAAATTTGTTTGATTTTGAATGGTGTTTTGTAATTTTTGTGTAAAGGTACGTTCAATACCAACCTCAACAATTTCTGCATTATTTTGAAAATAATTTACCTGAAACGTTTTGGCATTAATTTTTCCTGTTCCTGTAAAGTTGTATTTTACGTTACAACTTACGAGAAAAAACAAGGTTAAAATTGTAACTATTTTATATTTTAAGTTCATATTTTGCGTTCTAAAACTACAAATCAAATTGTTTTATTTTTCTGTATAATGTTCTTTCAGATATTCCTAATTCATCTGCTGCGGCTTTTCTTTTTCCTTTATTTTTTTCTAACGATTTTATAATTAATTCTATTTCCTTGGCTTCTAAACTTAACGTTTCCACTTCGTCTATGGCTTCGGTATATAAATAATTATTATTAAAATCGTCGTCATCTTCAAACTCTTCTTGTTCTACTTCTTCTTCAACTGGTAAAACATTTCTTTTTATTTCTTTTTCAAAAATAGTGTTTTTTTCTTCAGAATTTCCATAAATTTTTTGAATGAGTGATTTGTTGTTTTCTTGCACTTTAGCATTTTCATTTTGCATCAGTTCTAGCGTAAGCTTTTTTAAATCGTTTAAATCGCTTTTCATATCAAAAAGTACTTTATACAAAATTTCGCGCTCATTGCTAAAATCGGTAGTGCTTTTTTTCTCTCCAACCACTTGCAGCGAATTGCTTTCCATATTTGGTAAATAAGATTTTAAAGCTGTTAATGATATATCTCTGTTGGTTTCCAATACCGAAATTTGCTCAGCAGAATTTCGCAATTGTCTGATATTTCCACTCCAACGATAATGCAATAAATAATTTATAGCATCATCAGATAATTTAATTGGAGGCATTTTGTATTTGTGTGCAAAATCGGCAGCAAATTTGCGAAACAACAAGTGAATATCTTCTTTTCTTTCACGTAAAGCAGGTAAATTAATTTCTACGGTGCTTAAACGATAATATAAATCTTCTCTAAATTTTCCTTTTTCAATAGCTTCTAATAAGTTTACGTTAGTAGCTGCAACAATGCGCACATTGGTTTTTTGTACTTGAGAAGAACCTACTTTAATAAATTCGCCATTTTCTAAAACTCTTAGCAAACGCACTTGTGTAGTTAAGGGTAATTCGCCCACTTCGTCTAAAAAAATAGTTCCGCCGTTGGCTACTTCAAAATACCCTTCACGAGTTCCTGTAGCCCCAGTAAACGATCCTTTTTCGTGTCCAAAAAGCTCTGAATCTATTGTTCCTTCAGGAATGGCACCGCAATTTACCGCAATATATTTTCCGTGTTTTCTGTGTGATAAAGAATGAATGATTTTAGGAATACTTTCTTTTCCTACTCCACTTTCACCAGTTACCAATACAGAAATGTCTGTAGGCGAAACCTGTATGGCTTTTTCTACTGCACGATTGAGCTTAGGATCATTCCCAATAATCTCAAAGCGTTGTTTTATGTTTTGAACTGATTCCATTTTTTTATTTATTTGCCACGGATTATACTAATTCATAATTTCAGAATACCCAACTGCTTCACCTATTAATGTTCCACTGGTACAATCTGATATTTTTACTAATACAAAATCGCCAGGTTTATAATTTTCTTTTGGAAAAACCACAACCGTACTTTGCGAATTTCTGCCACTCCATTGTTTGTCTGAACGTTTTGAATCTTTTTCTACCAATACTTCAACTGTTTGACCAATAAACCGTTGTGTGCGTTCTAGAGCAATACGTTGTTGTAAATCTATAATTTCATTTAATCTGCGTTTCTTTATTGCTTCAGGTACATCATCTTGCATTTTTCTAGCGGCTAACGTTCCTGGTCTTTCAGAATAAGCAAACATAAATCCGAAATCGTATTTTACATATTCTAACAAACTTAATGTGTCTTGGTGGTCTGCCTCTGTTTCTGTTGGAAAACCAGCAATAATATCTTGTGAAAGTGAGATATCTGGAATAATTTTATAAATAGTATCTACTAACTTGATATATTCTTCACGAGTGTGTTGGCGGTTCATTTCTTTTAAAATTCTGGTACTTCCGCTCTGAACGGGTAAGTGTATGTAATTGCAAATATTGTGGTGTTTGGCCATAACCTCAATTACTTCAATATGCATATCTTGAGGATTTGAAGTAGAAAAACGAAATCGCATTTTTGGAAATTGCGCCGCACACCTGTCTAACAATTGAGCAAAATCTACTGAGGTGGCTTTTTGCATTTCGCTGGCTTTTTCAAAATCTTTTTTCAAACCTCCACCGTACCAAAGGTAACTGTCTACATTTTGTCCTAATAAAGTCACTTCTTTGAAACCTTTACTCCATAAATCGGCAATTTCTTCAATGATACTTTCTGGTTCACGACTACGTTCTCTACCACGAGTAAATGGCACTACACAAAACGTGCACATATTGTCACAACCGCGTGTAATAGATACAAAAGCTGTAATTCCGTTGCTACTTAAACGCACTGGAGAAATATCTGCATAAGTTTCTTCACGAGAAAGAATAACATTTATGGCATCACGACCATCTTCAACATCTTTTAATAAATTCGGAATGTCTTTGTAGGCATCAGGACCTACAACCATGTCTACAATTTTTTCTTCGTCTAAAAACTTTTCTTTTAACCTTTCTGCCATACATCCTAAAACACCAACCTTCATTTTCGGGTTGATATCTCGTTTTATGGCATTATAAACTTGTAAGCGTTTACGAATAGTTACTTCTGCTTTATCTCTTATGGAACAAGTGTTTACTAAAACCAAATCGGCTTCTTCTAAAACTTGAGTAGTATTATATCCTTCATTTGCCAAAATAGAAGCCACAACTTCGCTATCCGCAAAGTTCATTTGACAACCATAACTTTCTATAAATAACTTTTTTTGGTTGCCTTGCTTTGTATCCAAAACCATTGAAGTGCCTTGTTTACTTTCTTCTATAATCTTTTCTTCCATAAACGGTATTATAATATAATTTTGAAAACTGTTTTTTCAAAAATTCAGAAAGCAAAGATAGTACTAAATTTCAATATCTGCCAAATTGTCAGCATCAGTTTAACAAAAAATTAGAAATATTTAATTTATCAAAAAAACTACTCCAACATATTTTAATCAAAAAAAAAATATACTTTTGCCAAATCAAATTAATGAAAATGGCGAAGAATTTAGTTATCGTGGAGTCACCTGCAAAGGCAAAAACCATTGAAAAATTTTTAGGAGCAGATTTCCAAGTGGAATCTAGTTACGGACATATTGCAGATTTGCCTTCAAAGGAAATTGGCGTAGATGTAAATGATAACTTTAAACCTAAATATGAAGTATCTCCAGATAAAAAAGCGTTAGTAAAAAAACTAAAAGACTTATCTAAAAAAGCTGATATGGTTTGGCTAGCTTCCGATGAGGACCGTGAAGGGGAAGCTATTTCATGGCATTTAGCCGAAGAATTAAAATTAGATCCAGCAAAAACAAAACGTATCGTTTTTCACGAAATTACAAAAACTGCCATTTTAAAAGCGATTGAAAATCCTAGAGATATTAATTATAATTTAGTAAACGCGCAACAAGCGAGAAGGGTTCTAGACCGTTTAGTGGGTTACGAATTGTCTCCCGTACTTTGGAAAAAAGTAAAAGGTGGATTATCTGCTGGACGTGTACAATCTGTTTCTGTTCGTTTAATTGTAGAACGTGAACGAGAAATTCAGAATTTTAAAGCTGTTGGCAGTTACTCTATTAGCGCCGAATTTACAAATGAAGCAGGAAAAACAGTTAAAGCCAAACTAAATAAAAATTTCAACACAAAAGAAGAAGCACAAATCTTTTTAGAAAAAAATATAGCTGCCGATTTTAAAGTTGCCGATTTAGAAACAAAACCAACGAAAAAAACACCTGCAGCACCATTTACGACTTCTACTTTACAACAAGAAGCCGCTCGTAAATTGTATTTACCAGTTGGTATTACGATGCAAATTGCACAACGTTTGTACGAAGCTGGTTTGATTACTTATATGAGAACTGATAGTGTAAACCTTTCTCAGGAAGCCATGGCTGCAGCACAAGCAGAAATCACTTCTTATTATGGAGCTGCATACAGCAAACCGAGAAGCTATAACACCAAATCAAAAGGGGCACAAGAAGCCCACGAAGCCATTCGTCCCACAGATATGAGTCGCCATACCGTTGACATTGACAGAGACCAAGCAAGGTTATATGACCTAATTTGGAAACGTACTTTGGCCTCGCAAATGAGTGATGCCCAACTGGAACGAACCAACGTAAAAATTACTGCAAATACCCATAACGACTCCTTTTCTGCAACGGGCGAAGTAATTAAATTTGATGGTTTTTTAAAAGTATATTTGGAAGGAAATGATGATGATGATGAAGAACAAGAAGGCCTATTACCTGCATTAAAAGTAAACGAAAAGCTTGCCAACAAATTTATTACTGCAACAGAACGATTTACTCGTCCTGCTAGTAGATATACTGAAGCATCACTTGTAAAGAAATTAGAAGAATTAGGAATTGGACGTCCTTCTACTTATGCGCCAACTATTTCTACAATTATCAACAGAAATTATGTTGAAAAAGGAAGTTTTGAAGGAATAGAAAGAAAATACGAACAATTAACCTTAATTGGTAAAGAAATAAAATCGCAAATATTAAAAGAAAATTCAGGTTCCGACAAAGGAAAATTAGTCCCAACAGATATTGGTGGAATTGTAACTGACTTTTTAGTGAAAAATTTTGAAAGCATTTTAGATTATAATTTTACTGCTAAAGTAGAACAAGATTTTGACGAAATTGCTGCTGGAAACGAAGACTGGCATAAAATGATGCGCAACTTTTACGATCATTTTCATCCAATAGTTACCAAAGTTGAAACAACTGCAGAACGAGAATCTGGGGAACGAATTTTAGGAACCGATCCAAAAACCGGAAAACCAGTAAGTGTTCGATTAGGAAAATATGGTGCAATGGCCCAAATTGGAGCGTTTGATGATGAAGTAAAACAATTTGCCAGTTTAAGAACCGAACAAAATTTAAGTAACATTACACTAGAAGAAGTTTTAAATTTATTTTTATTACCAAAAACTTTAGGTACTTACGAAGGTGAAGAAATTGAAGTAAATAACGGGCGTTTTGGACCATACGTGAAATTTGGAACACAATTTATTTCTCTAGCTAAAGGCGAAGAACCATTAGACGTAACTATGGAAAGAGCTGTAGAATTGATTGAGGAAAAAACCAAAGCAGACGCTCCTATAGCCACTTATGATAATTTTCCAGTGCAAAAAGGCGTAGGCCGATTTGGACCTTTCTTAAAATGGAATGGAATTTTTATCAATGTAAATAAAAAATACAACTTTGATAATTTATCGCAAGCAGATATTAACGAATTAATTGAAGACAAGCAACAAAAAGAAATTGAAAAAGTACTTCATTATTGGAAAGAAGAAGGAATTAAAGTTGAAAAAGCGCGTTGGGGAAGATCTGTAATTACAAAAGGAAAAATTAAAATTGAATTAAGTAAAGATATAGATGCCACAAAATTAACTCTTGAAACAGTAAAAGAGATGATTGAAAAGAAAACGCCAGCGAAAAAAGCAACAGCGAAAAAAGCGCCTACAAAAAAACCTGTAGCCAAAAAGAAATAATATTAAGTGTTTGTCATTCTGAACTTGTTTCAGTAGCTAATAAATTAAAAAATAATTTATGATATTCGAATATTTACAACCTGTATCAGAAGAAATTCAGAAATTTACAGAAAGTTTATCTAATCAAACATTAGGTAAAAAAATTGTAATGCATACCGCTACCGATTATCCTAATTTAGAAAATATTTCAATAGCTATTATTTGTGTTAACGAAAACAGAGGTGCCAATTTAGAAAATGAAGCCTATGACTTTAACAACTTCCGAAAAGCACTTTATCAATTATTTCCTGGGAATTGGAACAAAGAAATTGCCGATTTGGGCGATGCTTTAGTTGGAAATGAAACAAGTGACACTTATTTTGTGTTAAAAACCATTTGCGCCCATTTAATTAAGCAAAAAATTATACCTTTGGTCGTGGGTGGTTCGCAAGATTTAACCTATGCTTTGTACCGTGCTTTTGATCAGTTGGACCAAATGGTGAATTTAGTAGCTATTGATAATAAATTTGATTTTGCAAAAGATGAAAAATTATCATGTGATGCTTATTTGTCGAGAATAATTGTGGAAGAACCGAACAACTTGTATAATTTTTGCAGCCTAGGTTATCAAACATATTACACGTCGCAAGAAGAAATAGATTTAATTGAAAAACTGTATTTTGACACATACAGATTAGGCGAAATCAGCAAAAATGTGGCTATCATTGAACCTGTCTTTAGAGATGCCGATATTATTAGTCTTGATTTAAAGTCTATAAAATCCGCCGATTCAGGAAATACCTCAGAATTTTATCCAAATGGATTTGATGGAAGAGAAATTTGTACACTAGCCAGGTATGCAGGTATAAGTGATAAAGTTAGTGCTTTTGGAATTTTTAATCAATTTTTCAACACCAACGAAAACCAACTAATCGCACAAATAGTATGGTATTTTATAGAAGGTTATCATTTAAGAAGTTATGAATATCCGTTTGAAGAGAAAACAAATTACACCAGATATATTGTTTTGGCAGAAGATGAAGAGTTAATTTTTTATAAAAGCAACCGTTCTGATCGATGGTGGATGGAAATAAATTACAATACTGTACATAATAAAAAAATTAAAAAAACGTTATTACCATGTACAAATGATGATTACGTAGCCGCTTGTAAAGCTGAAATCCCTGAAAGATGGTGGAAAGCACACAGAAAAAGCTATTAAAAAAATCGGTAAAAGCATAGCAAAAATCGGTAAAATACACTATTTTTTAAATTATTTTGCTTTTGCTATTGTATATGTCAAAATAAATAGATAGGTTTGGAACCTAAAATAATACAAAATTTTATAACCCAATTAATATGAAAAAGTTTTTAGTATTGTCGGCGGCTTTGGCTTTGTTAACAAGCTGTGGAAAAGGCGATAAAGGTGAGCTGGTAGGCGTTAAAGGCAAAAAATGGTTTTCTGAAAAACCTTTTGGCATGACACTTGTTCCAGGTGGTGCCTATATCATGGGTAAGTCAGACGATGACGTTGCCAATGTACAAGATGCTCCCACTAAAACCGTAACAGTGGTTTCGTTTTACATGGATGAAACAGAAATTACAAATAGTGAATATCGCCAGTTCGTAGAATGGGTAAAAGATTCAACTATCAGAACAAATTTAGCTATAAAAGCTGACGAAAAAGGTATCAAACCAGTTGCTGGAGGCAGAAGCGCTGGAAGTATTGGAGATTTTGCTTTTATAGAGCCGAATGCTACGAATATGACAGCATATGATAAATATATGTATGATAACTATTACAGTATTGGAACGGGTGATGATCCATACGCATATAGAAAAACAGATAAAAAAGTAAAATTAATTAAAGAGACTTCAAAATATCCTGATGCGGATTATGTAGAAGTAATGGACTCTATGTACTTACGAGAATCTGAATCGTTTAATGGGTTAAAAACGATTGATGCTCGTAAATTAAAATTCAAATACACTCAAGTTGATTTAAACAAAGCTGTTAAGAAAAAAGGACGTAAAAATTTCAATGAAAACACAGTACCGTTAGAAATTTATCCTGATACTACAGCTTGGATTAAAGATTTCGCCTATTCTTACAACGAGCCAATGCACAATAATTATTTTTGGCACCAAGCTTATGGAGACTACCCAGTAGTGGGTGTTTCTTGGAATCAAGCAAAAGCATTTTGTGCTTGGAGAACGATGTACAAAAATGCAACTGTTAAAAAACAAAAAGGAAGAGACCAAGTCAATGCTTTCCGTTTGCCAATTGAAGCAGAATGGGAATATGCAGCAAGAGGTGGAATTGAATCAGGAACTTATCCTTGGGGTGGCCCATATGCTAAAAATGACCGTGGTTGTTTCTTAGCAAATTTCAAACCAATGAGAGGAGATTATGCAGCAGATGGCGCTTTATACACTGTAGAAGCAGATTCATTTGAACCAAATGATTTCAACTTATACAACATGGCAGGAAATGTGTCTGAATGGACAGATTCTTCTTATGATGCTGGAGCTTATGAATTCGTTTCTTCAATGAATCCAAATGTATCTGATAAAGAAAACCAAAGAAAAGTAATTCGTGGTGGATCTTGGAAAGATGTAGGTTTCTTCTTGCAAGTATCTACACGTGATTTCGAATATGCGGATTCTGCAAGAAGCTATATCGGATTCAGAACCGTACAAGATTATATGGGAACACAACCAACTGGAAATAAATTATAATAACAAACAAGAATTTAAACTAACTAAATAATTATATCAAACTAACTAAATTTTAAATTATGGCAATTTTAAGCAAAAAAGCAATGAACTTCGCATACGGTATGGGAGCAGCAGTAGTAATCCTTGGAGCACTTTTCAAATTAATGCACTGGCCTGGAGCAGGAATCATGTTAATCATAGGATTAGGAACTGAGGCATTTATTTTCGGTTTATCTGCTTTTGAAGTACCCGAAAATGATTTAGATTGGTCTTTAGTCTATCCAGAATTAGCTGGTGGTGAAGCTAAAGCAAAATCAGGTAAAAAAGAAAGTCCTGAAGAAGCACAAGGTTTATTATCTCAAAAATTAGACAACTTATTAAAAGAAGCTAAAATTGATGGTGAATTAATGACTAGCTTAGGAAATAGTATTAAAAACTTTGAAGGTGCTGCTAAAGGTATTGCTCCTACTGTTGACGCTATTGCTTCACAAACAAAATATGCTGAACAAATGGTAAGCGCTGCAACTTCTTTAGAAGCGTTAAACAATTTATACAAAGCACAAATTGATGGTGCTCAGAAAAATGCAGATGCCAATGCTGAAATAGTTGAAAACGCATCTAAATTAAAAGAGCAAATGCAATCTATGACATCAAACATATCTTCATTAAATGCAGTATATGGTGGAATGTTAACTGCAATGCAAAACAAAGGATAATTAGTTTTATCAAATAAATTAAAAAAAAATTAATTAACTAAACTAATTAGAAAAAAATGGCAGGAGGAAAACTTACCCCTAGACAGAAGATGGTTAATCTGATGTATTTGGTTTTTGTGGCAATGTTAGCAATGAATATGTCAAAAGAAGTATTATCGGCTTTTGGTATCTTAAATGACAAAATCACAGAATCAAATGGTATTGCAGAAGCAAGAAATCAATCAGCTTTCGATCAGTTAGCTCAAAAAGCACAAGATCAACCAAAACAATATGGTGACAAAAAAGCTAAAGTTGACAAAATCAGATTATTATGTAAAGAATTCTACAGTTATGTAGAAGGATTAAAAACAAAATTCACCAAAGATGTTGAAAGAAAAGAAGATGGAAGTCTTAATTTCGAAGCAATGGACAAAGGTGATGAAATTGATGAATACTGGTTTTCTGGCGATAGACCATCAGCAAAAGGAACAGAATTTTTAAATAAATTTAGCACGTTCTCAGCTCAAATTAAAGCAACGGGTGGAAGCTCTATTGTGGAAGCTGAAATGAAAAAAATTGAAAAAAGATTTGCTACAAATAAAGTTAAAACTGAAGACGGAAATGTGCCTTGGTTAGATTACAATTACAAAGGGTTCCCTTTAATTGCATCTATCACTAAATTATCACAAATTCAAGCAGATATTAAAACTACTGAAAGTGATATTATTAGCGGTATGTTCCAATCAGACTTAGTTGCAGCAGCATCTTTAACAGCATACCAACCAATTGTAGTTCCAGACAAAACGGCTTTCTTCCAAGGAGAAACTGTAACTGGGAAAATTATATTAGGAAAATTTGATCCAAATTTAGTTGCAAAATCTGTAATTGTAAATGGACAATCAATGAAAGCGGAAGCGGGTCAAGCTAAATTCTCTTTTGGTGCAGGAAGCGTTGGTGAAAAAGAAATTACAGGATCTTTCAACTTTGACGAAAACGGAAAAGTAGTTAGTTTACCAATTAAAGGTAACTACGTAGTAGTACCTAAACCAAATCAAGCAATTGTTTCTGCTGATAAAATGAATGTGGTTTATAGAGGTGTAGATAACCCTATTTCGGTATCTGTTCCTGGAATCCCTTCAAGTGATGTGAAAGCAAGTGCACCTGGAATGAGAGCATCTGGAAAACCAGGACAATACATGCTAAACCCAGGACAAGGTAAAGAAGTAACAATTAATGTTTCTGCTACATTACCTAACGGTGGTGGTAATTTTTCAAGTAAACAAACGTTTAGAATTAAAGGTATCCCTGCACCTACTGGTAAAGTTAAAGGTGAAGTTTCTGCTAAAGGACCAAAATCGAACTTAGAAGTATGTACTGTTTCAGCAGCTTTAGAAGATTTTGATTTCCCTGTTACAATCAATGTTACACAATTTAACGTGAAAGTTCCAGGTCAACCAACAGTTGTAGTTCAGGGTTCTAAAATGAACGCACAAGCTATCTCAGCAATCAAAAAAGCAGGTAGAGGTGACATTGTTACAATATCAGAAATTAAAGTGAAGTATGTTGGTATCAACCAACCTGCCAAAAATGTTTCGCCTTGTACATTTGAAGTACAATAATTTAAATAAAATAAAAAAATGAATTGGAGAAATTTTTTATTAGTAACAGTATTTGGTTTGAGCACACTTTCGTTTGCGCAATCTAATTTACTAAATGCAAAAACACCTGCTGAAATTGGTAAAAGAACAGAAGCAGAAAAAAATGCAGATAATGATAAACCTTTACCTTATGGTTACATAGGAGATAGAGATGTTTTTATGGGAAAAACAGTATGGGAACTTATAGATGTAAATCAGAGAGTGAACTATCCAATGTATTATCCTGTAGACGACTCTAAAGATTTAGGTTCAGAAAGAAAACCACTTTTTGAAGTGTTAATGAAAGGAATTGATGAGGGGAAAATTACTGAAGTATACGATTCAGGATATTTTACTGTTAAAAAGACTTATGATGACATTCAAAAAGCTAGAGTTTTTATTGATACTTCTGATGCTGGAATTGAACAATTAGCAGCAGGAGATCCTATATCTGAAGAATTTATAACCAAACAAACTATTGATGCATTTCATGTACAAGGATACAAAATAAAAGGTTTTTGGTATTTTGACAAACGTCAAGGCGAATTAAAATACAGACTACAAGGTATTTGTCCTTTGGTTCCTGATGTTTACACCATGAATAAAGAAGAAAATAAAAATGACGCACCTATTGAGTTGTTTTGGATTTATTTTCCAGCTTCAAGAGATGTTTTACATGGAGCTAAGGCCTTTAATGAAAAAAACTCTGCCATGCCATTTACATTTGATCATTTGTTAAATTCACGTCGCTTTAATGCTGTAATTTACTTAGAAGAAAATGTTTACGGTGATAGAGAAATTAAAGAATACATGAAACAAAACGCACAAATGCAATTATTAGAATCAGAAAGAGTAAAAGAAAAAATACGTAATTTCGAATTAGATATGTGGAATTACTAATTAAAATATTTCTCCAATCATAATACAAAAAACTCTTGCCATAGCAAGAGTTTTTTTTTTATAACTAAAACAGCAATACAATTTTAAGTAAATTTGTAAGATTATATCATAACAAAATGGAAGTTGACTATCTTATTATTGGTTCAGGTTTAGCAGGAATTTCTTTTGCAGAAACTTGTTTGTTGCATAATAAAAAAATAATGGTATTAAATGACAACTCTCAAAATTCAACAACTATTGCTGGAGGATTATACAATCCAATTGTTTTAAAACGATTTACTAAAATTTGGGAAGCGGAAGCCCAACTGGCTATTTCAATACCATTTTATAAAAAGTTGGAAGATAAATTAGGCACTTCTTTTTTATATGAAATTCCGTTATTGCGAAAACTAAATAATATTGAAGAACAAAATAACTGGTTTGCAGCTTCAGACAAACCTGCTTTATCCAAATATTTAGGTGGCGAATTAGAAACATTAAATAACAAAGCTGTACAAAGTAATTATAAATTTGGAAAAGTTTATGAAACGGGATTTTTAGATACTAAAAAATTGAAAGAATCCTATACCAATTACTTGATAACAAAAAATAGCTATTCAAACGCAACTTTTGATTATTCTAAATTAGAAATCAAAGATGATTTTATTGAATATAAAGATGTTCGAGCCAAACAAATAGTTTTCGCCGAAGGTTTTGGAATTCATAATAATCCTTATTTTAACAATTTACCACTTGATGGAACCAAGGGTGAACTATTGATTATTAAATCCGAAAATCTGAAGTTAAAAGAAATAATCAATTCCAGTATTTGGATTTTACCTTTAGAAAATCATTTGTATAAAGTAGGCGCCACCTATAATTGGCAAGATAAAACCAATCAAAAAACAGAAGCCGGTAAGTTAGAATTACTAACAAGTTTAAAAGAACTGATTACTTGCGATTTTGAAGTAGTTGAACATTTAGCTGGCGTGCGACCAACAGTAAAAGATAGAAGACCAATTTTAGGAAAACACCATCAACACAACCATTTGTATATTTTAAATGGATTAGGAACACGTGGCGTACTTTTTGCACCTTATTTATCAGATAAGTTATTTCAATTTATTGAAAACAAAACCGAATTAGACAATGAAATTTCTATAGAAAGAATTTATAAAAAATTATTGAGATAATTTTTCAGCCCAATTTTTATCATAGTGAACAAAAATATTTATCCAAATATTTCTAGACCAACGCATAATAAGTGTATTACATAAAATCAAAGCAACAACAATAGCTATAAATGACGTTTTTAAATCTGAGTGAAACACAAAATACGACAGCAAAAAAGTAAAAATTCCGATCAAAACACCAAGACCATAACTTACAAACATGGCACCAAAAAAGAAAGAAGGCTCTATTTGATAAACTAGTTTACAATGCGAGCACTTTTCGTGCATGGCATAAATCTTCATAATATTAAAAGGGTTGGCATCTAGATACATACTTTCCTCATGACATTTAGGACAACAACCCGTTATCATCGCGTAAATTTTTGATTCTTTTCCAAACATTTTTATTATTTTGATGTAAAGGTAGAATAAGTGTAGTACTTTTGCACCTTATTAGAAAAAAACATGCTGAACATACATAATCTTTCTGTTTCCTTTGGTGGAACTTATTTATTTGAAGAAGTTACTTTTAGAATGGGCGCTGGCGACAGAGTGGGTTTAGTAGGTAAAAATGGAGCAGGAAAATCTACCATGTTGAAAATTTTGGCTGGCGATTTTAAACCCGATTCGGGACAAATTGCCACTGAAAAAGAAGTAAGAATTGGATTTTTACGACAAGATATCGATTTTGAAGCCGGAAGAAGCGTTTTAGAAGAAGCGTATCAAGCCTTTTCGGAAATTAAGGAAGTAGAAAAAAAGCTTGAAGAAATCAATCACCAATTAGTAACCAGAACGGATTATGAAAGCGATGCCTATTCTCAAATTATAGAAGATTTATCAGATTACACACACAGATTTGAACTTTTAGGAGGTTATAATTATGTGGGAGATACAGAAAAAATATTATTAGGTTTAGGATTCAAACGAGACGTTTTTAACAACCAAACAGAAACGTTTTCTGGAGGTTGGCGTATGCGTATAGAATTGGCAAAACTATTGCTTCAAGCGAACGATATTTTGCTTTTAGATGAACCTACCAATCACTTGGACATAGAAAGTATTATTTGGTTGGAAAGTTTTTTACGAAATTATCCTGGAGTAGTAGTTATTGTATCACACGATAAAATGTTTTTGGATAATGTAACGAATCGTACGATTGAAATTTCATTAGGAAAAGCCTATGATTTCAATAAACCTTATTCGCAATATTTAGAATTACGTCATGAAATTCGTGAAAAACAATTGGCAACACAAAAAAATCAAGCCAAGAAAATTGAAGAAACCGAAAAATTAATTGAAAAATTTCGTGCCAAAGCATCTAAAGCCTCAATGGCACAATCTTTAATAAAAAAGTTAGATAAAGTAGAGCGAATTGAAGTAGATGAAGATGATAATTCTGTTATGAATATTTCGTTTCCCGTTTCAAAAGTGCCTGGAAGAGTAGTTATCGAAGCCGAACAAGTAACAAAAGCTTACGGAGACAATACGATTTTAAAAGACATCTCACTATTAGTAGAACGCGGCAGTAAAATTGCGTTTGTGGGTCAGAACGGACAAGGAAAATCGACTTTTATTAAAGCCATTGTAAACGAATTTAAATTTGAAGGTTCTATAAAATTAGGGCATAACGTTCAAGTTGGTTATTTTGCTCAAAATCAGGCAGAATATTTAGATGGCGAAATTACGTTATTGCAAACCATGGAAGATGCCGCTACTGATACTAATCGTTCAAAAGTTAGAGACATGTTGGGTTCGTTTTTATTCCGTGGTGATGATGTGGAGAAGAAAGTAAAAGTACTTTCTGGAGGCGAAAGAAATCGTTTGGCTTTGTGTAAATTATTATTACAACCCATTAACGTTTTGGTAATGGATGAGCCAACAAATCACTTAGATATTAAATCAAAAAATGTATTAAAAGCTGCACTTCAAAAATATGAAGGCACGCTCCTACTCGTTTCTCACGACAGAGATTTTTTACAAGACATGTCTAATTTAGTGTATGAATTTAAAGATCAAAAAATTAAAGAATACTTAGGCGATATCAATTATTTTTTAGAACAACGCAACTTAGAAAACATGCGTGAAGTGGAAAAAAAGGATATTGAGAAAAAAGAAGTTGCTAGCAATTCCAACTCAAAGACTTCTTACGAAGACCAAAAGAAAAACAAATCCTTACAAAATAGATTATCTAAAATTGAAAGTCAAATTAAGCAGTTAGAAATTGACATTCAAAATGACGACAAAGAATTGGCTTCTAATTACGATAAACACATAGAAAACGCTTCTTTTTTTACGGCGTATAACAAGAAAAAGGCGGAATTAGATAAACTTCTTTCAGACTGGGAAATGGTTCAGGAAGAAATTGATAATTTGTAAGATATTTTTAATAAAAAAGAGTCCCGATTTCTCGAGACTCTTTTTTTATTTGTAAACTTGAGTAAATTATTTTACTAAAGTCATTTCATCAACAATGTGTTTGGCACCTGAGAAATTTTCAATCACCCAAAGCACATAACGAATATCTACGTTAATTGTTCTTTGCAATTTTTGGTCAAAAATAACATCACCAGCCATCGCTTCAATGTTTCCATCAAAAGCCAAACCAATTAATTCACCTTTTCCGTTTAATACTGGAGAACCAGAATTTCCACCTGTGATATCATTATCAGTTAAGAAATTAACGTGTAAAGAACCATCTTTATCTGCATAGCGACCAAAATCTTTTTTAGCATTCATGTCTATTACTTTTGTAGGTAAATCGAATTCTAAATCGCCTTTTTTGTATTTTTTAACTTGTCCATCTAAAGTGGTGTAATTATTTACTTTAGCATCATTTCTTTTGTCAGCTGGTAAAGAACGAACTTTTCCGTATGTTAAACGTAACGTTGAATTTGCATCTGGATATAAAGTTGTTCCAATTTTAGATTCTCTTAAACCTTCAACTAATAAACGAAAAGACGCACCAAAATCGTTTTGAGCTTTAATTAAGTCTTCGCTTCTTTTTCCAAAATGTGTTAACAAATCATTTGATAAAACATATAACGGATCGCTAGTTAAAGTTAAGTCGTTTGGATTTGCTAAGTAAGCTTTAATTTTTTCTACTGAAGTAAAAATACTTGCTTCAAAAGCTGAAGCTACGTAATTTGTAAAATCACCATTATTTTCCTTTGCTAATTTTTCAACTGCTGGTGCTAAAGCGTAACCTGCTTTTTTAGCATATAATGACAATTGAGCAGCTAAAATATCTTTTTCTGCAGGAATGTGTAATTCTTTAAACATTTCATTTGCCATTTCTTCAATTGCCGGAGCCATTTCAGCACGTTTAGCTGCATCTGCTTTGGTGTACATTTCTAATTGTCTTCCAAAAGATCTGCTTATTGTTCCAAAAGCTGAAGTTCTAAATAACTGTTGTAAATAATTATCATGACGTGATTTTTCATTCGTCATACCATAATATTTATTGATTGTTGCTACTACATTTCCGTATTTAGCTTGATTGGCTGGTTGATTTGCCCAAGTATTAAATTTAGCTTCTTGAGCGGCTTTAGATTTTGCAGTTCCAAATTTTGTTAATGCATCAATCATTCCTTGACGGTTTTTCCAGTAATTCGCAACCCCTGCAAATTTAGAAGCGTAAATTAAGTTCAAAGCATCAGATTGCACCATATACTTTTTCATATTGTCCATTCCTGTTTTAGAACCTTCTACCCAAGCTGGATAAGCAAATTTTACGTTTTGCTCAATTCCGCTAGCTGGCATCCAACGGTTTGTACGACCAGGATAACCTAAAATCATAGCAAAATCGTTTTCTTTAACACCGCTTAAATTAACTGGCAAGTGGTGCTTTGGGTTTAACGGAACGTTATTAGCTGAATATTCAGCTGGATTTCCGTTAGCATCTGCATAAATTCTAAACATAGAAAAATCTGCAGTATGACGAGGCCATTCCCAGTTGTCAGTATCTCCACCAAATTTTCCTAAACTTTCAGGTGGTGTTCCTACTAAACGAACATCTTTATAATCTTGGTATACGAAATAGTAATATTCATTTCCTTGGAAAAATGGACGAACCGAAACGGTATATTTTCCACCTTCATTATTTTCTTTTTCAATTTTAGCAATTTCTTGATTGATTGCTTTTTCTCTTTCAGCTTCGCTCATTCCTGGCGTTACAACTGATAAAATTCTTTTTGAACAATCATCCATACGAACAAAGAAACGTACAAATAAACTAGAAGGTTTTAATTCTTCTTTTCTGTTTGCTGCCCAATATCCTTCTTTTAAATAATTTTTCTCTGCAGTAGATAATTCTGCAATAGCATCATAACCACAGTGGTGATTGGTTAATACCAAACCATCTTTTGAGATTAATTCAGCAGTACATCCACCGTTAAACTGCACGATAGCATCTTTTAAACTATGGTTGTTAATACTGTAAATTTCTTGTGGGGTTAATTGCAATCCCATTTTTTGCATATCGCGGTGATTTAAACGTTCAATGAACATTAAAAACCACATTCCTTCGTCTGCTTTAACGCTCATTGGCATTAGCATAATTCCAGCAACTAAGGATAAAATAATTTTTTTCATTTTAATTTAGATAAAGTTATTGAATATTAATAGTAGTCGATAAATTGAAAATATGTTACAATCTTCTAACTATTTTTTGTTTGCGAAAATAAATTTTCTGGCTTCTTTTAATTATTTAATAAAAAACAGTTAAAAGAAGACTTTCAACTGTTTTTTAAATTTTTATAAATTATAAAATTATTCTATAATTATTTTTTTTGTTATTTGTGCACCTTTACTCTGAATAGTTACAAAATACATACCGCTTAAAGCATTATCTAATTGAATGTTTTGCACCAAATCAGGTGTTTGATTGTATTCTGCATTAAAAATTTCTCTTCCTAGTGCATCCATAATTACAACAGAATAATTATCAATAGTTTCATACAATTGAATGGAGAAAATACCTTTGTTAGGGTTTGGAGCAATTGAGAAATTATTCTTTACAAAATCATTATTTGCTAAAACGTTTGTTAGTAATTGAGAAGAAATAGTATTGTACCATGCAAGCATTCTAGTTACTTGACCTGCTGTAAACATATACATACAAGCATCATTTGTATAATCCATGTAATTCATTGTTAGTGCAGGAGTTGATCCATCACAACCTGCAACAGTTCCATCAGCTGGGCAACCGCCAGTTGCAGTACCTAAAGGAGGTGTGTCACAAACTCTGTCACCTTGGGTAGCGCAATTTGTATTAGAACAATTTTGAAAAGTGTGATACAAATTAAAGAAGTGTCCTAGCTCGTGCGTTAAAGTTCTACCTAAATTATAAGGAGCTCCTGGAACGTATCCAGAACAAGTTGCTGGGGAACCAGTCATGGTAGCGCCAAATGCATTATTATCCATAACAACTGTCATCCCTTGTGATGGAGAACCGGCTAAAGGTGAATATCCTAAAATTCCTCCACTTAAACTTTTTACAACTAAATTGCAATAACCTGCCCATTCAGGGTCAATGTCTCCTGTTAAAAAATGAGTACCAAAAGTAACTGCTAAGGTTCCGTTTGTTAAACCTGCACTAGATGGATGATTTTGAGTAGCAATTTCCCACGAAACATCCATGTCGCCGATATTCACACCCGGATAATAGGTACTTGCCGCCGTCCAAAGAGAAAGGTCGGAATTGGTAGCATTATAATCTGCGTTTAAAATAGCTACTTGTTTTTGAGCCAATAATCGCAAACAACTTTTTACAGATTCTGCACTAGTATTTACAACATTTGGGTAGTGAATAGCAACTGGTATTCTAATAGTAGCATTTGTGCTAAATGTAGCGTTACCATCTCTCTTTTGCTGCGCATTAGTTAATCTTTCTAATTCGCTTTCAAATTGTTTTTGAAGTTCTAAATACTGTTGTTTCATTTCTGGGTTAGACAGCATTTTTTCCATGTATGCGTCAGTTCCGCAAGTTCTTTGTTGGCCAAAACTTATGGTGACAACAAAAAGTAATAAAAGTAGTTTTGTTTTCATTTGAGTGGTTATAAATTAGTTTTCAAAAATATAAAAAAAAAGTTAATAAATGTTAAACATTCAACATTTTCCACAACTTATCTTTCAATTCTGTAAGACCTTGTTGGGCAACTGAAGAAATGAACATAAAATCAGTGCCTTTAAATTCCTTGTCAAGTTGTATTTTTAATTCCGCTTGCAGCTCTTCGTCAAGCATATCGCATTTTGAAACAACTACTAACCTGTCTTTATCTAACATTTCTGGATTGTAGCGTCTTAATTCGTCTAAAAGAATCTCGTATTCTTTCTTAATATCAGCAGCATCAGCTGGAACTAAAAACAATAAAGTCGAATTTCTTTCGATATGTCGCAAAAAATAATGCCCCAAACCTTTACCTTCTGCAGCTCCTTCAATAATTCCTGGAATATCTGCAATTACAAAAGATTGAAAATCTCTGTAAGCCACAATTCCTAAGTTTGGCTTTAAAGTGGTAAATGCGTAATCAGCAATTTTCGGTTTGGCTGACGTTAAAACTGATAATAAAGTAGATTTTCCAGCATTTGGAAAGCCAACCAAGCCAACATCAGCAAGTACTTTTAATTCTAAAATTACATCTACTTCCTCTCCGGGAATTCCTGGTTGTGCATAACGCGGGGTTTGATTAGTTGAACTTCTAAAATTCCAGTTGCCAAGGCCTCCTTTTCCTCCACGAGCTAAAATTTTTGTTTCTTCGTCATCTGTAATTTCAAATAAAATTTCGCCTGTTTCTTTGTCTTTTACAACTGTACCTAATGGCACTTCTATAAACTTATCTTCGCCATCATGGCCTGTACTTCTGCTGCTTCCACCATCTCCACCATGGCCGGATTTCACATGCCGTAAAAATTTCAAATGAAACAAGGTCCATAAATTTTTGCTGCCTTTAATAATCACATGACCGCCACGACCACCGTCTCCACCATCTGGTCCTCCTTTTTCAATAAATTTTTCTCTGTGTAAGTGAGAAGAACCCTTCCCACCTTTACCCGATGCAACATATATTTTTACGTAGTCTACGAAATTTCCTTCAGTCATTTTCTTTTGTTTTCAGTTTTAATAAAAAGTTAAATTAAAACTTAATTATTTTATTTATTCCAATCGAAGCCTAGAACGAGCAACAGCTTATTTTGAAAATTTATTCCTTTAAGGATTTAATTAAAATTTTATCAATTTTAACCCCGTCCATGTCTATTACTTCAAATTCTAATTTGTTCCAAATTAATTTTTCACCTTGTTTTGGAATGCTTCCTAGTTCTGTAATAATCAAACCGCTAACAGTTGTTACTTCATAATCATTTAGCATATCATCTAAATCGAAATACGTCATAAAATCGTGTAATGAATATTGTCCATCAACCAACCAAGATCCGTCTTCTCTTGAAAGCAATTGGTATTCTTCATCTGAAAAATCAGCAGCATCACCCACTAATGCTTCCAAGATATCATTTAAAGTAATGATTCCTTGAAAAACGCCATATTCATCAGTTACCAAGGCATAATGAATTTTAGATTTTTTAAAATTTTCTAACGCTTTATAAGCTGAAGTATGCTCGATAAAATAAACAGGCTCAATCATGATTTTCTGTAAATCGAAATCGCCTTTTTCAATATTTGCGAATAAATCTTTTAATAAAACAACCCCAATAACTTCATCTAAATTTTCATTACAAACGGGATATACAGAATGCAATTCGTCTAAAATCTTTGCTTTTAATTCTTCATAACTTTCGTCTAAAGCCAAATAAACAATGCTTTTTCTGTGTGTCATTAAAGAATTAACTTTTCTATCGCCAATGTGAAAAACCCGTTCCACAATATCTTGTTCTATTTCTTGAACTTCTCCTACTTCTGTTCCTTCTTTAATAATAGCTTTAATTTCTTCTTCAGTCACTTTACCGTCGGCAGTTGGCTTAATTTTAAATATTTTTAAAATAAAATCTGTTGATGTAGTTAATAACCAAATAAATGGAGCAGTGACTACAGACATAACTTTCATTGGTAATGCAACTGATTTTGCAATGGCTTCTGGATAATTTAGTCCAATTCTTTTAGGTAATAATTCGCCAAAAACTAAAGAGAAAAAAGTTAAAACAACTACAACAACTCCAACTGCTAAAGAATGTGCATAGGGAAAAGTTATAGTATAAGTGGCAAAAAATGTTTCAACATCGGTCGTAATTTTGTCGCCAGAATAAATACCGGTTAAAATACCAATTAAAGTGATACCAATTTGTACCGTAGACAAAAATTTGTTAGGCGAATTGGCTAAATCTAATGCTGTTTTTGCGCTCGTGTTGCCTTTTTTGGCGGCGGTTTCTAACCTGTTTTTTCTTGCTGATATGAGCGCGATCTCTGACATGGAGAAAATTCCATTGAGTAATATCAACAAGAATATTATGACTATTTCCAATTTTTTTTAGTTGAATTAAATGCTAATGTACTTATAATTTATCAATTATTGTGCTTAATCTTTGCGTGATTTCTTCAATTGTGCCAATGCCATTTACGGCAAAAAACTTTCCTTGTGCATCATAATATGACATTAAAGGTGCTGTTTTTTCATTATATTCTTGGTACCTGTTTCTGATTTTTTCTTCATCCTGATCATCAGGTCTTCCGGATGTTTTTCCTCTTTCTAATAATCGTTTTACTAAAATTTCATCGTCTGCTTCTAACGCAATTGTTGCAGTAATTGCTTCGTTTTTAGATGTCAAAAAAGCATCTAACGCTTCTGCTTGTGCAATAGTTCTTGGAAAACCATCAAACAAAAACCCTTTGGATTGGCTGTTTTTTTCCACTTCACTTTGCAACATTTGAATGGTTACTGAATCCGGAACTAAGTCGCCTTTGTCCATAAACGTTTTAGCTAAAAGACCCAATTCAGTTTCGTTTTTGATATTAAATCTAAAAATATCTCCTGTAGATAAATGTGTTAATGTATATTTCTCTTTTAAAAATTCTGCTTGTGTTCCTTTTCCAGCGCCCGGTTTTCCGAATAAAACAATATTAATCATTATGTTGCTAAAGTTAAAATAAAGCACAAATTTACAAACTATTAAACATAAAAAATTATTATTTTTGGTTTTTTTAAAAAATGATTATTTTCACATGATGAATTTAGCTTTTTATAAACTTATAGAGGAAAGTACAGCGCATCGATTAAATCGAGAATTTATTCGTGATTATGTACTTCAAAATCCTAAAAAACTACAATTTTTAATTGAAATTGCTTTGAACGAAAAAGACAAAATTCATATTAAAGCGTGTTGGTCATTAGAATTAATTTTCGAAATCAAACTAGAATTAATTGTTCCTTTTTTAGATGATTTCTTAGAGAAAATAAAACATTACAATGACGATTCAGCAATTAGACCTGTTTCAAAAATATGTTTTTTCTTATCAAATACGAATACCATAAAATTAACAGAAAAACAAGAAATAAAAATCATTGAAACCTCTATAAATTGGCTAATTCAGGATAAAAAAGTAGCTGCAAAAGCGTATGCCATGAGAACGCTTTATTTATTTAGTAAAAAATATTTTTGGATAAGTGAACACTTAAAAACCATAATTTCACAAGATTATTATAAGCATTCTGCAGCCTATCAAGCTGCCGCAAAAGATATTTTAAGAAAACTAAAATAGGAGCTAATTGTGATATAAATTCAAATTAGTATCTTTGCGCAAACACAACAACAAATGAATTATTTTTCTTCAGATTTTAAATTAGGTATTTTAGGTGGCGGCCAATTGGGCAAAATGCTTTTGACTGAAACCCGAAAATTTGACATCACTACTTTTGTTTTAGACCCAAGTAAAGATGCACCAGCGCAATTTGGAGCAAATAAATTTTTAATTGGAAGTTTATTAGATTACGATACTGTGTATCAATTTGGGAAAATGTGTGACGCCATAACCATTGAAATCGAAAACGTTAATTTAGATGCTTTAGCAAAATTAGAAGAAGAAGGACATCTTGTTTTTCCATCTCCTAAAACGTTGCGATTGATTCAAAATAAAGGAAAACAGAAAGATTTTTATGTTGAAAACAACATTCCAACCTCTAAACATCAAAGGCTTGTTGATTTAAATGATTTAAAAAAAGCGTTAGAAAAAGACGAATTAGAATTTCCTTTTGTGTGGAAATGTGCCCAATTTGGATACGATGGTAATGGCGTGAAAATTTGTCGCTCTACAATGGATTTATTACATTTACCTGATGTAGAATGTATTGCTGAAGAAATGGTGCCTTTTAAAAATGAGTTAGCTGTAATAGTTGCCAGAAATGCAAAAGGCGATGTAAAAACCTATCCTGTTGTAGAAATGGAATTTCATCCAGAAGCCAATCAGGTAGAATATGTAATTTGTCCCGCAAGAATTGATGAAAAAGTAGCAGAATTAGCTATCGAAATAGCGTTACAAGTTTCAAAAGCTTTCAATCATGTTGGATTATTAGCCGTAGAAATGTTCCAAACAGAAAACGACGCAATTTTAGTAAATGAAGTCGCACCAAGACCTCATAATTCTGGTCATCACACAATTGAAGCGAGTTATACATCACAATTTGAAAACCACTTACGTTCAGTTTTAAACTTACCTTTAGGAAATACAGATAGTAAAGTAGCTGGAATAATGGTAAATTTGGTTGGAGAAGAAAACTTTTCTGGACCAGTTATTTACGAAAACATTGAAAAAATAATGGCAATTGAAGGCGTGACGCCTCATATTTATGGAAAAAAAGAAACACGACCATTCAGAAAAATGGGTCATGTTACGATTGTAAACGAAGATATGGCAGCAGCCAGAAAAATTGCCGAAGAAGTAAAGAATAGTATCAGAGTGATTAGTTAAATAAATTTTGATTAATATTTAATTGAAATAATTAAAAATTCAAAATAACGATAAAATGAGTAAAGTAGCCATTATAATGGGAAGCATTTCGGATATGCCAGTGATGCAAGAAGCCATTGACATTTTAAACGGATTTGACATTGAAACCGAAGTAGATATTGTTTCGGCACATAGAACGCCAGAAAAGTTATTCGATTTTAGTAAAAACGCACATAATCGTGGTATTTCAGTAATTATTGCTGGAGCTGGAGGCGCGGCACACTTACCCGGAATGGTGGCGGCTATGAGTCCGCTTCCTGTAATTGGTGTTCCCGTAAAATCAAGCAATTCAATTGATGGATGGGATTCTGTTTTGTCTATTTTACAAATGCCAGGTGGTGTACCTGTAGCAACTGTAGCGTTAAATGGCGCTAAAAACGCTGGAATTTTAGCTGCACAAATTATTGGGATTTCTGATAAATGTGTGTTAGATAAAATTATTTTATATAAAGAAGGTTTGCGCGATACCGTTTTAAAAGCATCGGAAAACTTGAAAAAATAAAAAACCCCGAAATAAATCGGGGTCAAAAAACTATTCACACTTAAGTGACAACTATAAAAAAATTCTATTTAGGGTAAAAAGGTTGTTTATTTCAACTTTTATCTTTTACAAATGTATACATTTTATCGGTAAAAAAAGTATTTTGTCGGATTTTTTTGAAATAAATTTTAAATAATTTTTTAAAGCATCTGTAAGACAATGATTTATATATTGGTAAAAAACTATAAACATTTCAAAAAAACATACATATATGTCGATTTTAACCGAAAAATTTAAAGCAAAACATAATTCAGCGCCGTTTACTAAGATAAATATAGAAGATTATTACCCTGCTTTTGTTCAAAATATAGAAAAAGCGCGTATTGAAATTGATGAAATTATTCATGCTACAGCATTAGCTACATTTAAAAATACCATTGAAGCATTGGAATATTCTGGTGAAGCGTTAGATCGCTTGTCGTCAATTTTTTTCAACTTAAATTCAGCAGAAACTTCAGATGAAATGCAAAAAATTGCACAAAAAGTTACACCATTACTTACCGAATTTAGCAATGACATTGCATTAAACGAAATATTATTTAAACGAGTAAAAGCTGTTTTCGATAACCAAACCAACTTAAATTTATCAACCGAACAGACTAGATTATTAGAAAAAAAATACAAAAGTTTTACCCGAAACGGAGCATTACTTTCAAACGAAAAAAAAACACGTTTGCGAGAAATTGATACCGAATTAGCGCAATTGCAATTGACTTTTGGTGAAAATACATTGGCGGAAACCAATAATTTTCAATTACAAATTACAAATGAAAATGATTTAAAAGGTTTGCCAGACGGAGCCAAAGAAGCCGCTGCCGATTTAGCCAAATCAAAAAACTTACCAGGCTGGATATTTACACTTGATTTTCCAAGTTATATGCCTTTTGTAACTTATATTGAAAATAGAGCTTTGAGAAAAGAAATGGCAATTTCATTCGGTAAAAAAGCCTTTCAAAATAACAAATACAATAACGAAGAAATTACAAAAAAAATTATAGCCCTTCGTCATGAACGGGCCAATTTATTAGGATACGAAACGCATGCGCATTTTGTTTTAGAAGAACGAATGTCGCAAAATCCAACAAAAGTTTTGACTTTTCTAAATGATATTTTACAAAAGGCAAAACCCGCTGCAAAAAATGAATTTGAGCAATTAGCAGCGTTCGCCAAAGAATTAGACGGAATTGAACAGTTAGAAAAATGGGATAGCGCCTATTATTCAGAAAAATTGAAACAAAAATTATTCAATTTAGATGATGAAATATTGAAACCTTATTTCAAATTAGAAAACGTTTTAAATGGTGCGTTCACCATTGCAGAAAAACTTTTTGGAATTACATTTAACGAAGTTTTTGACATTGATAAATACCATTCCGATGTGCAAACTTTTGAGGTTTTAGATGAAAATAAAAACTTAGTTGCGATTTTTTACACCGATTTCTTCCCAAGAAAAGGCAAAAGAAATGGCGCTTGGATGACTTCATTTAAACCACAATATATAAAAGACGGAAATAATGAAAGACCTCACGTTTCAAATGTGTGCAATTTTACTCCGCCAACTGCTACAAAACCCTCTTTATTAACTTTTAATGAAGTCACCACATTATTCCATGAATTCGGACACGGATTGCACGGTATGTTAGCCAATACCACTTACCCTAGCCTTTCGGGAACCTCAGTATTTTGGGATTTTGTAGAATTACCGTCTCAAGTTATGGAAAACTGGTGTTACGAACCTGAAGCGTTGGCATTATTTGCAAAACATTACGAAACGGGCGAAATTATTCCTCAAGAATATGTAGAAAAAATTAAAGAATCAGCAAGTTTCTTAGAAGGAATGGCAACCTTAAGACAACTGAGTTTTGGGTTGTTAGATATGGAGTATCATGGGAAAAACCAACCAATTGAAAACATAAAAGCATTTGAAAAACACGCAATGGGCGACACGTCATTATTTCCAGACGTGGCTGAAAACTGCATGAGTGTTTCCTTTTCACATATTTTTCAAGGTGGTTATTCTGCTGGATATTACAGTTACAAATGGGCAGAAGTTTTAGATGCCGATGCGTTTGCCTATTTCCAAGAAAAAGGGATTTTTAATAAAGAAATTGCAACGAAATTTAAAGAAAATGTGTTATCAAAAGGCGGAACAGAACATCCCATGACGCTATACAAAAAATTTAGAGGACAAGAGCCAAATGCAGATGCTTTATTGAAAAGAGCTGGGTTGATTTAGTTAGTAATCAAAAATAAAATCCACCAAAAAATAGGAATACTTTCTACCCAAAAACTGGTGTAGTATTTTGAGTTATTAGTGGAAGCAAATCGAATGAAAAACCCAACAATAATTGCAATTACGATATCAAGAATTTCAAATTGAAACAGCAAACCAACCATACAAAAAACAACTAAAAATAAGTAACCTAAATATTTTGCTTTTTTGACCCCAAATTTTTGGGGAAATGTTTGTAAGGTTTGCAAATCGTGTTGCGAGTCATAAATTTCAAATGGAATAAGTAAAGCGCAAATCAGAAAAAATAATTTTACTTGTAAAATTGTATCAGAAAAAAACAAAATTTTTGTGTCTAATGTCGGAATATAACTTACCACATACGTGACACAAAAACTCACAATAGCTATTTTAAAAAACCAATATTTTCTTAAAAACGGATATATTACTACCAAAAAAAATATTTTGAAAAATGCCGTTTGGAAACTCAATTTCAAATGAAAAAAGCATATTACAAAAACCAAAAATGCAACAATTGTGATTCCTAAAACAGATTTATTTTTGTTTACTGAAAACTTAGTGGATTTCCAAAATTCGTAATATTTTAAAACCGTATAACCCAAAACGCTCCCAGAAAAAATAGCAAGCTCTAAAAACAAGTTTGAAGAAATGTTTAACGATAGTTCTACTACTTTTACAAATGAAAAAATAGCAAAGGCAACATGTAAACTGCTTTTGATGTAAAATTCGAAAAATTTCTTAAATACTAACATTCAACAAAAATAATCAAAGTGTTAATAACAAGCTATATTAGTTGATAAAAATCGAAAAAAATCAACAAAAAAGCAATTATTTTTAACAGATTAATAATTACTTTTGTAGCAAATTTAAACACAACCTATTTTTATATATAATGAAAACAGATGCTTTTGCTTTAAGACACATTGGAACAGGTGAAAAAGACCTAAACCACATGTTAAAAACTATTGGAGTAGATTCAGTAGATCAATTAATTTACGAAACTATTCCGGCGGAAATTCGTTTGAAAAATGAACTAAATTTGGAAAAACCAATGACTGAATATGAGTATTTAAATCATATACAAGAATTAGGTAAAAAGAATAAAGTTTTCAAATCATATATTGGTTTAGGTTATCACCCAGCAATTGTTCCAGCTGTAATTCAAAGAAACATTTTTGAAAACCCAGGTTGGTATACCGCTTACACGCCTTATCAAGCAGAAATTGCACAAGGTCGTTTAGAAGCTATTTTAAATTACCAAACTACCGTTATCGAATTAACAGGAATGGAAATTGCAAATGCTTCTTTATTAGACGAATCTACAGCTGCAGCCGAAGCAATGACATTATTGTTTGATGTACGCACAAGAGATCAAAAGAAAAATAATGTTTCTAAATTCTTTGTTTCAGAAGAAATTTTACCACAAACATTATCTGTTTTACAAACACGTTCTACGCCACTTGACATTGAATTAGTAGTTGGAAATCATGAAACTTTTGATTTTTCATCAGACTTTTTTGGAGCAATTCTTCAATATCCTGGGAAATTTGGACAATTAAACGATTATACATCCTTTATAGCAAAAGCTACAGAAAAGGAAATTAAAGTAGCGGTTGCTGCTGATATTTTATCTTTAGTAAAATTAAAATCTCCAGGTGAGATGGGTGCTGCAGTTGTGGTTGGTACTTCACAACGTTTTGGTATTCCAATGGGTTACGGCGGGCCTCATGCTGCTTTTTTCGCAACAAAAGACGAATACAAACGCTCGATGCCAGGTAGAATTATTGGTGTTTCAATTGATGTAAACGGAAATCGTGCCTTACGTATGGCGTTGGGAACACGCGAACAACATATTAAACGAGAAAAAGCAACTTCAAATATTTGTACTGCTCAAGTTTTATTAGCAGTTATGGCCGGAATGTATGCCGTTTATCACGGACCAAAAGGATTAAATTATATTGCCAATAAAGTACATAATTCTGCTAACACGGCTGTAGAAGCTTTAAATAAAATTGGTGTTTATCAAACGAATACTGCTTATTTTGATACTATAAATGTTAAAGCAGATGCAGCAAAAGTAAAAGCTATTGCTGAAAAAAATGAAGTAAATTTCTATTATATTGATGCGGATACGATTTCTATTTCATTTAATGAAACTACTTCCGTTTCAGATATCAATCAGATTGTAGCTATTTTCGCTGAAGCTAAAGATAAAACATTTGAAGCGGTAACAGAATTTGTTGAAACCGCTGTTATCCCAGAAAATCTTATTAGAAAATCAACTTTCTTACAACATGATGTTTTTAATAATAATCATTCGGAAAGTCAGTTGATGCGTTACATTAAAAAATTAGAGCGCAAAGATTTAGCATTAAATCACTCCATGATTTCATTAGGTTCTTGTACGATGAAATTAAATGCAGCTGCCGAAATGTTGCCATTATCTATGGGAAATTGGAATAATATTCATCCATTCGCACCATTAGATCAAGTGGAAGGTTATTTAACCATGCTTAAAAAACTGGAACTACAATTAAATGAAGTAACTGGTTTTACAGGTACAACCTTACAGCCAAATTCTGGTGCACAAGGCGAATATGCAGGTTTAATGACCATTCGTGCCTATCATTTATCCCGCGGTGATAAACACAGAACGGTTTGTTTAATTCCATCATCGGCACACGGAACGAATCCTGCTTCAGCTGCTATGGCTGGAATGGAAATTATTGTTACCAAAACTACTCCAGAAGGAAATATTGATGTAGAAGATTTAAGAGAAAAAGCCATTTTTCATTCAGCTAATTTAGCAGCTTTAATGGTAACGTATCCTTCTACTCACGGTGTTTTTGAAAGTTCAATTATAGAAATTACAAACCTAATTCATGAAAATGGTGGATTGGTTTATATGGATGGTGCCAATATGAATGCGCAAGTTGGATTGACTAATCCAGCAACTATTGGTGCAGATGTTTGTCACTTAAACTTACACAAAACGTTTGCTATTCCTCATGGTGGGGGTGGACCTGGTGTTGGACCAATTTGTGTTAACGATAAATTAGTTCCTTTTTTACCATCTAACCCGATTGTTAAAGTTGGTGGCGACCAAGCTATTACTGCAATTTCAGCCGCTCCGTATGGTTCTGCTTTAGTTTGCTTAATTTCTTATGGATACATTTCTATGTTAGGAGCTGAAGGTTTAACAAATGCTACAAAACACGCTATACTAAATGCCAATTACATGAAAGCGCGTTTAGAAGCACATTATCCAATTTTATATTCAGGAGAAATGGGAAGAGCAGCTCATGAAATGATTTTAGATTGTCGTGCTTTTGAAGATAATGGCATAAAAGTTACAGATATTGCCAAACGTTTAATGGATTATGGTTTCCACGCGCCTACGGTTTCATTCCCAGTTGCTGGAACTTTGATGATTGAACCAACAGAATCTGAAGATTTAGCAGAATTAGATCGTTTTTGTGATGCCATGATTGCTATTCGTAAAGAAATAAATGCTTCTACAAAAGAAGATACTCAAAATATTTTGAAAAATGCTCCGCACACTTTAGCCATGGTTACTTCAGATGAATGGGTATTCCCTTACACTAGAGAAGTGGCAGCATTTCCATTAGAATATATTGCCGATAATAAATTTTGGCCAACGGTTAGAAGAGTTGATGAAGCTTATGGCGACAGAAACTTAGTTTGTTCTTGTGCGCCAATAGAAGCGTATATGTAATATTTATTTACGATTTTAGATTTACGATTTACGCAGTCTAAAAAATAAATAACTTAAGAATCTCAAATTACGATTTTGTGAATTTGAGGTTTTTTTGTTAAGTAATTTAACTGAAAATAAATTTCAATAAATCTTGAAATTGTCAATAAAATGGAAATTTTTTAACAAATTCGTAATAATTACTTAAATTACAATTTGTAAAGCTATTTTTGAATTTCAATTTAGTATTTTAGTATAAAATTAGTTTCAAATTTTAAAATTATGACTATAAAAATAACAGGTACCGGAAGTTATATTCCTACAGAAGTAATTTCAAACAAAGATTTTTCTTCACATGTTTTTTTAAATGAGGACGGTACTTCTTTTCCTTTAACGAATGATGTAATAACAGAAAAATTTCATGGAATAACAGGAATTCAGGAAAGAAGATACGCCTCGGATGCATTAACGACTTCCGATATGGCAACAATAGCAGCAAAAAAAGCAATAGAAAATGCCAATATCGACCCTGAAACTTTAGATTATATCATATTTGCTCATAATTTTGGAGATGTAAAAAAAGGTGCCATTCAAGGAGATATGTTACCTAGTTTGGCATCAAAAACAAAGTATAATTTACGCATAAAAAATCCAAAATGTGTGGCTTACGATGTCCTTTTTGGATGTCCTGGCTGGGTGGAAGGTATGATTCAAGCTACAGCATTTATAAAAGCCGGAATGGCAAAAAAATGCTTGGTAATAGGTGCAGAAACATTATCTAGAGTAGTAGATCCGCACGATAGAGATTCCATGATTTATTCAGATGGTGCTGGTGCTACAATACTAGAAGCTAGCGAAGAAAAAGGTGGTGTTTTAGCCCATGAATCAGCTAGTTTTACCTATGACGAAGCCAATTATTTATTTTTTGGAAATTCCTTTAACAAAACACACGATCCAAATGTAAGATATATAAAAATGCATGGGCGTAAAATTTATGAATTTGCTTTAAGCAATGTCCCAAAAGCAATGGCCGAATGTTTAGATGCAAGTGGAATTAAAATACATCAAATTAAAAAAATACTGATACATCAAGCCAATGAAAAAATGGATGAAGCTATTATTCAAAGGTTTTACAAACTTTACAATCAAACCGCGCCAGAGGGCATTATGCCAATGACTATTCATCGATTAGGTAATTCAAGTGTAGCCACCGTTCCTACTTTATACGATGCCATGCTTAAAGGCGAAATTGAAAACCAAGAAATTCATAAAGGCGATATCATATTATTTGCATCGGTTGGTGCAGGAATGAATGTAAACGCTATTGTGTATCAAGTGTAATTATTTCTTAAACACTTTGCCATCTTTCATAACAAAAACTACTTTACCCATAACGGTAATGTCTTTTTCTGGATTACCTTCAACAGCAATAATATCAGCAAATTTTCCAGCTTCTAAATTTCCTAATTTATCAGACTGCCCTAGTAAATCTGCGGCATTCATAGTTGCAGTTTTCAAAATCTCCATAAATGGCATACCTACTTCATTCATGTAAACAAATTCTTTCCAATTTTCGCCGTGTTCAAAAACGCCAGCATCTGTTCCAAAAGCAATTTTAACGCCAAATTTATATGCTTTAGCAAATGTTCCTTGTATTTTCGGACCAATTGCAAACGCTTTTGGCACCACAATATCTGGATAATAATTGGGTTTCTTGGCAAAAGCACCAACTGCCTTTCCGGCTGTAATTGTTGGTACCAAATAGGTTCCGCGTTCTTTCATCAACTGCATAACTTCTTCACTCATATAAGTTCCGTGTTCAATAGAATGTACACCGCCTAAAACCGCTCTTTTCATAGCTTCTTCACCATGACAATGTGCTGCAACTTTAAAACCATAATCTTTAGCAGTTGCAACTATGGTTTGAATTTCTTCAATAGTAAATTGCGAATTTTCACCGCTTTTTGCAACACTTAAAACCCCACCAGAAGCTGTAATTTTAATACAATCAGAACCATCTTTGTACCTTTGTCTTACTGCTTTTACACATTCATCTACTCCGTTAGCCACGCCATCTTCCGGCCCAGGATTTCCCATTAAATCTTGTCTATACCCATTTGTTGGATCGGCATGTCCGCCAGTTGAAGCAATTGATTTTCCAGCTGTAAAAATACGTGGACCCTCAATTAAACCACTATCAATTGCGTTTCTTAAAGATATATTTACGCCTGTTCCGCCTAAATCTCTAACCGAAGTAAAACCACTATTTAAGGTTGTTTTCACATAACCAACAGCTCTGAATGCAACATCTGCCTCATTTAATGTAAATTCTTCTAAATATTGCTTGGCACTTGTTTGATGCTCTACATGTACATGCATGTCAATTAAACCTGGCATTACAGTATACTTAGATAAATCATAAAAAACATCAGTAGCATGAAGCGTATAATTGCCTGAAATTATTTTTTCAATGGTGTTGTTTAAAATAATTATCGTCTGATTTTCTAACATTTTTCCTGTTTTAACATCAGCTAATTTTCCACACTTAATTACTGTCTTATTTTGAGAAAAAGACAAAAAGCATACAAATAATGAGAAAAATAAATATTTCATAATGTATAGTTTAAAGAGATTGTTACCTTCATATAAATCAAAAATACAACTATTTAATTATATTTGCACTAATAAATTTATAATAAGAAATGTACGAAAAAACATATCCTAGTAAACGCTTCAATATTACTTTAGCATTTTTAAAAAAACATATTTCAACGTCTGAAACTATTTTTGATTTAGGTGTGCCCAATCCGTTTTCGAAAATAATGGTAGAAAACCAGTATACCGTTATCAATACAAAAGGAGAAGATTTAGATACCAATCAAACCGCTTTACGCGAAGAAAATTACGATGTATTTACAGGATTTGAAATTTTTGAACACTTATTAAATCCGTACACCATTTTAGAAAATGTAAAATGTGATAAAATCTTAATTTCTATTCCCTTACGTTTGTGGTTTTCATCAGCCTACCGAAGCAAAACCGACAAATGGGACAGACATTACCACGAATTTGAAGATTGGCAATTGGATTGGTTATTAGAAAAAACGGGGTTTAAAATTATCGACAGTATCAAATTTACGCATCCAGTAAAAAAAATTGGGTTTAGACCGTTTTTAAGATGGTTTACGCCAAGATATTATCTGGTTTATGCAGAAAGAAATCCCAAAACATAAATCCCAAATCCCAAATTATTCAACCTTTTAAGTTGGAATTTGGAATTTTAAAAAAATTGGAATTTTCCACATGAAATACTACATTATCATACCCGCATACAACGAAAAAGCTTTTATGGCTCTAACATTACAGTCATTGGTTGCACAAACCGTTTTGCCATCGAAAATTATTGTAGTAAATGATAGCTCTACAGATAGTACTGCTGAAATTGTAACCAATTTTTCCGAAAAATATCCGTTTATTACTTTAGTCAATAAAAAATCGGATGCGATTCATCTTCCAGGTAGTAAAGTAATTCAAGCGTTTCATGAAGGTGAAAAACATATAGATGACCAATACGATATTATCGTAAAAGTAGATGCAGATTTGATTTTTCCAAATAATTATTTTGAAACTATCATTAAACATTTTCAATCAGATTCAAAAATTGGAATGGTTGGTGGGTTCTGTTACATTGAAAAAAATGGCGATTGGATTTTAGAAAACTTAACCGATAAAGACCACATTAGAGGCGCATTAAAAGCATATAGAAAAGAAACGTACAACCAAATTGGCGGATTAAAACCAGCTATGGGTTGGGACACTGTAGATGAATTATTATGTAAATTTTACAATTGGAAAATTGTGACCGATGAAAGTTTACAAGTAAAACACCTAAAACCAACCGGCGCAAGTTATACTAAAGCCGCAAGATACAAGCAAGGCGAAGCGTTTTACAGCTTGGGTTACGGGTTTTTTATTACTGCAATTGCATCATTAAAATTAGCTTCAAGAAAAGGAAAACCACAATTATTTATCGATTATATGATGGGTTTTTGGAAAGCAAAATCTTCAGGAAAACCTTTATTTGTTTCTCCAGAACAAGCCAAATGGATAAGAAGTTATAGATGGGAAAAAATGAAAGAAAAGTTGTTTTAAACTTTTAAAGTAAAATCAAAACAAAAATAGTAATTTTACTGCTTACAATAACTTATAAATCAAACCTTAACAAATGATGCTCATCAGATATTTATCGCAAATTGGTCGTTATTTCATCATGCTGAAAGAGGTGTTTAATCGTCCTGTGAAATGGAGTGTTATGAAACAACTTATCTTAAAAGAAATAGACGATTTAATTATTGATTCTTTGGGAATTGTATGTTTTATTTCGTTTTTCGTAGGTGGTGTTGTGGCCATTCAAACCGCATTAAATTTAACAGATCCTTTAATTCCAAAATATTTAATTGGTTTTGCTACCCGTCAATCGATAATTTTAGAGTTTGCGCCTACTTTTATTTCTATTATTATGGCTGGTAAAATGGGGTCTTTTATTACTTCAAGTATTGGTTCTATGCGCGTTACTGAGCAAATTGAAGCCCTAGAAGTAATGGGTGTAAATGCCCTAAACTACTTGGTTTTCCCAAAAATGATTGCCGCATTATTGTATCCTTTCATTATAGGAATTGCCATGTTTTTAGGTATTTTTGGTGGGTATATTGCAGGAGTTTATGGCGATTTCACCACTAGTTCAGAATTTATAACAGGTATTCAACAAGAATTTATTCCTTTTCATATTGCCTATGCGTTTATTAAGACTTTAGTTTTCGCGTTTATATTAGCTACAATTCCATCCTTTCACGGCTTTTATATGAAAGGGGGTGCTTTAGAAGTTGGAAAAGCCAGTACAGTATCGTTTGTTTGGACATCGGTAGTAATAATTTTAATGAATTATATTTTAACCCAATTACTTTTAAGCTAATGATTAAAGTACATAACATTGAAAAGAGTTTTGGCGACCAAATGATTCTAAAAGGGATTTCCACAAGCTTTGAAGCTGGAAAAACAAGTTTAATTATTGGTCAGAGTGGTTCTGGAAAAACGGTTTTTTTAAAATCTTTATTAGGCGTTCATGAAATTGATAGTGGCGATATCTCTTTCGATAATCGAATCTATAAAGAATTAAATAAAGATGAAAAGCGAGATCTTCGTACAGAAATTGGCATGGTTTTTCAGGGAGGTGCATTGTTTGACAGCATGACCGTTGAAGAAAATGTTGGATTTCCGTTAAAAATGTTCACCAACAAATCGCCAATTGAAATTAAAGAGCGTGTAAATTTTGTTATTGATAGAGTAAATTTAGTTAATGCCAACCATAAAAAACCTTCGGAAATATCTGGGGGAATGCAAAAACGGGTAGCCATTGCAAGAGCAATTGTAAACAATCCTAAATATTTATTTTGCGACGAACCAAATTCGGGTTTGGATCCGAAAACAGCTATTGTGATTGACAATTTAATTCAAGAAATTACTAAAGAATATAATATTACAACAGTAATAAACACACACGATATGAATTCGGTAATGGAAATTGGAGAAAAAATTGTGTTTCTTAAAAACGGAATATTAGAATGGGAAGGCACAAATAAAGAAATTTTTAAAACCGATAATGCCGCTGTTACCGATTTTGTATATTCCAGTGAATTATTTAAACGTGTCCGAAAAATGTACTTGGAAGATGATGTTTAATTAAATTTCATTTTTTTCTAATAGAAATCCAAATTGCTTTAAATCTTCCCAAAAAGAAGGATACGATTTTGAAACCACCTCAACATTTTCAATTATTATTGACACTTTTAAAGCCAAAGGCGCAAAAGCCATAGCCATTCTGTGATCTTGATAGGTAGCAATTTTTTCGTTGGGTTTTATATTTTCTGATTTCTCAAGTGTTAATGAATTATTGGTAATAGAAATTGTTGCCCCTAGTTTAGTTAATTCTACTTTTAAAGCTTCAAGTCGGTCAGTTTCTTTAATTTTTAGCGTGTGCAAACCTGTTAAATGACAACTGATTCCTAATCCAAAGCAAGTTACCGCAATAGTTTGGGCAATATCAGGAGACGATTGAAGATTGAAATTAAATGATTTTTGAAATTTATTATCGATTTTTGAAATTGTAATTGAATTATTGTCATTGAAAATGGTTTCCACACCAAAATTTTTATAAATTTCTACTAATACTGCATCGCCTTGCAAACTTGTTTCTTTAAAACTAGATAAGGTAATTTGCGTACCAATTTCAGATAGGGCAATAATTGAATACCAATATGATGCTGAAGACCAATCGGATTCAATGGTAAATTGTGAATTTTGAATTGCGAATTGTGGTTTTATTGTGATTTTATTTTCAATAAATGAAGTCGTAATTCCCATTTCATTTAATAAAGCCAATGTCATTTTTATATAAGAAACCGATGTTATTTCTCCTTCCAAAGTTAATTCTAAACCATTTTCTAATTTTGGTGCGATTAATAATAATGCAGAAATATACTGACTACTGACGTTTGCTGGAAGTGAAACTTTGCTTTTTGTAAGTTTTTTTCCTTTGATTTTTAATGGTGGAAATCCTCCTTTTTCTTCATAAGTGATTTCGGCTCCCAACTGATTTAAAGCTTCAACTAAAATCTGAATTGGTCTTTCTTTCATCCTAGAAGATCCTGTAAGTTGTACTTCATTTCCTTCTTGAATAGCAAAATAAGCGGTTAAAAATCGCATAGCTGTTCCTGCGTGATGAACGTCAATTAATTGTGAATTGTGAATGGTAAATGGTGAATGTAAGGCTTTTATCATCACTTCTGAATCATCAGAATTAGAGGGGTTTTCTAAAACTAAATTTGGATATAAAGCTTGTAAAACAAATAAACGATTGGTTTCCGATTTGGAACCCGTTATTTTCAAAATTGAATTTTGAATTTTGAATTTTGAATTTTGAATTTTGAGATTCACAATTACTTTAGTTTTTCATTATTCTGATGGCGCTCGTGGTCGCGGTTGGTTTTTATATTGAGTTTTTTATCAAAAGCGTCTTGCAAATTAATACCTGTTTGATTGGCTAAACATAAAACCACAAACACTACGTCTGCCAATTCTTCCCCTAAATCCTTATTTTTATCGGATTCTTTTTCGGATTGTTCTCCATATCTTCGAGCAATAATTCGGGCTACTTCACCAACTTCTTCCGTTAGCTGGGCCATGTTGGTTAATTCGTTAAAATAGCGAACCCCGTGATTTTTTATCCAATTATCAACGTCAAGTTGTGCGTTTTGTAAGTTCATTTTATTTCTTTTTTTGGAATTTTGGTAGGATAAATGAATTAAAAATTGACATAAAAAAACCGTAAAACAACCCGTGTATAATAGATTTTTGAACATCTTTATATTCTGCAAAATACATAATTACACCAAAAATTACAGCGTAAATTAACATCTCGATGAGAAATCTTTTTAGATTGAAATTTTTCATACTACTCTTTATTTTTACTATCAATAATTATAGTCACTGGTCCGTCATTAACTAATGCTACTTTCATATCAGCACCAAATTGTCCTGTTTGAATGCTTTTTCCAAATTCTAATTCCAAGTGTTGTAGAAATTTTTCATACAACGGAATTGCAATATCTGGTTTCGCGGCTTTAATATAACTTGGTCTATTGCCTTTTTTTGTTAATGCATGAAGCGTAAATTGACTTACCACAATTATTTCTCCATCACAATCTTTAACGGAAAGGTTCATCACCTTATTTGCATCTTCGAAAATACGAAGATATACAATTTTAGAAACCAACCAATTACTATCTTCCAAAGTATCTGTTTCTTCAATACCTACTAAAACCAAAAGACCATTATTTATTTTAGCTACAATATTTTGATTAATTGTAACCGAAGCTTCAGAAACACGTTGAATTACTACTTTCATTATAATTGTAAATTATAAATTATTTTCTCGTTTCATCGCTGGCAATTCTATCTTCTCCGTAAATGTCATTTCGGTATTGTTCGTCGTCACCTTCTAAAATTTTCAAATAACTTTGGTACCTACTCCAAGTAATTTTATCTTCGTCTAAAGCTTTTTTTACAGCACAATTTGGCTCTTCTTTATGCAAGCAATTGTTAAATTTACAAGCCTCTTTCAAAGCAAAAAGTTCTGGAAAGTAATCAGAAACTTCTTGTTTTTCCATGTCTACCATTCCAAAACCTCGTATTCCTGGTGTGTCAATAATTCGGATATTATTAGACAAATCAAACATTTCAGCAAAAGTTGTAGTATGTTGCCCTTGGCCGTGCGAATTAGAAATTTCTTTAGTTTTTAATTTTAATGTAGGCTCAATGGCATTTACCAAAGTAGATTTTCCAACACCAGAATGTCCAGAAAACATAGACACTTTTCCTTTCATAATTTCCATTAATTCAGCTACGCCTTTGTTATCTGTGGCTGAAACTCGTAAACAAGTATAACCAATTTGAGTGTAAATGTGTTGTAAATAAAGTTGTTCGTTTAAAGTAGCCTCGTCAAAGGTGTCAATTTTATTGAAAATTAAAATCGCTTCAATGCCATACGCTTTTGCAGTAACTAAAAATCTATCAATAAAACTAGTTGTAGTGATTGGATTGTTGATAGTGACAATTAAAAAACCAATATCAATATTAGAGGCAATTATATGTGTTTGCTTAGATAAATTTACTGATTTACGAACTATGTAATTTTTTCTATCGTAAATATGTGTGATAATTCCGTTTACTTCATCAACGGTTTCGTCTAAATCAAAATCTACCACATCACCTACTGCAATTGGATTGGTGCTTTTAATGCCTTTGATACGGAATTTACCCTTGATACGACAATTGTAAAATTGGTTATCTTCAGATTTTACGTAATACCAACTTCCGGTAGATTTATAAACGGTTCCTGTCATGTTAATTTGTAAACGATGAATGACAAATTTACTCTTTATTATTCAAAATCTATAATTGATAAATTATTTAAATCTTATTTATTATTTTTTCCTGATGTGCAATACTCTCTTGATGAATGGCTTTGTAAATTCGCAAAATAAAATCCTCATTTAATCCTTTATTTTCTCCATCTAAAATCATTCTGCCTAAAATTTCATTCCAACGTTTATTTTGTAAAATGGCCACGTTTTTTTCTTTTTTAAGTTGTCCGATTTTCTCCGCTAACTTCATTCTTTTTCCTAAAATTTCAATCAATTTTGTATCTAATTCATCAATATAAGCGCGTTGTAAAGCCATATCTTTATTCCATTCTGCATTTTCATCGGTTTCTTTTCTCATTTTTAAATCAACAAAAATTTGTTTCAATGCGGCTGGTGTAACTTGCTGTGCCGCATCGCTCCATGCATTATCGGGATCAAAATGTGTTTCAATCATTAAACCGTCATAATTTAAATCTAAAGCTTGTTGCGACACTTCCTGAATCATTTCTCGTTTACCTGTAATATGAGAAGGATCACAAATTAATGGTAAATTAGGAAATCTATTTTGCATATCAATCGCGATTTGCCATTCTGGATTGTTTCTAAATTTGGTTTTCTCATAGGTTGAAAACCCTCTATGAATTACACCTAAATTTTTAATCCCCGCTTGATATAAGCGTTCTAGTCCACCAATCCACAAAGATAAATCTGGATTTACTGGGTTTTTTATCAATACAATTTTATCTGTGTTTTTTAATGCATCTGCAATTTCTTGCACAGCAAACGGATTAACTGTTGTTCGCGCACCAATCCAAAGGACATCAATATCATATTGTAAGGCCAATTTTACATGATTGGCATTGGCAACTTCGATAGCCATTAACAGGCCTGTTTCAGCTTTAGCTTTCTGCATCCATTTCAAACCAATTTCACCCACGCCTTCAAATCCTCCCGGACGCGTTCTTGGTTTCCAAATTCCAGCACGAAAAATAGAAACATCAGAATTTTTTAATTCATACGCAATTTTTAAAACTTGCTCTTCGGTCTCAGCACTACATGGTCCAGCTATAACTAGAGGATGATTTAATTTTAAATCTACCAACCATTGTTGGTGTTCTTTTGTGATTTCCATTTTATTTGTATAAAAAATCCCGAAAAAATCGGGATTTATTAATTTATATACTTTTAATATAACTGAAAAGTTATACTATTTATCGGCGATTTTTAAGCTATTACAAATATATAAAATATTTAATAACTTAAACTTACCAATCCATTATCTTGAACTATAATTTGTCCAGTAATTCCATTCGATGCTTCTGTTAATAAAAAACAAGCGGTTTGAGAAACATCAACAGGATTTAAAATTCGTTTTAAAGGATGTTTCGCAATCATATTTTCTCTTATTTGATCTGAACGTAAAATTCCTGCAGCCAATGGCGAATCGATTAAAGAAGGCGCAATAGCATTCACTCTAATTTTAGGAGCAAATTCGGCAGCCAAACTTTTTACTAAACCTTCAACAGCTCCTTTTGCTGCAGCAATACTGGCATGATAGGGCATTCCTGACTGTACCGCAACCGTACTAAACATTACCACACTTGCTTGTTCAGATTTTTTTAAAGTTGGCAAATAGTGTTGAAATGCTTTTAAAGCACCAAAAAAGTTAACATTTAAATCCGAATTAAAATCTTCTAAACTCAAACGATTAAATGGTTTCAAATTGATACTTCCTAAACAATATACCAAACCATCAATGGCTTCAATAGTTGGTAATACATCCGTTAAGGCATCCAATTGGTGCCAATTTCCATTGAAAGAATAAGTAGGTTCTGAACGAGAAATAACATGACAAAAATTACCTTTTTCGGATAATTCTTTCACAATTTGTTCTCCAACGCCTTTGCTCCCGCCAATTATTAAGTAGTTTTTCATAAGTAATTTTAATTTAAATATTTTTCAAAATCGTTAACTATTACTTTTGCTTTAATTTCAGCCATTAGGCTGTATAAACCAAAAAATGTTCGGTTTACGTAAATGAAATGTTTAGATCCTCTGTTGCCATTCATTTTTCGTAATGTTTTGTCGCTAGAAAATTTTTCACTTAATACCGCAATTTGTGTTTGAAATTCAGGTTGTGCAAAATCAAAAACTACCGCTTGAATTGGCTGAGTAAAAACACTTAGCAAATCATGAAACAGATTTGTAAAAAAATCTAGTTCCTTAGATGTATCTGAACTTTTAAGAATTTCTAATTCGTATAATTTTTTTGTAAAATAGTCCATGTCATTTAAAGATTCTTTTGTAGACACTTCAAAATAAGGCACATAAAAATCATTCGGTATTTCTTTCATGCAGCCAAAATCAATCGCAATTAGGTTGTCGTTTTCATCTACTAAAAAATTACCTGGATGCGGATCAGCATGAAATTTTTTCAATTGATGAATTTGATACATGTAAAAATTCCATAAGGTTTGCCCTACTTTATTACGCTGTTCTTGAGACGCGTTACTGGAACAAAATTCAGATAAATGAATCCCATTCATCCAATCCATTGTGATAATTTTGTCCGAAGAATATTCAGGGTAATATTTTGGAAATAATAAATTATCAATTTTCTCACAATCTTCAATAACCTTCATTGATTGCGAAATTTCTAATTTATAATCTGTTTCTTCAGTTAATTTTTCCTCAACTTCTTGAAAATATTCATCAGAAGTTCCTTGTAAATTAAACATTCTAACAGCAATTGGCTTCACTAACGCAATATCCGAACCGATACTTTCTCGTATGCCTGGATATTGAATTTTAACAGCTAAATCTCTTCCGTCTTTTGTAGCTTTATGAACTTGACCAATGCTTGCTGCATTTATAGAATCTGGAGAAAAAGTATCAAATAATTCTTCAGGATATTGTTTAAAATAGGTTTTAAACGTTTTTCGAACCAAAGGCGCTGACAAAGGCGGAACAGAAAATTGCGACAACGAAAACTTATCTACATAAGATTGTGGTAACAAGTTTTTTTCCATGCTTAGCATTTGTGCCACTTTTAGCGCACTACCCTTTAATTCTTTTAATCCATCATAAATATCTGAGGCATTACTTTCGTGTAATTTATCTTTAGTTAAAGATGGGTTAACCACTTTTTCACCGTAATATTTTAGGTAATTTCCTCCAACTTTCACTCCTGTGGTAACTAATTTTGTTACGCGCTGCATCTTTCCAGTTGGAATACTATCTATTTTATTCATTACTTTTTGTTGTGTTTATGATTTAGAAAACATGCCATTCATTTGTTCTTTCCATAAAAATTTTCCAAAATCAATAATGCTTTGTGTTGGAATATTATAAGCCAAATCAAAACTAGCTTTAACTGATTTTTCAATAAAAATATCTGTTTTTTCAAAGTTTTTTGATTCGTCTTTCATCCAAAAATTGAAAATAGATAAAAATTGTAACCAAGTTGCTTCTTGTAAGACTTTATCTTGGATCTTAACTACAGTTTCTTGTTCAATTTTAATTGGTTTTTCTAAAATGGTTAAGGCATAATCCAAATACACTTCACGAAGTTTGCTCATTTTACCCAAGTTTTTCATTGGATTTTTATCTTGTTCTAACAAGTAAATAACAAAACTTCTATTTGCAGTTGCCATTTCAAAAAAAGTGAAATAAAAGGCGGATAACTTGTCCGCACTTTCATACGATTGATAGGCTTCGTTTTTTTCTAACAAAGCTAAAGTATAATCGAACATAGCAACAAAATATTGCTTTTCTAACGATTCAAAAGAAGTAAAAAATTGATAAAAATCAGATTCTGTCATGCCATTTAGTTTGGCAAACTCATAAACCGAATTTGGTTTTTTGCCATGCGTTAAACTATAATCTGTGTATGCAGAAATAATTACATCTTCGGTAATTGCTATCTTTTTTTTTGGTGCAGCCATAATAATCTTATTTTGTTGAACAAATTTACGTAAATATTAAACAATAAAAAGAATATTAACTTAAATTTATCTATTAAAGTATTGCTTTTATTTATTATTTTTGTTGAAAAGAAGATTATGTCAATAGAGGTAAAAAACATCACCAAAACATACGGAACACAAAAAGCGTTGGACAACGTTAGTTTTTCTATAAAAAAAGGAGAAATTGTTGGTTTTTTAGGTCCAAATGGTGCCGGAAAATCAACATTAATGAAAATATTGACAACCTATTTAACAGCAGATGAAGGTGAAGCAACCGTAAATGGTTTCGATGTGACTACTGCTCAAAAAAGCGTGCAACAATCTGTTGGGTATTTACCAGAACACAATCCGTTATATTTGGATTTGTATGTTCGTGAATATTTAGAATTTAGTGCTGATGTGCACAAAACAGACAAAAATCAGATCCAAGAAGTGATTGAATTGACGGGTTTGACACCAGAATGTCATAAAAAAATTGGCGAACTTTCTAAAGGATTTCGTCAGCGTGTGGGATTGGCTTCGGCATTACTTCACAATCCTGATGTGTTGATTTTAGACGAACCTACAACAGGTTTAGATCCGAATCAATTGGTCGAAATTAGAGAATTAATTAAAAATATTGGTAAAGACAAAACGGTTTTTTTATCTACACATATAATGCAAGAAGTAGATGCTATCTGCGATAGAATTATCATTATCCATAAAGGAAAAATTGTAGAAGACGCGCAACTTGCAGATTTAGGTAAAAATTTGGACAAAGTATTTAGAGAAAAAACGAAAGCTTAATTCAAAATCAATTGTCCTGAAAACAATTGCTGTACATCAATAATTGGTGGATTATTTTTCAAAATCACATTTCCAGTATTTAAAATTTTTCCTGAAATGGATTGAATGGGTTTTAAAATCATATCGTTAGAACCTCGTTGAAAAATTTTTATGTTTTGACAAATGAAATTTTCTCCATTAAATTTACCTGTACCAAAATAGAAATTACACAATAATTCCGCAGTATTTCCAGAAATATAAAAATTTGAAACGTGATTGGATTCAATTACGGTTTGTCCGTTATTTATATTAAAATAGAAATCGCCTGTACCCGCTTCGTCTTCATTTAAAGCAAATAATCTTAGAATTGGAAAAGTTATTATTCCATCTGAAGAAATGTCCTGTTCTGTTTTGCTATGAATTTCGATAATATTTGGTGCGGTTACATAAACAGTTGCGGCTTTGAAATCTCTTGTCCAATTGCATGTTGAGATATCTTTTACAAGTAAAAAATCACCTTCTTTATTTAATTCAATATTTCCAATTACATTAGAGTTTGATTCAATAATTACTTTAAAATCTGGTCCTTCTTTTACCACTAAAGCAATTCCTGCGTGTACACGAATTTTATCAAAATTAGAAATAGCAAATTCTTTAGTTACAGGATTTCCAGCGTTTTTTATACAATCTTCTGAAATACCACAACCTGAAAGGATCAGAACAAAACAAAATAAAATATATTTTTTCATCATAATCTAATTCCTAAAGTTAATTCTGCGGCTTCGGCTTTTGCTTTATGCGTTTTTAGACCAATACCAGCAAATATATTTTTATTGATGTAGTATTTTAAAACCAATCGCTGATAAATATCAATATCATATTTAAAAGGTTTGTACACATAATATCCAAATTGCGTTTCAATGGATAATTTATTGATAAATAATTCGTGACCAACAAAAACGCCAATTCTTTTATAATCAGTATTGGGATCAACCGGTTCTCTACTTGGAAAAGCCACAGCCGAAAATTGTATATAATCTTTTAAGTATCTAGAAAAAAATACGTCTGTTCCTAATTGTAAGGCGCTTTTTCTATTCAATCGTTTGTCAGCATATAAACCAATATGATAAAATTGCCGCTGACCAATTCCGACTACGGGTGCTTCTGAAATTCCTGTACGAAATGCAAAATTGTATTTAATTTTTTCAGCGTATGATTTTGAATTTGGCAAACTGTTTTTTATAATTGTTGCGTTTTTTTCAAAATTATAATTCAATCCAAAAGTAAATGCATAACTATTGATACCACTATTTGGCGCTTTAAATCGTGCATTTGAAAAATGGGTAAACATAAAACCTGTTTGTAAACCAATCGGTCCAAGAAGGTTTTGCTTTTGATATTGTAATAAAAAGTAATTGTTGTCTAAGATTTTCGAACCAAAAGCATTATTTTTATTGTTAGTTTCCTTGTCGTAAGGATTTGTAGTAAATCCAATTCCTTGTGATACCCTAAAAAGTAAATGTCTTTTTAAAAAGTAAAAATTATAATGTAAACCTATAGCATAATTTTTACCTAAATATTTATTTTTGAAATCTATTGTTTGAAAAGAAATTCCATAATCGGGATAATCATAGACATGTTGCCATTCTTTTTTCCCTAATGATTTTTTATTGATACCAATCAAAAATCCGTCTGGATGACCTGTGGCCAAATGACTAACTTCTTGCGTATGCTTGAAATTATTTCCACGAAATCCTTGAACATCTATGTAATAAGCGTCTGATTGATTTTGTGAAAACGAAATTCCGAAAATAAATAAAAATAAAAAATGCTTCATAAAAATATTTAGTACAAATATAGTTTATGAAGCACAAATAAAAACAAAATTAAAATATTTGATTCGCAATAGCTTTAATATTTTCTGCTTTACCCATTGAGTAATAATGAAGTACAGGAATTCCAGCTGCTACAAGTTCTTTGCTTTGTTGGGCGCACCATTCGATTCCAATTTGTTTAACAGCTTCATTATCTTTTGCTTTTACAATTGACATAATTAAATCGTCTGGTAATTCTAAACTAAATCGGTGTGGAATTAAATTTAGCTGTTTTTTTGTAGAAATAGGTTTTAAACCAGGTATAATTGGTACTGTAATTCCAGCAGCCCTACATTTGTTTACGAAATCAAAAAATTTCTGGTTGTCAAAAAACATTTGCGTAATAATATAATCGGCACCGTTTTTAATCTTTTGTTTTAAAAAATGAATGTCACTATCTAAACTTGGTGCCTCCATATGTTTTTCGGGATAACCAGATACTCCGATACAAAAATCAGTTTTAGACGAATTTTGTAAATCGGCATCTAAATAAATACCTTTATTTAAATCATTTATTTGCGAAACCAATTCTGAAGCATAAGCGTGACCTTCTTTATCTGGCTTGAAGTAAATTTCACTTTTTACAGCGTCTCCACGAAGTGCCACTACATTATCAATTCCTAAAAAATCCAAATCTATCAGTAAATTTTCGGTATCTTCCTTTGTAAAACCACCACACAAAATATGCGGAATGGCATCTACGTTGTATTTATTTTGAATTCCAGCACAAATACCAACCGTACCAGGACGCTTTTTTACAATTTTCTTTTGCAATAAACCATTTGCTAATTCTTTGAATTCGTATTCCTCTCGATGGTAAGTGACATCAATAAACGGCGGATTGAATTCCATCAACGGATCAATACTATCAAAAATAGATTGAATATTTTGACCTTTTAAAGGCGGTAAAATTTCAAAAGAAAACAAAGGTTTTCCATTAGCATTTTCTATGTGTTCTGTTACTTTCATGTTTATGTCTTAACGTTTTAAAGTCGAAAGTCATAAGAAAATTTTTAAGACTTTATAACTATTTTTTAATCTGTAATATTTGGTGCCAACCATTTGGTTGCTTTTTCTATTGTTATGTTTCTTCTTTTTGCGTAATCTGCTACTTGGTCTGATTTTATTTTTCCTAACCCAAAATAGTTGCTTTCAGGATGAGCAAAATAATATCCAGATACTGAAGAAGCGGGCCACATTGCCATACTTTCAGTTAATTTTACACCGATATTTTCCTCCACATTTAAGATATCCCAAATAGTTGGTTTTTCTAAATGATCTGGGCATGCAGGATAACCTGGTGCTGGACGAATTCCTTTATAATTTTCTTTAATTAATTCTTGATTCGAAAGTTGTTCGTCTGAAGCGTATCTCCAAATTTCTTTTCGAACTTTTAGATGCAAATACTCTGCGAAAGCTTCTGCTAATCTGTCGCCTAAGGCTTTGGTTAAAATGGCGTTATAATCGTCTAATTGGCTTTCAAATTCGGCTGCTTTTTCATCCACTCCAAAACCAGTTGTCACACAAAAACAGCCTATAAAATCCTGAATTTCAGTTTCTTTTGGTGCAATAAAATCAGCTAATGCGATATTAGGCGCACCAGCCGTTTTTTGAGATTGTTGTCTTAATGTAAGAAACAGGAAGTTAGAAGTTGGAAGCTGGACTTCGATGTCGTCATTATTTATAGTATTTGCAGGAAAAATTCCTAAAATTCCTTTTGCCTTGAACCATTTTTCAGAAACAATTTTGGCTAACATATTTTGTGCATCTTTGAATAAATCTGTTGCTTGTTCGCCTACGACCTCATCGGTTAAAATAGCTGGATATTTTCCATATAATTCCCACGATTGAAAAAATGGTGTCCAATCAATAAAATCAACTAATTCAGACAATTCAACCTCAACTGTTTTTGTTCCAATAAAATTAGGTTGTATGGGTTTATAATTGTCCCAATCAATTTTGAATTTATTTTTACGAGCTGCATCAATTGTTAAGAAATTTTTCTCTCTAGCTCTATTCAAGTAGCCATCTCGTAACGAATCATATTCTTTACGTAAAGCTATTGAAAAATCTGTTTTTAATTCCGTATTTAATAAATTCGAGGCGACAGTTACTGCTCTAGAAGCATCATTAACATGTACCACAGTTGCCTTATATTCTGGAGCTATTTTTACTGCCGTGTGTGCACGCGAAGTGGTAGCACCACCTATCATTATTGGGATTTTGATGTTCAACTTATCCATTTCTTTGGCCAAATACACCATTTCGTCTAATGAAGGCGTAATTAAGCCACTCAAACCTATAATATCTACATTTTCTTTTATGGCCGCATCAATAATTTTTTCGGGCGGAACCATCACTCCTAAATCGATAATTTCAAAATTATTACAAGCCAAAACTACTGATACAATATTTTTTCCAATATCATGAACATCTCCTTTTACAGTTGCCATCAAAACTTTTCCAGCCGAAGACGAGGCTGTTGAATCTTTTTCTTCTTCGATATATGGTAATAAATATGCAACAGCTTTTTTCATTACACGTGCAGATTTTACAACTTGCGGTAAAAACATTTTCCCGCTTCCAAATAAATCGCCAACTACGTTCATACCATTCATTAAGCTTATCTCAATAACTTCAATAGCTTTTTTGGCTTGTAGCCTGGCTTCTTCAACATCAATTTCTATGAATTCGTCTATTCCTTTTACTAATGAATGGGTCAATCGTTCTTGAATAGAACCATTTCGCCATTCGGCAATAGCTTTTTCATTTATCTTTAAATCGCCTATAAAACTTTCAGCTAAATCTAACAATCGTTCTGTGGCGTCGTCTCTTCTATTTAAAAGTACATCTTCAACATGTTCTAGTAATACAGGATCAATTTCATCGTAAATTTCTAACATTTCTGGGTTGACAATACCCATAGTCATACCGTTTTGAATGGCATGATATAAAAATGCCGAGTGCATGGCCTCACGGACTTTATCGTTACCACGAAAAGAGAAGGAAACATTGCTTACACCACCAGAAATATTAGCAAAAGGCAGGTTTTCACGAATCCACTTTGTTGCTTGGAAAAAATCTAATGCGTTTAATTTATGTTCGTCCATACCCGTTGCAACAGGAAAAATATTAGGATCGAAAATAATATCTTCGGCAGGAAAACCAACTTGGTTTACCAAAATATCGTAACTTCTTTTGCAAATTTCAATTCTTCTTTGGTAATTATCTGCTTGTCCAATTTCGTCAAAAGCCATTACAATTACTGCAGCGCCATATCGTTTTATAAGTTTGGCATGATGGATAAAAACGGCTTCTCCTTCTTTTAAAGAAATAGAATTTACCACCGCTTTACCTTGTACAACTTTTAAACCAGCTTCAATAATTTCCCATTTAGAGCTATCAATCATTACTGGAACACGAGCAATATCTGGTTCGGCAGCAATTAAATTTAGGAATTTTGTCATAGCAAATACGCCATCCAACATTCCTTCATCCATGTTAATATCAATAATTTGAGCACCTCCTTCTACTTGCTCTCGAGCAACTGAAAGTGCTTCATCGTATTTTTCTTCTTTAATTAAACGGAGAAATTTTCGGGAACCTGTAACATTCGTTCGTTCACCAACATTTACGAAAATAGATTCTTCGGTAACGAAAAGTGGTTCTAACCCTGAAAGTTGTAAATTTATTTTATTGTTTCTTGGCATCTTATTAACTATTGTATTCTTTTATTTTTTTATGCTGATTTTCTTGGCTTAAACTCTGCTGCTACTTCAGCTATTAATTTTATATGATCGGGAGTAGTACCACAACAACCGCCTATTATATTTATCAAATTATCTTGTAAATATTCCCGAATTAGAGCTTGCATTTCCATTGGTGTTTGGTCATATTCTCCGAAGGCATTTGGTAAACCAGCATTTGGATGTGCGGATATATTTAGCTGCGTGTGATGTGCCAAACGTTTTAAATAGGGTTTTAATTGATCTGCTCCTAAAGCGCAATTAAACCCAATACTTAACAAAGGAATGTGCTGAATAGAAATTAAAAAAGCTTCTACGGTTTGTCCAGACAAAGTTCTTCCAGAAGCATCTGTAATGGTTCCTGAAACCATGATTGGAATATCTAAATTTCTTTCTTCTTTTACTTCTTCTATTGCAAAAAGTGCTGCTTTAGCGTTTAATGTATCGAAAATAGTTTCAACTAAAAGCACATCCGAACCACCATCAATTAAAGCTTCAACTTGTTGTTTGTATGCAATTCGTAAATCGTCAAAAGTTACGGCGCGATAGCCTGGATCATTAACATCTGGCGACATGGAAGCTGTTCTGTTAGTTGGTCCGATGGAACCTGCAACAAAACGAGGCTTATCTGAAAATTCATCAGCAACTTCTCTAGCAATTTTAGCGGATTGGTAATTTAATTCGTAAACTAAATCTTCCATATGATAATCGGCCATTCCAATTGTAGTGCCTGAAAAAGTATTGGTTTCTACAATATCTGCACCGGCTTCAAAATACAAACGGTGGACTTCTTTTACGGCTTCTGGTTGAGTAATGGAAAGTAGGTCATTATTTCCTTTTAAAGGATGCGGAAAATCTTTAAAACGTTCTCCTCGAAAATCTTCTTCTTCAAATTTATTGCGTTGCAACATGGTACCCATAGCGCCATCTAGAACTAAAATTCTTTCTTTAATGGCTTGATGTATGCTGCTTTTAGAGGATTCTGTTGAATTTGTGATATTAGTTAACATTTTTTAATGATATTATATTTTTTTAAAATAAAACCTCGACAATTTCTAAAAATGAAACAGAAAAAATTAAACTTAAAATTGATATCAGCGAAAAGTGTTAAATTTTCTAGTTATCTGTTTCCGATAAAAAAATCGGAATAGAATGTAGCACCTTCTACAAGCGTAGGGTTGCTAAGGTTTCACCGGGTCTAATCCCTCCGCCTTTCGTGATAACAATCAGTATGTTTATGAACAGTGCAAATGTAATAAAAAAAATGAAAAAAGAAATATTTTCTAATTTTTAATTTTTTATAGATTTAATTTAGATTATTTTTCATTAAATATAAAATTATAAAGAAAAATTATCTGTATATAAGCTTTTAAATTGAAAATAAAATTTTAATTGCATTTTATGATTTTATATCAAATTGATTTTATAACTTTGCAGTAGAATTAAAGAGGAAAAATTTGAACTGATTGCAACCTCTTAAAAAAATGCTAAAGCAGCATCTATCCTACTTTAGTATTTCCTTGCAATTTTTCGTTAATTATTATTTATAATTTATAATTATGGCATATTTATTTACGTCGGAATCTGTGAGTGAAGGACATCCAGACAAAATTGCAGATCAAATTAGTGACGCATTAATTGACAATTTTTTAGCATTTGACCCATCGTCAAAAGTAGCTTGTGAAACTTTAGTAACCACCGGGCAAGTAATTTTAGCTGGTGAAGTAAAATCAAATACTTATTTAGATGTTCAATCTATTGCACGTGATGTAATTAGAAAAATTGGTTATACAAAAAGCGAATACATGTTTGAAGCCAATTCTTGTGGTGTTTTATCAGCTATTCATGATCAATCTGATGATATTAATAGAGGTGTTGACAGAGCTGCTGCTACAGATTTTGAATCGAAAGCCAACGCACAAGGTGCTGGTGACCAAGGAATTATGTTTGGTTATGCAACAAACGAAACAGTTGATTTAATGCCATTAGCATTAGATTTAGCGCATAAATTATTACAAGAATTAGCCGAATTGCGTAGAGAAAATTCAGCAATAACTTATTTGCGTCCTGATGCAAAATCTCAAGTTACTTTAGAATACAATGATGACAATATTCCTGTAAGAATTGACTCTATCGTAGTTTCTACACAACATGATGATTTTGATGAGGAAACTTCTATGTTAGCAAAAATCAAAAAAGATATTATTGAAATCTTAATTCCTAGAATTTTAGCTAAATACCCTCAATATGCTCATTTATTTAATGACAAAATTGAATACCACATTAACCCAACTGGAAAATTCGTAATTGGAGGACCTCACGGTGATACTGGTTTAACAGGTAGAAAAATTATTGTTGATACTTATGGTGGAAAAGGTGCTCACGGTGGTGGTGCATTCTCAGGAAAAGACCCAAGTAAAGTAGACAGAAGTGCAGCTTATGCAGCGCGTCATATAGCTAAAAACTTAGTTGCTGCAGGAGTGGCTACCGAAGTTTTGGTTCAAGTTTCTTATGCTATTGGTGTGGCAAAACCATGTAATATTTATGTAAATACGTACGGTACAGCTAAAAATGGTTTATTAGATTCTCAAATTTCTGACAAAGTAGCGCAATTGTTTGATTTAAGACCTTATGCAATTGAGCAAAATTTAAAATTAAGAACGCCAATTTATAGCGAAACTGCTGCTTACGGACACATGGGACGTAAAAATGAAGTCGTAACCAAAACGTTTAAATCGCCAGATGGCAATGTAAAAACGATAGAAGTGGAATTATTTACATGGGAAAAATTAGATCGAATTGCAGATATTAAAACTGCTTTTGGAATATAGTTAAGTCGAAAGTCTTAATGACTTTTTTAAGTAATAAAAAAACCCGATTTTCAAATGAAAATCGGGTTTTTTATTTTTATCTAATATCTTGGTTTAAGATTAAATCGATGTATAGATTTATTTTATCTTTTAATTCTTTTCTGTGGGAAATAAAATCTAAGAAACCGTGTTCTAATAAAAATTCAGAAGTTTGAAATCCTTCTGGTAAATCTTTACCCGTAGTGTCTCTAACTACACGTGGGCCAGCAAAGGCAATTAAAGCACCTGGTTCTGCGATATTAATATCTCCAAGCATGGCATAAGAAGCAGTAGTTCCTCCAGTAGTAGGATCGGTACACAAAGAAATATAAGGTAATTGCGCTTCTGCTAACTGTGCTAACTTTGAAGAAGTTTTTGCTAACTGCATTAAAGATTGCGCCGCCTCCATCATACGCGCACCACCCGATTTTGAAATCATCACAAATGGCAACTTATGTGCCATCGCATAACTAATTCCTCTAGAGATTTTTTCACCAACTACAGCGCCCATCGAACCACCAATAAAAGCAAAATCCATACAACAAATAACAATTTCATTTCCTTTAGATTTTCCAACACCAGTTCGAACCGCGTCTTTTAGTTTGGTTTTTTCGGCAACTTCTTTTAAACGATCGCTGTATTTTTTGGTATCTACAAATTTTAATGAATCTACAGAAGTCAAATTGGCATCCAATTCTTTAAACTCATTATTGTCAAATAAAATTCTAAAATATTCTGCACTACCAATTCTTACATGATAATCGTCTTCCGGGCTCACCCATAAATTTCTTTCTAATTCTTCAGAATCTACAATTTTTCCTGTAGGCGATTTGTACCATAATCCTTTTGGTACATCTTTTTTGTCCTCAGTTGCAGTTGTAATTCCTTTTTCTTTTCTTTTAAACCAAGCCATAATTTTAATGTATAATGGACAATTGAAAATTGACAATCCAAATAATTATCAATTTTCAATTATCAATTGTTAATTATAATGTATTTACGTTATTCAAATCGGCAAAAGCCTGTTCTAATCTTGTATTGAAAGTAACTTCTCCTTCACGAATCCATTTTCTTGGATCATAATGTTTTTTATTTGGACTATCGCTTCCTTCTGGACTTCCAATTTGTGTTTTTAAGTAGTCGATTTTAGAGGTCATATAATCTCTAATTCCTTCCGTAAAAGCAAATTGTAAATCTGTATCGATGTTCATTTTAATTACTCCATAAGAAATAGCTTCTCTAATTTCTTCAATTGTTGAACCCGAGCCACCGTGAAAAACAAAATCAACTGGATTAGCTCCTGTTTTGAATTTATTTTGAACGTATTCTTGAGAATTTTTTAAAATTTTCGGCGTTAACTTAACATTTCCTGGTTTGTAAACCCCATGAACATTTCCGAAAGAAGCTGCAATTGTAAAACGAGGACTAATTTTCATTAATTCTTCATATGCATAAGAAACTTCTTCTGGTTGTGTGTATAATTTAGAACTGTCTACATCTGAATTGTCTACTCCGTCTTCTTCTCCACCTGTAATTCCAAGTTCAATTTCTAAAGTCATATCCATTTTACTCATTCTTGCTAAATATTGCTTGCAAAGTTCAATGTTTTCTTCAATTGGTTCTTCAGATAAATCAATCATATGAGAAGAATACAATGGTTTTCCTGTTTCTGCAAAATGTTTTTCAGATGCGTCTAACAAACCATCAATCCATGGTAATAATTTTTTTGCACAGTGGTCTGTATGCAAAATCACAGTTGCGCCATAAGCTTCTGCTAAAGTGTGTACGTGTTTTGCTCCAGCTATAGACCCTAAAATGGCTGCTTTTTCGTCTACATTTGACATTCCTTTTCCTGCATTAAACTGACCCCCTCCATTTGAAAACTGAATAATTACTGGCGCATTTAATTTAGCTGCGGTTTCTAAAACACCATTGATTGTGCTACTTCCTGTAACATTAACAGCGGGTAATGCAAAACCTTTTTCCTTTGCATATTTAAAAATTTCTTGTACTTGATTTCCAGTTGCCACTCCGGGTTTGATAGTATGACTCATATTAGATTATTTATTTTTAGTTGATTTGTGTTGCTATTTGAATTTACAAAAGTAACAATTTTATTAATTTTAAAAAGGATAATTGATACCTATATTAAAAACTGCTTTAGAAAGGTTCATATCTTTCAGCCATCTTTTTGAGTATTCTTTAGCTGGATTGTAAGCCTTGAAACCTAAATCGCCACGAATGACAAAAAAACCGAAATCATATCGAAGTCCAAAACCTGTACCTAAAGCAATCTCTTGGAAAGATTTTTCACCTTTAAATTTCAATTTTTCATCTTCTACATTATCAGAAACATTCCAAATATTTCCTGCATCGGTAAACAAGGCACCGTTTAAACTATTAAAAATGTTGAACCGGTATTCTAAATTTAGAGATAGTTTTAAGTTAGCTTCGTTAAAATCATTAACACTTAAACTGGCGCCAGGACCTAATGAATAAGCTTGCCAACCTCTATTATCATTACTTCCACCAGCAAAATAACTTCTTGAAAAAGGCACTGAATTTGAATTCCCGTAAGGAACAGCCACTCCTCCAAAAAATCTGAATGCCACGGAACTTTTCTTATATAATTGAAGGTGTTTGATATATTCAAGCTCTGTTTTAATATACTGTGCATACGCTACTCCAAAAACAGTTTGATTGTCGTTACTATTTAAAGCTTCCTTTTTTTGTTTGGCTATTGCATTTAAAACATTTCCTGAACTTTCTATTTTTGCCTTAATGTTATAAAACTGAACGTCATTAATACTGTTTTTAGTGCTAAGGTTATAAGAAAAGCTTGACGATAAAATTAAATTATTTTCAATTAATCTGTTTCTTCTTTCCCCAATGGTATTGATGGCTTTAAAATCTATTTCATTCGCAACTGGAATACCACCAGTTTTAACTTCATTTATAAAATCTAAGGCGCCAGAAAAAGTTAAGTTCCCATTAGCGTCTTCAAAACTTGTGTTAGTATTATAAATCTGTGCTAAGTAATTTAAAGTGTTGTAAGAGTAATTATAAACGTTAAAATAGTTGTCAATATTTAAATTTTTAACAAATTGTAAGTTAAATAAATCCAATTTAAATTTTTTAGTTTCATCTTTATTTAATCCCCAATCATAATAAAAACTACCGTAATAATTTTCTTTATCCAAACCTATATTTGTTTGTTTTGATAAACCTAAGGTTATTGAAGTACTTGGTAAAGATTCTTTACTAATTAATCTTTTAGTATTAATAGGAAAGAAAATTCTTGGAAAACTTAGCTTCACATCTCCACCGTATTCTAAAATATTGAAAAATGCGTTGGTGCTATTTTTTATACTGGCATCTTTTGAAGAACCCAAATTGCCTCGTAAGGAAAAATCCAAAATTTCAGCGCCTTTAAATAAATTCCTGAAAGTAATTCCCGTAAAGCCAGAAATACCAAACAGCTGAATGTTAGATTGAGTGAAATCTCCTTTAATATTGAATTCGTATTTTTTTAATGGTGTTAAAACTATATTAGCAATTAATCCATTTCCAGTAGCATCTTCTACATATTGAATTTGAGGATAACGAAATACTCTCAAATTAGATAACGCTCTAGTAGTTAGCGTTCTGTCTTGATCGCTAAATAATTTTCCTTCTTCAATAAAAATAGCATTAATAAGTGCTTTTGGTTTGTATTTTAGTTTTCCCGAACTGTAAAAATTAAATTTTTTATACGATAAACTATCAATTCCAATTGCTTTTTCTTTTACTTGTTTGTCTGTAAAAACATTGACTTTATTAATTCTAAATAATTTAAACGGCTCAGTATAAGTAGAATCGGCATTTTTTACAACTCTGTTGCCAATATTAAAGGTTATGTTAAGTTTATTTGCTTTGCCAATCGTATCAACATCAGGTTTTTTAATGTAATTTTCTTGAAAATGATACAAACCTCTATTTCTGAATTCCGTTGCAATTCGTTTTTTCTCGTTGCTAATGTTTTCGGCGGTATAGGTTTCGCCTGATTTTATTAATGAATTTCCAGAAATAGTAACATACAAAGAATCCACAACGGGCGTTTCAATATTTCTAAAAATACTATCAATTATATACGGTTTACCAGTGTTTATTTGGTAAGTAACTTTTACTTTTTTATCTTTTAAAGAATCAATTTTAGATGCTACTTTCACATCAAAAAAACCTCTGTTAAATTGAAAGGAATGTAACCTAATTTCTGATTTTCTTACTTTTGCAGTGTCTAAAATTGATGGTGCCTCACCTATTTCCTTTAAGAAATCGCTATATCCAGAAACAAAAAAAGATTTACCTAATCGATTTACTTGTTTTTTAGAATACAATTTAATCATTCTATCAAGTCGGTTTGGTTTTTTTAACAGCCACAATTGATAGGAAGAATCTGCATTTTTTTTACTCAAATTGTACAATTGCAAACGCGGTTTAAAACCCAATAATTTACTATTGGGTTTTTGATACAATTGATTTTGCAAATCTTCTGAATTAGTAGATTTACTATTTACAATAATTTCGTTATCTTGAATAAGCAATTCTTTCTTTTGTAGCTTTCTTACTTCAGAACAAGAGTAAAAAAGTATTCCAAAAAGAAAAAATAGTGCTATTTTTGGAGTGAGATTCTTCAACCGCTTAATTTTTATCAAAAATACAATTTTTTATGGTTAGCAAAAACCAAATTAAACTAATTAATAGTTTACAGCAAAAAAAGTACCGTAAGTTACATAATCTTTTCATAGCAGAAGGTAAAAAAGTGATTCAAGAACTTATTGATGCCCATTTTAGTTTGGAACATTTATTTGTAACCAAAACAAATTTGTTTGACCAAAAACACGCTGCAAATCTTATTTTAGATAGCGAACTTAAAAAAATATCTGCTTTAACTACTGCAAATGATTGTTTGGCAGTTTTTAAAATTAAAGAAAATACTACAAGTACAAGTTCTGGTTTAGAATTGGCTTTAGATAATATTAAAGACCCAGGTAATATGGGTACGATTATTAGATTATGTGATTGGTTTGGTATTTCAAAAATTGTTTGCTCTGAAGAAACTGTAGATATGTATAATCCTAAAGTGGTGCAAGCTACAATGGGAAGCCTAGCCCGAGTTAATGTGGTTTACACCAATTTAGAAACTTATTTAGAAGCGACTGATTTGGAAATTTTTGGAACATTTATGGAAGGTGAAAACATTTATACAAAAGAATTACCCGCTAGTGGTATACTTGTAATGGGCAATGAAGCCAACGGTATTTCTTCAGAAATTGAAAGTTTAGTAAATCAAAAAATTTCTATACCAAGATTTGGAAATTTACAACAAACTGAAAGTTTAAACGTAGCCACAGCCACCGCCATATTTTTATCAGAGTTTAAAAGAAGCAAATAAATAATCAGACTTTCGACTTAATGAAACGTAAAGTTTACAAAAACCGCTCTGGTTTGCATCGATTTAATGTTTCCAGTCCAAGGAGAATTTGGATCTAAATCGCGAATTAACTCATCACCCGTTCCAAAAACCCCACGAATAGATGGAGAAAATTTAAAATATTCTAAATATAAATCCATTCCAAAACCAACTTCGTAATTTTGCGTCCAGGTTTTTACTCGGAATCTGTTTGCTGAATTGTCGTCTGAAGCTTTTTCATTACTTCCTAAATTTAAAGTAGAAGAAACGCCTCCCACCAAAAACGGTCGCACATTTCCAGTTCTTAATGCGGAATATTTTAATAATAATGGAAAATGTAAATTTGCGGCTTTTACTTCTCTTAATCTATCCACTCTATCTTCGATATTTGGGTAAATTAAATTGCGTTGCGTGGCATAAAAACCTGGTTCAAATCGCAAATCAAAAAATTCTATTAATCTTAAATTTACTACTAAACCTACATTAAATCCAGTTGAAGGTTTTAACTCAATATCTTTTCCAACGGTTTTATAATTAAAATGATAATTATAATTGCTAAATCCTAAATAATAACCAAAATGAATTTTTTGTTTCTCAAAATTTTCATCATTTATAATTGGATTTTTACCAAAAGTACCGCCCTGAGCAAATGACTTCAGTGCGAATAATAAAATAAAAATAAGATTTTTAACTTGCATGTTTTACTTTTTTGATGCTATATAAATTGAAGCTATACCCATAGTCTGAGGTTCGTCTTGTACATCTATAAACCCAATTTTTCGTAAAATATTGTTCAATGCTTCTCCAAAAGGGAAATTTTGTGCAGAAGTTGACAAATATTTATAAGCGGCTTTATCTTTTGAAAACAATTTTCCGATGGTTGGCATGATAAAATTAGTATATATATAATAGCCCTGTTTAAACGGAAATTTTGTTGGTACAGCTGTTTCTAAAATGATAAAAGTTCCATTTGGCTTCAATACACGTAGTATTTCAGAAAGTCCTTTTTCTAAATTCTCAAAATTTCTTACGCCGTATGCCACCGTTATCACATCAAAATAATTATCCGTGTAGGGAATTTTTTCTCCATCACCTAAAACCATTTGAATTTTTGAATCTAAGTTTTTATCTGAAATTTTTTTCTTGCCCATATCAAGCATACCTTGCGAAATATCCAAACCGATAATTTCAGTTGCGGTAGTTTCTGCAAACAAAATAGCCAAATCTCCAGTTCCAGTAGCAATGTCTAAAATAGAGGTTGGATGAAGCAGTTTTACCCTTTGTAAAATCTTCTTTTTCCAAGTGGCATCTGTTCCTAATGAAATTATTTTATTTAATCCATCGTAATTTCCGGAAATGGTATCAAACATTTGAGCCACTTGCTCTTTCTTACCTTTTTCGGAATCTTGATAAGGTTTTATGCTTTTAGACATGATTGTTTTTTTGAAGTACAAAAGTAATTCAAAATTATGAATTACAATTTACGAATTACGATTTGCTTTGATAAAAGTTTGAAACGTAAAATCAAACGCATGTTTTTCATCTTTTGGATGGTGTTCTTCAAAAACGAGGTCCCATTGATCTGGATTTATTTCTGGGAAAAACGTGTCGGCTTCTACAGTAGTATGCACGCGAGTAAGGTCGACTTTATCTGCAATATCTATAGATTGTTTGTAAATTTCGCCGCCGCCAACAATAAAAACTTCTTCGCTTTTTGGAGAAATTGCGATAGCTTCTTCTAAACTTGAAACCACAATGCAACCTTCAGGCGCTTCATAATTACTTTGACGAGTAATGATTACATGTGTTCTGTTTGGTAAGGGTTTCGGAAAACTTTCAAAGGTTTTTCTTCCCATAATTATGTAATGATCGGTAGTTAACGCTTTAAAACGTTTAAAATCATCTGGTAAATGCCAAACCAATTGGTTGTCTTTTCCCAAAGCATTGTTTGTAGATGTTGCGGCGATTAGTGTTAGCATAGAAAATTATTTGAAGTACTAAGATTGGAAATTTGATTGAAATTAAATTTAATCCGTTTTTAAACCGAAACCGCACCTTTAATATGCTCGTGTGGGTCGTAGCCTTCCAACGTGAAATCATCAAAAGTGAAATCGAAAATGTTGGTTACATTTGGGTTCAATTTCATTATTGGTAATTTTCTTGGCTCACGGCTCAATTGTAAATTCACTTGTTCTATATGATTGTTGTAAATATGAGCATCACCAAAAGTATGGATAAACTCACCCGCTTCTAACCCACAAACTTGTGCTACCATCATGGTAAATAAGGCATACGAAGCAATGTTAAACGGTACGCCTAAGAAAATATCAGCACTACGTTGGTACAACTGACAAGATAATTTTCCATCAGAAACATAAAATTGAAAAAACGCGTGACAAGGCGGTAAAGCTGCTTTTCCATTCGCTACATTTTCTGAAAACGAAACTGTTGTATCTGGTAAAACAGAAGGATTCCAAGCTGAAATTAACATTCTGCGACTATTTGGATTGGTTTTAAGCGTTTCAATTAATTCTGAAATTTGATCAATTTCTTCGCTGTTCCAATTTCTCCATTGGTGTCCATACACGGGTCCTAAATTGCCATTTTCATCTGCCCAAGCATCCCAAATTTTTACCCCATTTTCTTGCAAATAGGCAATATTAGTTTCGCCTTTTAAAAACCAAAGTAATTCGTAAATAATCGATTTTAAATGTAACTTTTTGGTGGTTACCATCGGAAAACCTTCACTTAAATCAAAACGCATTTGATAACCAAAAACACTAATGGTTCCAGTTCCTGTGCGGTCGCCTTTTTGAGTTCCGTTTGCTAAAACGTGTTTTACTAAATCGTGATATTGTTTCATTTATATGCGTTTAAGGTGATGGGTGTATTTTTAAGGGTTTGGAGTTTTACTCAATCAATAACTAAATGACTCTACGTCTTTTGGATTGTGTTTGTGTTTAAATAAAATTGCAAATGCGATGGTAATTATTAAAGCATAAATAGCAAATGTAAGCCAAATGTTATGCCAGTCTTTACCCGTCTCAGTTGTAAAATAGGTATCAATTAAAAATCCACTTCCTAAACTTCCTAAAATAGCTCCGAAACCGTTGGTCATCATCATAAATAATCCTTGTGCAGAGGAACGGATTTTAGAATCGGTTGTGGTTTCCACGAAAAGTGAACCTGAAATATTAAAGAAGTCAAATGCCAATCCGTAGACAATATTCGACATAATAATCATCCATAAACTTCCAATTGGATCGCCATAAGCGAAAAATCCAAAACGCAATACCCAAGCAATTAAACTAAAAAGCATTACTTTTTTAATTCCATATCGTCGTAAGAAAAACGGAATGGCTAAAATAAAAATCGTTTCAGAAATTTGAGAAATAGACAAAACAATATTTGCCGATTTTACTACAAAAGTTTCTGCATATTTGGGTATGTTTTCAAAATCTTTAATATAGGTTTCGCCATACATATTGGTCAATTGTAAAGCGGCTCCTAAAAACATACTAAAGATAAAAAACATAGCCATTTTAGATTCTTTAAAAAGTTTAAACGCATCTAAACCAAAAATTTGAGAGAATGTTTTGTTTTTACTTTCGTCTTTTATTGGTTCAATTTTTGGCAAAGTGAAAGAGAAAATTCCCAATAGAATTGCGAAAAAAGATGCCATATAAAACTGATTGCATTCCACTGGCATATTGGTTATGGAAGCAATAGCTTTTCCAACTCCAATCCCGAAAGAAAAAGGCGGATTTACATTACTAAAAAGATTAGTACACCACATAGCAGCTATAAAACCGATAGTTCCCCAAACTCGAATTGGCGGGTAGTCTTTAATAATATTAAAATTATATTTTTTTAAAACGGCGAAAGAAAGTGAGCTTGATAAAGATAACGTTGGCATATAAAAAATCATACCTACAAGTAACACCCAAAAGAAAGTAGAAGGGCTGTCAATGGCCGGCAAGAAAAGTAAAATTATTCCATATAAAATATGATGGATGCCATATAATTTTTCTAGATTTAAATATTTATCTGCGATAATTCCAGATATGGGCGGCATAATAATGGAACCCAATCCTAAAGTTGAAAATACAATACCAAACTCGGCACCCGACCATTGTTTAAAGCCAAATCCATAACTCGCCAAAGTGGTAAGCCAAGCGCCCCAAACAAATAATTGTAAAAAACTTACAATAGTTAATTTTAATTTTATGCTCATTTTGTAGTATATATTTTGGTCAATTATTTTCTGTCTATTTCTTCTTTTATTTGGGCTGCTTTTTCGTAATCTTCATTTTGGATAGCTTCTTCTAGCATGTCATGTAGCTCTTGAATAGAAAATTTTGAATATATATTTTCAACTTCTTCAGCAGCATAAACCTCTGGATCCGACAAAATGCCGTCATCATCCATCTCATCAGAATAGGACTCTTTTTTATTTTTATTTAAGAAAATTCCTGCTTTGTCTAATATGTTTTTGTAGGTAAATATAGGAGCATTAAATCGTAAAGCTAAAGCAATTGCATCAGAAGTTCTGGCATCAATTACCTCTTCCGATCCCTCTTTTTCGGAAATAATACTGGAATAAAAAACGCCATCTACTAATTTGTGTATGATGACTTGTTTAATTATAATATCATATTTATCAGCAAATGTTTTAAACAAGTCGTGTGTTAAAGGACGAGGTGGAGTAATTTCTTTTTCTAGTGCAATAGCAATAGATTGGGCTTCAAAAGCACCAATAACAATTGGTAATTGTCTGTCGCCATCTACTTCATTCAAAATTAAAGCATAGGCCCCATTTTGTGTTTGACTATACGATATTCCTTTAATGGTTAATTTAACTAAACTCATTTTGTACTTAAACTTTATTCAAATGTACTATAAAAATATTTTCTATAAAAAAAAGGGCTATCTAAATGGGATATTTCTACCGTATTTAGATAGCCTTTTTAGAAGGCACAATATATAAAAAAATTACGCGTTTGCCACTTTAAAAGCTTTTAATTTTTCTATCAATTTTGGAACTATATCAAATGCATCACCTACAATACCATAATCGGCTACTTTAAAGAAAGGCGCTTCGGCATCTGTATTGATTACTACTTTTACTTTAGAAGAGTTGATTCCCGCAATATGCTGAATAGCTCCAGAAATTCCTATGGCAATGTATAAATTTGCTGCAACTGGTTTTCCTGTTTGTCCCACGTGTTCACCGTGAGGACGCCATCCAATATCAGAAACGGGTTTAGAACACGCCGTTGCTGCACCAAGTACATTGGCTAATTCTTCAATCATTCCCCAATTTTCAGGACCCTTTAATCCACGACCGGCTGAAACTACAGTTTCAGCATCAGCAATGGTTACTTTACCCGTTGTTTTTTCAGAATTGATAACTTTTACACCAAAATCTGCATCAGATAAAACTGGAGAAAAAGCTTCTTCTGTTAATGACGTTGCATTTTCAAACAATCCGAAAGAGTTTTTAGAAATTCCTAAAACTTTTATGTCTGTTGCAATTTCTGATAAATTAAAAGCTTTGTTTGAAAAAGCACTTCTTTTTACTTGAAATGGTGCCACGCTTAAAGGTGCTTCAATTACATTTGATGCAAAACCTGCATTTAAATTTACGGCTACTAATGGTGCTATGTGTAAACTGTCTGTTGTTGAAGCTAAGATTACTACTTTAGCCCCTTCTTTTTCAGCTGCTTGTTTAATTACATCCGCATAAGCTTTTGCATTAAATGACGTTAATTTATCATTTGTTACTTTTAAGACTTTACTAACTCCGTAAGCAGATAAAGTATTGTTTTCTGTAGCATTAATGGAAACAGCAGTTACTGTTGTTCCTAACATATCGGCTACTTTTTTGGCATAAGAAGCAATTTCAAAAGCTACTTTTTTGAATTTACCTTCATTTGATTCTGTATATATTAAAACTGACATTTTTTTAGTTTAAAAGTTAAAAAATAGTTTAAAAGTTTAATAGTTTAGTTTAAAACTGAACACTAAAAACTGAATACTGATTACTTATATTACTTTAGCTTCGTTGTGTAATAAATTAATTAATTCATCTAAATTATCTGCACTGATTAATTTTACTGCCGATTTTGCTGCTGGTTTTTCAAATTTTATAGATGAGGTGGCATTAGCATCTGCAGACGGTTCTAAAATATTAAGCGCTTTTGTTCTTGCGGTCATGATGCCACGCATGTTTGGAATTCTTAAATCTTTTTCTTCCACTAAACCTTTTTTTCCAGCTATAATTAAAGGTAAACTTGATGTAGCTGTTTCTTTACCGCCGTCAATTTCTCTTATTGTTGTGGCTTCTGTACCAGAAATTTCAATTCCTATACAAGCATTTATAAAATTAAATCCTAACAATCCAGCCATCATTCCAGGAACCATTCCTCCGTTATAATCAATAGATTCTGTACCTGCGATAATTAAATCGTAGCCTCCTTGTTTCACCACATTGGCCAATTGTTTGGCAACAAACAAACCATCTTTTGGTTGAATATTCACACGAATTGCTTCATCTGCACCAATTGCAAGAGCTTTTCTTAAAGTAGCTTCAGCATCAACGCCGCCTACACTTACAACAGTTACATGAGCACCATTTTGCTCTTTTAAAACGATTGCTTTGGTCAAACCAAACTCGTCATTTGGATTAATAACATATTGTACACCATTTGTATCAAATTCGGTATCGTTATTAACAAAATTAATTTTTGAAGTAGTATCAGGAACATGGCTGATGCAAACTAATATTTTCATTTTTGTACTTATTTATATTGATGGTACGAAATTACAAAAAATGTTTTAAAAAAATATTATGCACGCATACAAAATATTGTTTTTTTACAAAAATTAAATAAATTTTATGAATTGTTGAATTTAATCTTCTCAAAATAAGAATTTGATAAGATATTATTAAAAAAATCGATTGAGTAAAAATATTAAATAATAGTGATAGTAGTCATTAAATTTTATTAATTTTGCCCTTCACTAAGTTTTAGAATTAATTTTATGAGAACAATACAGTTTAGAGAAGCTATTTGTGAAGCCATGAGCGAAGAAATGCGTCGTGATGAAACGGTGTATTTAATGGGAGAAGAAGTTGCTGAATATAATGGAGCTTACAAAGCTTCAAAAGGTATGCTTGATGAATTTGGACCAAAAAGAGTAATTGATACACCAATTGCAGAATTAGGTTTTGCGGGTATTGCAGTAGGTTCAGCCATGAACGGATGCCGTCCAATTGTAGAATACATGACATTCAATTTTTCATTAGTAGGAATTGATCAAATTATAAATAATGCTGCAAAAATGCGTCAGATGTCGGCTGGACAATTTCCTATGCCAATGGTTTTTCGTGGACCAACAGCTTCTGCAGGACAATTAGGCGCAACACACTCACAAGCTTTTGAAAACTGGTTTGCCAACACCCCTGGTTTAAAAGTAGTTGTTCCAAGTACAGTTTATGATGCAAAAGGTTTGTTAAAAGCTGCCATTCGTGATAACGACCCTGTTATTTTCATGGAATCAGAACAAATGTATGGTGATAAAGGAGAAGTTCCTGAAGGTGATTACATTATTCCATTAGGTGTAGCAGATATAAAACGCGAAGGAACAGACGTAACTATCGTGTCGTTTGGTAAAATCATAAAAGAAGCATTTATAGCAGCTGAAGAATTAGCTGCAGCAGGTATTTCTTGTGAAATTATCGATTTAAGAACCGTTCGCCCAATGGATTACGACTGTATTATCAATTCAGTTAAAAAAACAAATAGATTAGTCGTTTTAGAAGAAGCGTGGCCGTTTGCGTCTGTAGCTTCAGAAATTACATATATGGTACAAGAACGTGCTTTTGATTATTTAGATGCACCAATTCAACGTATTACAACTGCCGATACTCCTGCTCCATACGCACCAACTTTATTAAAAGAATGGTTGCCAAATAGTAATGATGTAGTAAATGCAGTTAAAAAAGTAATGTATAGATAAAATTAGACAATTAGATGATTAGATAACTTAGATTTTAAATTTTTTAAAAATAATCAAAATCTATTTATATCAATTTGTCTACTTATATAAATTAAATTATATTTGAATCCCGATAGTATCGGGATTTTTTTTTATTAATTACCCAAATGAAGAACCTACTAAACCTAATTTTATTAGTTGCAACGCTTTCTTTTGCCCAAACTAAAGTAAGTGGCGTCATTTTGGATGATGCCAAACAACCTGTTTCTTATGCAACGGTGGCTTTTAAAAATTCCGCAGAAGGAATAATTGCAGACGAAAATGGTAAATTTTATCTGGAATCAAAAAAAACATATCCTACATTAATTATCTCATTTGTAGGCTATAAAGATAAAGAAATAGCACTTTCAGGAACCTTTAATTATGATCTAAAAATTATTTTAGAAAACGCAAACGAAATTGCCGAAGTTAAAGTTTATGGCGGAAAAACTTCCAAAAAAAACAACCCTGCTATAGATATTCTCAGAAAAATTTGGGAAAGAAAAAAGAAAAACGGTTTGCATCAATTCAACCAATATGAATTGGATAAATATGAAAAAATTGAATTTGATATCAATTCAATAGATAGTACATTTATGAAAAATAAAATCTTCAAAAATGTAGAGTTTATTTTTCAACACGTAGACACTTCTTCCATTACAGGTAAAAATTTCTTACCTATTTTCATCAACGAAACCAAAAGTAAAGTATACGGCGACAATCTAAAAAATAGAATAAAAAACGTGTTAGAAGCCAATAAATATTCAGGTTTTGGAAACGCAAATAATGATGGGGTTAACGCCTTTTTAAAAGATTTATATGCCGATTATGACATATATAACAATTATTTAAAATTTTTCGATAAAGATTTTGTAAGTCCTATATCCCGAACAGGAATTCAAGTATATAATTATGTTTTAGCCGATAGTGCTTTTATTGATAAAAAATGGTGCTATAACATTGTATATTATCCCAGACGGAAAAACGAATTGACTTTTAAAGGCGATTTTTGGGTAAACGATTCCACTTTTGCTATAAAAAGCATCAATATGGAAGCAAGCAAAAGTGCTAACATAAACTGGGTACGAGATATTTATATTGAACAAGAATTTGACGTACTTAACGATTCAGTTTTCTTATTAAAACGAGATTACATGATGACTGATTTTGCACTAACCAAAAAAGAAGGCTCAAATGGTATGTACGGCAAGCGAACAACCATGTTTAAAAATCACGAATTCAACCGAGAAAAAGACGATAAATTTTACCGTGAAGAAGTAAACACCTTCAATAAAGAAGCATATACTAAAAATGAAGAATATTGGGAAGAAAATAGATTTGAAAGTTTAAATTCTAATGAAAAAGGAATTTATGAGATGCTAGATACTTTAAAAACGGTACCAAAAATAAAACGTTTTTACAATATTGTTTCCATTTTAGGAAGTGGCTACATACAAGTTGGGAAATTTGATATTGGCCCCGTTTTCTCCACTTTTGGATACAATGATGTTGAAGGGCAAAGAATTAGATTAGGCGGAAGAACTTACTTTGGCACCAATGATCCTTGGCGTATTCAAGGGTATGCGGCTTACGGTTTTAAAGACCAAAAAATAAAATACGGCATTAATGCTCGCTTAATGTTGGATAAAAAAAATAGATTAATTGCCTCTTTTGGAAACCGAAGAGACGTCGAACAAATTGGCGTAAGCTTAACCACTTCAAATGACGTTTTGGGACGAAGTTTTGCCTCCTCTTCCTTCTTTTCAAGTGGTACTAACAACAAATTAACCAATGTTAATTTAACCAACTTAGGATTTGAAATAGAGCCTGTTAAAAATTTGGTTTTTGAAGGTAGTTTTTCTTACCGGACTTTATCTTCTGCTTCTTCCGAATTCAAATTAGATTATTTTACGGATGACACTTTTAGTCAAACGGCAAATAAAATTACCCAATCTGAAGTCAATTTCTTAGTCAATTATACGCCAAATCGAAAAATGATTGGATATGGTGTGGACCGAATAGAGGTAGATTTAAATTATCCAAGAATTTTTGTTAGCTACTCTCAAGGTTTAAAAGGCGTTTTAAATAGCGACTTCAGTTATTCAAAGTTACAAATGTTTTACCGTCAGCCATTATTAATTGGCGGATTTGGCCGACTATTTACTACTTTAGAAGTTGGTAAAACCTTTGGAACAGTACCTTTATCTTTAATGGGAATTATTCCTGGAAACCAATCTTTTTTTATTATCGACAACACCTACAATTTATTAAATTATTACGATTTCTTAGCCGATGAATATACTTCACTACATTTGGAGCATAATTTTAATGGTAAATTATTTTCAAGAGTGCCACTATTAAGAAAATTAAATTGGAGAGAAATTATTGGTGCAAAAGCCGTTTATGGTTCTGTTTCAAATGAAAACAAAGCGGTTAATGCCTCCGGACAAAATTATCAAGCGCCAGTAGATGGCTATTTTGAATATTCTGCAGGTATAGGTAATATATTTAAAGTAATGCGAATTGATGCCGCTTGGCGAGGCAGTTATTTTAATATTCCTGATGCAAGAAAATTCACTATTCGAGTAGGTTTTGGTTTTTATTTTTAAATTGAAAGGCAAAAAGAAACTTCATTAATATAGAAATCTATTTTATAAAAAATCAAATACAGGCCTCACTATTTTATGTATTTTTCTAACTTTTACGTCGAAAAAAAACACATAAACTGACATGAACACATCTTTAGGGAATACAAAGTTTTAAAAACAAAATATAGGATTTAGAAGGATGGAGAGACGTAAAAGAGGCACAAAACATAATTAAAGAATGTCCAAAAGGTCTTGAAAATATAGTAAATAAACCAGAGGGATTATTTAGCATAAAATAAAAAATTTCCTAATTTTAGTAAAAAAGGCAATTATCGTTAGAATAATTGCCTTTTTTGTTTAATTTTGCTCGATTAAATTTAAAATTAACTATTTACAAGAAACTATGAATGATTTTATGATTTACTTGCCAATTGTTATGGCAATTATAGGATTGCTTTTTATGGCAATTAAACGCACATGGGTATTAAAACAAGATGCTGGAGACGGTAAAATGAAAGAAATTTCAGATTACATCTATGAAGGTGCATTAGCTTTTTTAAAAGCAGAATACAGATTATTAACCTTTTTTGTTATAGGAGCAAGTATAGTTCTTGGAGCCATTTCTTTTTTCGTACCAACCACACATTGGCTAATTGTAATTGCCTTCATTTTTGGTGCGTTTTTCTCTGCTTTAGCTGGAAATATGGGAATGAAAATAGCTACCAAAACAAATGTTAGAACTACTCAAGCAGCACGTACTAGTTTACCACAAGCCTTAAAAGTATCTTTTGGCGGTGGAACCGTAATGGGATTAGGAGTTGCTGGTTTAGCAGTTTTAGGATTAACAGGATTCTTTATCTTATTTTTTAGATATTTTATGAATGGGGTTTGGACTTCTACAGAAGACATGACCATCGTTCTAGAAACATTAGCTGGATTTTCTTTAGGAGCTGAATCTATTGCCTTATTTGCTCGTGTGGGTGGTGGTATTTATACCAAAGCTGCCGATGTAGGTGCAGATTTAGTAGGAAAAGTGGAAGCTGGTATTCCAGAAGATGACCCAAGAAATCCTGCGACAATTGCTGATAACGTAGGTGATAACGTAGGTGACGTGGCAGGAATGGGAGCTGATTTATTTGGTTCGTATGTAGCAACGGTTTTAGCAGCTATGGTTTTAGGAAATTACGTAATTAAAGATATGGGTGGCAAAATCGATGATGCTTTTGGCGGAATCGGACCAATTTTATTACCAATGGCAATTGCAGGTTTTGGAATTTTATTTTCTATAATCGGAACCATGTTGGTTAAAATTTCAAGTGATGATGCTAAAGAAGCACAAGTACAAAAAGCCTTAAACGTTGGAAACTGGGTTTCTATAGCATTGACTTTAGTTGCGTGTTACTTTTTAGTTGAATATATGTTACCAACAACTATGAAAATGGAATTTTACGGTGAAGGATTGAAAGACATTTCTTCTATGCGTGTTTTCTACGCTACTATTGTGGGTTTAATAGTTGGTGGAGCCATTTCATCAGTAACTGAATATTACACAGGATTAGGAACGAAACCGGTTTTGGCTATTGTTCAAAAATCATCAACTGGCGCAGGAACAAACGTAATAGCTGGTTTAGCAACAGGAATGATTTCAACTTTCCCAACAGTATTATTATTTGCTGCGGCAATTTGGTCTTCGTATGCGTTTGCAGGTTTTTATGGTGTAGCGCTTGCCGCTTCGGCTATGATGGCTACAACTGCAATGCAATTAGCTATTGATGCTTTCGGACCAATTTCTGATAACGCAGGTGGTATTGCAGAAATGAGTGAATTACCAAAAGAAGTTCGTACACGTACCGATATTTTAGATTCAGTTGGAAATACAACAGCTGCAACAGGAAAAGGATTCGCAATCGCTTCGGCTGCGTTAACTTCTTTAGCTTTGTTTGCTGCTTATGTCACTTTTACAGGTATTGACGGAATTAATATTTTCAAAGCGCCAGTATTAGCCATGTTATTTATAGGTGGAATGATTCCAGTAGTTTTCTCTGCATTAGCAATGAATTCTGTAGGAAAAGCTGCTATGGATATGGTATATGAAGTACGTCGTCAGTTCAAAGAAATTCCAGGAATTATGGAAGGAACAGGCAAACCAGAATATGGTAAATGTGTAGAAATTTCTACCAAAGCCGCTTTGCGCGAAATGATGTTACCAGGAATTTTAACTATCGGTTTCCCTATTGCAATTGTGCTTTTAGGAAAATTAGTTTACCCAGATGATAACCAATTAATTGCTGAAATGTTAGGTGGTTATATGGCCGGAGTTACCGTTTCAGGTGTGCTTTGGGCAGTTTTCCAAAACAACGCAGGTGGTGCTTGGGACAACGCTAAAAAATCATTTGAAGCAGGTGTAGAAATCAACGGAGAAATGACATACAAAGGTTCTGATGCTCATAAAGCTGCTGTAACTGGAGATACTGTTGGAGATCCATTTAAAGATACTTCTGGACCTTCAATGAACATCTTAATCAAATTAACTTGTTTGATTGGTTTGGTAATAGCTCCAATTTTGGGAGGACATTCTGAAGGAACCAAAAAAGAAATGAAATACACCATTATCAAAACAACCGGTGATGGCACTTCAGAAATGGGTAAATGCGATATGACAAAATGCGCAACTATGACAAAAGAGGAATGTGCAAAAATGTGCGATTCTTTAGGTTGTACCGCTGAAGAAATAGAAATATGCATGGCTCGTTATGATGCCGATGGTAAATTCGTTGCAAAAGTAGGAGAAAAATTATGCTGTTCTAAAAACGCTGTTAAAAACGTTAAAGTAGAAATTAAAAACGTTAACGGAAAAGCAAAAGCTACTGTAACTACAACAGTAGATGGGAAATCTGAAACGCAAACTTTTGAAGGTTCGCTAGAACAAGTAAAAGCTAAAGTAGAAGGATTAAAATAGTTTTTTTAAAACATTTATAGTGAAAGCCTCAGAAATGAGGCTTTTTTTTATGCAATTAATTTGTATATTTATCCTGTACATAAATATTTACTTATGAAAACCACCTATACATTTCTATTATTTTTATTAATCTCGTTGAGTTTTTCTCAAAACAATATTGCATTTATACCAAAACCACAAAACACTTTAGTAGGAAAAGGTAGTTTTTATATTAACACAAAAACGTATATTCAAGCCGATGAATATTCATTTGAAGCTAATTACTTAAAAGAAGCATTACAAATTCAAACAGGATTAAACCTAAAAATTGCTTCTAAAACCAATTCTCAAGCAATCCAATTGGTTATAGATGAACCTAAAACTGAAAATTTCAACAAAGAGCAATATGAAATAGTGGTTTCTGATTCGAAAATAATTATTTCAGCACTTACAAATCAAGGCCTTTTTTATGGCATCCAAACGTTATTGCAAATAGTTCCTTTTGAGAAAAAAAATGAAATTGCGATACCTTGGATAAAAATATCAGACGCACCAAAATACGCATGGCGTGGAATGCATCTTGATGTTTGCAGACACTACTTCCCTATCACGTTTATCAAAAAATACATTGATTATTTAGCGCATTATAAAATGAATACCTTTCATTGGCACTTAACCGAAGATCAAGGTTGGCGAATCGAAATAAAAAAATATCCAAAACTAACAGAGGTTGGAGCTTGGAGAAATGGTTCAATGATTGGTCGTTATGACGATCAAAAATTTGATACTATAAAATATGGTGGTTTTTACACTCAACAAGAGATTAAAGAAGTAGTCGCTTACGCATCACAACGACACATAACAATTATTCCAGAAATTGAAATGCCTGGACATTCACTTGCAGCATTGGCTGCTTATCCCGAATTATCTTGTACGGGCGGTCCATTTGAAGTAGGCAAAAAATGGGGCGTTTTCGATGATGTATATTGCCCTAAAGAAGAAACTTTTACATTTTTAGAAAATGTGCTTTCTGAAGTACTGGCTTTATTTCCATCCGAATACATTCATATTGGAGGTGATGAATGCCCAAAAACAAGATGGAAAAGTTGTTCGCACTGTCAAAAACTTATTAAAGAAAAAGAATTAAAAGACGAACACGAATTACAAAGTTATTTTATCCAACGAATTGAAAAATTTGTCAATAGTAAAGGTCGAAAAATTATTGGTTGGGATGAAATTCTGGAAGGCGGATTAGCACCAAACGCTGCCGTTATGAGTTGGCGCGGAACCGAAGGCGGAATTGCTGCAGCCAAACAAAAACATTATGTAGTCATGTCGCCCGGTTCGCATTGCTATTTTGATCATTATCAAGGAAAACCAGAAAACGAACCTTTAGCTATTGGAGGTTTCACTTCTTTAGAGAAAGTATATAATTATAATTTAATGCCGAGAGAACTTGATTTAAAAGAACAAAAATATATTTTAGGTGCGCAAGCCAATGTTTGGACAGAATATATTCTTACTCCAGAACAGGTTGAATATATGATTATGCCAAGAATGTCAGCATTAGCTGAAGTTTTATGGGGAACGGCAAAACCAGAAAATTATATTGATTTTAAAACTCGTTTACTAGGTCAAGAAAATTGGCTTAAAAATAACAATATCAATTATAGAAAAACTTCTTTCACTGAGTAAAATAAGATGAATAATAGACGAAATTTTTTAAAGAAAACCGCTTTAGCCACTGCTGGCTTAGCGCTTACTAGTTTCAAAGATACCAATGAAACTATTGAAAATAAAGTTGACTTAAAAACTGTTCAAAAACCAATTGTGCTATCCACATGGCGATTCGGAATTGAAGCAAATGCTGCGGCTTGGGAAATTTTAAGCAAAAATGGTCGTGCTTTAGATGCGGTTGAAGCGGGTGTAAAAATTCCTGAAGGCGATCCAAATGAACGTAGCGTAGGCTATGGTGGTAGACCTGATAGAGACGGAAAAGTAACCCTTGATGCTTGCATTATGGACGAATTTTCGAATATTGGCTCGGTTGCTTGTTTGGAACACATCAAACATCCTATTTCTGTTGCCAGAGCAGTGATGGAAAAAACACCTCACGTAATGTTGGCAGGAAAAGGAGCGTTACAATTTGCACTTTCACAAGGTTTCAAGAAAGAAAATTTATTAGTTGAAGCTTCTGAAAAAGAATGGAAAGAATGGTTAAAAACCAGTCAATACAAGCCCATTGCTAATGTAGAAAACCACGACACTATTGGAATGATTGCTTTAGATGCAAACGGTAATTTATCAGGTGCATGCACTACAAGTGGCATGGCATTTAAAATGCACGGTCGGGTTGGCGATTCTCCTATTATTGGTGCTGGTTTGTATGTTGATAATGAAATTGGAGCGGCCACAGCTACAGGTCACGGCGAAGAAGTTATTCGCATTACAGGATGCCATTTGGTAGTTGAATTAATGCGACAAGGTTTGTCTCCTCAAAAAGCTTGTGAAGAAGCGGTTATGCGAATTGTAAAACTAACTAAAAATCGAGGTAAAGAATTAAAAGATATTCAAGTTGGATTTATTGCGCTAAACAAAAAAGGAGAATATGGATCGTATTGTATACAAGGTGGCTTCAATTATGCCGTTTATGATGCATCAGGAAATCGATTAATTGATGCCAATTACTTTTTGAAATAATGAAAAAAATAGAAATCGCTTGTTTTAATTGTGAATCTGCAGTTATTGCTGAAAAAGCGGGTGCTGATAGAGTCGAATTATGTGCTAATATTTCGGTTGGTGGAACTACGCCATTAATTGAAATGATTCAACAAGCTAGAGAATATTTGACAATCGATATCTATGTGATGATTCGTCCAAGAGGTGGAGATTTTGTTTACTCAGAAGTCGAATTTGAACAAATGAAATCGGAAATCGAAACTATCAAAGAACTTGGCGTTAACGGATTTGTTTTTGGTATTTTAAATGAAGACAATACCATTAATGTCAAACAAAATAGTGTATTAATAGAATTGGCAAAACCTTTACCTTGCACATTCCATCGTGCTTTTGATAGCGTTTCTAATCATGAACAAGCCTTGGAAGATGTTATCACTTGCGGCTTTTCAACGCTACTAACTTCCGGAACGTATTCTTATGTTATGGAAGGAAAAGAAGTTTTGAAAAAATTAGTCATTCAAGCGCAAAATAGAATCGAAATAATGCCAGGTGGTGGCTTGCGTTCGACCAATATTTCTGAACTTAATCAAATTTTTAATGGAAATTGGTACCATTCATCAGCTATCACCGATGGAACAGAAATAGCAAATCCAGATGAAATTATCCAACTCAAGAAAAAATTGCAATCTTAAATGAACTTATATGCCTCATGAGATTAAAAAGTTTTTCGTTTATCTATTGTGCCTAAATAGTTTTTACTTTTTTGGGCAAACCTATTATCGCAATCTGTCTGATGAAAACTGGACATTCAACAAACAAAACGAAACAAAAAAATACAAGGCAACCATCCCTGGAACCGTCCATTCTGATTTATTTGAAAATCAATTAATTCCAGATCCATTTTTTGGAAATAATGAAAAAGAATTGCAATGGATTGAAAATGAGAATTGGGTATACGAATCCACATTTTCATTATCTGAAAAAGAATTTTCAAATGAAAGTATCGAATTAGAATTTGATGGATTAGACACTTATGCTACTGTTTATATTAACGGAAAAATGGTTTTAGAGGCGGATAACATGTTTAGAAAATGGACACTCGCTGCTAAAAAACACCTTAAAAAAGGAAAAAATCACCTAAAAATTATATTTCTTTCGGCGGTTAAAAAAGGAAAAGAAGAAGCTGCAAAATTACCTTATAATTTACCCGAAAAAGAACGTGTTTTTGTTAGAAAAGCTCAATATCAGTTTGGTTGGGATTGGGGACCAAGATTTGTTACCGCTGGAATTTGGAAAAAAGTTCAATTGAAACTTTGGAATAATGCCACATTTGAGGACGCCAAACACGAACAGGTTTATGTTTCTGAAAAACTCGCAAAACTGAATTTTATTTTACAAATAAAATCTCAAAAAGATCAAGGAATTAAAATATTTCACAATGAAAAATACTATAATTTTTATCTAATTAAAGGTAAAAACGAACTTAAAATCCCAGTATCAATTGAAAATCCTAAACTTTGGTGGTGCAACGGATTAGGCGATCCTTATCAATTTTTATTTCAATTTGAAATTGTTTACAATGATACAATTATTGATTATAATGCGGTAAAAGTTGGCATTAGAAAAATCGAGTTAATTCAAGAGAAAGATGAATTTGGAACAAGTTTTTATTTCAAATTAAATGGCAAACCTGTTTTCATGAAAGGTGCAAATTATATTCCGCCAGATAGTTTTATCCCTAAAAAATCTAGTTCAAGTTATCACGAGACAATTCAAAACGCCAGAAAAGCAAATATGAATATGCTTCGCGTTTGGGGCGGTGGCGTATATGCCGATGACGAATTTTACAATGCTTGTGACGCCAACGGTATTTTAGTTTGGCAAGATTTCATGTTTGCTTGTGCAATGTATCCGGCTGATGAAAAATTTATAGAAAATGTAAAACAAGAAGTGATTGACAATGTAAATCGACTTCAAAATCATCCAAGTATTGCGCTTTGGTGTGGCAATAACGAAAATGATGAAGGATGGCACAACTGGGGTTGGCAAAAGCAATTTCAGTATTCAAAAGCAGACTCTACAAAAATTTGGAACGATTATAAAAAAGTGTTTCATGAAATTATTCCACAAACATTAGATAGTATTTTATCTAAAGAGAAAAATTTATATTGGCCTTCTTCACCTTCCATTGGTTGGGGAAAAAAAGAAAGCTTAACCCAAGGTGATTCGCATTATTGGGGCGTTTGGTGGGGCAAGGAACCGTTTGAAATGTTTCAAAAGAAAGTTGGCCGATTCATGAGCGAATACGGGTTTCAGGGAATGCCTAAAATGGAAACCTTAGAAAAAGTAATCTTAAAAGAAGATTTAAATTTTGCTTCCGAAGCGTTTAAAAACCATCAAAAACATCCTACAGGTTTTGAAACAATCACAGAGTACATGACACGAGATTTTCAGGTGCCAACTTCCCTAGAAAAATACAATTATGTCTCACAATTAGTCCAAGCTCGTGGCATGAAAACTGCCATTGAAGCGCACCGATTAGCAAAACCTTATTGTATGGGTTCTTTGTATTGGCAATTCAACGATTGTTGGCCCGTAACTTCATGGAGTTCATTAGACTATTATGGAAATTGGAAAGCAGCTCATTACCAAGTCAAAGAAAGTTTTGCTCCTATACTTTTAGCGGTAAAAGAAAATGAAAACGAAATTTCTATTATTGGTAGTAACGATAATTTAGAAGAAATATCTGGAAAGTTATTTGTTAAATTGATAGATTTTTCTGGAAAGGAACTTTGGACTGCATCAAAAGACTGTGATTTGGACTTTGAAAAAAGCACAATTTGCCTACAGATTTCTAAAACTGAATTACCAAAATTTGAAAAAGAAAAAACTATATTAGTTATAGAATTTGATAGCAAAAAGAAAAAAACTATTGCGTATCATTATTTTGTAAAACCTAAAGAACTTCAACTAGAAAAACCAACTATTGAATTTAAAATCGTAGGAGAAACACTTATCGAACTAAAAACAAATACGCTAGCAAAAAATGTATTTTTACAAGCAAATGATACATTTTTTGAAGAAAACTATTTTGATTTACTTCCCGGAATACCAAAAATCATTAAGACGCAAAAACCAACTCAAGAAACTAAGGTGTTGTCTTTATTTGATACACTGATTGAATAAAACATAAAAAAACGCCTCAATTGAGGCGTTTGACATTTTAAAATAATCCGTTTATTTCAGCATCAATTCTGTTAATAATATTTCCCAAATCTTCGGGGCTATTTACAAAATCAATATCATCTACATCAATAATTAATAACTTTCCTTTGTCGTAAGTGCTTACCCAAGCTTCATAGCGCTCATTTAATCTACTTAAATAATCAATTGAAATTGAATTTTCGTAATCTCTACCTCGCTTATGAATTTGGCCTACTAAATTAGGAATTGAACTTCTTAAGTATATTAGCAAATCTGGCGGCCCTACAAGGCCTTCCATTAAATCAAAAAGTAATTTATAATTGGTATAATCTCTGTTAGACATTAGGCCCATCGCATGCAAATTAGGTGCAAAAATAAAGGCGTCTTCATAAATAGTCCGGTCCTGAATGGTTTTCTTACCTGATTTTCTAATCTCTAATATTTGTCGGAAACGACTGTTTAGAAAATAAATTTGCAAATTAAAACTCCAACGTTCCATAGAATGGTAAAAATCATCTAAATACGGATTATCATCTACATCTTCAAAATGTGCTTCCCATTTGAAATGTTTGGACAATAATCTGGTTAATGAGGTTTTTCCTGCCCCAATATTTCCTGCAATAGCTATATGCATATTTTATTTTTTTATTTGATAGGTACTTAATTGATTGTTGGTAAAAATAGAAAAAAATCCATCTGTATAGAAAAAATTAGCTATCAAATTTTCATTTATATTTATTCTTGTTGATAACTGATTCTCAAAGGTATAATTATAAATTTTATGTTCAAAAAGATAAAACAAATGGTTTTGACTTAAAAAAACTACCTTCTCAAAAGGCGCAACTTTTCCTAAATTAGCTATTTTTCCGAATTTAGAAATTGAATAACCATTATTATCATTGTCTATCCAATACAAATAATTATAATCCGATTGAGATTGCTTAATAGCTTTGATAGGATTTGACAAAAATTTAATTTTTTTGGAATTCAAATTATACAAGCCAATTTGTTGACTTAAACTGTCATAAAACCACAATTCATTTTGAGAAGCAGGCTTTAAAAATTCGCAATTGATTTCAGAAAAAATAATCGATTTTATTTCGTTTAATTGGGCGTCTAACAAAACAAAAGCATTGTTTTCTTTATAAAAAACGAGCGTTTGCAACATATTAAAAGTTTCTACACTTGAAATTGAACCAAATGTATTGTTTGTATAGTTTAGGGTATCAGTTGAATTAATTTTATACAAATTATTACCTGTAGAAAAATAAGAATTCCCAGATAAATCATTTCCCAAAAAAGCACTATATTTATATTGTTTTAAACCAACGCGCTCCACATCAATATTTTGAGCGGAAGTAAAATAAACAGTTAAATAAAAGAGAAGAAAAAATCGCATAGTTTTAATATTAACACAAAAATAACAAATTATCATGTAACTAATAGCTATTTTTAGAGTCTAATAAAATTAAATTAATAAAACATGAAAAAAATATTTTTAGCCATACTGAGTTTGACAACTTTTATGGCCACTGCACAGAAAGATTTCCAAGGAATGGCGGTTTATGAATCTAAAACGTCTACATCTGAATTTGCCAAAAACTTTGATGGAAACAAAGACATGACCCCAGAAATGAAAAATCAAATTATGGAAAGAATGAAAAAAATGTTTGAAAAAACATTTGTTCTAAATTTCGATAAATCGGCTTCAATATATAAAGAAGAAGAAAAACTTGATGCACCCGGACAAGGCGGTGGTGGAAGAATGATGGCTTCTTTTATGGGCGGCGGCGGTACGTATTTTAAAAACGTTAAAGAAAAACAATACACAGTTGACAAAGAAGTTTTTGGAAAAGAATTTTTAATAAAAGATTCGCTACCTAATTTAAAATGGGTACTAAGTGACGAATCTAAAAAAATTGGAGATTATACTTGCTTTAAAGCAACTGCAATAAAAGAAGCCAGCAAAACAGATTTTAGAAATTATAGAAGAAAAAAAGAAGCACCAAAAAAAGATGCTGAAGAAGGAAAAGTTGACGAAAAAGAAACTTCTGAGAAAAAAGAAGAAAAGAAAACCAACTTTTTTGAAGACATTGATATGCCAAAAGAAGTTACTGTAACTGCATGGTATTGTCCAGAAATTCCTGTAAACCAAGGTCCTGATGAATATTGGGGTTTACCAGGATTAATTATGGAAGTAAATGACGGAAAAACCATAATTATGTGTTCGAAATTAGTATTGAACGTAAAAGAGAAAATCGAAATTAAAGCGCCAACTGGTGGTGACAAAGTCTCACAAAAAGAATACGACGATATTATGATTAAAAAAATGAAAGAAATGAGCGAAATGGGCGGCGGACCTGGATCAAGAGGCGGTATGCAAATGAGATATTCAAGATAAAAAGTAACCTTAATTAATCCCCAAATAATATGAAAAATTTACCTAAATTATGTTTTTTACTTTTCTCCGCAACCCTTTTTGGGCAAGATTTTTATGGAAAAGTAGAATATCAAACCATTCAAAATAAATCTAAAAAAGAAACTGTTTCAGTTTCAAAAGAATCTGAAAAAGAAGCAGCGGAAGATGCTATAACCGGTATAGATAAAGAAGCATTTGAAGAAGCTATGAAAAAAGCATTTCAAAAAAACTATCTATTAACATTCAATAAAACCGAAGCGCTTTTTGAAGAAGTTGTGGCATTAGAAAAACCAACACCAAGACAAGGCGGCGTGTCTTTTTCTGTTAGTGTTAGTATGTCTGGTGATGGAGATAAATATATGAATACAAAAGATAAAATTTCATACACTGAAGAAGATATTTTTGGTGATGAATTTGTGATAAAAGATTCGTTACCAAAAATTGCTTGGCAAATAACCAACGAAACAAAAATAATTGGTGATTATAACTGCGTAAAAGCAACTTATATTGAACCGGTTTCTAAAAATGATTTAGAGGCTTACAACCGTCAACAGGAAAAAATAAAGAACGGGAAAACTACTTTATTTGAAATGAAAAAACCAGAACCAAAAACTATTACAGCTTGGTACACCAGTGAAATACCTGTTAGTTTTGGTCCAAACGGCGTTTGGGGATTACCTGGGTTAATATTACAATTGGAAAATGAAAATTATATTTACTTTTGTACGAAAGTAAGCATAAAAAACAATGAAACAGTAAAAATAAAAATTCCCAATTCTGGTAAAGTCATTTCAAAAAAAGAATACGAAAAATACGAGAAAAAAATGCAGAAACAAATGGAAGATAATGACGGTGTTATCTTCCATGAAACAAAAAACTAATAAACACACTTAATGAAAAAAATAATTTTAGTACTAAGCTTGTTTCTTACTGGAATGAGTTACGCACAATCGGTAAAGGTTTCAGGAATACTAAAAGATAGCGACAATTTGGTAATAGAAACAGCCAATGTAATGGCTATTAACCAAGTCACAAAGGCAATGGATGCGTATAACATTACCAGTGAAAAAGGGGAGTTTTCGTTAAACTTAAAACCAAATACTGAATATATTATAAAAGCCGGTTATATTGGATATACGCCTTTTGAACAAAAAATTACTACAACAAAAGAAAATCAAACTTTAAATATTGTTTTATCTAATTCAAACACCATTGAAACGGTTGAAATTGTCCGAGAAATGCCTGTAAGAATAAGTGGCGATACCATTATTTACAACTCTGATTCGTTTACCAACGGAACTGAAAAAAAATTAGAAGATGTACTTAAAAAATTACCTGGCGTATCTGTTAATAAAGACGGAGAAATTTCGGTAGAAGGAAAAACAGCACAAAAACTAATGGTAAACGGTAAAGATTTTTTTGATGGTGATACCAAATTAGGAGTTAAAAACATTCCTGCAGACGCCATTGATAAGATACAAGTACTAAGAAATTATAATGAAGTTTCTAATTTAAAAGGATTCGAAAATAATGAAGAAAATATTGCTATTAATATAAAATTAAAACAAGGAAAAACTAACTTTTGGTTCGGAGATGTGCTTGCTGGAGAAGGCATTATCGACTCGAAAAATAGAAGTATTGTTAACCCAAAACTATTTTATTATAGTCCAAAATACAGTGTAAATTTAATTGGAAATTTAAACAATATTGGTGAATTACCGCTTACCACGCAAGACTATTTTAAATTTACAGGTGGATTTAGAAATATGATGCGAAAAGGAGGTTCTAGTTTTAATGTTTCATCAAACGATTTAGGAATTGGCGGATTAAGAAACAATCGAGCTAAAAATATTGATACAAAATTTGGAGCGGCTAACTTCTCTTACAATCCATCAAAAGCATGGACAATCAGTGGATTTGGGATTTATTCATACAACAAAACTGATTTACAAACGGATAATATTTATAACCGTGTTGATAGATTATCAAATGGTACAACTGTAAATATTACAGAAACCCGAAGAGATATTTCTAAACAGAGAAACAATTTAGGATTGTTTAAATTAAGTAGTAGCTACGTGCCTTCTACCAAAATGCACCTGGATTATGATGCGTTATTAAAAACATCAGATCAATTGGAAAATCAGAATGTGGTGTCTAGTTTACAAGGAAATATTTTAACAGAAAAAAACCAACAACCCATTTCTTTAAATCAAAACTTAAACTACTATTACACACTTAACGATAAAAATGTTTTTGCTTTTGAAATGCAAAATTTATTTCAACAAGAAGACCCGTTTTACAATGCCAATTTACAAATACAACCTTTTGTTTTAACAGGATACAATAGTACTCAAACAAGAAATAACATTAATCAAAACCGATTTGTAAAAACAAATAAAACAGATTCTAAATTTGATTATTATTATATGGTAACACCAAAAAGCAACATTAATGTTACAATAGGAAACACATATTCGTATCAAAATTTTAATTCCAATATGTTCCAAATTTTAGATAATGGCACACAAAATAATTTAACCGATAGCAAAAACACTAATCAAGTAAATTATGTTTTTAACGATGCTTTTGTTGGCTTACATTATAAAATGTTGGTGGGAAAATTTACTTTTAATCCAGGTGTTACTTTGCATCAATTTAATACCAGCGACACCCAATTGAATAGCGTAAATAAAATGAGTTTCAATAGAGTTTTACCTGATTTCTTTGCATTATGGCAAATGAAAAAATCACAAACATTATCCTATAATTTCTCATTAACAAATAATTTTACAGATGTGGTTAAACTGGCGCAAGGTTATGTGTTTTCAAATTATAACAGTTTGTACAGCGGAAATAGATTTTTAGAAAATTCCATTTCACAAGTGCACTCCTTGCGTTTCTTTAAATTCAGCATGTTTAATATGGAAAATATTTCTGCTAATATTACCTATTCAAAACAAACTGAAATTATTACCAATCGTGCTTTATTAACAGGTATAAATCAGGTTTCAAGCTCCGTAAATATTAATTCTAATTTTCCAAATGAGTCGCTTTCAGGAAGAATTAATTATGGAAAATCTTTTGCAAGATATTTTAAAGCAGATGGTACCGTAAATTTAAGTAAAAGTACAAATAACAATATTCGTGTAAATCCAGATAATTCTGAGTTCATTCAGAACACCAAATCATTTACACAAACTTATGAAATGAAATTTTCAACTAATTTCAAAAAAATACCAAATATTGAATTAGCTTACGAATACAGAGTAAACGATTTTCAAAATCAGATAAATTATGTAGATAATCCATCAGTAACATTAGAATATTTCTTTTTAGACGCTTTTTCATTTACATCTGAATACAATTTCTTTCACAACAGAGATAAAGCGAAAACTTTTGATACGGAATATGATTTTTTAACCGCATCATTATCTTATCAGAAAAGAGATAGCAAATTTGAGTATAAAGTAAGCGCTACCAACTTATTAAATACAACAGCATTAAACGACAATAGTTTTAATGCATTAGGAGGTTCTACAAGCTTTACGAGTTATTATGTACAACCTCGTTTTGTGGTGTTTAGCTTGAAATACGTGTTATAATTATAATTACTTTTAAAGCACAAAAAAGCCGATTTGAAGTTTCAAATCGGCTTTTTTATTTATTTTTTAGTATTACATTCCTGTTCGAATGGCTTCTACTGGATCTAATTTAGAAGCAGAAATAGCTGGCAAAATTCCTGATATTAATCCGATGATGATTGATAAACCTGAGCCCAATAGAATATTAAAAGAGCTTAATACAAACTCAAAATCTAAAACGTTAGTTAAAATCAAGGCAATAAACCAAACCAAAACGATTCCGATTAATCCGCCAAACATAGCTAAAATTACTGCTTCAAATAAAAACTGAAACAAAATAAATTTGTTTTTAGCACCTAAAGCTTTCTGAATTCCAATTAAATTGGTGCGTTCTTTTACAGAAACAAACATAATATTTGCAATTCCAAATCCACCTACTAGAAGAGAAAAAATACTAATACCCCAACCTGCAAGATTCATCTTACCAATAATGTCATCAATAAAATTAGTAAAACCAGACAAAATATTTACAAAAAAACTATTAATTTCTCCAGCTCGTAAGCCTCTATAATTTCTCATTTTATTAGTTAATTCTGCTTTAAATTCTTCAATATCAACACCTGCTTTTGGTTTGATTAAAATGGCTGGCGTGAAATTTGAACTGTTATCACCATATAATTTTCTAATATTATTTACTGGTAAAAAAACCGCTACATCATTGGAATCGCCAAAGGCGTTTTGACCCATTTTTTTTAATACTCCAATAACAGTAAAACGCTGTCCATACAACCGAATTTGCTTTCCAATAGGTTCGTTGCCTTTAAATAAACCATCCGCAACCTCACTTCCAATTACAATTACAGAAGTTCCAGAATTGGATTCGGCTTCATTAAAAAGCCTTCCTTTATCGACTTTAAACGGTTCAATTTCGAAAAATTCATTTGTTGAAGGTTTAACTCGAATAGAATTAACCGTGTTTTCATCATATTTTATATTCTGGTTGCCAGTAAAAAAATTAAATGAAATTTTATCAATATCGGCCATGCTTTTTTGTAAATATTGATATTCATCATATTTTACATGCGGAAATTGGTCTCGTTTCCATTCTTCTACATCCGTTGGTCCAAAAGAATATTTGAATAAATAAATGGTGTTTTTATCCATCCCGTCTAAACTGTCTACAATATTTTTTTTCAAAGAATCAACTGCCGCTAAAACAGCAATAATTGAAAAAATCCCAACAGTTACTCCAAGTAGAGAAAGAAATGTTCGTAATTTATTACTTCTCAAGGCATTAAAAGCAAAAGCAAAACTTTCCTTCAGTAAACGTACATATAGTATCATAAAAATTAATATCTTAAATATTTGTAGCCAAAAGCTACTATTTGTTACAATTTTTACTGGAAAATTATTTGTAAATGTTACTCATTTACAGAATGGATTTATTGGATTTTCTTATTCAAATTGTTACTTTTGCAGTTCAAAACAAACAACAACATAATGACTCACACAAAACAAATTAAATCAGCATTAATTTCTGTATTTGATAAAACGGGTTTAGAACCTATCATCAAAGCCCTTCACCAGAATAATGTAACTATTTTTTCTACTGGCGGAACTGAAGATTTTATTAAAAGTATACAAGTTCCTGTTGTGGCTGTAGAAGATGTAACTTCTTATCCGTCAATTTTAGGCGGCAGAGTAAAAACATTACACCCAAAGATTTTTGGTGGAATTTTAAACCGTCAGGATCATGAAGGCGATGTGGCACAAATGACAGAATTTGATATTCCACAAATTGATTTGGTAATTGTGGATTTATATCCGTTTGAAAAAACAGTGGCTACTGGAGCCATTGAAGCAGATAGCATTGAAAAAATTGATATTGGTGGGATTTCATTAATTCGCGCAGCAGCTAAAAATTTTAAAGATACCGTAATTGTAGCTTCAGTGGATGAATATGCTACTTTTTTAAATTTTTATACTGAAAATCAAGGTGCTACTTCTATTGAACAAAGAAAGTTATTAGCGACAAAAGCCTTTCATACCTCATCAAATTACGATACCGCAATTTTTAATTATTTCAATACTGAAGATACCTATTTGAAAATTAGCGAAGAAAAAGGACAAATATTACGTTACGGTGAAAACCCACATCAAAAAGGATTTTTCTTTGGTAATTTTGATAAAATGTTTACAAAATTACACGGAAAAGAACTCTCATACAATAACTTATTAGATGTTGATGCCTCAGTTAATTTAATTAATGAATTTAAACATAATGATCCTACTTTTGCTATCTTAAAACACAATAACGCTTGCGGAATAGCTACAAGAGCCACAATGAAAGAAGCTTATTTAGATGCTCTAGCTGGCGATCCTACTTCCGCATTTGGTGGCGTACTGATTGCAAATGGAAACATTGATTTGGCTACCGCAGAAGAAATTAATAAATTGTTTTGCGAAGTGGTTATTGCGCCTTCATTCGACCAAGAAGCTATCGAAATTTTAGAAGAAAAAAAGAACCGAATCATATTAGTAATTAACGACGTGGCTTTACCTGCTAAAAATATTCGAACTTGTTTAAATGGCGTTTTAGTTCAAGATAAAGATAACATTACCGATTCCGTAGAAATATTGAAAACGGCCACGAAAACCGAACCAACAACAGAAGAAATTGAAGATTTATTATTCGCTTCAAAAATATGTAAACATACCAAATCAAACACAATTGTTTTCGCTAAAAATCGCCAATTATGCGCTTCTGGAACTGGACAAACGTCGAGAGTAGACGCCTTAAATCAAGCCATTGAAAAAGCAAAAACGTTTGATTTCGATTTGACTGGAGCAGTTATGGCAAGTGATGCTTTTTTCCCATTTCCAGACTGTGTAGAAATTGCAAATAAAGCAGGAATTACAGCTATTATTCAGCCAGGAGGATCTATAAAAGACGAATTAAGTATTGACTATTGTAATGCTAATAATGTTGCGATGGTGATGACTGGTGTGCGACATTTTAAACATTAAAAACAGCTTAAAAATACATCTATTTTAAAACGCATTAAAGAATATTTTTTTAATGCGTTTTTATTTTAAATAATTCCAATTTTATTTTATACTTTTGTTAGTTGAATAGATTTACACAAAATACTAAACCCTTCAAATAAATATGGGATTTTTTGACTTTATGACTGAGGACATTGCAATTGACCTTGGTACCGCAAATACATTAATAATTCACAACGATAAAGTTGTAATAGACTGTCCTTCAATTGTTGCAAGAGACAGAATAACTGGGAAAATAATTGCTGTTGGAAAAGAAGCCAACATGATGCAAGGAAAAACCCATGAAAACATAAAAACAATTCGTCCGCTAAAAGATGGTGTAATTGCCGATTTTGATGCGTCTGAAAAAATGCTTCAAATGCTAATTAAAAGCATTCCTGCATTAAAGAAAAAACTTTTTACTCCAGCACTTCGTTTGGTAATCTGTATCCCTTCAGGAATTACAGAAGTGGAAATGCGTGCTGTAAAAGAATCAGCAGAACGTGTTAACGGGAAAGAAGTTTATTTAATTCACGAACCAATGGCTGCGGCAATTGGTATCGGAATTGATATTATGCAACCGAAAGGAAATATGATTGTGGATATTGGTGGTGGAACTACAGAAATTGCCGTGATTGCTTTAGCAGGTATTGTTTGCGATAAATCTGTAAAAATTGCTGGTGACGTTTTTACCAACGACATTATTTACTACATGAGAACGCAACACAATTTATTTGTGGGTGAAACAACTGCAGAAAAAATTAAAATACAAATTGGTGCCGCAATCGAAGACTTAGAAAGTCCTCCTGAAGATATGTCAGTTCAAGGACGAGATTTATTGACAGGGAAACCAAAACAAGTGGATGTATCTTACAGAGAAATTGCCAAAGCCTTAGATAAATCAATACAAAGAATTGAAGATGCTATTATGGAAACGTTATCTCAAACACCACCAGAATTAGCCGCAGATATTTATAACACCGGTATTTATTTAGCAGGAGGAGGTTCAATGCTTAGAGGTTTAGACAAACGTATTTCATTAAAAACAGATTTACCAGTTTACATCGCTGAAGACCCTTTAAGAGCGGTTGTTAGAGGAACTGGAATGACGCTTAAAAATTTAGCTAAGTACAAAAATATTTTAATTAAATAAGTAGGTAATACATGCAGCAAATTATAATTTTTCTTATAAAAAACAGCTATAAATTGCTGTTTTTGCTGCTTTTGGGTATTTCATTAACGCTTACAATTAAATCACATTCTTTCCACAGAAGTCAGTATATTAATTCTTCAAATGCTTTTTCAGGTTATACGTATAGCCAAATAAATAGCGTTAAAGAATACTTTGGACTACAACAAAAAAATGAAGATTTGGCAAGAGAAAATGCCCGATTAAAAGAAATTTTATTTAACAAAAAAGACACAATTTTAGAAAGTAAAATTGTAGTCCCAAATATTTTATCAGATTTTGTGGTACGACAAGCTAAAGTGATAAAAAATTCCTACAACAAACAAGAAAACTTTTTAACGCTAGGCAAAGGTTCATTTGAAGGACTAAAAACAGATATGGCTGTAATTAGCGACAAAGGCGTAGTAGGAATTATTGAAAAAACATCGAAAAATTACGCTACAGTTATTAGTATTCTGCACACGAAAAATCCGTTAAACGGAAAAATTAAAAATTCGGATCATTTTGGTTCTATAACTTGGGACGGAAGAAATGCTGGTTATGTGCAACTTATTGATGTGCCAAAATTAGCCACATTAAAAAAAGGCGATACTATTGTAACAGGAGCTCAATCTGCCATATTTCCTGAAAACATTCCGATTGGAAAAATCGAACAAATTTTTGCGGAAAAAACAAGTAATAAATTTGTAATAAACGTGAGACTTTTTAATGACATGACCTCACTTGGTTATGTATATATAATTGAAAATAAAAAGAAAAAAGAGAAAGAAACACTGGAAGAAGAAACAGAAAAAGATCCAACAAAAAAATAATGAATAGTAACTTTCTATTAAATTTAATTCGTTTTATTGTTTTGCTAACAATACAAATTGTAGTGCTTGAACAAGTGAAATTTGGAGGTTGGATCAATCCGTATTTGTATATACTTTTTATTATTTTATATCCAATTAACTCAGATAAGTCTGGATTTATTGCTGCAAGTTTTTGTTTGGGTTTAGTAATGGATTTATTTTCTGACAGTGGCGGCGTTCATGCAACAGCTTCTTTACTTTTGGCTTTTTTTAGACCATCTTTCTTAAAATTTGCTTTTGGATTAAGTTACGAATACCAAACCATCAGAATAGCTGATAAATTATCTGTTGACCGATTTACTTTTATTATTTCGGCAATTTTGTTTCATCATTTGATACTTTTTAGTTTAGAATTATACCGATTTGATTTGTTTTTTCAAATCATCACTCGAACCATATTAAGTACAATTTTTACGTTTACAATTTGTATTATTAGTATTTACTTGATTAAACCTAATAAACGATGAGAAAGACATTATTACCAACCATAATCATTGTGTCCGCTATATTATTATTGGTTCGTCTTTTCTATTTGCAAATAATTGATGATACTTTAAAAATACAATCGGAAAATAATGCCATTAAAATAAAGTTCGATTTTCCTGAAAGAGGTTACATTTATGATAGAAACGGAAAACTTTTAGTTGCCAATCAGCCTTCTTACGACATTATGGTTGTTCCAAAAGAAGTAAAAGATATTGATACCCTTGAATTTTGCAAAATCCTTCAAATTACAAAAGAAGAATTTTTAGAAAAAATTGGTAAAGCCAAAATTTATAGCCCAAGATTACCTTCTCTTTTTCTTTCGCAATTAAATAAAACAGAATTTGCTGGTTTTCAAGAAAAAATTAGAAAATACAACGGTTTTTATATTCAAAAACGATCATTAAGAGAATATCAAACAAAACATGGTGCCAATATTTTCGGATTTATTACTCAAGTAAATGATGCCATTATAAAAGACAATCCTTATTATAAAAGCGGCGATTTAATTGGTAGACAAGGTGTTGAAGAAGCTTACGAAGAAATGTTACGTGGTGTTAAAGGAGTAAAATACATTCTGAAAGACAAACACAACAAAGAAATTGGTTCTTACAAAGAAGGCAAATTTGATACCATTGCAAAACAAGGTAGCGATGTAACTTTAGCTATTGATGGAGAATTACAAAAATATGGAGAAGAATTAATGGTAAACAAACGTGGCGGAATTGTAGCTATTGAACCAAGTACCGGTGAAATTTTAGCCTTGATAACCGCACCTTCATATGATCCAGCTCTGTTAGTTGGCAGACAACGTTCAAGAAATTACACAAAATTATACAATGATTCCATAGCCAAACCTTTATTCGATAGGGGTTTATTGGGTGAATTCCCTCCCGGGTCTCCTTTTAAAATTCTGACAGGTTTAGTAGGCTTGCAAGAAGGTGTAATTGATACCCAAACGTCATTTACGTGTAATCACGGATTTTCTTATGGGCGTGGGGCATTTATGCGTTGTCACTGCCCGGGCGGTGTAATACAATTAAATTTTGGAATTTATAAATCTTGCAACACCTATTTTGCTAATACATATAAGCGAACAATTGAAAAATACAAAAGACCAAAAGACGGTGTTGATGCTTGGGCGAATCACTTAAAAAGTTTTGGTTTGGGAAAATTTATGGGCTATGATTTGCCTCCAGGTAGAAAAGGCCACATTCCAACTTCAAAATTTTACGAGCATTTTTATCCAAATGGCGGATGGCGTTCTACTACTATTATTTCAAATTCAATTGGTCAAGGTGAGGTTTCTATGACGCCGATACAATTGGCAAATATGATGGCTACTATTGCAAATAGAGGCTACTATTACACGCCTCACATCATCAAAAATATAAAAGGTAAAAAAATAGATTCAAAATATACTACCAAACATTTTACAACGATTAACAGACGACATTTCGACCCAATTGTAAATGGTTTATTTGATGTTTATAACCATGGAACTGCATTTGGATTGGGCGTTGAAGGTTTGGAAATTTGTGGAAAAACAGGAACTGCTGAAAATTTTGCTAAAATAAATGGAAAGCGAGTGCAATTAGAAGATCATTCTGAATTTGTGGCATTTGCACCGAGAATTCGCCCTAAAATTGCTATTGCAGTGATTGTGGAAAATGGGCATTTTGGAAATACTTGGGCAGGACCAATCGCTACTTTAATGATTGAAAAATATTTAAATAGGAAAATTACCCGTACAGATTTAGAAAAGCGAATGTTAGAAGGGAATTTAAATTATCAATATCGAAAATTATATCCAAGTAAAGATTCCATTCACAAACCTAAGTTGGACAAAACAGATTCGCTTCGAATGAAATTAAAATCTACGAAAGAAGTTGAAAAAGACAAGAAAAAAGAAGTAGAAAAGAAAAAAGTAACGGAAAATAAAAAGTAAATTTATCTTTAAAACATCCAAAAAATTTCATTAAATAAAGTGGAAAATAATCACAAATGAAAAACCAAGATATTAGTAATTCCATAGATTGGATAACCGTTTTATTGTACTTCATCCTAGTTGTATTTGGATGGTTGACTATATATTCTGTAACCGTTCCTTCAAATCAAGAATACACTTTTGATTTTAGTTTGAATTATGGCAGACAAATGATTTTCATGTTAATTACAATTCCAATTATATTTTCAATTTTATTTATAGATTCAAAAATTTTTGAACGCTTTTCTTCGGTTTTTTACGGAATTGGAATTGCCTTACTTTTAGGATTATTTGTTTTTGGAGTTAGCAAAAAAGGACAAACTAACTGGTACCAGTTTGGAGGTTTTTTGTTTCAACCTTCAGAATTTGTGAAAACCGCGGTAGCATTACTATTATCTAAGTATTTGAGTGACGCACAAGTCAATTTAGCTAAAAAGAATTTTCAATATATCGCATTTGCAATTATTGGATGTCCCGTTTTACTAATATTATTACAACCCGATACAGGAAGTGCCATGATTTTTTTATCCTTAATATTTGTCTTATTTAGAGAAGGATTACCAGGCTGGTATTTATGGACTGGAGCCATTGCAATTGCTACTTTCCTATTGGCTTTGATAATAAAACCTATTTACTTGATTTCATTTATTGGAATATTTATGGTAATTCATTTTATTTTTAATCGATTAATTTCAAGAAATCCTATTGTGTATGGATTGATTTTTATCGTAATTTCTCTTTTTTCCTTTTCCGTCAGTTATGTATATGATAAGGTTTTAGAACCTCATCAAAAAGATCGTATTAATGTGCTTTTAGGGAAAGATGTAAATATGAAAGCCGAAGGATATAATTTAAATCAATCTATGATAGCCATAGGTTCGGGCGGATTATTTGGAAAAGGCTATTTGGAAGGCACGCAAACCAAAGGTGGCTTTGTACCCGAGCAACATACCGACTATATTTTTACAACTGTAGGTGAAGAATGGGGATTTGTTGGGAATTTATTGGTTATTGGATTATTTGTAAGTTTATTTATAAGAATATTATACTTAGCCGAAAGGCAAAAAACTCGATTTAGTAGGGTGTACGGTTATTGCGTGGCGACGTATTTATTTACTCACTTTTTTGTGAATATTGCCATGCTTATACGTTTGTTTCCAACAATTGGCGTACCACTACCCTTTTTCTCTTATGGTGGTTCCAGTTTATTTGCATTTACTATTATGCTATTTATTTTTATAAAATTAGATGCCAATAAAGTTAATGAATGGTAAAACTATTTTTTATAATGAAAACTAAAAATATATTTAATAAAAAAGTCACAACTTTAAGTGTTTTATTATTAATGTTTTTTGTAAACAGTAAGTTATATTCCCAAATTATTTATACAGACATTCCAGACGCTACACCCAATGCTACCTACCCTTTAGATTTAAATAATGATAATGTTGTTGATTTCATAATTCAATTTAGTGGAAGCTCTGGTGCGTTTGGCGTTATGTGCAACCCTCAAAATAACAATGCTTATTCAGGAAATTTTGTAAGTGGTATGTATTTGCCATGGGCGTTATCTACTTCTACTTCTATTTGTGCTTCACTTACAACTTGGTATGATTTTAATAATCCTGGAACTTTAGCAATGGGAACAAGTATTGGTTATTGGGTAGGCGCTTCAGATAAATATTTGGCACTAAAACTAATTGTGGGAACCAACATTTATTATGGCTGGGCCCGTTTTGATATTTTAGCAAATTCTGGATCTTTCACTATAAAAGATTATGCCTATGAGAGTACGCCAAATGGATGTATTCAGTCGGGACAAAACAATTTAGGTGGTAATGAAATTTCTAAAAATAATAATTATACTATCTTTCCCAATCCTTTTAATACCGATACAACTATACAAACTATCGATAATTTTAAAAATGCAACCCTACTAATTTACAACTCCTACGGGCAAGAGGTAAGACAAGTGAACAATCTTGAAGGACAGAGTATTTCTTTGCACCGTGATAATCTCCCAAGCGGCCTTTACTATATTAAACTAACAGAAAAAAACAAAGTCATTGCAACAGAGAAAATAATAATTAAAGATTGATTTTTGAGTTATTATAATCCAAACTTTTCGCCAAGAAAAACCAAGTTCAAAAAAAAGCCATTCAAATTGAATGGCTTTTTAAATATTGATTTTCAAACTATTTTGAAGCTAATTTTTCTTTAGCTTTTTGGGTTTTCTTTGTTTTAACTAAAGGAATATTTGCTCCATCCAATGTTAAATCAGTTAACACATTTAATGTTTCCAACATGTAAACATCTTTTACTAGTTCGGCATGCCATCTTTCACGTTTTTCTTTTAGCAATTCATCTTTGGCTATTAAATCTAATTCGTATGGCAAAGAAGTAAATTTTAAATTACTTTTAAACTTTTCAATACTTTTAAACTTTTTTGTCTGGGATTCAATTTCGGATAGCTCTTTTTTATAAGCTTGGTAGTTTAAGCTAATGGTATTGTCTTCCTTTCTATCGTTAATCCATTTTGCGTTTTCAGAAATTAAGTTAAAGTTATCGTTATTAGCAATTCTTTTCTGACTATTTGCAATTACTTTTTCATAGCTTAGTTGTAAAGGTGTGTAAATTGCTGGTTCAATTTTGTCCCAAGGCAATGCACTTTTTTCATCTTTTTCACCAGTTTGCATAAAGCTAAAACGATCTGGCATAACAATATCGCTTTTTACACCTTCCAATTGCGTAGAGCCACCATTAACCCTATAAAATTTCTGCGTTGTGGTTTTCAAAGCACCTAAATCGCCATATTCATTTCCACGAACAAATTCATTTAATTCAAATACATTTTGAACTGTTCCTTTTCCGTATGATTGTTTACTACCAATAATAATTCCTCTGTTGTAATCTTGAATAGCCGCCGCGAAAATCTCAGATGCAGAAGCTGAATAATTATTAATCATAACTACCAACGGACCTTCCCATTGTACTTTAGGATCTGAATCTGGTAAAATTTGAGCTTTGCCTCCAGCTTGTTTTACTTGTACAACTGGGCCTTTATCTATAAATAAACCTGTCATTTTTACAACAGTTTCCAAGGAACCGCCACCATTATCGCGCAAATCCATTACAATCCCTTGAACATTCATAGCTTTCAATCTTTCTATTTCAATGGCCACATCTTTAAAAGCATCTCTGTTAGATCTGTTCTCAAAAGTTTGGTAAAATTTCGGTAAATAAATCACACCAAATAACTTCCCGTCTTTTTCTACTACAGTAGATTTGGCAAAGGTTTCTTCGGTTTCTACTTCGTCTCTTACAATTGGAACTACTTTTACAGAACCATCTACTTTTTTCACGGTAAGTTTCACTAAAGTTCCTTTTGGACCTTTTATTTTTTTAATCACATCGTCTAATCGCATGCCCGCAATATCAATTGCTTCCTCGTTTGCTTGGGCTACTTTAATAATTATGTCGCCTTGTTCTAATAATTTACCTCGCCATGCTGGACCACCACTTATTAATTCAGACACTTCAATACCTTCATTTTTCTTTTGTAAACGCGCGCCAATTCCTTCAAATTTTCCACTCATACTTACATCAAATTTCTCCTTATCTTCTGGCGAAAAATAATAAGTATGTGGGTCATATTGCGTAACAATTGCATTGATATAGACGGTAAACCAATCTTCACGAGTTAATTCTGCAATGAAACTAAAATTATTATTTAAATTACTTTCTGTAGTTTTTCTGGCTGTTTTTTCTAACTCTTCAAAAGATTTAGGTTCTATTTTTTCAGCGGGTTTTGCATCTTTAACATCTTTAGTTTCATCAGAAATACCTAAATTCAATGCATTTTGGATGTCTTCTTTATCTGTAATATCACTCAAAACCGCAAGTTCTAATTGCTTTCTCCAACGCTGATCTAAATCTTTCATAGTAGCTGCATAAGGTAGTTTTTCATAATCTACATTAATGGTTTCATTGTCATTTAAATCCAAAGGTTTTGAAAGAATATTTGTGTAAATCACTTTGGATTCTTTCATTCTTAGCATTAATCTTTTATATGTTAAATCAAAAAATGCCAAATCTTTACTGCGAATCATATCGTCAATAGACAGTTCATATTTTTGAAATTCAGCAATATCTGATTGAATAAAAAAACGTTTGGTTGGATCTAGTGATTCAATATAAGAAGCATAAGCTTTTTTTGAAAATTCATCATTTATTTCAATAGGTGAAAAATGACCTTTCTCTAACACAAAAGACAAGAGTTCAATTAACATTTTATCTTTATCGTCGCCAGTAATTTTTTTTGAAGGAATAAAACTCCATAATCCAGCAGCTAATATCCCTACAACCAATAAAACCTTATAATTTCTTTTCATAAATTCTATACTTTTTTTCATTTTTAACTTCTAAAATCGTGCCAAATAATCATTGTTATTCTTGTAAAAAAACAAGATAACAAATTTAATATTTTAATCTGCAAATAAATCATAAATTATAATAATTTAGCAAATAATTTAACACAATTGTAAAATGAAAAAAATTCTAGTTACTAATGACGACGGAATTGCTGCTCCAGGCATAAAAGCTTTAACAGAAGTCATGCATGAATTAGGTGAAATTTATATCATTGCACCAGACAGCGCACAAAGTGGTATGGGTCATGCCATTACCATAAATAGTACTTTAGAATTGAAGCATATTCCTAATTTTTTAGGCACAAATAATGCCTACAGTTGTTCTGGAACACCAGTTGATTGTGTAAAAATGGGGGTGCATGAAGTAATGAAAAGCAAGCCGGATTTATGTGTTTCTGGTGTCAATCATGGGTCCAATTCCTCTATAAATGTAATTTATTCGGGTACGATGAGTGCTGCTGTGGAAGGCGGTATTGAAGGCATTCCTTCTATTGGGTTTTCATTATGTGATTACAGTTGGGATGCAAATTTTGAATACATCAAACCTTTTATTAAAAAAATTGCTTTAGAAGTTTTAGAAAAGGGATTGCCTGAAGGAGTGGTTTTGAATGTTAATTTTCCGAAAACAGATAAAATTAAAGGCATAAAAATTTGTCGTCAAGCGAAAGCCACTTGGGAAGAAGAATTTGACAAGCGCACCAATCCAATGGGTAAAGAATATTATTGGTTAACCGGAAAATTTGTGAATCATGATAACGGCGAAGATACAGATGAATGGGCTTTAGCTAATGATTATATTTCTATAGTTCCCGTTCATTTTGATTTAACAGCTTATCACGCAATACAACAATTAAATAGTTGGGATTTATAGCTTAAAACTGCTATTTTTTTAAATGCTATGTGCCTATGTGTTTAAGACAATTTTCTAACCGAATCTCTTTTTCTTAATTCTGTTTTAATTACAACCGTTTCAAATATTTTTTCGGTTTCAGAATCTGAAATTTCTTCGATACGTTTGATAATTAATTCGGCTGTTTTTTGGCCTATTTCAGGTGCATGTTGACTAATTGTAGATAAGCTTGGCGTCATTCTTCTTGACCATAAACCATCTGCAAAACCAATAATTGAAATGTCATTTGGTACATTAAATCCGTTTTTTAAACAAAATTTCATTGCAGCAACCGCAGCATATTCATCAACAGCAAAAATCGCATCTGGTTTTTTATCTAAAATAAGCGTGCTCATTTTTTCATCAAAACCTTCATCTGAATCTGTCAACAAAGCTAAAGTTGCATCAAATTTTATTTTGTTGTTTTGCAACGCTTCTTTATATCCGTTTTCTCTTAATTTTCCTACACTCAAATTATTAATTGTGGAAAAGAGTGCGATTTTTTTACAATTCGTATCAATTAAATATTGGGTCGCTTCAGCTGCAGAGTCAAAATCGTCTACAATAACTTTATCACATTTTAATTCTGGTGCAATTCTATCAAACAAAACTACTGGAGTTCCATCGCGCAATACATTATATATGTGTGTGAAATTATTTTCTTTCTGAGTTTCTTCTGCTAATGCTAATATAAATCCATCAATCGCACCATTGTCTAACATTTCAAGCATTTGTTTCTCTTTTTCTAGAGATTCGTTAGAGGTGCATGTTATTAAATTATAGCCTTTTTCGTTAGCATATAGTTCAATTCCGGAAAATACTTTTGCAAAAAAAGGATTTAAAATATTTGGTAAAATCACACCTATAGTATAGGAACGTTGGTTTTTTAGATTTTTAGCAATACTATTTGGCTTATAATTTTTTAGTTGCGCAAACTCTTTAATTTTAATTTTAGTTAGTTCACTAATTTCTGGGCTATTACTTAATGCCTTAGAAACTGTGGAGGTAGAAACACCTAATTCTTTAGCTAATTCTTTTAATGTGGCTTTTGATTTCATTTTAGTACTATTTCAGGCTCAAAAATATAAAAAATCAGGTAAAATTACCTTACAAATTTAATATATTTTAGTAACCCTATTAAAGAGTTCAAAATCAATACAAAAGAATTTTAGTTTAGAGTTTGTAATTTTAATAAATAATTGTACTTTTGCACCCCTAATCCCTAAGTTTGGGAATAGGAATGGAATGTTTAATTAAAAATTAGTATTGTGAACACATTAAGCTACAAGACAATTTCAGCAAACAAGGCTACTGCAGATAAGCAGTGGATTGTTGTAGATGCTGAAGGTCATAACTTAGGTCGTTTTGCTTCAAAAGTAGCCATGCTATTGAGAGGTAAGTACAAGCCGAGTTATACGCCGCATGTTGACTGTGGAGATAACGTAATTGTTATTAACGCAGAAAAAATCAATCTTACTGGAAACAAATTGGATGAGAAAACGTACATCCGTCACACAGGTTATCCAGGAGGACAAAGAAGTCTAACTGCAAAAGTAATGCAACAAAAAAATCCTGCATTATTAGTAGAAAAAGCAGTTAAAGGAATGTTGCCTAAAAACAAATTAGGAGCACAATTATTCCGTAATTTAAATGTTAACGTAGGAGATGCGCACAAACACGCTGCACAAACGCCTAAAGCCGTTAACCTAAACGATCTTAAGTAATGGGAGTAATTCACAAAATCGGAAGAAGAAAATGTGCAGTAGCACGTGTTTATGTTTCAGAAGGAACTGGTAACATTACAGTTAACAAAAGAGCGTTTGCTGTATACTTTCCAACTGCTACATTGCAGTACAAAGTAAAACAAGCCCTAACATTAACTAATAACGAAAACAATTTTGATGTTAAAATTAATGTATACGGTGGTGGCGCAACTGGTCAAGCAGAAGCTGTAAGAATGGCAATTGCAAGAGCAATGTGCGAAGTTGAAGCAGAAAACAGATTGGTATTAAAACCAGAAGGATTACTAACAAGAGATCCAAGAATGGTAGAACGTAAAAAATTCGGTCAGAAAAAAGCACGTAAGAGATTCCAATTCTCGAAACGTTAATATTCGGTATTATCAGAATATATTTTCAGAACCCTTTTTACAATTAAATTAGAAATTAAAAATCAAGTTGTCGATATTTCTTTTTATTGAAAAAGAAATTAGTTTAGCATCTAAATGAAGCCTTAAGCTTTAAGCCAAAAGGAACATTGCTAGAACACGGAACGTAAACTATTACAAAATGGCAAACAAAATTGACGTTAAAGAATTATTAGAAGCAGGTGTTCATTTCGGACACATGACTCGTAAATGGGATCCAAACATGGCCCCATACATTTATATGGAACGTAATGGTATACATATCATTAACCTATATAAAACGGCTGCAAAAATTGAAGAAGCAAATGATGCTTTAAAAAGTATTGCAGCATCTGGTAGAAAAATACTTTTCGTAGCTACCAAAAAACAAGCAAAAGACATCGTTGCTGAAAAAGCAGCTGCTTGTAACATGCCTTACATCACTGAAAGATGGCCAGGTGGAATGTTAACCAACTTTATCACTATCAGAAAAGCGATTAAAAAAATGGCTTCTATTGATAGAATGAAAAAAGACGGTACTTTCATGACACTTTCAAAAAAGGAGCGTTTACAAGTAGATCGTTTAAGAGCAAAATTAGACAAGAACTTAGGTTCTATTGCTGATATGTCAAGAATTCCTGCTGCATTATTTGTAGTAGATATTAAAGCGGAACATATCGCGGTTAAAGAAGCAAAAAAGTTAAACATTCCAGTTTTCGCAATGGTTGATACAAACTCTGACCCTCGTTTGGTTGAGTATGTTATTCCTGCTAACGATGACGCTTCTAAATCAATCGATAAAATTTTATCTTTAGTAACTGCTTCAATTACAGAAGGTTTATCTGAAAGAAAATCAGACAAAGATGAAACTTCAACTGAAGAAACTTCAACTGAAGAAGTTAAAGCTAAAGAAGTTAAAGCTGAAGAAGTTAAAGCTGAAGAAACTTCAACTGAAACAGCTCCAGTAGCTGAAATTCAGACTGAAGAAACTTCAACTGAAGCATAAATAATAAAAATTCCGAAAGTAAAATTCCAAATTCCAAACTAATTTATTAACCATTTGTTATGAATTATATAAAACCAGAATTTGGAATTTTACAATTGGAATTTCTTTTTTTACATTAATAATCTAAAATAAAATAAAATGTCAAATATAACTGCTGCTGAAGTTAACAAATTAAGAACTACAACCGGTGCTGGTATGATGGATTGCAAAAAAGCTTTAGTTGAAGCTGAAGGTGATTTTGAATTAGCCATTGAAATTTTAAGAAAAAAAGGTCAAAAAGTTGCCGCAAACCGTTCGGATAGAGAATCTACAGAAGGTGCTGTTATTGCTGTTGTAAATAGCGATAATACTGCTGGTGTTGTAATTTCTTTAAATTGTGAAACAGACTTCGTAGGAAAAAATGAAGGTTTCGTAAAATTAGCAAATGATTTTGCAAACTTAGCTTTAAATTTTACAGATAAAGACGCTTTCTTAGCTTCTGATTTTGGTGGAATTACTGTTGCTGAAAAATTGATTGAGCAAACAGGTGTTATTGGTGAAAAAATTGAAATTGGTGTTTTCGAAAGATTAGAAGGTGCTTTTATAAACTCATACATTCACGCTGGAAACGGTATTGCTACTTTAGTGGCTTTATCTGCAAATGTTGATGGCGGTGCTGAAGCTGCAAGAAACATTGCTATGCAAGCGGCTGCAATGGCACCAATCGCTTTAGATGAAGCGGGTGTTGATGCGGATACAATTGCTAAAGAAATAGAAATTGCTAAAGACCTTTTACGTCAAGAAGGAAAACCAGAAGCAATGATTGAAAACATCGCTAAAGGGAAATTAGGACGTTTCTTTAAAGATAATACTTTAGTAAACCAAGATTATATTAAAGATAGTGCAATGAGTGTAGCTGCTTATATTAAATCTGTAAATGCAGATTTAAAAGTTACAGGTTTCAAAAGAGCTGCTTTAGGTTAAAATATCTTAAAAATAATTATACCTTTAAGGCTGTCAAATTTGACAGCCTTATTTTTTTAATAGTTTTATGGGAAATAAAAATTCAAAATGGTTCATCTTGCTAGTTTTAGCATTAGTTTGGGGAAGTTCATTTATTTTAATGAAAAAATGCTTAGATGGCGGCATGAATCCCTATCAATTAGGCGTGTATCGAATACTTTTTACTTCCGTTTTTTTGCTTTTAATTGCAGGGAAAGAACTATTTAAGATAGAAAAAAAGAAAATGAAGTACATTATTATTGCCGGACTATTAGGTAATTTCTTCCCTATTTTTCTTTTTGCCCTAGCACAAACGCAGATTAGTAGTTCTATTAGTTCGACATTAAACTCGTTTACCCCATTAAATACTTTGATAATTGGAAGTGTGTTTTTCGGACTCACATTTAAAAAGAAACAAATTTACGGGTTACTAATAGGAATTATTGGTTGTTTGATATTAGTTTATGCAGGCGCTTCAGGAAATCCATCAAAAAATTATTGGTTTGCATTATTAGTAATTGTAGCTTCTTGGTGTTATGCCGCTAATATTAATATGGTGAAAAAATATTTATTTGACGTTTCACCAATTGGCATTACTGTTGGAAATTTTGCTTTTCTTCTTATACCTGCTTTGTTAATTTTATCTTTTACTGGTTATGATTTTCAAACCATTCAAAACACAACAGATGGTTTCGGCATTTCATACGATGTACATCCTTTAATTTATGTAGCGATTTTAGGAATTATTGGTACTGGGTTAGCAAATATCTATTTTTATAAACTCATACAAATGTCGTCTCCAATTTTTGCTTCAAATGTAACGTATTTGATACCTGTTGTAGCTACAATATGGAGTGTGATTTTTAACGAAGGCGTTACTTTATTACAAGTTTTAGGTACCATAATTATTTTGTTTGGCGTTTATATTACAAATCGAAAATAAAAATTTATTGCATAAAAAAAGGATTGCTTTCGCAATCCTTTTTCATTTTCAAAAAATAAATTTATTCGAAATCTTTTTCAGTAACTCCTTCATTAATTTTTACATCTTGTGTAATAAATTCTAAAGGCATTCCAACATCCATTGTCATTTTATATGGAAATTTAATTCCTTTTACATCAACATAATCAGCATAGTAAGTCATTGCCTTACGCTTTTCAGCACCTTCACCTGATTCATTTTCAGTAGCTACTCTTAAACCAGTTTTTACATCATAAAAATATTTACTTGTACCAACTTGAATTGCATAAGCGTCTTGACCATTAAGAGATTCAATACCACTTAAAACAATTGTTTTATCAGTTAGCATTTTTAATTCTACAAACGGAAAAGATTGTTGTTTCATTGTAGCAAACTCATCACCTTCAAATGCCTTTTTTTGTCCTTGCGCTTCTTGATATCCTGTTTTATCACCTACAACTTGTTTCATAACTGTCATTCCCATCATGTTCATGGTAATCAAGTTTTTATTTGAAACAGAAGACTTAGCCAGCATTTCAATTTCACGACCTTGAACTTTAGCTTTTGCAGTTGTCATTGTCGTTTTAACGGCTTTTAAAGCTTTTTCTCCACCAATAGCATCAATGTATTTTTTAACAACTGTTTGCGCCGTAACACCTGCAGGAACATCTTTTTTCACAACTGGTTTTTCAACTTTGCTTCCGTATTTATCAAAATAGAAAATTGGCATTTTCTCTTTTGCACTCATGGCTTCTAAACCTGGTAAAACATCAGCGGCTTTACCAACAATTACAACTCTAGTGTTATTTGCTAAGAAATATTTATTAGCAGCATTTCTAACATCTTCAGGCGTTACTGCATTGATGTTTTTTACATAATTTTCGTAAAAATCTTCTGGTAAACCTAATGTTCTAATGTTTAAAGCATAACGAGCAATAGTCGCTGGTTTTTCAATTTGCATTACAAAGTTTCCAATGTATTTTGCTTTTGCATTTTTTAAATCTTCTTCAGATACTAAATCGGTTCTGATTTTGTTCAATTCATTAAAAATTTCTACAACAGCACTATCTGTTACAGCATTTCTAACTGAAGCTGTAGAAGAAAATTTTGAAATATATTTACTTGCTCCTAAATTAGAATACGAACCGTATGTCCAACCGTGTTTTTCTCTTAAGTTTAAGAACAAACGACCTTCTCCACCACCACCAAGAATTTGGTTAGCTAAAATAGCAGCGAAATAATCTTTATCCGTCATTTTTAATTTTGATAGGTTGATTAATGCAATTTCAGATTGAACTGCATTAGGCACATCAACAAAATTAATTTGAGAATATTGCAAATCTGTTGGGTCGTTGTAAGTTAAATTTGGTGCTGTAGCTGATTTCCAAACATCGGCTCCAAATAATTGTTGTACTTTTTTCTTAACATCTTTGGTTTTTACGTCACCAATTACTACTAAATAAGCATTTGCTGGAACGAAATACGTGTTGTAATGATTGATTACGTCTTGTAACGTTACATTTTTCAATGTTTCTTCTGAAGTGAATTCACCATTATAATGTTCTTTTCCGTACGTTAAAACATTTTGAACACGACCTGCAATTGCAGAAGCGCTTTTTTCATCAGCTTTTAATCCTTCAATTAATTTAGCTCTTTCTGCATCAAAATCTTCTTGAGTAAATAATGGATTCAAAGCGCCATCAGCTAATAATTCTAAAATTCTAGCCGAATATCTTGACAAACCATTTGCAGAAGCACCAGATTCGTAAAAATTAATATTAGCGCCTAAGAAGTCAATTTCTTCATTAAATTTATCTTTAGAAATAGATTCTGTAGCATTTCCAATCATCGAACTTACTAAATCTGTAACTCCTTTTTTGCTTCCTTCCGAAAAAGGTGCATTGTCTAAAGTTAAATTAAAAGAAACTCTTGGTAATTTATTGTTTTCAACAACTAATACTTTTAAACCATTTTCTAATACAAATGATACTGGTTTTTTAATATTAATTGATGGTGCTGGCCCTTGTTTAGGCATTGGTCTGTCTTGTGCTTGCATAGTTATTGTTAATAATAAACTGGCTGCGATGTATAAATACTTTTTCATGGTAAAATTATTTAGCTGTTTTTTCTTTTGCAGGACCATAATTTAAAACCAAACGTTGGTTTGGATTTAAATATTTTTTAGCCACTTCTTTGATATCTTCTCTTGTAATAGAACGGTAAATTTCAATTTCAGTATTCACTAAATTAATATCACCATATAATAAATAGTATGAAGCTAAATTTTCTGCAATACCTTCTACAGTTGCATTTGAACTTACATAATTGTTTTCAAATTTGTTTTGAAGTTTTTGAAAATCGTTCTCAGAAATTAAATTAGTTTGCATGTTAACAATTTCTTCATCAATTTCTTTTAATAAATTATCTGAAGAAACATCACCTAAAGGCAAACTGTAAATAATATATTGTCCGTAATCTTCTTGCGAATTACTGAACGCTCCAACCTGAAGTGCTACTTTTTTATCATCAACCATTTTTTTGTATAATTTAGAACTTTTACCATCTGATAAATAAGTTGAAATCATATCTAAAACACGCGCATCTTTTGTTTTCATTGAAGGCGTTCTGTACGCTGCTAAAGTCATAGGTAATTGAACATTTGGATCTTCCCAAGTAGCTTTAATAGTTTCATTAATTGGAGCTTCTTCAAATTTTTGTCTAGCTACAGGTGCGCCTTTTGGTATGGATCCAAAATATTTTTTAATCCAATCTTTAGCTTGTGTAGCATCAAACTGACCCGCAACTACTAAAACAGCATTGTTTGGCACATAAAACTTTTTGTTAAACGCTTGAAATTCTTCTAAAGTAGCCGAATCTAAATGTTCCATTTCACCAATTGTAGTCCATCTGTAAGGATGATTTTTAAATAAATTTTGTTTAATCGCTTTAAAAATATTTCCGTAAGGTTGGTTGTCAATTCGTAAACGTTTTTCTTCTTTAACTACTTCATTTTGTGTATCAACACCAATTTGGTTAATTACAGGGTGCATTAATCTTTCAGATTCCATCCAAATAGCTAACTCTAAATTATTTGATGGGAAAACTTCGTAGTAATACGTTCTATCATCTGAAGTGTTGGCGTTATTTTGACCACCATTGGCAGTAACAATTTTAAACCATTCTCCTCTTTCGATGTTTTTGGTACCTTCAAACAATAAATGCTCAAAAAAGTGCGCAAAACCCGTACGATTTGGTTGTTCATCCTTTGCACCTACGTGATACATTACTGATGTAATAATAACTGGTGCAGAATTATCTTGATGAAGAACCACGTGTAAACCGTTATCTAAATCAAATTCTTCAAATGCTACTTTCTGAGCATTTGCTGTGCTTCCTAACATTGCTATTGTTCCTAAAGCCATTAATGTTTTTTTCATAATTAGTCTTATAATAATAAATGATAAATATTGGTAGGCTAAAGATATAAATTGTTACACAGAAAATGAAAAATAATTCAAATTTTATTTTATTCGTATAAAAAAGAAAAGTAATGTTGCAGATTTAATAAATAGTTATATATTTGCAGACTTAAAAAATAATAATTTAAACACATTGTTATGTACGCAATCGTAGAGATAGCAGGGCAACAATTTAAAGTAAGCAAAGACCAAAGGTTATTTGTTCACCGTTTAGCAAATGATGTAGACGCAAAAGTTTCTTTTGAAAAAGTCTTATTAATTGATAACAGCGGAGCATTAACATTAGGCGCCCCAGCTATAGAAGGAGCTTCTGTTGAAGCCAAAGTATTACAACACCTTAAAGGTGATAAAGTAATCGTATTTAAAAAGAAAAGAAGAAAAGGTTACAAAAAGAAAAACGGTCACAGACAAGCATTTACTCAAATTATCATTGAGAATATTGTTGCATCTGGCGCTGCAAAAAAAGAAGTAGCTCCAAAAAAAGAAGCAGCTCCAAAAAAAGAAGCGGCTCCGAAAGCAACAAAAAAAGCTGCTATTGAAGTAGAAACGGTTACTGAAGAAGTAAAACCTAAAGCTACTAAAGCAAAAAAACCAAAAACTGAAGAATAACATTTAAAATATAACGTCATGGCTCATAAAAAAGGTGTCGGTAGTTCGAAAAATGGTAGAGAATCAGAATCAAAACGTTTAGGCGTTAAGATTTATGGTGGTCAAGCTGCTATTGCAGGAAATATCATTGTAAGACAAAGAGGTTCAAAACACAACCCAGGTGAAAACGTTTACATGGGAAAAGACCATACTTTACATGCTAAAGTAGATGGAGTTGTAAAATTCCAGAAAAAAGGTGAGAACAAATCTTGGGTTTCTATACTTCCATTCGAAGCATAATAAATCTAAAATTACAAAAAATAAAATCCCAAATTCCAATATGGTTTTTGGGATTTTTTTTGTTATTAAGTTTGCAAACAAAAAAAACCCTCACTTTTCAGCGAGGGTTTCTAATTATCTAAAAAATCTAACTTTCTAATAAGTCTAGATTAATATCTGTAATATTCTGGCTTAAATGGTCCTTGAACTCCAACACCAATATATTCTGCCTGATCTTGACGTAATGTCTCTAATTCTACTCCTAATCTTGAAAGGTGTAAAGCCGCTACTTTTTCATCTAAATGTTTTGGCAACATATATACTTCATTTTTGTAGTTAGCGCTATTTTCCCATAACTCTAATTGTGCTAAAGTTTGATTAGTAAACGAGTTACTCATTACAAAACTTGGGTGACCTGTAGCACAACCTAAATTTACTAAACGTCCTTCTGCTAAAATAATAACTTCTTTACCGTTTACGGTGTAAATATCAACTTGTGGTTTTACTTCATTTTTAGTATGACCAAAATTTCCGTTTAACCAAGCCATATCAATTTCATTATCAAAATGCCCAATATTACAAACGATAGCCTTGTCTTTCATAGCTTCAAAATGACGACCTTGAACGATGTCTTTGTTACCAGTTGTAGTAATTACAATATCTGCATTAGCAACTACTGTATCTAATTTTTTAACTTCAAAACCGTCCATTGCAGCTTGTAAGGCACAAATTGGATCAATTTCAGTAACCGTTACAATAGAACCTGCGCCACGGAAAGAAGCCGCAGTACCTTTACCAACATCTCCATAACCACAAACCACAACTCTTTTTCCAGCTAACATAGTATCAGTTGCTCTACGAACTGCATCTACTGCAGATTCTTTACAACCATATTTGTTATCAAATTTAGATTTAGTAACTGAATCGTTTACGTTAATCGCTGGCATGTATAAAGTTCCAGCTTTCATTCTTTCGTACAAACGGTGAACACCTGTTGTAGTTTCTTCAGATAAACCTCTTATTCCTTTAACCAATTCAGTAAATTTATCAAATACTAAATTTGTTAAATCACCACCATCATCTAAAATCATATTTAATGGCGCGCGTTCTTCACCAAAAAATAACGTTTGCTCAATACACCAATCAAATTCTTCTTCATTCATACCTTTCCAAGCATAAACCTGAATTCCAGCAGCAGCAATTGCAGCAGCAGCATGATCTTGAGTTGAGAAAATATTACAAGAAGACCAAGTAACATCTGCTCCTAAAGCCACTAATGTTTCAATTAAAACAGCTGTTTGAATTGTCATGTGCAAACATCCAGCAACTCGCGCTCCTTTTAAAGGTTGACTTTCGCCAAATTCTTCTCTAAGTGCCATTAAACCTGGCATTTCAGCTTCTGCTAATAAAATTTCTTTTCTTCCCCATGCTGCTAAAGAAATATCTTTAACTTTGTATGGTACGTACGGAATTGTTTTAGTACTCATTATATTTGTATATTTATTTTTTATTTAAGAGTGCAAAGGTACAATATTAGTTTCAAAATTGAAATTAATTTTAACTATTTAAGTTTTGTTGAAACCTTTAAACAATTGAATGACAATAAAATAAAACCCATTAAATTAATTTTAAGCATGCCTTTTTATAAAGAAATCATCATAAACGAACATACAATTGCCTATTTTTGGAAAATTTCCGAAGATATTACTTGGTTTTACGAAAACGCACAACTTAACGAAAAGTCTTTGTCAAGATTACAAACTATGCAGTCTGTATCTCATCAAAAAGGGTTTTTGGCCGTTAGAATGTTACTTCAATATATTGATTTAAACGATTTTGACTTGTTTTATGATGCATTCGGGAAACCGCATCTAGAAGTCGAAGGTCAAAAGTTAAAAGTCAAAAGTGTTGAGCTTGATATTAAAAAATACATTTCAATTTCCCATTCTCATTACTTTTCGTGCATTTGTCTTAGCAACAAACCAGTTGGAATTGATATTGAAAAATGTAAAGAAAAAACTCTAAAAATAACCTCAAAGTACATGGATGTTTCACATATTGATAACTTATCTTTTGCAGATAAAATTACAAAGGCAACTGTAATATGGGGCATTAAAGAAAGTATTTTTAAATTAAAAAACGAAAAAGGCATTAGTTTTCCAAAACATATTTTCGAATCACCTTTTCAATTAGCAGACGGAAAAGGAACAGCACAATTGATTTTTAATGACAATGCTGAAGAATTTCAATTTCAGTTTGATTTAATTGAAGATTATGCTTTTGTTTGTGCTTTAACGAATTAAAAATGTACGAAACCATCATCCATCAATATAAAAGTATTACGAATTGGCAAATTGCTATTGAAATTGTCACTTTTATTTTTGGCATTTTAAGCGTGTATTTAGCCAAAAAAGAAAATATTTTAGTTTACCCAACTGGAATGATTTCCACCATTTTAACGGTATACATAATGTTTCACGCTAATTATTATGCCGATATGAGTATTAATATTTACTACTCAGTAATGAGTGTTTATGGTTGGTTTCAGTGGAAAAAAATCACAAATGGTGAACCGCTTTCTATTTCTAGAACTAACAGCAAAGAAAAAAAAATCGGGGTATTCCTTTTCATCTTTACGGCAATAATTTGTTTGCTTATTTATAATTTTTTTAATTATAAGTTACTGATTGAAAACTATTTAGATGTTTTTACAACTTCTTTATTTTTCACAGCCATGTGGTATATGGCACGAAAAAAAATCGAAAATTGGATACTTTGGATTGTTGGTAATACGTTTGCCGTTTACATATTTTTCGACAGACAACTTTATATAATTGCCTTTCAATACATAATTTTTACTATTTTAGCAGTCTTAGCGTATATAGAATGGAAAAAATATTTAGCGAAATAGATTTACAACAAATAGTTAAAAGAGGAAATTCTTTAGAAAAAATAATGCAACAATTGCATTATTTTAAAAACGGAATTCCAACTATTAACTTACTAAAAATAGCATCAATAAACGATGGAATTTTTCAATTTTCAGAACAAGAAATCAAAGAATTTTGTGACTATTTCGACACACATAAAGACAACTACTCCATTGAAAAATTTGTTCCAGCAAGCGGTGCAGCTACCAGAATGTTTAAATCGTTAAATGAATTTTTAACAAAATTTAATCCTGAAAAAGACACTATAAATTCCTATGTAAACCTTAATAAAGAAAGAGATTTGTCTTTGTTTATTGTAGGTTTAAGAAGTTTTCCGTTTTATGACGACTTAAAAGAAAAAACTAAAAAAATCTTCACAGATTACGCAAACTATAATTCCGATCAAAAGATTTATGCAATTATAAAAACATTATTGACTGAAAAAGGATTAAATTTTACCAACAAACCAAAAGGAATTTTGCCGTTTCACCTTCGAAATAATGAGATTTTAACACCAATTGACGAACACGCTTTTGAAACTGACTTTTACAAAAAGCCAAACCAAAAAGCTAAAATACATTTTACGATTTCTAAAGAATTTCTAAACGATTTTCTAAAAATTACAAATAAATATAAAGATTTAGAAATTACCTTTTCGTATCAAAGCGAAACTTCGGACACCATTGCTGTTAATGCAGATAACACCCCGTTTAGAACTCCTGAAAACGAATTGTTTTTTCGCCCTGGAGGACATGGTGCCTTAATTGAAAATTTAAACCAATTGCAATCTGATGTTGTTTTTATAAAAAATATTGATAATGTTTCTCAAAACAATCGAGAAGTCATTTTAACTTATAAAAAACTATTAGGCGGCATTCTTTTATACACAAAACAGGAAGTTGATACTGCATTGAAAAAGTTTCAAAACAAGGAAATTAACGAAAATAACATTAAAGAAATTATTCATTTTATTGAAACAAAAATGTCAATTCCTTTACCTGATGAATTCAAAATGTTTCAATTAGAATATCAAAAAGAGTATTTAATTAAAATTTTAAACAGGCCTATTCGGGTTTGCGGAATGGTAAAAAATGAAGGCGAGCCTGGCGGTGGCCCATTTTGGGTTCAAGATGAAAAAGGACGTCATAATTTACAAATAGTAGAATTATCGCAAATTGATTCAACGAATGAAAATCAACTAGCTATTTTTAAAAATTCTACGCATTTTAACCCGGTAGATATTGTTTGTAGCCTTAAAGATTTTGAAGGAAATAAATTTGATTTAAACCATTTTATCAATCCAAAAACAGCATTTATTACAGAAAAAACGAAAAACGAAAAAAAAATAAAAGCGTTTGAATTGCCTGGTTTATGGAATGGCGCCATGGCAGAATGGAGCACTATTTTTGTAGAAATTCCAATTGAAACCTTTAATCCCGTTAAAAAAGTTACAGATTTATTGAAACCCGCACACCAGCAAAATAATTTAGACATCAATTCCATTTTATAATGAAAGCGGCGATTGTTACATCTGAACTGAATTTTAAAGCGGTGAGAAGCAGTGGTGCTGGCGGTCAAAATATAAACAAAGTGTCTTCTAAAATAGTGCTGATTTATGATGTAGCAACCTCTCAAGGTTTGGATGAGGAAGAAAAATTACTGCTTCAAACCAAACTAAAAACAAAAATTTCGCAAGAAAATTTACTGATTTTAACGTGCGATGAAGACCGAAGTCAATTCAAAAATAAAAAAATTATTATCAAGCGTTTTTTTGAAATGTTAGAAAAAGCGTTAGCTAAACCTAAAGTTAGAAAAGCAACTAAAATTTCAAAAGGTGCCAATGAAAAACGCATTCAAGAAAAGAAAAAAGCTGGCGAAATTAAAGCAGGGAGGAAAAAATTAGATTTCTAATTTAGATGGGTACGCGGATTTAAATGGATTTAACAGATTCTTGAAATTCTTATTGATTTTTGAAATTGTATTACTATCTTTGTCTTATCTCAAAGGGGTGCTTGTTTTTCAGGCTGAGATTATACCCATAGAACCTGGGCGGGTAATGCTGCCAAGGAAAACCGAGAACTACACGTGTTTCTGAATTAATTTCAGAAACTAAATTCTCAAAATCATTTTATTAATTATTTTTAACAAAGAGTAATTACCCCTTTTATTCGTATTAATTTACGAAGTATGAATTTATATTTAAAAAGTCGAAAGTCAAAAGTCGAAAGTCGAAAAAAATTAGCAGCTTTTACCTTGTCCCTTTTATCTTTTGCCTTAAACGCTCAAGAGCAACCCAAAGATTCTGTAAAATCAATTGAAGAAGTCTTAATTTCTGGCGTTAGAGCAAAAGACAAAAATCCAATTACATTTACAAATGTGTCTAAAGCACAAATTGCGCCCAGAAATTTAGGCCAGGATATTCCAATTTTATTGAATTATTTACCATCTGTAGTTACAACAACGGATGCTGGTGCAGGAATTGGATATACCTACATGCGTGTTCGTGGTGCAGATGGTTCAAGAATTAACGTAACTTTAAACGGAGTGCCTTTTAATGATAGCGAAAGTCAAGGTACCTTCTTTGTTAACTTACCTGATTTTGCTTCTTCTTTGGAAAGCATTCAATTGCAACGTGGTGTTGGAACTTCAACAAGTGGTCCAGGTGCTTTTGGTGCGAGTTTAAATTTACAAACCAAAGCCGCACAACAAAACAGTTATGCTGAAATAGCCAATTCCATTGGAAGTTTCGGAACTAAAAAACATACTTTAGCTTTCGGAACAGGTTTACACGATAATTTTGAAATGAATGCTAGAATCTCAAAAATAACCTCTGATGGATTTATAGATAGGGCTTCGTCTGATTTATTTGGTTATTATTTTGATGCTAATTATATCACAAAATCAACAATTATTAAAGCAATTGCTTTTGGTGGAAAAGAAAAAACGTACCAAGCTTGGAATGGTTTGGAAGATGAAGAAAAACTAAAAAATGATAGAACATATAATTCCGCAGGGCAATACACGGATGAATTTGGGAATACCAAATTTTATGATGACGAAACAGATAATTATTGGCAAAATCATTTTCAATTGCATTGGAATGAAAAATTAAGTTCAAAATGGCAATCAAATATTGCGTTGCATTATACTTTAGGAAAAGGGTATTTTGAGCAATATAGAGAAGATGAAAATTTTTCTGATTATTTGTTGCCTAACTTTAATGGAAATACCGCTACCGATTTAGTTAGAAAACGTTGGCTTGACAATGACTTTTACGGAAGTACTTTTTCATTAAATTACAAAACTGCAACTACTGATTTTATAATTGGTGGAGCAGCAAATAAATACCAAGGCAAGCATTTTGGAGAAGTCGTTTGGACACAATATTATATACCAAATTCCAACAAATACTATGATAATTTCGGAAATAAAAACGATGTGAATTTTTATTCAAAAGCAGCGCAACAAATAGGAAAATTTAATGTTTTTGCTGATTTACAATACCGAATGGTTTTCTATAAAGCGAATAGCATAAAATTTAATGATGTAAATGATACTTTTCGGTTTTTTAATCCAAAAGCCGGAATTACATATACATTAAATACAGCAAGTTCAATTTATGGATATTTCGGAATTGCAAATAAAGAACCACGAAGAGATGATTATGAAAGTGGAAGCATCAAACCAGAACGTTTACAAGATTTTGAATTAGGTTATAAATTTAAAAATAATAAAGCGGTTGTAAACATTAATGCTTTTTATATGATCTATAAAAATCAATTGGTTGCTACTGGTGCTTTAAACGATGTTGGAAGTCCGATTTTTGAAAATAGCGGAAAAAGTTATCGTGCGGGTTTAGAAATAGAATCTTCACTACAAATTGCCACTAAATTAATCTTGCAACCAAATATTACTTTAAGCACCAATAAAAATGTGAATTTTTATTTTGAACGAGACGGCATTTTAACCAATTTAGGGAATACAAATATTGCCTATTCTCCGAATATTGTAGTAGGAAATGCTTTAACATATTCACCAATTAAAACGCTACAAATTTCATTTTTAACCAAGTTTGTTGGCAAACAATACATGGGAAATATTGATTCAGAAAAATCAGTTTTACCAGATTACACCACATCAGATTTAAATATTAATTACGAATGGAAAATCAATAAAGGCATAAAATCGATTGTGTTTTCTGGATTGTTAAACAATATTTTTGATAGAACTTACGAATCAAACGGCTATTTTTATACGTATAATGATGATTTTAGTAATCCTCCAGCCATTTCAACAATTGAAGGCGCTGGGTTTTATCCACAAGCGGGAATCAATTTCTTAGTTGGAATGAACTTGAAATTTTAATTTTTTTGGTACGCAGATTTTACAGATTTTAATTGAACAAATCTGTAAAATCTGTGTACCTATTTTTCAATCCAAGCTGTAATGCTTCTATCGTCAGGTTGGGTATTTGGTGAAATGACTTTTTCTAATTCGCCATTTTCGTTCAGTAGAAATTTTTGAAAATTCCATTTTACAGCAGCATCTTTTACGCCGTTTTTTGATTTCTTTGTTAAGAATTCATAAATAGGATGCATGTTTTTTCCTTTAACGGATATTTTCTCCATCATTGGAAAAGTAACGCCATAGTTTACACTACAAAAATTTTCAATATCAGAAGCATTTCCAGGTTCTTGCCATAAAAAATTATTGGCTGGAAAACCGATAATTTCAAAGTTTTGATTTTTATATTTTTCGTAAATCTTCTGTAATTTTTCGTATTGTGGTGTCAAACCACATTTTGAAGCGGTATTCACAACCATAATTTTTTTACCTTTTAGGGAGGAAAAATCGAAGTCGTTTCCTTGTAAATTTTTCACCACGAAAGGATGAATTGAACCTTTTGGATAAGATTTTGTATCTTTTTTTAAAAAAGAAAATATGGATTGTAACATTAATTATACACTTTTATGGTTGTGGCATCTATCATTTGTACTCTATACACTTTCATTGGATATTGCTTTCCGGCGGCCAAACCGGTAAACAAACTGTATTCAGCATCGTCACACGGACATTTGGCATTTATGCCATTAATAGTCATTGTAGAACAATCTGCTAATGCTTGATTTGGACAAGCTGCATCATAAGCTAAAAAATTACCACTTCCCGCATTAAAAACTATCAAACCTCTAATTCCAGCTCCTGCAGAATTTACAAACACTGCACTAGACGGATAGGCCAAAACTGAATATTGAGGAAAACTCATATTTAGTATCACTTCAAACGAATAATTTGGCAAATAGGGGTTATTATTATCGGTTTGTGTATCCCTATCACAAGAAAAAAAGACTGTAAACAAAAGAAGAAAGTAAAAAAATCTTTTCATTTTTTATATTTATTTGAATTATCAAAATTAATTTATTTATATTTGACAAACTAATATAGTAAACGAAAAATAGTTAAATAAATTATATCTTTGCAAAAAGGGAATCCCATAGTTGTGGGATTTTTTCTATTTTATAAATTAATGAAGTTATGAGCACAGTATCTTATTACACAGCAGAAGGATTAAAACATTTAAAAGACGAGTTAGACCAACTTAAATCTATAGAACGCCCTAAGGCGTCACAAGCCATCGCGGAAGCAAGAGACAAAGGAGATTTGTCTGAAAATGCAGAATACGATGCTGCAAAAGAAGCACAAGGTTTGTTAGAAATGCGAATTTCTAAAATGGAGGAAGTGGTATCCAACGCAAGAATTATTGATGAATCTACTTTAGATGTGTCGAAAGCTTTGGTGTTATCTAATGTAAAAATCAAAAATCAATCTAACGGAATGGAACTGCAATACAAATTAGTTGCGGAAAGCGAAGCCGATTTGAAAACAGGGAAAATATCAGTAACTTCTCCAATTGGAAAAGGATTACTAGGCAAAAAAGTAGGTGAAATTGCAGAAATTATTGTACCAAATGGTGTATTGAAATTTGAAGTTTTAGAAATCACTCGTGACTAATTTCTGAAATTCCAAAGTTAGAAATTCTAAAATCCAAAAAAATGAGTTCTATTTTTACCAAAATAATTAACGGCGAAATTCCTTGTTATAAAATTACAGAAAACGAAGATTTTATTGCTTTTTTAGATGTAAATCCGAATGCAAAAGGTCATACTTTATGTGTGCCGAAGCTAGAAGTTAATAAAATTTTCGACATGGAAGAAGTTTTATACCTAGGGTTAATGGCGTTTTCTAGAAAAGTCGCTATTGCTTTGGAAAAAACGATTTCTTGCAAGCGAATTGGCGTTGCGGTTGTAGGACTTGAAGTGCCGCACACACACGTACATTTGATCCCGCTACAAGATATGGACGATATGCGTTTTCAACGAAAAACAACTTTAACACCAGATGAATTTACAGCATTAGCAAAACAAATTGCTGAAAATTTATAGTTAATTGTCATGCTGAACTTGTTTCAGCATCTCAATAAACTAAATTTTTTTAATAAGTTTAAAATGACAAAAGCTGAGTTTGTGGAATTTTAACCCTCCTTTCTAAAACTCATTTGCATCGTAGTACCTTTGCCTATTTCAGAATGTACCACCTTTATTTTTCCTTTGTGATATTCTTGAACAATTCTTTTGGTTAAAGATAATCCCAATCCCCAACCTCTTTTTTTAGACGTATATCCCGGTTCAAAAATAGTTTTAAATTTATTTTTAGCGATGCCGCTTCCAGTATCAGTAACAGTTATGTAAACATTGGTATCACCGGCAACAATTTCAATGGATAAGTTGCCTTTTCCTTTCATCGCATCAATGGCATTTTTTACTAAATTCTCAATTGTCCAACTGTGTAATATTGGGTTTAATGATACAAAAATCGGTTTTTCTGGTGCTCGAAAATCAAAAGTTACTTGCTTGGAAACACGAGATTGCAAATATTCAAATGATGATTTTGTTTCTTCGATTATATCTCTTTGCTCTAAAACGGGTTCACTTCCAATTTTTGAAAATCTATCCGTAATGGTTTGTAAACGATTAATGTCTTTTTGGATTTCATCTATAGTATTTTCATCAACATTTTCTAGTTTCAACAACTCCAACCAGCCCATTAACGATGATAATGGCGTGCCTATTTGATGTGCTGTTTCCTTAGCCATACCTGCCCAAAGCTTATTTTGAGTGGCCATTTTTGTAGCGCGATAAAAATTATACACCACACCACCAAACAAAAACGCCACTAACAATAATGCTATTGGGTAATATTTTAATTTGTTTAAAATTGGAGAATCTCCATAATATACCAAATGAAAGTTGTTTTTAGCAAATTGGACTTTGATTGGATTGTTCTGGTTTTTAATTTTATTTAAAAATTCTTTTACTTTAAGACTATCATTTTCTATTTCGCCTAGGTTTAAATTACTTAAAATTTTTCCGTTTTTATCTGTAAGTATTAATGGGATGTTTTTATTGTTTTCGATAATAAACGTTGGCAATTCTATTTCTGTATCAACATCTGAATTCATTAAAGTTTTTTGAGCAGTAGCCCAAAGTTCCATTTTATTGCGTTCTTCTTCTTTAAAAGTTTGAAAAAAAACATAGGTGTTCCATAAAATTAAGGAAGCTATTAAAAATGAAGAAATAATAATGATCCAACGTGTAAGGTTTCTTTTTTCAGAAAACTGCATATAAAGTATTTTGAGTAAAAATAGGAAATTTTTAGAATTAAGAACAAAGTAAAAAGTAAAAAATTAAAAGGAAATTCTAGTATATTTGTAAAAAATACAATTTATGTTAAGCATTAATCCAAAAGAAATATCGCCAGTAAAATTACAAAGCTATTTGCAAACAGCTGTATCGCCCAGACCAATAGCTTTCGCAAGTACTATGGACGTTGATGGAAATCCGAATTTATCGCCTTTTAGTTTTTTTAATGTGTTTAGTAGTAACCCACCCATTTTAATTTTTTCGCCTGCCAGACGCGTGCGAAATAATACTATAAAACACACTTTGATAAACGCTCAAGAAACCAACGAAGTTGTAATTAATATTGTAAATTTCGACATGGTGCAGCAAATGAGTTTGTCGAGTACGGAATATCCAGATGGTGTTAACGAATTTAAAAAAGCAGGATTTACTATGCTGCCATCAGATATTGTTGCGCCATATAGAGTGGCTGAAAGTCCGGTGCAATTTGAATGTATTATTAACGACATTATCGCATTAGGGACTGAAGGTGGCGCTGGAAATTTAGTAATTTGCGAAGTGGTAAAAATTCACATTCACGAAAGTGTTTTAGACGAAAACCAAATGATTGACCAACACAAAATCGATGTAGTTTCTCGTTTGGGTGGCAATTGGTATAGTCGCGCAAATGTAGGATTATTTGAAGTGGAAAAACCATTGACTACTTTAGGTATTGGTGTAGATATGATTCCAAATTTCATTAAAGAATGCGGTTATTTTAATGGAAATGATTTGGGGAAATTAGGAAATATAGAAACTATTCCGAATGAAGAAGAAATTACTATATTTGTAAAAGAAAATTTTGAAGTTAAAGCCGTTTTAAGTTCAGACGATTTTGATACGAAATTTAAAAAAGCAAAAGAATATTTAGACAACAATCAGGTTTTAAACGCTTGGAAATTGTTATTAGCACAAAAATAAAACAAGAGAGTTATGGAAGTTATTGGAAGAATTAAAATGATTGGAGTTACACAAGACGTAAGTGCTTCATTTAAAAAAAGAGAAATAGTTGTTACTACTGAAGAGCAGTACCCGCAACATATTTCAGTTGAATTTCAACAAGCAAAAGTGGATGATTTAAATTCCTACCAAGTGGGCGAACAAGTTAAAGTATCTATCAATTTAAGAGGTAGAGAATGGACGTCGCCTCAAGGTGAAGTGAAACATTTTAACACCATCACAGGTTGGAGAATTGAAAGATTAGCAAATACTGCTCCTTCAAATTCGCCAGAAATGCCTCCTGCACCTGCTGCTGAAGCATTTGCTCCAGCTACAGATTTTAAAGAAGAAGAACACGACGATTTACCTTTTTAATCTAAGATTAAAAAGTAAATACCAAAATTTAAATTCCAAATTCCAAAATTCTGTAAAAAGATTAATTTGGAGTTTGGATTTTTTTTGAAATTGAATTTTAATATTGTCATTGAAATTGAAATATGTATTTTTTAACACCCGAACTTTATTTTCCGCCTTCTTCAGAAACATCTCCTGAGGGCATTATTGCAGTTGGTGGGGATTTGTCTTCTGAAAGGTTACTTTTAGCGTATCAAAACGGCATTTTCCCATGGTACGATTCTGATGAGCCAAAACTTTGGTGGTGTCCAAAAAAAAGGATGGTATTATTTTTCGAAAATTTACGAATAACGAAAAGCATGAAAAAAGTACTGCTTCGCAATGAATTTCAAATTACTTTTAACACAAATTTTAGAGCGGTAATTTCTAACTGTCAAAAATCACCAAGAAAAAATCAAGACGGCACGTGGATTTCTAATGAAATTGTAGAAGCATACTGTAAACTAAATGAATTAGGCCATGCCAAAAGCGTAGAAGTTTGGCAAAAAAACGAATTAGTAGGCGGTTTATACGGAATTGATTTAGGAACTGTTTTTTGCGGAGAAAGCATGTTTTCTAAAGTGCCTAATGCTAGTAAAGTTGCTTTTATTTATTTAGCAAAACAACTAGAAATGGCTAATTATAAACTTTTAGATTGCCAAGTACACAACAATCATTTAGAAAGTTTGGGATGTATTGAAATTGAAAGAGAGGAATTTTTAGCGATTATGAAAAGTTAGATATTATGCAGAGATACACGAATAAAAACAGAGAATCGCAAAAGTTTATTTATTTTGAATACAGATTCTCACAAATTTACACAGATTTACTTCGCATCAAATTTCTTCAAACTTCTTACATATAAAACTTCCACTTTTTTTCGAGCCCATTCTGTTTTTCGTAAAAAAGTTAAACTAGAATTAATAGTCGGATTTTCATTAAAACATTTGATTTTTATCAATTCGCCAAGCGTATCAAAACCATAATAATCGACTAATTTTTCGAGTATGGCTTTTAGTGTTATGCCGTGAAGTGGATCCATTTGATTTACGATTTTTGATTTGGGATTTACGATTTACTGTAAATACTTATATTTTAATTTAATACTATTTTTTTCTGAATACTAAAAACTGAACACTGATTACTAACCCCTCACCCAACACTCTTCTACGTGATCGTTTACCATTCCTGTGGCTTGCATGTGTGCATAAACTACCGTAGAACCAACAAATTTAAAGCCTCTTTTTTTTAAATCCTTGCTTAATTTATCTGAAATTTCATTTGTTGTAGGCACTTCCCTCAAAGTTTTTGGATTATTAATTATTGGTTTGTTGTCTACAAAAGCCCAAATATATTTAGAAAAACTGCCAAATTCTTCTTGCACTTTTATAAAAGCTTGCGCATTGGTTACTGCGGCTTTAATTTTTAATTTGTTTCTTATTATTCCAACATCTTCAGCTAAAACTTGCAATTTAGCATCGGTGAAATTAGCTACTTTTTGCACATCAAAACCTGCAAATGCTTTTCTAAAATTATCTCGTTTTACCAAAACTGTATACCAACTTAAACCCGCTTGAAACGTTTCTAAAATTAAAAACTCAAATAACGTAGCATCATCATAAACGGGTTTGCCCCATTCGTTATCATGATAGTCTTTGTACAAATCGGTTTTTTCACACCAAGCGCAACGTTTTTTAGTCATTTACTATTGGTTTTTCGTTATTATGAATGTATTTATTAATTAAAAAATGACCTAAATATATCATTGGCGTTAAGCAAATTGCAATGATTAATTTAAATGAATATCCCGTTAAAGAATATTCTACATATTGTTTTGTATTCCAAATTCCTGGTAAATAAAAGGCAATTCCTCCTACTATAAAAGAGTCTATTAATTGTGAAATTACAGTAGAACCTGTACTTCGGAGCCAAATCATTTTCTCTCCGGTTTTCTTTTTAAAATAGCTAAAAAGAGTAACATCTAGAAATTGAGCCACTAAAAAAGCAAGAATCGATCCAACAATAATTAAATTACTTTGTCCAAAAACAGCAGTAAATTGTGCATTAGAAACCGGACTGATGCCTTTTGCTTCTGGAATTTTCATCGAAAAAAATAAAATTACAAAACAGTAAGCGATTAAACCTGCGGTAATATAACTCAGTCTTTGCACACCTTTTTTACCGAAATATTCATTAATTAAATCGGTAGTAATAAACACTATTGGCCAAGGCAAAATTCCCATACTTAATACAAAAGGACCAATTTGAATTAATTTTCCTCCGATTAATTCGGCAGTAATGGCATTGGTAATAAAAATTCCTGCCAAAATAATGTATACTATTTCTTTTTTGGTTCTTAACATTTATTCTTCGTAATATGCGTCTTCTTCGTCATATTCTTCAGCTGGATTACTTGAAAAATTTACCCTTAAATGATTGTCATTTAAAGACTCATTTATCATGGTTTTAATCCTTTGATTAATTTCTTTATCCTCAATAATTTTTTTCGAATCAAACCTTCTAAAAGCTTTCAGATTTAGTTGGTTATTTTCATCATGTACAAAAGCAATTGCGGTTAATTTTTCTGTATTTTTCCCGTAAGAATCGGCTTCAATATTGATTTTCTTATAAAAGAAATAAGAGATTTTTTTATCGTTATGAGTAATTATTTTTTCATCCAATAATACGATAGAATCATTTTTTTTATCAAAATCTTCATAATAACGAATGGCATTCATCACAATACTATCTTTGCTAAATGCCGATAATTCTTCGGTTTGACTGTTGTGATACAACATTTGCAAAGCCGTATGTTTTGTTTTTGGCTGACTAATTAATTTTTCTAAAACACTTTTATCTAATTTTTTATTTCTTGCTAATTCGCGATTGGCAATTGCCACATTTAAATCGGCGATGTTTAATTTTTCTGCTTTTTCATACAATTGTCGCATGTCTTTTTCATTTTTGTAGGAATACAAAATAGACAAATAACTATTCAAAGCCGCCACAGGTGCGCCGTTTTCGTCATCATAATCATCTTCATTATCACTAGCCTCATCTTCAAATTTCCAACTTACCAATCGTTTGTACTCTAATTTAGCATTGGTAAGCAACATTTTTTTATAAGATTTCAGTTTTTTAGCAGTCACATTATCAGAATTTAAAAGCACTTGAACAAATGTAACTATTGGCTCTTGAAACTCGTTTATACTATAATATTCTAAAATATCTGGATATAAAACTTGAGCATTTTCCAAATCTGATATAAATAAATTAAACAAACCAGAAATTACATAATTTTCCGAAATGGGTAAATCGTATTCTAATAATTCGGCAATTTTTTTATAAGCAATTTTACTTTTCTGTAAAGCCAAAGCTCTTAAAATTGAAAATTGTGTTTGAGTTGAAACGTCTTGTTTTTTGTAAGCTTGCTCTAAAAAAGGAAGTACTTCTGGATATTTTAATGACCCAATACTTTCAAATAATTCGCCTTTAAAATCCATTTCGTCTTTACGAAATTCAAAATTTTCTAAAAGGTTTTTAATTTTGGGAAAATCTGACTGTTCAATAGTTAAATTGTTAAATGATTTTATCGCCGAATATCGAATACTGTCATGTTCGCTATATAAATCATCCTCAAAAAAGCTGAATTTATTTTCAAAAAATGTCCTTGAAGTAATAGCAGCATCGTCCACTTTAAAAGAGTTAAAAACTTTTTCAATAAACGGATTATCATTTTTATAATTTTTATCTACCAAAGTAGTTAACGTGTAATATTCGCCTTTTTTAAGTACAATTTTATACTTAATGGCTTGCGTACTTTTGGGTTTTGTTGCCAGAACTTCGTATACGTAAAAATCGTTGTTTTCGTCTTTAGTGAATTTTTCATCAACCAATTCTAACTTCTGATTTGATGTTAAAGCCAATGTTTTATTCCAAGTGGTTGTTTTATAATCTAACGGATTAAATTTATCCTTTTCATTTGAGTCATTTGAATTAACAAAAGAATTAAAACTCACTGCGTCAGTTGCTGCAGTATCAATAACTGTTGCGTAATTTGAAGTATCAAATTCATTATCATCCGAATAATTTTTGAATTCAAAATCTACAGCAATATTTTTCTTTATTTGGTTAAATAGTGTGTCTAAAACGGCATAACTTTCGTACCTGTGCGGTTGCGAATAAGTAATTTCAATTATATTTTTATTTGGAGAAAAAATTTCGTAAGATTTGAATTTCACTTCCAAATGATTGGTTTTACCTACTTCTTTATCAATATTTTTACTTTCAAATTTAAAATCTAGATACTCATTTTGTTGTTTTGGAATTTCTACAGAAAAATGAGCAGTGGAATCTTTGAATGTTTTATAAACAATATTTTCTTTAGATTTAGTAATTTCAAAAGAGTTAAAAAAAGCATCAACTTTATTTTTAGAGGCATTAATGGTTCCTAATAAATAATATTTATTCCCTTTTAAAGATGATTTTAAATAAATGTTTTTTTCTTTCAATTTAGATTGCGAAGTAAATTCAAATTTATTTGAATCAAATTTGGTTTGAGTAGAATCTAATTCATGAACATTATAAAACTCATAATGCATTCTTTTTAATTCATATTCAGAATCTTCTAAATTCGCAAAATCCATCAACGAGTTTTCCAAAACAAAATAATATGCATTTTCTTGTTCATCAAAAGCATAAATTTCAGTATTTTCTAGTGCTTTATTATCCTTTTTATTCCCAAAAATTGTATGATAAGAAGGTATATTTACTTTAAAATTTTGTTTGTCAGAAAGGAAGGTAACCACTTCTTGTTTGTAGGTTTTAATTTTAATGTTATTGTATACCTCATCTTCGTATTTTCTAACATAATCGCCTTCTCCGCTCATTATTACAGCAATAATTTCTAACGGAGTGATGTAGTATCTATATCTTTCGTTTTTTCCCGTTTTGGTCTTGCTTTTAATATCATACACAAAATTATTTTTTTCTTGGTAGGATTTTTTTTCTAAAATTTCACCCGGTATGTTTTCAAAAAACAAACTATCAAGCGTTTTATGATTGAACTTTTCATCTTTTTTGGTGATAAAATCCTTAAGCAACATGCGTTTTACGTTGATGTAACCGCCATTTCCTAAATCCGGAGATTCTAAATTTTCACCGTTTTTTAACACCAAAGGAAACAATGGCAAAGAAATCATTTCGTCTGCAGTAGTATTAATTTCAAAAACTGGTTTTACAAAATAATCTTCAATCTGTTTTTTTATTTTTTTACCTTTTTCGGTATATTCCGACAATATTGGTGTTACCGTATATCCTTTTCTTCTTAAAATCTCAATCATTCCATTTTTACCAGGCAAATGAGCTGCGCCAACAGCAGCAAACAAACTTCCAGTTTTCATTACAGAATCCATGCTTGCAGACATTCCTTCATTTCTATCAAAAAGCATGGCTTTATTGTATGACTTTGGTGTGGAAAGCATATTTAGCGTATCTAATAAATCTAAATCTTTTTCACGATAGGCGTCTCTTAAAACTTCTGCATAAGAACGTTTTTTTAATATTTTTAAAATGGCTTGTTTGTTTTCATCAACTTCGCTTCTATCCATTTCTGCAGCAGCTTTTTCAATATTTAAAGTAGTAGTTTTAACATTTTCTAAACCAACTGTTTTTTTTCCATATTTTTTTCCAGTTCGATAAATGAACATGTCTAAATAAGTTTCTTCTTGGTATTCTTGATTTGCTTGATTGGTTCGGGATAATAAACCAATTAAATTATAATTAGAACCTCTAAAAAGTGAGTATAAATTGTCTTTTTCTATAGGATTTGTATAAAAATTAGAATAGAAAGTTCTTTTGGTTTGAGTAGATCTATAAAATCCATATAAATCATATAATTCTGTCCAAGTATTTGGCTCACTTTCATTAGCCACAAAATCTGAAGCTAATAATTTTTCGAAAAAAGAATCAGACAAGTGAAAAGAAACCTTATCGGAAACATGCATGGTGCCATACATGTATGATTTTTTAGCTAAACCGTTTCCGGAAATTTCCCAAAATAAACTTTGGTATTTTTTTTCTTGAGCAAATGTGGAAATTGATAAAAATGTAAGTAAAAATAAAATCTTCTTCAAAGCGAATTACAGTTAGGTTAAGTTTCCCCAAATATAATAAATTGAAAAGATTATAACACTAATTTAAAAAAATAAATTCTATTTCCATTTAATAGATTCTATGATTTTTTTCATATCATTTTTAATATAATCAGCAGCTGGAAGAATGGAATCAAAATTTGGTTTGGAGTAAAAATACATACTAGCCGTAACAAAATTTTTGGTGCTATCTGTAACATAAAATTGCGCGTTAGTGGCGGCATTTCCGCCTACTTGATAAAACATTCCGTATACTTTACTAGTCGGATTTATGTAGGGCTGTTCTGCAATATCATTGGCTTTTATAGCGTGTTCAAACGTTAATTTCTGAGCGTCAGTAAGTAATTTATCTAAATTATTTTGAACAGGTTTGTACGTTAAATAGACTGTTGCTTTCATTTTTGGATAATGAATTTCTAATCCGCAATTTGAGGTTGCTTTTGTTTCAGCCAATTCATTTTTATCGAAATCAAAACCACAAGAATTGGAAAATTTCATGTATTTTGCTTTTGGATATTCTAAGCTTAATTGTCCTGTAGGTTTAGGCATTTTTTCATCACCACAAGAAAGTAAAGAAAGACAAAGTAAGCTAAAAATAAGGGGCGTTTTCATTTGTTTGTGTTTAATAATATAGAACAATCTATATTCTATTCTCTATATATTCTATGTTCTATGTTCTATATTCTAAAACAAAAATTAATCTAACGAATCAAAATCGACATCTTTTGAACTTGGTGGATTTGAAGTTGGCGCTTTAGATAAATCTGAATCTTTTTTGGTGTTTAAGAAAGTAAATTCTGTTACTTGAATTTCAGTAGTATATTTTGTAGTACCATCTTCTGCAGTCCATTGACGAGATTTTATTCTCCCTTCAATATATATTTTATCTCCTTTAGAAAGGTATTTTTCGCATAATTCAGCCGCTTTATTTCGCACTACAATATTGTGCCATTCTGTAGAAGTTATTTTCTCACCGGTAGATTTATTGATGTACACTTCATTTGTTGCCAAAGGAAATCTTCCAATACAACTTTGCGCATCAAAATAGTGCATTTTTACTTCGTCTCCTAAGTGACCGATTAGAATAACCTTGTTTAAAGTACCGTTCATGGCTTGTATGTTTTTATCAAAAATACTAAATATTATTTATATACCAATTTTTTCTATAAAATTATGCAACACAATAGGAACAGGCAATTGTTTTAATTCTGAAAAAGTATAGCTATTTTCCAATATTTCTTCCGTTTCAATTCTATAAAATTTTATATTTAAATGCTGATGCGATAATTTATGTAACACATCAAAAGCATCAAAATATTGAAAGTTTTTAATTTTGTATGAATTATTTAATTGCACTAACAATTCATTTTCATCAATTTCTGTTCCAGATTCTACACAGGGAAATTCATATAAATTTTTCCAAATTCCGTTTGCAGTTCTTTTATTCATTTTATAATTTCCAAAAGCATCATGAATTAAAACGTAACTCAAAAATCGCTTAGTAATTTTAATTTTTTTAAGTTTTATGGGTAATTCCGAGACAATTTTAAGTTTAAAAGCTTCACAACTGTCGTTAAAAACACAACCTGAACAATTTGGGTTTTGTGGGACGCATTGTAACGCTCCAAACTCCATTATGGCTTGATTGTGAAGATTAGGTAGAGTTGTAGAAAGTAATTTTTGTGCCAATTCAATAAAATATTTTTTAGTTGAATTTTGAGAAATATCATAAGTAACATTAAAAACCCGCGACAATACTCTAAAAACATTTCCATCTACAACTGCAACTGGTTCATTTGCAGAAAAGGAGGCAATTGCGGCTGCAGTATACGTTCCAATTCCTTTTAATTTTAGTAATTCAATATATGTATTTGGAAAAATTCCATGATGATTTTCAACTACAAATTTTGCGGTAAAATGCAAATTTCTGGCACGAGAATAATATCCCAAACCTTGCCAAAGCTTCAAAACTTCTTGTTCATCGGCACTTGCTAAATCTTTTATTGTTGGAAAAGCAGTTACAAAATTTATATAATATGGTAACCCTTGACTCACTCTTGTTTGTTGCAAAATAATTTCTGAAAGCCATATTTTGTAGGCATCATTGGTATTGCGCCATGGTAAATCTCGTTTATTTTGTTGGTACCAACCAATAATTTTAGTTGTAAAATTCATATGATTAATTAAAGCCGTAAAAATAAATCATTTATCTGGTTAAATTTTAGTTCATTATGTTTGAATTTGTATTTTTTTAATTCATATATTTGCACACTCAAAAAAATACACAAATTTAACACGCAAGAAAATGACGAAAGCAGATATCGTAGCAAAAATTTCAGAAAAATTAGGTCTTGAAAAAGGTGATGTTCAAGCTACTGTAGAATCATTCATGGAAGAAGTAAAAAATTCATTAGAAACCGGAGATAATGTTTACTTAAGAGGATTTGGAAGTTTTATAGTTAAAACAAGAGCTGAAAAAACAGGAAGAAACATTTCAAAAAACACCACCATCAAAATACCAGCACACAACATTCCAGCATTTAAACCCGCTAAAATTTTTGTTGAAAGCGTTAAAGAAAAGACAGAAGTAACTGTATAATATTATTTATTAACCATAAAAAAACTGCAAATTATGCCAAGTGGTAAAAAAAGAAAAAGACATAAGGTAGCTACTCACAAGCGTAAGAAAAGAGCGAGAGCTAACCGTCACAAAAAGAAAAAGTAGTCTAAAAACTACTTTTCTTTGTTTAAAAAAGAAGTAACGTTCCTTGAATTTTAAATTATTTTATAACTTGATTTACTCAATTTATACCATAGTTTTATTGGGTATTTTGCCTAAATTGTTTAATCCATCCAAGCAATATGTTGCTAGTTGATATTAGTTTGTTACGTTTATAGTAACCAACAACCGACAACCGACAACAAAATGTTCGGATATAAAAGTCACAGCATGAACAAAGAATTAATTATTAGATCTGGTTCAGACGCAGTAGATTTTGCCTTATTAAAAGATGGAAAACTAATTGAATTACACAAAGAAAAAGAGGCTAGCGAGAGCAATCAGTTTCAGGTTGGCGATATTTTTATTGCAAAAATAAGAAAGCCTGTTGCCGGATTAAACGCAGCATTTGTGCATTTAGGTCATGAAAAAGATGCGTTTTTGCATTATCATGATTTGGGTCCAAACTTAGGTTCTTTGATGAAATTTATTAAACTTGTAAGCGCAGGTAAAATAAAAGATTATTCACTCAAAAATTTCCCTTTTGAACCAGAAATCAGCAAAGATGGCACCATAATGGACACATTAAGCGCCAATCAGTCGATTTTAGTTCAAGTAGTTAAAGAGCCTATCTCAACAAAAGGACCAAGAATTAGTTCTGAGATTTCTTTAGCAGGAAGATATGTAGTTTTAGTTCCCTTTTCAGACCGTGTATCCATTTCGCAAAAAATTGGAGACCGAGCAGAAAAAGACCGTCTAAAAAAATTACTACAATCTATAAAACCAAAGGGATTTGGTGTTATTGTTAGAACAGTAGCCGAAGGCAGAAAAACAACTGAGATTGAAAAAGATGTAGAAACACTGTTAGACCGTTGGACTAGCATGTGTAAAAAACTACAAACCGCCCATCATCCCTCAAAAGTACTAGGAGAATTAACAAAATCTTCTTCAATGCTTAGAGATATTTTTAACGATACTTTTACGAGTATTCAAGTAGATGATGAAGATTTGTATTTAAAAACGAAGGAATATTTGCAAGAAATAGCTCCGGATAAAGCGTCTATCGTAAAACACTATCAGTCGAAAGATTTACCTCTATTTGAGAAGTATAATATAGAAAGACAAATAAAAACCTCTTTTGGAAAATCAGTTTCTATGAGTAAAGGTGCTTATTTGATTATTGAACACACAGAAGCTTTACACGTTATCGATGTAAATTCTGGCAATAGATCAAACAAAGCCACCAACCAAGAAGATACTGCCATGGAAGTAAATATGATTGCTGCAGCTGAAATTGCACGTCAATTACGACTAAGAGATATGGGAGGAATTATTGTTGTCGATTTTATAGATTTACAAAATCCAGAAAATAGAAAAGTATTATTCGATTTCTTAAGAGAAGAAATGAGTGACGATAAGGCGAAGCATAAAATCTTGCCTCCTAGCAAATTTGGATTGGTTCAAATTACTAGACAAAGAGTTAGACCTGAAGTTAATATTGAAACGAATGAAGAAAACCCGAACGAAAACGGACAGGTTGAAGCAGCCATTTTAATTATTGACAAAATAGAAGCTAACCTTGAAAGCATTATTAAAGACCATAAAAAAGTAGTACTTAACGTACACCCATTTGTGGCCGCATACCTTACAAAAGGTTTTCCATCCTTACGTTCAAAATGGTTTTTTGAATATAAGAAATGGGTGAAAATTATACCTCGTGACGCTTACACGTACTTAGAATATCATTTCTTTGATAACCAAGGAAAAGAAATTTTATAAAAAACTAAAACCGCTACTCGAAAGAATAGCGGTTTTTTTATTTATAAAAAATTATCATCTTAATATTTTGTGACTTTGCGAATCTCTACGTAATAAAACTATCTCTTTTTCTGGAAAAAACTTGTCATTAATTCAGCACATTCCTTTTCTAAAATCCCAGAAACCACTTCTGTTTTTGGATGAATTTGTGTTCCTAATGTTTTATAACCTCTTTTTGTATCTGTCGCACCAAATACAATTTTAGAAATCTGACTCCAATATAAAGCTCCTGCACACATCTGGCAAGGTTCTAAAGTAACATATAACGTGCAACCTTTTAAATATTTTCCACCTAAAAAATTGGCCGCACTCGTAATGGCTTGCATTTCGGCATGTGCCGTAACATCATGTAAAAGTTCGGTTAAATTATGAGTTCTGGCAATTATTGTATTGTTAACTACAATAACAGCGCCCACAGGAATTTCGTCTTTCTCAAAAGCAATTTCAGCTTCCTGAAGCGCTTTTTTCATAAAATATTCGTCGGTAAAAATAGTTTCCAAGTTTCTTACAATTATATATTAATCAAATTTACAAACATTATTGTATTTTTGCAGTACAAATGGAAAATTTACTTTCACATATAACGACACCAATCGATTTACGGAAACTTTCTGAAAGTCAGTTACCGCAAGTAGCCAATGAACTTAGAGAATTTATCATCGATATAGTTTCTCAAAAAGAAGGGCATTTAGGCGCAAGTTTGGGTGTAATAGAATTAACCGTTGCCTTGCATTATGTGTTTGATACACCAAACGATTTGTTAGTTTGGGATGTAGGACATCAAGCTTACGGGCACAAAATTTTAACGGAAAGACGCGAATTTTTTCTTAAATATAGAGAAATTGATGGTATTTCTGGTTTTCCTAAACGTAGTGAAAGTATTTATGATGCGTTTGGAGTAGGACATTCTTCTACTTCTATATCAGCAGCATTAGGAATGGCAATTGCTTCTAAAATTAATGGCGACACTGAAAAACAACATATTGCTGTAATTGGCGATGCTTCTATTGCAAGTGGAATGGCATTTGAAGGATTAAATCATGCTGGAGTTACCGATGCGAATTTATTAGTTATTTTAAACGATAATGCAATGGGTATTGATCCAAGCGTTGGCGCATTAAAAGACTATTTAACCGCTGTAAAAGAGGGCAAAAATCCAAAAGATAACAACATTATAAAATCGTTAAATTTTGATTATTCTGGTCCGATTGATGGCCATGATTTACCAAAATTACTGTCAGAATTAAAACGATTACAAAAAGTTAAAGGACCAAAATTTTTACATATTATTACCACAAAAGGTAAAGGCTTATCTTATGCTGAAGAAAACCAATTACAATTTCATGCGCCTGGAAAATTTGATAAACTTACTGGTAAAATTCTAAAACCAGAAAATGAAAATTTAGCTCCAAAATTTCAGGACGTTTTTGGGCACACACTAGTGGAATTGGCTACTGAAAATAAAAAAATTGTAGGCATTACACCAGCTATGCCTTCGGGAAGTTCTTTAAAATATATGATGGATGCGTTTCCTGAACGTGCTTTTGATGTAGGAATTGCCGAACAACACGCCGTAACCTTAGCCGCAGGAATGGCCACACAAGGCTTAACGGTATTTTGCAATATTTATTCTACTTTTTTACAACGTGCTTATGATCAGGTGATTCATGATGTAGCGATACAGAATTTACCCGTTATTTTTTGCTTAGACCGAGCCGGATTTGTAGGCGAAGATGGTGCTACACATCACGGATTATTTGATTTGGCCTATCTAAATTGCATTCCAAATATTATGATTTATGCACCTTTAAACGCAATTGACTTACGCAATATTTTATATACTTCTTCGTTAGGATTAAATCATCCAATTGCGATTCGATATCCAAGAGGAAAAGGCGAAATTGTAGCTTGGAAACAACCTTTTTCTAAAATTGAAATAGGAAAAATTGAAACCTTAAAAAAAGGAACTAAAATTGCTGTTTTGTCTACAGGAACCATTGGAAATAATGTTTCTAAAGCACTGGCAGTTATTGGAAATTCTGAAGGTTTTTCGCATTATCATGTAGGTTGGATTAAGCCATTGGATGAAGTAAAATTAACTGCCATTTTTAAAGAACATGAAATGATTATTACTGTCGAAGAAGGCGTAATTAATGGCGGTTTGGGAAGTTGTATTAATACTTTTGCAATCAAAAATAATTATAAAAATAGAATTATAAATCGCGGTGTAGCTGATGAGTTTGTTGAGCATGGCACCGTAAATCAATTATTAGAAATCACTAAATTAGATATAAGAAGTTTAACCCAGTTATTTACTGAAATTAATCATGAGTAGAAACATTTTAATTTTTATCGCACTTCTTTTTTTCGCTACAAAATCTTTTGCACAAATAGTACGAACATCAAAAATAGATACCACTTCAAATTGGAAAAAGGTAAATAAAGTAGGGTTAGATTTTACACAAATTAGCTTTGTAAATTGGTCTGCGGGAGGAAATAATTCTATTTCTGGTTTGGCAAAAGGAAATTTCATTAGAAACTATACTCGTGACAACATGAAATGGAATAATGAACTTGTAATTCGTTATGGAATTAACAAACAAGAAGCGCAAGATTTAAGAAAAACAGACGATCAAATTAATTTAAACTCCACAATTGGATATAGAAGAGATACTATTAACAAATGGTTTTATGGTGCAAAATTTAGTTTTTTAACTCAGTTTGCTAATGGATATAGTTATCCAAATGTTAGTAAAGCCATCTCAAAACCTTTTGCTCCGGCATATATTTTCTTAGGTTTAGGTGCTGAATATACCAGAAAAGACTTAGGTTTAACGGTATATTTATCTCCAATAACCAACAAAACAACTTTGGTTTTAGACAGAAGGTTGTCAAACGAAGGCGCATTTGGAGTAGAAAAAGCAATTTATGACGAAACAGGAACGGAAATTCTAAAAAAAGGAAAACGTCATAGAACTGAATTGGGTGCTTTAGTTTCTAGTCAGTACAAAAGAAAAATTATGACAAATATCAATTTAGATACAAGGGCTACTTTATATACAGATTACTTAAAAGATTTTGGAAACATTGATATTGATTGGCAAATTAGCATTGAAATGATTGTAAATAAATATGTAAGAGCCAATATTGGAAGTCATCTTTTATATGATAACGACATAAAAAACAAACGAGAAGTCGGCGGCATTCAAATCACGGAAGGACCAAGAGTGCAATTAAAGCAAATTCTTGGCGTTGGTGTTGAATATCGTTTTTAAAATTTTAATTGCACTACAAATCCTTCGTAGGTGCGTACATTAAAAACCGTGCCATCCTCAAAAATTAGATATTGACCTTTAATCCCAATTACTTTTCCTGAAAAATTTGGTGTTTTATCCAAATTTAAACTGTTTACTTTTAATGGATACGTTTGCACTGGAAAATCCATTTGATACAAATTATCTTCTTCTATAAAATAGGGTTTAGTTTCCTCTGGTAACCATTGTTTTAACTTGTTTTTTTCTTCAAATAAATTGATATTTGGCACTTCATTTTTCAACATTTTTTGCCAATTGGTTTTGTCTGCAAAATGATTTTTTAAAGCCACCTCAGCAATTCCGGCTAAATATCTATTGGGCGTTTCTAAAACAGGAATCGCCTGAACCGCACCTTGATCTATCCAACGAGTAGGTACTTGTGTGTTTCGGGTTACCCCAACTTTTACTTCACTCGATAAAGCGAGATATACAATATGTGGTTGCAGTTGTACCCGTTTTTCATAAGCTAAATCTCTGTCTTCAATATCTAAATGAGCGGTACTAAGTTCGGGTTTCATAATCCAATCCGCTGCAGCGGGAATAGTAGAAAAACAATCATAACAAAATCCTTGTCGCCAAATTTTCTTCGCTTTCTTGCAATTTAAACATTGATAACCTTTGTGCGTAATCTCTATATCTTTATTGATTAACTGATTGACATTGATGAAATTGGAATCAAAAATCAAATAATATTGTATTGGCGTACCTATTTCGGTTTCCATCTTTGTTAATGTTCCTTCAAATGTTGTCATAAAAATTGTAATTGAACTAAAAATTATTAATTTTGGTAAAGTTATAAAAATACTCCCAGTCATATGCCATTACCTTTAATAAATTCTATTGCCTCTTGGATTTTAAAACAACGTATTCATCAAATCGAATTGTTTATTAAATATCCTATGGAAGTGCAAGAAGAATTGTTGTTTGGTTTATTAAAATCGGCAGAAAATACAGTTCTTGGAAAAAAATACGACTACAGCAGCATCAGAAATTATCAAACTTTTAATAAAAGAATTCCCGTTTCAACATACGAAGAATTAGAACCTTTTATTGAACAAACTCGGCAGGGCGCACAAAATATATTTTGGAATTCTACTATAAAATATTTTGCAAAATCGAGCGGTACCACAAATGCTAAAAGCAAATTTATTCCAGTAAGTTCTGAAGCTTTAGAAAATAATCATTACAAAGCCAGTAAAGATTTGTTGTGCATGTATCTGAATAATAACGAAGATTCGCAGCTATTTACCGGAAAAAGTTTGCGCTTAGGAGGCAGTAAAGAATTGTATGAAAACAACAATACTTTTTTTGGCGATTTGTCTGCAATTTTAATTGACAACATGCCTATGTGGGCGGAATTTAGCTCTACACCTAGCAATAAAACTTCGTTAATGAGCAATTGGGAAACCAAATTACCTGCAATTATAAAAGAAAGTAGTTTAGAAAATGTAACTAGTTTAGCTGGTGTTCCAAGTTGGATGATGGTTTTATTAAACAAAACTCTTGAAGAAAATAAAAAAACCAATATTTTAGAAATTTGGCCCAATTTAGAAGTCTATTTTCATGGTGGTGTAAGTTTTGAACCGTACAAAGAACAATATAAAAACTTGTTTCCAAAAGCCGATTTTAAATATTACGAAATTTACAATGCTTCGGAAGGATTTTTTGCTTTGCAAGATCAGAATAATGTAAACGAACTATTGCTGATGCTAGATTATGGTATTTTTTACGAATTTATTCCGATGGATACTTTTGGAAAAGACAACCAAAAAGTCATTCCATTAAGTGACGTTGAAATTAATAAAAATTATGCTTTAGTTATTACTACTAATTCCGGTTTATGGAGATATTTAATTGGTGACACAATTAGGTTTACATCTTTAAATCCTTATCGAATAAAAGTTACTGGAAGAACCAAGCATCATATTAATGTTTTTGGCGAAGAATTAATGGTGGAAAACACCGATATGGCTTTAGCAAAAACATGTAAAACCTTATATTGCGAAATTATTGACTATACCGTAGCGCCTATTTTTATGAAAGGAAAAGAAAAAGGCGGACATGAATGGCTAATTGAATTTAAAAAACACCCTGTTAATATGGCAAATTTTTCTGAACTTTTAGATAAAAATTTGCAACAAGTAAATTCCGACTACGAAGCCAAACGATTTAACAATATGACGTTAAACCCACTTGTATTAAATGTAGCTAGAGAGCATTTATTTTATGATTGGCTGAAAAAGAAAGATAAATTAGGCGGGCAACACAAAGTACCCCGACTTTCAAACGAAAGAAACTATTTAGAAGAGTTATTGCTACTAAATTAAATCCTTTTAATTGTTTACAAACTTAATTTTGTTGGGTAAAAACAATACTTCTTTAATGCGTTTGTCTACTTCGTTTTTGCGTTCATGCAATAAATCTTTTAGATCATAGCTCGACACATTAGCAAGTAATTGTAAAAAAGTCTCTAACTTTTTTTCACGACGTTTTACAATGGCCGCATAATTTTCATTTTCGTAATCAATAGTAAACATTTCATTAAATTCGTTAAGTGAAATAAACTGATTAGGATATAATGCCATTTTGTTTAATATCTTAATTTCATCTTCCGAAAGATGCTTTACTTTTTTACCTTTAAAATATAATTCTGAAAATACTAATTTATAATAAAAAGGTTTGCTTGTGTTTAACAGGTAAATAAAATAACTTCTTTTTTTGTATAACAGCCATAATATTAGAATAACGAGAATACCATACAAAGCATAAATATTGTTTAAATGCTCATTAAAATAGAAACTTTTTTTATTTGAAGGAATTTTTGTGATAGAACTAATTGGGAAACTTTGAAAATAATATTTAAACGCTTTGTTATGATTATCATTCTTAACAATAGTGTGTAGTGTGTTTTTTAAATCAACAGCACTGTAAATTTGAATTTTAAAATAGTTATTATATTTTATGTAGTTATTATCTTTAAAATTAATACCATACCAATTTACATTATCAAAAATGAAAGTATCATTTAAATACTGAAAAGAAAATAATGATTCTATTTTACTACTAAGTAAAAAGTTTTCCATTTTAAAAAAACTAGTTTTAAATTTCTCCCAAACTAGCGTATTTAAATTTAACCGATAAACGTATTCCTCGTTATAATATAAAATATCTTTATTTACATCTTCATTTTTGCCACCAAAAACGTATAAATACGTTCCAATTGTTTTAAAGAAAGCATTACATAATGGAGGCACTAACTCTGAATTTTTTGTTTTAACTAAAAACCACTCATTTAGTTTAAAATTATATTTAGTTAAAATATTTTTGAAGGTAAAAACACCATAACCACCGTAGTAATAAATCTCATTTTTGTAAACAAATTTTGACGACCCTATTTGGCTTAATTGTAAAAATGAATTGTCAATTCTGACCAAACTATCATTTCTAAACTCCATAACTGGGCCACAACCTTCGTGAACCAAATAGGTTTTATTTTTGATGTTAAAAGGAACATAATTTAATAATTTACCTGGGAAACCATTATGTTTTAGTGGAATTTTTAATTTCTTATTTACTTTAATAAGTGTTTGCTCATTATCTATTATTAAGATTTCATTTGTGCCAGCTTCTTTAAATAAAAGTGGTGGTTGATTAAAATAATACTCCTGTGAAAGTGCAGTTTCAGTAAAAAAAAATAAGATAATTAAGAAAATAAAATAATTCTTCATATTAAAATTTAGTTTGCAAATAAATAAAAACATTTACTAAAAATACGAAAATATATAAGAAAATATAGTTTCTTGTATTTTTTTTTAGAATAATTTGTTAAATAAATAGATTTGAAATAATTATATTAAAATTAAAGTTGAGTTCAGAAACAACTATAAAAACGGGGCGGATCTGAAAAGCCTTATGAGTAGGAAAAAATTCAAAAAACTATCAAATGAAAAAAATTATTTTATTAAGTTTATTTGCAATTGTTTTATCAAGCTGCAGATCACAGGTTGGAGTTTCTAATGGTGCTTATAGCGATATAAGCTTAAATAGAGATTCAAAAGATTACACTATTAATAGACTGAAGGAAATTAATTCAGAAAGTAATGCAATTTTTGGAATTCCTACTGACAAGAGTATGAATAAAAAACAAGGCCTTATTGTTAGATTTAATGGTATTAATTTAACTGCATCAAAAAGATTTTGGCCAATTGTTTCAATGGTTGGATTGACTTTTGTTACCGGAAAAATGATTTCTGCTGCCGGTGGATTCAAGGAAGAAACTATCAAAACTGGTAGTGGCTCTTATGCTTATGAATATACTATGGAAAGCGATAAACCTAAAATCGGAATGGGATTGGCATCAATAATAGCTTTACCTATTTCTGGTTTTATCAATAATCAACTTTGGAATGGTTCATTAAGCAGAGCTTCTTGGGAAGCTAATAGCAAACTCTTACAAGATAATGACGGTATTGATGTGTTTTTAAATCCAAAATATGATATCGATTTAAAAAGAGGAATTTGGACTCAAAATGCTAAATTAAAGTTAAGAGTAATGGGTGCTAAAATAAAAACAGATAATTAAAAAAACAAAACAACCACTCAAATGAGTGGTTGTTTTTCTTTATATTGTGCTTAAAGTTTACGAAGCAATTTCCAAGCGTTTCAATAAATTTTTGCTTAATGTATTTTCAGCGTAATCTTTAGTTACTTGTAATAATTTGTCTTCCGAGCTTGGTAATTCGTACATGGCATCGGTTAAAATGGCTTCACACAAACTACGTAATCCACGAGCGCCTAATTTGTATTCAAGGGCTTTTTCTACAATAAAATCTAAAGCAGCGTCATCTATGGTAAATTCAACTTCATCCATTTCAAATAATTTCTGATACTGTTTTATTAAAGCGTTTTTAGGTTCGGTTAAAATTGCACGTAAGGTTTTAGCATCTAACGGATCCATGTGCGATAAAACGGGCATACGGCCAATAATTTCTGGTATTAAACCAAACTCTTTAACATCACGTGGAATAATATATTGCATTAAATTGTCGCCATCTACTTTATCTAAATCTTTAGAAGCACTAAATCCCATCGCTTGTCGGTTCAAACGTTTTGAAATGATACGTTCAATACCATCAAAAGCACCACCTGCAATAAATAATATATTTTGAGTATTTACCTCAACAAATTTTTGATCAGGATGTTTTCTGCCTCCTTTTGGTGGCACATTTACTATGGATCCTTCTAGTAATTTTAGTAATGCTTGTTGGACACCTTCTCCAGAAACATCTCGAGTTATAGAAGGATTATCACTTTTACGAGCAATTTTATCAATTTCATCAATAAAAACAATACCCCTTTCCGCTTTAGCTACATCATAATCTGCCGCTTGTAGCAAACGTGTTAAAATACTTTCCACATCTTCTCCTACATATCCTGCTTCGGTTAAAATTGTGGCATCTACTATCGCTAATGGCACATTTAACATTTTTGCAATGGTTTTTGCTACTAACGTTTTACCCGTTCCGGTTTGTCCTACAATTAAAATATTACTCTTTTCAATTTCTATATCGTCGTCTGTAACTTTTTGTGACAATCTTTTATAGTGATTATATACGGCAACGCTTAATACTTTTTTGGTTTGTTCTTGACCAATTACATAGTCGTTTAAAAAGGCATTTATTTCTTTTGGTTTACGCAATACTAAATCGCCAATAGCATCTGAATCTAATGTTCCTTTTAGCTCTTCTAATACTATTCCGTGTGCTTGCTCAATACATTTTTCGCAAATATGCGAATCAATACCTGCTATTAATAAATTTGTTTCTGGCTTTTTTCTACCACAAAACGAACATTCTAATACTTCTTTTGCCATTTTATTTAGTCTAAAGTCGTAAAGTCGCAAAGTCGTAAAGTCGGAGCAGTGCTTTTGACATTATGACTTTTGACTTTCGACAAATTTATCTTCTCAATACTTCATCAATCATTCCGTATTCTTTTGCTTCATCAGCAATCATCCAATAGTCGCGTTCGCTATCTTTAAATACTTTTTCAATAGGTTGTTTTGAGTGGGATGAGATTATTTGATACAATTCATCTTTCAATTTTAACATTTCTCTTAAGTTAATTTCCATATCTGTTGCCACACCAGAAGCACCTCCAGAAGGTTGGTGAATCATGACACGCGAATGTGGTAATGCAGAACGTTTCCCTTCTGCGCCGGCACATAATAAAACGGCACCCATTGATGCAGCCATTCCTGTACAAATAGTTGCTACATCAGGTTTGATGTATTGCATGGTATCATAAATACCTAAACCTGCATACACGCTTCCACCTGGTGAATTGATATAAATTTGAATGTCTTTTGAAGCATCTACACTTTCTAAAAACAACAATTGTGCTTGAATAATATTTGCCATATAATCGTCAACACCAGTACCCATAAAGATGATTCTGTCCATCATTAAACGAGAAAAAACGTCTAATTGTGAAATATTTAATTGGCGTTCTTCAATAATATATGGTGTTAAACTGCCTACTAATTTATCATAATACAAGCTGTTTACCCCATGTTTTTTTGTGGCAAATTTTTTAAATTCTTTTCCGTAATTCATCTTAAATTTTATTTAAAAGGTTATGATTTTAAATATAAAAACGTCAAACCAAAATGATTTGACGTTCAAATATACTAATTTTTGTGAATATTACATTTCACCATACATGGCTTTAACAAAATCTTGGTAGTTTACTTCTTTTTCGATGGCTTTTACACTTGTTTTGTATAAGTCAATCATTTTTAAACTCAAAACTTGGTCTGAAATACGTTTGATTTCTTCTTGGTTCGACATTACTCTTGAAACAATTCCGTCTACTTCTGCATCTGTTGCATTCGCTTGACCAAATTGTGCCATTTGTTGTCTGATTAATCCTGAAGTAAAATCTTTTAATTCATCAAATCTTACTTGTAAATTGTTATCAATAAAAATTTTAGATTCAATTAATTGGTAACGCAATCCTCTTTCTGATTTTACGAATTCCACTTCTGCTTGTTCAGGAGTTAAAGGTGTTTCGCCAATGGTTTGAATCCATTTTTTTAAGAAAGTTTCTGGTAAATCAAATTGAGTAGTTTCTAATAACGCTTCTGTTACATCATTTAAAAATTGTTGATCTGCTTGCTGCACGAATTGTTGTTCCGCATCTTCTTTGATTCTGGCTTTTAAACCTTCTAAAGTTGTTACTTCACCGTTTGGAAATAATTTCGCAAATAATTCGTCATTAATTGCTGCTTTTTCAATAGATTGAATGGCATCAATTGTAAAATTCACTTGTATATCTAAATCGTGAACGTCATCATGAGCTACTTTCAAATAGTCCATTAATTTGTGGTCGTCAGTAAACAAACCTTTGGTTTTTAATGTAATTACATCCCCAACTTTTTTTCCAATAAATTGTTTGCCTGTTTTCGCATCTGCAAAAACATCTAGACGAATTAAAGCTTGGTTGCTGATGTTTTTTTCTTCGTTTGAGAACGTTCCATTTATTTCAAAACCATTCTTAACTTCAGTTTCTGTTAAAATTTTTCCGTATTGCTTTTGAATTCTTTCAACTTGCTCGTTCAATAACGTGTCGTCGGCAATAATTTTATATCTCGTTACACCTGAAGCTCTTGCTAAATCTACAGAGAATTCTGGGGCTATCCCTAATTCGTATTCAAAAACCAATTCGTCTGCATTCCAATCAAAGTTTTCGTTGGTGCGCGGTAATGCGTTACCTAACAAATCTAATTTTTCCTTAGCAATATAATCTTTTAAACCTTTATTAACCAAAGCAGTAACCTCTTCAATAATTGCGGGCTTTTCAAATTGTTTTCTAACTACATCCATTGGTGTTTTACCTTTTCTAAAACCTGGTATAGTAGCTGTTTTTCTTTTTAGTTCTAAAAAATTTTCAATTTTTTCAGTATATTCATATTTACCAATTGTAATTTTTACAACGGCATTTAGTGCGTCAATGTGTTCTTTTCTAATGTTCATTTTTATTGATTTTTTGAAGTATAAATATGGGTTGCAAAATTATATAATTTTTGCAACCCATACAAGTTTTTAATTTACAGAATTTTATAACTAAATTATTCGTTTTTTTCTGTGAAAATTTTATTTAAAATATATTGACTTACTGAAAGTAGCACACTAAAAACAAGTGCTTGAAGAAACGTCATTTGAATACCATCAATAAAATAATCGGCGATTTTCACAATACTGGCATTTATAATCAGTAAAAACAAACCCAATGACATAATTGTTACGGGAATGGCAAGAAATTTTAATATTGGTTTTAAAAAGGTATTTAAAAATGATAAGGCTATTGCCATAAAAACAGCTGCGGAATAATTTGTGATTTCAATTTTTAGAAAATACGAAATAATAAGAATTAAAAGGATTGAAATAAGTAATTTGATAAGGTAATTTTTCATTTTTATACAATTGATTTATACATGTTTCATGAGATGCAAATATAAAAAAATAGGCACCAAAAATGGTGCCTATTTAAATTTATTTATAAACTAGCTTAGTTCGTAGGTAAAATACTGATACCGGGGAAATAAGTAGGATTGTGTAATGGCAAATTTGATTTAAATTTTGAGTTAATTACTTTGATAATTTCATTAGCAATTACCGCATATCCACGCGCATTTGGATGCACGCCATCCAAAGAAAATAATACTTGGCCCTCTGTTGATGAACCACTAAAATAATTTGCTGTATAAATAGAATTGGTTTCAATTTGTAACCCATTAACTAATTTATTCATTATGGCATTCATGTCAGCAACTGCTAAATTTTTAGTTGCTGCAATAGCAATAATTGATGTATTATACGCTGCAGTTGCAGAAGCTACTCTAGCTTTTTCAGTTGCGGTTAACACCCATTTGTTAGCCATTGGGAAAGTTACACCATTAATATTAATTCCTGCTGGTGCTGCTGAATTTGTAGAACCAATAACAGATGAAGCTGGTAATACAACCAAATCAGCTGAAGTTGCTTGACGTGCTTTACCAAAAACTGCACCAAATGCTGCTGCAGTAGGTGCTCCTAATGAAGGCGTTAAAGCACCTGTAATTTGTGCACTTCTATCAGTGGCATCTGCATCATTAATTAAAATTGGATTAGCAGCAGTTGCTGTTAATGGGTTTATACGATTTGGCTCTCCTAAAGCAGTAAAAACAGCATCTAAAGGACCATATAATTGTGCATTTAAAGTATTAATATTAGCAGCGCCTCCTAATGCTGTTGGAGAAAGTGGTGCAAATGGCACTGTTGTGAAATAAGGAATTGAAGTAACACTTGGTATAGTACATACCAAACCTTTAGATCCGTTTATTGTCAACGTGTTTATGATATTGGTATATACACTAGCAAATACTGTACTATTTGTGATATCATTCATACCATAAGTAGCTGGATTTAAATTTCCAGTTGCATTATGATCTGCTGCTGGTGTAACACCATTAGCTTGCGCGCCACCTGCGGTAGCATAAGCTAATACATCATTAGAACCTATCCAATTAGTAAAAAATGTTGGATTTTTTGTCATGGCATCTGCCAAAACAGTTGCTGTAGGTGTGGTAGCATGTCTAGCGAAATATGGATTTAAAGCACCATATCCAGCAAATCCTAAATGAAATGATTTTGCACCTGGTACGCCCATATTGTTATATGCTTTGGCTTGAGGTGTTAAGGTAATTGTTGGCGTTCCTGCAATTGGCTCTGGGCGGCTTTGAGAAGCATCAATAATTAATCTTGTAGAACCTGGAGTACCCGCAAAACCACCTAAATTATTTACATCATCTGCATAAGAAGGTTGTGTAAATTCACCTCCGCCTACTAAAGCGAATTGTTGTGCTAATAAATTTGGGTAAGAATACGTTTGTCCTACTCTACAAACGGTTCCATCCATGTAGCCTGCTGTAAGTGAATTACCAACTGCTACATATCTTGTAAAATCTGCTTCACCAGAAGAATAAGCGGCATTCACTTCATTTTCAAATTCTGGTTCACAACCTGCAAATCCAATTGCTAAAGCTGCTACTATTATAAATTTATTTTTCATTTTTGATAATTTTTAAAATTAGAAACCGTAAGTTATACCAATACCTGGTGAAAATACAGATGATTTATAAGTACCTCCGAAAGATGTTAATCCATTAGTTGTCGTTGGATCATCAAAATAATCATAAGAATTATTTACTTCATCAAAATGTAAGTATAAGAATGACATGTCGATTCCTAATCTACTATTTACTTGATAAGTAAATCCACCCGTATATCCTACAGAATCATTACGTGGTGTTTCTGGTGCAAAATAACCTCTTTGAACCGGACTTTCGTCTATATAATAACCCCCTCTTACGGTAAATTTATCTGAAGCTTTGTATTGTGCTCCAAAACGATAACAACTTACGTCTTTATAATTACGTGGATTTATTGAAGTTGGTAAGCCATTGTTAAATTGTACATCTAAAGATTGATAAACACTCCATTTTGTATAGTTGTAATCAAAAGCAAACAACCACTTGTCTGAAGCTTTATATGAAATACCTGTGGTAAATTCAGCTGGCAAAGGTAAATCTGCACTAAAAGTAGTATTTGTAAAAGATGCTGCTGCAATTGTTGGTACATCTGCAAATGTAGCAGAACCACCTCTTGCTTCCATAATAATTTCAGAACGGTAATCCATCCCTAAAGTTACTTTATTAGACAATTTAAACATCATACCCAGATTGTACCCTGAAGCAGAAATCCCAGTAGCATCTAAAGTAACATCAGTTCCACTACCATTATTAGATAATACTGGGTTTGGCGTTAAATTTCTATTAAAGTTTACACTTCCTTGTACAAAAATTGGTCCACCACCAATACTGAAAACGTCTCCTACTTTAAACGAAACAGTTGGTTGAATAAAAATGGCTGCTAAATCAATGTTGTTTACCAAATGTGCTCCTACCCAGTCTTGGTCCCAAGCTACAGAAGATCCATAAGGTGTGTAAACTGCTAAACCAGCAGAAACCCAATCATTAATTTTGTAAGTAGCGTACAAACTGAATGGTGTTCCTAAATTGTCTGTAGCTGCTGTTTGGTTAAATTGTGAACTTTGAAATCTTGTTTTTGCTAATAAAGCATTTCCTCCAACTGATAAATTGAATTTTTTGTCTAGGAAAGACATCCCTGCAGGGTTAAAAAACGCTACCTCTGCACTATTAACAACCGCTACTCCGGTATGTCCCATCGCCAATTGTTTCTGCCCTTGAATAGAAACTCTATACCCTCCTGCAAACATGGAAGCAGTAGCCAAGGTTAGTAATGATAAAGAAAATAATTTTCTCATAATTAAAATTTAGTTAGTATTTAGTTAAATAATTGATTCAAAATTAACATAATTTGTGAAATTGACAATATTTTTAACAAAAATATTATGTAAACATAATATTTTTTACACAAAATTAGCAATCTCATTGTAAAAAGCGGTAGGATTTTCTGCATGTAACCAATGTCCTACATTTGGAATTGTGTGAATTTTTGCAAATGGAAAGTGATATAAAATGGTTTCGAAATCCGAATCCAAAATATAATCCGAATTACCGCCACGAACAAATAATACTGGCTTGTTAAACTGATTTTCAAAAGGAAGCGCCGTGCCAATTTCAGAAATTTTAGTATTAAAAACTGGCAAATTAAATCGAAAATCTAATTGTTCTGGTGTTTTCCAATGTAAATTTTTTAATAAAAACTGTTTCGTGCCAAAATCAGAAATGTGTTTTGAAACAATTTCGTCAACTTCTGCTCTACTTGGCTTTTTTGAAAAATCTACAGCGTTTAAAGCGGCTAAAATACTTTGGTGATGCGGTGGATAATATTTTGGACCAATGTCTGCAACAATTAATTTTTCAACCAAATCTGGATAAAGGGTTGCAAACAACATAGCAACTTTTCCACCCATAGAATGCCCTAATAAAATGATATGTTGTAAATGATGAAAATCGATGTAGGATTTTACGTCTTTCACCATGACTTCATAATTAAATTCATCGGAATGAAAACTTTTACCATGATTTCGCATGTCTAACAAATGGATTTGAAAACCCAATTTTGCAAATTGCGAACTCAACGTTTTCCAATTGTCAGACATTCCTAAAAATCCATGAATGATTAAAAATGGCTTTCCTTCGCCTTCAATTTTTGAGTATAACATTTTTTTAAGGTTTAGTTAGGTGAAATTATAAAGATAAAGTACCTGAAAGACTTTATGCTTTAACCCTTTAACTTATTCAAATACATATTCACTACATTATCTAAACCAAGATATAAAGATTCTGAAATTAACGCATGACCAATGGAAACTTCTAATAAATTTGGAATATTGTCTTTAAAAAATTTAATATTATCTAAACTCAAGTCATGTCCTGCATTTATTCCTAAATTAAGTTCATTTGCTCTAAGGGCTGCTTTTATGAAAGGCTCAATTGCTGAATGATTTCCTAATCCATATTGATGCGCAAACACTTCGGTATACAATTCAATTCTTTCTGCACCTGTTTTTTTGGCGCCTTCAACCATTGATTCAACAGGGTCTACAAAAATAGACACGCGAATATTATTACGTTGAAATTCTTGAATAACTTCTGTTAAATAATCTTGATGTTTTATGGTATCCCAACCTGCATTTGAGGTAATTGCGCCAATAGCATCAGGAACCAAAGTTACCTGATCTGGTTTGCATTCTAAAACTAAATCAATAAAATTATGTTGCGGATTTCCTTCAATATTATATTCTGTATGCACTACATGTTTTAAATTTCGTGCATCTTGATAGGTAATATGACGTTCATCTGGTCGTGGATGTATGGTGATTCCATTAGCACCAAATTTCTGAATATCTTTTGCCACTTGCAACAAATCAGGAACATTACCACCACGTGCATTTCTTAATGTTGCAATTTTATTAATATTAACCGATAACTTTGTCATAATTGTATTTAATTTGTACAAAATTACAAACAAAAATAGACTAATTTATATTTTTTACTTAATTTGCAATAGTTTTGAAATTAGAAACATGAATAAAATTACAGATTTTATAAACAATCAATACAAAGCTTTACAGGTTAGTGATGCTGTTGCTGATGCCGTAGATTTATTTTTGGATGTAGATTATACTCATTTCCCAATTTTAGAACATACTATTTTTTTAGGTTCTATTTCAAAAGATGATTCAGAACTTTTTTCTGGTACAGATTTAATAAATGATCATAAATATAATTTAACTCGTTTTTTTGTTCGAAACGATATGAATTGGTTTGATGTTTTAGAAGAATTTTCAAAAAATCATACCAATCTTTTACCAGTACTAGATGACAAAAATAATTATTTAGGTTTTTATGAACTTGACGATGTGCTTCATTTTTTTAATGAAACCACTTTTGTAAAAGAAGACGGAAGCACTATTGTTATTGAAAAAGAAACCGCAGATTTTACGTTTAGCCAAATTTGTCAAATTGTAGAAAGTAACGGCGCTAAAATATTAGGTGTTTTTATTTCAAATAATTTGCAAACGAAAACCGAAATTACAATAAAAATTTCGCAGAATAATTTTAACGAAATCATGCAAACATTTCGTAGGTATAATTATACTATTTTATCTGAACACCAAGAAGATGCTTATCTTGCCGATTTAAAAGAACGCTCCGATTATTTAAACAAATATTTAAATATATAAAAATTCAAAAATGAAAATAGCTGTATTTGGTCAATATTATCAAAACAACACGCATTCTATAGTAGAAAAAGTAGTGGCGTTTTTAGAGCAAAATAATATTGAAATTTGTTTTTATAAAATTTTTTATGATAAATTAATTGAAAACGAGGTCGCATTATCAAAATACAGCACATTTGATTCTCACGAATGTTTGAAAGATAATTTTGATTACTTAATAAGTATTGGTGGAGATGGAACTATTTTACGCGCTGCCACTTTTGTAAGAAATTACAATTTACCAATTATAGGAATAAACGCGGGAAGATTAGGGTTTTTAGCTACAATTCAAGAAGAAAATATCGAAAAACTTTTAACACGTGTGCTGGCAAATGATTTTTCTGTTTCAAAAAGAACCTTGGTTAGCATGCATTCATATCCTGAAAACAAGGATTTAGAAGATATTAATTTTGCATTAAACGAAATTACGGTTTCCCGAAAAGACACCACTTCCATGATTACTATAGAAACCTATATTAATAATGAATATCTTAATTCTTATTGGGCAGACGGTTTAATAATTGCCACTCCAACTGGCTCTACTGGATATTCGCTTAGTTGTGGTGGACCCGTAATTATACCTACGTCAAATTGTTTCGTAATTACGCCTATTGCGCCACATAATTTAACTGCCAGGCCTTTAATTATTCCTGACGATTCGGAACTTACTTTAAAAATAAAAGGCAGGGAAGAACAATATTTGGTGTCTTTAGATTCCAGAATTACCTCAGTTTCTAACGAAACCACTTTAACGGTTAAAAAAACTGATTTTTACATTTCAATAATCGAATTTCCAGAAGAAGGATTCTTAAGAACCATTCGAAAAAAATTACTTTGGGGAGAAGACAAAAGGAATTAACACACGATTTTTCATTTTTTTGCGTTATAAGATCAAGTTACTCATCAAAAAAACTTGGTTTAAGATGGTTAGTACATCAATATTATTATATTTGCAAACGATTAAAAAAATGAAAAGATTTTTATTAAATAGCATAGGGCTTTTATTCTGCATAACTTCGTTCGGACAAATACACGAATTAGGAGTTTTTGTAGGCGGTAGTAATTATATTGGAGATGTGGGAAAAGAAATCTATTTGTCTCCAAATGACATGGCGTTAGGGGTTTTATACAAATGGAACAAAAGCACCAGACATTCTTGGCGCTTTTCTTATAATATGGCATCTATTACCGGAAAAGACATAGAAAGTAATGCCCCAAATAGAAAAAACAGAGGCTTTGAAATAAAGAATAATATCAAAGAAATTACAGCAGGTTTGGAATTTAATTTTTTGGATTTCGATTTGCATCAATCTGATTTTGCTATTACACCATATGTATATTCAGGGATTTCTGCTTTTGTTTACGATGAAATTTATGTGATTGGTACTGAAAGTAAAACAGATTACCAACATTATTCGTTTGCCATTCCTATGGTTTTTGGCATCAAATCGAAACTGACAAATCATTTGGTTATTGGATTAGAAACTGGCGCTAGATATACTTTTACTGATAATTTAGACGGAAGTAATCCTATAAATAAAAACTTGGAAACATTAAAATTTGGAAATTTAAACAACAAAGATTGGTATGTGTTTACAGGATTTACATTAACCTATACTTTTGGTAAAAATCCATGTTTTTGCGCACCTGAATAGAATAGAATGGAAAAAGAAATAGATAAAAATAACTTACCAAAACATTTGGCCATCATTATGGATGGTAATGGGCGTTGGGCTAAAAACCAAGGAATGTTGCGTGTATTTGGTCATGAGAAAGGGACTAAATCTGTAAAACAAACCGTAGAAAACTGCGCTAAACTAGGTATTGATTTTTTAACACTTTATGCTTTTTCAACAGAAAATTGGAACCGACCTAAGATTGAAGTAGACACGTTAATGAAATTATTAGTTAGTTCCTTAAAAAAAGAATTAAAAACATTACAAAGCAATAATATCAAGCTAAATGCGATTGGAAATTTAGACAATTTACCAACCGGAGTTAGAAAAGAATTAATAGAAGTTATTGAAAAAACAAAAGCAAATACTAGAATGACATTAACCTTAGCGTTAAGCTATGGGGCAAGAGATGAAATCATAAATGCTGTTAAAATAATTTCAGAAAAAGTTAAAAATAATATAATTTCAGTAGATGCTATTGAAGAATCAATTATAAATCAGCATCTTTACACGCAAAATATGCCAGATGTTGACTTAGTGATAAGAACAAGTGGCGAACACAGGATAAGTAATTTTCTTTTATGGCAAATTGCTTATGCTGAATTTTATTTTACAGACGTGCTTTGGCCAGACTTCAATGAAGATGAGCTCTATAAAGCATTATTAAGTTATCAAAAAAGAGAAAGAAGATTTGGAAAAACTAGCGAACAAATTAGATAAATTGACAATGTTTAAAAACAGAATACTATTTTTATTATTCCTATTTTTAGGAAATACAATAAATGCCCAAGAAACCACCCTTGAAAAAGGAAAAGAATATATACTTGCTGGCGTAGAAGTAACCGGGAAAGTTTCATTTAACGAACAAACTGTTATTACATTTACTGGACTTGAAATTGGGAGTAAAATCAGGATTCCTGGAGATGAAATTAGCTTAGCCATTACCAAACTATGGAAATTAGGCCTTTTTAATGACGTAAACTTTTATGTGAAAAAAATTGAAGGAGAAACTATTTTCCTTGAGCTAGAATTATATGAATTGCCTAAACTAAATGATATAAAAATAAAAGGTATTAAAAAAGGAAAAAGAGAAGATGTTGTAAAAGAAACCGAATTAAACAAAGGCAAAATTGTAAACGATAACCTAATTACAAATACCAAAAACTACATTGAAAATAAGTTTAAAAAAGATGGTTATTTTAACACCAAAGTAACGATAAACACTTTAGCCGATTCTACAAATACTAAAGTGGATATGGTGGTTTTTATAGATAAAGGAGAAAAAGTAAAAATTAGCGCAATTAATTTTGTTGGAAACGAACAATTAACAGACAAAAAACTTAAAAAATCATTTAAAAACACCAAAGAAAAGAAATCTTACAGGGTTTTTAAAGCCTCAAAATTTGTAAAAGACAAATACAAAGAAGATTTAGGAACGCTAGTTACAAATTACAAAGAAAAAGGCTACAGAGACGCCAGAGTAGTTAGCGAAAGTGTGGTTTATGATAAACAAACCAACAAAATAAATATTGACGTAAACATTGAAGAAGGCCAAAAATATTACTTTGGGGATATAAGATTTTTAGGAAACACTGTATATACGGACCAAGTTTTAAATTCTATATTAGGAATTAAAAGAGGTGAAATTTACAATGGTGTTTTATTAGAAAAAAGAATTGCAGACAAAACATCACCAGACGCAGAAGATGTATCCAATTTGTATCAAAATAATGGGTATTTGTGGTCCAATATCAATCCAGTTGAGGTTAAAACAGAAAACGATACTATCGATTTTGAAATCAGAATTTCAGAAGGCCCAATTGCCTATTTCAACAACATCACTGTTAAAGGAAACGACAAAACTAACGATAAAGTAATTTATAGAGAATTAAGAACCAGACCGGGAGAAAAATGGAACAAAGATTTGGTTATTCGTTCTGTTAGAGAATTAGGACAATTAGGATTCTTTGATGCTGAGGCCATTCGCCCAGAACCAGTAAATATGGATCCAGCTGCTGGAACAGTAGATTTGGATTGGACTTTAGTGGAAAAAGGCTCTAGCCAGGTAGAATTACAAGGAGGTTATGGTGCCGGAGGTTTCATTGGAACTTTAGGTTTGTCATTTAATAATTTTTCTCTAAAAAACATCTTTAACAAAAAAGCCTACCAACCTTTACCAATGGGTGATGGTCAAAAAATGTCATTGCGTTTACAAGCCAGTCAAGGATTTCAAGTATATAGTTTGTCATTTACAGAACCTTGGTTGGGCGGAAAAAAACCAATTAGTTTTTTCACATCCATTTCACATAGTAAACAATTTTTATTCGATTTCAGATCAAGAAATGTAACTAGAGATAAAAGTTTTAATATTTCTACATTAACAGTTGGTTACGGAAAAAGATTAAAAGTTCCAGATGATTATTTCAGTATTTCAAACTCGGCATCTTTCTCTTATTACGATTTAAATAATTACAATACAGGCTTATTTACCTTTGGAAATGGTGCTTCAAGAAACTTAGCTTTTAGTTCCACATTAACAAGAGATAGTAGAGGTTTAGACCCAATTTTCCCAGATAGAGGTTCAACTTTCTCCGTTTCTGCTAAATTTACTTTACCCTACTCTTCATTTAATGGGGTGGATTATGCCAATTTAGGAAACAAAGAAGAATATAAATTAAGAAATAATACTGTTTCTCGAACAGATGCAAACGGAAACATACTACCAGTATATCTTAATGCAGCAGGTGAAAACACTTATGATTTTACTGAAGCAGTTGCCGATCAAAGCTTAGTAGACCAAGAACGTTTTAAATGGTTAGAATTTTACAAAGTAAAATTTAGTGGCGATTGGTATACTAAAATATACAAAAAATTCGTTTTACGTACCAGAGCTGAATTTGGTTTCTTAGGTGCCTATAATCAAGACAGAGGTGTGGTGCCTTTTGAAAGATTTTTTGTTGGTGGCGACGGATTAGCAAATTTTGCTTTAGACGGTAGAGAGGTAATTCAGTTACGTGGATATCCGAACAATTCACTATCTTCGCAAAACGGAGGAACGGTGTATAACAAATATTCAATGGAACTAAGATACCCAATTACCATGAAACAATCAGCTAAAATTTATGCTATGACTTTTGTAGAAGCGGGTTCGGCCTTTGATAATTTTAAAACATTTGACCCATTTAAAGTACAACGTGCAGCCGGTTTAGGATTAAGAGTATTTATGCCAGCTTTTGGATTATTAGGTATAGATTTTGCTCACGGTTTCGACCCAATACCGGGCGATACAGTAAAAAGTGGTTGGCAAACACACTTTATCATTGGACAACAATTTTAAATTTTGGCACGATAGTTGAATTTAATATGACATATTTATGAAAAAATATTTTGTTTTATTTTTTAGTTTTGTTTTATTTGCAGTACAAGCGCAAAAAACAACAAAAATTGGTTATATAGATATGGATTATATTTTGGAAAAAGTTCCAGAATATGCCGAAGCTAAAAATCAATTGGAACAAAAAGCAGCCACTTGGAAACAAGAAATTGAAACCAAGAGAAATGAAATAAAAAAGCTTAAAGAAGCTTTAGCATCTGAAAAAGTATTGTTAACTAAAGAATTAATTAACGATAAAGAAGAGGAAATAAACGTTCTTGAAAAAGACATGCTGGATTACCAACAAAAACGATTTGGACCACAAGGCGACTTAATGATCCAGAAATCTGCGTTAGTAAAACCAATACAAGATCAAGTTTTTAATATTGTACAAGATATAGCTGTACAAAGAAATTACGATTTTGTATTTGATAAATCTTCCGATTTAACTATGATTTTCACCGCGGAACGTTTTGATATAAGCGATTTTGTTTTAAAAGCATTAGAAAGAGCAGGCAAAAAAGTTGAACTTACTAAAAAACAGCAAAAAATTCAAGATGCTAAAGATGTTAGAGAATTTGACACAACTGAAAATCCTGAAATATTAGAAAAAGAAAAAGCGGTACAAGCTACAAAAGACGATAGAGAAAAAAAATTACAAGAACGTAAAGATGCAGCCGCAGCTAAGAAAAAGGAAGCAGATGATAAAAGAGCGGCACTTTTAAAAGAAAGAGCAGAAGCCCGTCAGAAATTATTAGACGATCAAAAAGCAAAAAGAGACGCTTTGTTAAACAAGAAAAAAGAAAATAAATAAACACGAATAACTAACTCAAAATTAAATAACCCTTATTAAATTAAATTAAAATGAAACAATTTAAAACCCTAATTATTGCAATAGTTCTGTTTTTTGGCTCACAAGTTGCCACAGCTCAAACTAAAGTTGGACATGTTGATGTAAGTGCTTTAATGACTACTATGCCAGCTATGAAAGCAGCAGAGGCTCAATTAACAAAATTGAGAGAAGGTTACGATACGGAATACAAAAAATTAGTAGCAGAATACCAAACTAAAGCAGCTCAGTACCAAAAAGAAGCAGAAACTGCTGGAGAATTATTAAACCAAACGCGTTCTCAAGAAATGCAAGATATGGGAACAAGAATTCAAAAATATCAGACGGATGCAGATAAGTCATTACAAGATAAGCAAATTGAATTGCAAAAACCATTGTACGAAAAAGCACTTGCTGCAATAAAAAAAGTATCAGATGCCAAAGGTTTATCTTATACTATTGACGCTACTTCACCTGGAACGGTATTAAATATTGGTGCTGGAAGCATTGATATATTAGCTGATGTTAAAAAAGAATTAGGTTTCTAATAAAACTTAAATAAAATACTACAACTGCTCCATCTTATTTTTAGATTGAGCAGTTTTTTTTTACATTTGTTTTATGAGCAATAAAAACCCAATAGGCCTTTTTGATTCTGGCGTAGGCGGCACATCCATTTGGAAAGAGGTACACGCGCTTCTACCAAATGAAAGCACTATTTATTTGGCAGATAGTAAAAACGCACCTTATGGTCAAAAAACAGAAGAAGAAATAATTGCGTTAAGTAAAAAAAATACAGAAATTTTACTAAACGACAATTGCAAAATAATTATTGTTGCTTGTAATACGGCTACTACAAACGCCATCAAAGTATTAAGAGCCACTTATGACATTCCTTTTATTGGAATCGAACCCGCTATTAAACCCGCAGCATTGCATACAAAAACTCAAAAAATAGGAATTTTAGCTACGCAAGGCACATTAAATAGTACGCTTTTTCACCAAACTGTTGCTTTATATTCGGATGTAAAAGTAGTGGAACAAATTGGTTATGAATTGGTACAACTTATCGAAAGCGGTGCGATGCATTCTGAAAAAATGACACAACTTCTAAAAGATTACTTACTACCAATGGTTGCCGAAGATATTGATTGTTTGGTTTTGGGCTGTACACATTATCCCTATTTGATTCCGCAAATAAAAAAAATAATTCCGAATCATATTAAAATTATTGATTCTGGTGAAGCAGTTGCCAAACAAACCAAACATATTTTAGAAGTAAATAACTTATTTAATACTTCTAATGAAGTGTTTCATTCCTTTTATATCAACAATCCGCCAGAAGTAATGCAACAACTTATAGGTTCTCAATTTAACGTGGTTTATAAAGCTTTTTAGTCTTCTTTAAACCAGCTTGAATACATTACATAATTATTAGAAATACGGTCAATTTCGCCTGCAAATTCACTTGTGTTTAATGCTTTTATTTTTTTTGCTGGAATGCCTGCGTAAATATATCCACTTTCAAGATGCGTGTTTTGAGTTACCACACTTCCTGCTCCTATTATCGAATTACTTTCAACCACACAACCATCCATAATTATAGCGCCCATTCCTACCAAAACATTATCATGAATTGTACATCCATGTACAATAGCGTTATGTCCGATAGAAACATTATTCCCTATAATAGTTGGATGTTTTAAGTAGGTACAATGTATTACTGCTCCGTCTTGAATATTCACTTTATTTCCAATAGAAATAAAATTTACATCACCTCTAATTACTGCGTTAAACCAAACGCTACATTTTTCTCCAAGAGAAACATCACCCACGATGGTGGCATTTTCTGCAATATAACAATCTGCAGGAATGGCTGGTTTTTTACCTCTAACTTCTTTAATAATCATACAAAAAAAATTAAAAAAAAATCCCGAAAAAATCGGGATTAATTATATTAGTTTGAAACGGCTGGACAGTTACAGTCGTATGCTTTTGGTTTACAGAATAAATTCAATCCAATGGTTAATTGATGGTAACCTGCGTTATCAAATTTAACATCTCCAATCACTTGATTGTAGGAATAACCAAACATAAATTGTTTAAAATTAACACCCACAAATGGTGTGATGTACTGTAATTTCTGAGTATTTATAATACCCAATTCTTTTGTGTATTGTGTACCTTCAAAACTTGTTCTGTAAGAAAGACCTCCCCAAATATTACCAAAATCCATTGCTTTGTATACTTTCGCATTTAAATCAATTGCTTTTTCCCCGGTTTGTTCCGTTACTTGAAACATAAATGAAGGTTCAACAGAAATGTTATCTGTATCACCAAAATTCGCACCTGCACTCCATAAATATTTTCTCAGGTTATCTGACTCTACTCCTGCTAAATATAATTCTCTTCTATTAGCAATAAAATTTTTAACCGTTACATGCGTGAAAAAATCTAAATATTGATAAGACGCACCTATGTCTATATTAAAATAAGAATCTTTTTGAGTAATCCCACCATAAATTTGAGGATCAAAAACTCTAAATGCTGTCTCGTCTAATCTGCTTTGAATAAATGCGGTGCTTAATCCGAAAGAAAGCATATTTAAATCAGCTTTCGTTCGTGAAAATAATAAATGATGTGCATAGGTTAATTTTGCTCCTGATTGAGAATGGTAACCGTTTCTATCATTAAAAGCAATCATTCCTACTCCTGATTTTCCATCTTCATCTATCGCGGTATTAAAACTCATTGTTTGTAAAGATGGTGCATCTTGCTGACCAAACCATTGTTGTCTTCCTGTAACTCTTAACTTAGCGCAGTTAGCTGCACCAGCCATAGAGGGATGAATTAAATAATAATTATCTGTCAAATAATCTGTATAAACGGCTATCCCTTCTTGAGAGTATGCTGATTGAAAAAAAACAATTAGGTTAAGTAGTAATAAATTTCTTAGTTTCATAGTATTCTAATCTTATCTTTTTAAGGAAAAATGTGCTTTAAATAGTTTTTGTTGGTCGTTTTCTTTGTACTCAATTGTAAACCAATAATCGGTTGATGGCAGGTCTTCACCATTAAATTTACCATCCCAACCTTCACCTAATGGAGCCAATTGTTTCATTAGTTTTCCATATCGGTCAAATATATAAATTTTTGCGTTATGTTTTGCTTCTAATCCAATAATTTTCCACGTATCATGAATTCCATCTCCATTTGGCGTAAAGTATTTAGGATAATCAA
>CAYOCC010000003.1:0-240240 GCA_964402375.1 uncultured Flavobacterium sp. | reverse complement strand
AAGGTGCTGTTACAGTATTATTTGGGTTTACCGTAATGGTTCCTGTAGCGTTAATTGTGCCACAACCTCCTGTCAATGGAATCGTGTAAGCAAATGTTCCTGATGCACTTGGTGTACCGCTTATCGTAATTGTATTGGCTAACCATGAAGCTGTAACACCTGTTGGAAGTCCTGTTGCAGTTCCTATACCTGTAGCTCCTGTGGTAGTATGCGTAATCGCTGCTGTTAACGGCGTATTGATACAAAGTACTGGTGTAGCCGAAGCTTGCGTAACAGTATTGTCTGGTGTAACTGTAATAGTTCCTGTTGCATTGAATGTACCACAACCTCCTGTTAATGGAATACTATAGTTAAACGTTCCTGAAGCGGTTGGCGTACCACTAATAGAAATAGTATTTGATGCCCAAGAAGCCGTAACCCCTGCTGGTAAGTTAGTGGCAGTTCCAATTCCAGATGCACCAGTGGTAGTATGAGTTATTGCTGCTAAAGCGGTATTGATACAAAGTGTTGGTGTGGATGTAGGTAACGAAACGGTGTTATCTACATTTACTGTAATAGTTCCTGTTGCGTTTACTGTACCACATCCTCCAGTTAATGGAATCGTGTAAGCAAATGTTCCTGATACACTCGGCGTGCCAGTGATAGTAATTGTATTTGCTGCCCATGAAGCTGTAACGCCTGTTGGAAGTCCTGTTGGGGTTCCAATGCCTGTAGCGCCAGTTGTAGTATGAGTAATAGCTGTTAAAACAGTATTGATACAAAGTATAGGATTAGTTGTTACAGGGGTGACTGTGTTAATTGAAATAACTGTAATTGTTCCTGAAGCGTTTATTGTACCGCAACCACCAATTAGTGGAATAGTATAATTAAACGCTCCTGAAACACTTGGCGTACCGCTTATTGTAATTGTATTCGCAGACCATAAAGCTGTAACTCCAGCAGGCAAACCTGTTGGGGTTCCAATTCCTGTGGCGCCTGTTGTAGTATGCGTAATCGCTGCTGTCAATGGCGTATTGATACAAATCGAAGGTATTGCAGAAGGTGCTGATACAGTATTGGCTGTTGTAACTGTAATCGTACCGATAGCATTTACTGAGCCACATCCTCCAGTTAATGGAATCGTATAATTAAACGTTCCTGAAGAAGTTGGCGATCCACTTATTGTAATTGTGTTGGAAGCCCAAGAAGCCGTTACTCCTGCAGGTAAGTTTACTGCCGCTCCTATTCCTGTAGCGCCTGTTGTAATATGAGTTACTGGAGTTAAAGCATCATTTGTACATAATGCTGGTGTTGCAGAAGCCACCGAAACGGTATTAAGATCATTTATTATAATAGTACCTGTTGCACTAATTGTACCACAACCACCTGATAGAGGGATGGCGTAGTTAAAAGTTCCAGTAGCTGTTGGTGTGCCACTAATAGAAATCGTATTTGTTGCCCATGAAGCAAATACACCTGGCGGAAGGCCTGTTGCGGTTCCAATTCCTGTAGCGCCAGTTGTAGTATGCGTAATAGCTGTTAAAGCGGTATTGATACAAAGTATTGGTGTGGCTGAAGCTGGTGTTACTGTATTAATTGAAATAACTGTAATGGTCCCTGTTGCACTTATTAAACCACAATTTCCAGTTAAAGGGATAGAATAATTAAAAGTTCCAATTGCAGAGGGTGTTCCACTTATAGTAATGGTATTCGATGCCCAAGTTGCTGTAACACCAGTTGGTAAACCAACAGCTATACCAATGCCCGTAGCTCCGGTTGTAGTATGAGTAATTGGTGTTAAAGTAGTTGTTGAACATAATGTTGGAGTAGATGATGCTGGTGAAAACGTAATTCCAGGCGTTACTGTTATAGTACCTGTTGCACTAAATGTTCCACAACCTCCAGTTAAAGGGATAGAATAATTGAAAACCCCCGTTGCGGTTGGCGTACCACTAATTGTAATCGTGTTAGCTGACCAAATAGCTGTTACACCAGCTGGTAAACCCGTAACTGTTGCTATTCCTGTAGCTCCAGTAGTAGCATGAGTAATAGCTGTTAAAGGCGTATTCGAACATAATGTTGGTGTGGATGATGCCGCTGCTACCGTATTGCTATTTATATAAACTACATTAAACGTGGCGTATTCTGGACAAGCCGCAAATATATTTGTTACTCTAGCCACTATAGGAATAGTTGATCCTAAAGTTATTGCTATTGGAGTTGTTATTGGATTGTTTTCGGCTTGTGCATCAGCCATTGAAAAATAATATTCCACATCATGCAATGTAGGATCTAAACCAGCTAAAATAATACTATTTTGTGTTGTTAAATTCACAGGTGAACTACAAACAACCAAATTTGGTGGTGTTTGATTAATTGGAAAACCAGTAAAATATTCGACAACAATACAATCTTCTTGTGAACAAGCACCACCGCCTGTAACACTTGCACTAACGCAATAAGTACCTGGAGAACTAACAGTAATTGAAGGAGCATCAATATTCAAATTAACGCCATTTTTTTTCCAAACAAAATCAAAATTAGCGGCATTTAAACCTGTGCTAATAACTCTAGTCTGACCTGGACAAATAGCTTGCCCATTAGAAACCAACATATTTTGCGTATAAGCACCGCCTAAGCCAATTGGATATGTTATATTGGCTACACCCACATTAAAACTTCCTCCTTCTATAAAAACTGCAGAATCAAAAGCGGTATCATTATAATCTCCGATTACCAATTTAATTGTATAATTGTGATTTGGAATAACTGTTGCCGAAGCTGTCATTGGAACTGTATATCCTCTCATATTCATAACTGTACTAGATGCAGGAGTAACACTAGGGGTAAAGACTGAAAAATAATTAGGGTTTACTGATGCGCAAGCCCCGTTATGGATGCTGTTTCTTATGTTAGTAACTGATACAGGCGTAGTAGTTCCAGGAATCACTGCTAAATTTTGAGGAGCCGTTCCGGCAGTTATATCAGTTAATATAAATGCAAAAACATCACTAAAACCACATTGATAAGTTCCATACTCATTAGAAGCAAAAATAAAATTAAAGCTAAAATTATCTGTAAAAGGCGTAAAATTAAATTTTACAAAAGAAGCATCGTTTATAGTTCCTGTATTCCCATTTGCTTGACTTATAGCTAAAAGCTGTGCATCTCCAGTGGCACCTGGACAAGCACTAGAAAGATTTGTATTAGCATAACTACCTGAAGAAAATGCAGCATTTCCACATCTTATAATTACACCATCTTGGAACGCAAAATTTGCTGGTGAACCTCCGTAAGAGAAATAACCCACTCCGCAGGCACCTTGAGTAGTAAAATTACTAACTTGGGCGCAAGGAGAATCAATTAATACATTCTGCACTAACTGAGAAACAGTATAAGTGGTGGTATTTACATTTATTGATTGTGAAAATAGTGACCCACTAAAAAGTATTAAAAAAAAAGAAATAGTAATTTTTTTCATTTTATATATGTTGTGATTGTGTTAACAAAATTTTAATCTTCAAATATATAACTTTACTTTAATGAATGTTTATATCTTTGTAAAAAAATTGAATAAAAATGAATAAAATATCGATAAAAAGCACAAATAACCTATCAATTGTAAAATTTGAGTTAGAAGAATTTATCACTAGAAATCAAAATTTCGAATTTAAAAACATTGATGAAACTGCAAATTCTCCCTTAGCGAAGCAATTATTTTTTCTACCGTTTGTAAAATCCGTTTACATTTCAGGAAATTTTATTGCTATTGAAAAGTTTTCAATTGTAGAATGGGAAGACGTTCAGGAAGAAGTTGCGCAACAAATAGAAGATTTTATAGCAAAAGGTGGTCAAATTATTATAGAAGAAGCATTTACAAAAAAAAATCCGGTTACAATTTATGCCGAATCTACTCCAAATCCTGCTGTTACAAAGTTTGTTGCTAATAAAAAATTAACTAACACTGCCGTAGAATGTAAAAATATTGATGGAACTAAAGCATCACCTTTGGCAAAAGATTTATTTAGTTTCCCTTTCGTTAAAGAAGTTTTTATTGATGAAAATTACATTTCAATTACAAAATACGACATTGCCGAATGGAATGACATCACGCTAGAATTAAGAACTTTTTTAAAACAATATTTAGAACAAACTGATTTAGTTGTTGACGAAAGTTTAATAGAAAAAACAGATAATTTCAAAATAAAACAGGAAGAATTTTTTGATAATTTAGATGTTACCTCACAACAAATTATTAATATTTTAGAAGAATACATCAAACCTGCTGTTCAGAGCGACGGCGGAAATATTACTTTTAATTCGTATGACGAAACTTCCAATGTTGTAAAAGTTATTCTTCAAGGTGCTTGTAGCGGTTGTCCTTCTTCAACATTTACGTTGAAAAATGGAATTGAAAATATGTTACGCGATATGCTAAAAAACAATACAATTATAGTGGAAGCTATGAATGGATAATTTTTTTATACAATAAAAAATCGGGCTGTTTTTTAGTTTAAACAGCCCGATTTTTTTGTTTGAATTTTATTTTTTAGTAATTAAAACGAAATCTTTTAAATAAAAAGGTTCAAAATAAGCCACATCTTCAAATTGACTATTTTGAAATTTTTGAAAGGAAATCAAACCCATTTCTGCAGCAGAAGGAAATTGAATTTCTGGATAATAATGAAATTTTTCATCCGTTAAAATTTCTTTAAATTTCATTGCTCCATCGCCAATTAAATGTAATATTTCTTTTTCTTCTTGATACGAATTTTCATCAATAACTTCAGCTCTAGTTGCTCTGATTTTAGTAAAGCTACTATCGAAAAACGCACTAAATACTTCTAATCTTCTGGCATCAATCATTGGAGTTATAAATCCCGAATTCACCTGAATTTTTCTAGCCAATATTTCCAATGTATCCAAAGCTATTAATGGAATGGATAATGCATAGCACAAACCTTTTGCCGCAGAAACACCAATTCGTAAACCCGTATAAGAACCTGGACCTTGACTTACTGCTACAGCATTTAAATCTTGTAGTTTCAAGTTGGTTTCTGAAAATAACTCTTCAATAAAAACATGTAATTTTTCGGCATGGGAAAAATTTTGTTCCGCCAATTCTATTATTGCAAGAGTTTTTCCAGCTTTTGATAAAGCAACAGAACAATTTTTTGTAGCCGTTTCTATATTCAGAATTAATGCCATTTTTATTTAAAATTTAAAACACAAAGTAACAAAAAAAGACACAATTTCTTGTGCCTTTTTAAAATCAAAAAATATACTTACTAACTTTTCTTTTCTTTAGTTTTTTTATCTTGGTCAGATTTGGTTTCTAATCTAACTTTATCATTTGGCTTCAACTCTTTTGAAACTAAGGTGTATGGCCCAACAATAATTTCGTCGCCTTTTTTCAGACCTGTCAAAATTTCAATATTAGTATCATCTTGAATACCGGTTTTTACGACTCTAATTTTAGCTTTATCTCCAACTTTCACAAAAACACACTCAAATTTGATGTCTTTTTTAGGTGTTTTCCCTTTTTTTTCTGCTTCTTCTTTTTCAATTTCTGCCACAATATCTTTTTGAGTTGAAGTAGTGTCGTCTTTTATTACAATGGCACTGATTGGAACTGCCAAAACATCTGTGCTTCTTTTTGTTTCAATATCAACTGTAGCTGTCATTCCTGGTCTAAAAGGTGAATAACTAACTGGTTTTCCTTCTAATAAATCTTGATAAGATTCTTTTACTAATCGTACTTTTACTTTAAAGTTTGTAACTTGATCTGCTGTTAAACCTGTTGTTGCAGAGTTTGAAATACTAGTAACTACTCCATCAAATTTTCTTTTTAAATAGGCATCCACTTCAATTTTTGCCGAATCGCCAATGCTTACTTTTACAATATCATTTTCATTTACATCTACTTCAACTTCCATATTGTTTAGGTTAGCAATTCGCATCATTTCGGTTCCAGCCATTTGTTGTTGTCCTAAAACACGTTCACCTAATTCGATATCTAATTTAGAGATTGTTCCATCTGCTGGGGCAAAAATGGTTGTTCTTTTTAAATTATCGCTAGCTTCTGTAACGTTTGCCGAAGCAGATTTCATTTGATAATATGCAGATTGTTTACTGGCAACTGCCACTTCATAAGCAGACACAATTCTGTCCCATTCAGCACGAGAAATCACACCTTTATCATATAATTTTTTATTTCTATCGTAATTGGCTTTTGCTTCTTTTACTTGAGCATCTGCCTGACTTACTCCGGCTTTTGAGGTTGACAAAGACGCAATAGTTCTGTCAACTCCAGAAGTGTAAATATCTGGATTGATTTTTACTAACAATTGTCCTTTTTTAACTTCCTGCCCTTCTTTCACGTTTAAAGCAATAATTTCACCTGAAACTTCTGGCATTATTTTAATTTCAACTTCAGGTTGAATTTTTCCGGTAGCTGAAACGGTTTCAATAATAGTCATAGTTTCTGCTTTGGAAACTTCTACAATTTTACTGTCGTCGTTATTTCCAATTTTACCTGATTTTTTAAGAATAATTAATAAGGCAATTACTGCAACTACATTTCCTAAAATGATAAATAATTTTTTTCTAGACATGGTTTTATTGTTTTTCTATAAGTGGAATTCCGAAATAAAATTCTAAAATTTTAATTCTAAAAATATAATCGTATTTGGTTCTTAAAACTTCTGATTGTGCGTTTACAAAAGCTGCTTGAGATTGGTTGTAATCGAAAACATTCATCATACCAATTTCGTATCTGTCTTTTGCATATTGCATGGCTAATTCGCGAGCTTTTTCAATTTGCAAAGCGGCTTCATAACTTTCTTTTGCGGCTTTTGTATCGGTGTAAGCTGTAAATACATTGCGCTCAATATCTAATTCTTGTTGGTTTTTTGCCAATTGGCTTTTAGCTAATGCAATTTTAGTTCTGGCTACATTATTTCTAACTGATAAACCATTAAAAATTGGAATATTAAGTGAAAACCCGAAATTTTGACCTTTATTGGTGCTAAACTGATCAAACAAAGGTTTTGGGCTAGTTATTATCGGCACACCGTTAATTATTTCAAATCCGTTAGAATTAGACGCTCTTGTATTATAACCATAAAACGCTGTTAAACTTGGCAAATAAGCCCCTTTTGCAATAGAAATATCTTTTTCTGCAAGTGCTAAATTTGTTTCCGCAATTTTTAATTCTGTTCTATTTTCTTTCGCTTTTGCGATTACTGCTTCTGGCGTTTCATTCAAAATTGTTGAAAGCATGGATGGCATATCGTCTTCGGAAATGTCAAAATTTTGAAAATCTTGAATTTGTAATAATTGTGCCAAACTTAATTTAGACAATAACAAGGTATTTTCTGCTACTATTACGCGCTGATTTCCTGTTGCCATAGTAGCTTCAATGTCTAGCAAATCTCCTTTTGGAACATTTCCTGCATTTACTAACTCAACTGTTCTGTTGTATTGCTTCGTATTAAGTATTTTTTGTTGGGTTTGAACTTTTAAATTTTCCTTGTTAAATAAAATCTGTAAGTAAGCATTGGCCACGTTTAACGCAATATCTTCTTTCATTTTTGTTAGCTGATATTGAGAAGCAATAATAGCTAAATTGGCTTTTCTTAACTGATTTATGTTTTGCAAACCTTTAAAAATATCCACATTTGCGTTTAAATTGGCAGACGTAAACTGTGTAGTTTGATTTTCTAATAAACCGGTTGTAATGTTTTGATTCAACCCAATATTCCAGGAATGCGAGGAAGATGCATTGATATTTGGTAAAAAATTACCAATTGCGTCTTTTTTGGCAATTGAAGATGTTTGCAAATCTAATTCGGATTGTTTAATAGTAATATTGTTTTTGATAGCATGATAAATACATTCTTTTAATGTCCATTTTTTTTCCTGGGCAAAAGAAGCAACACTTGCGAAAAATAATATTAATATGAAATGTACTGACTTCATTTTAAAATTTGTTTTACTATTTGACCAATATTGTTTAAAAATGTTACACTTTAAAATTAAAATTTTACATTTATACCTGAAATATTTTTAAATGAAATACAATATTTCGTATTAATTTATGTTTTCTCTAATCATCTTATTGCAAATTCATTTACTATGAAAATTAAAATTTTACTTTTTGGAATTATAAATATGTTCCTATTTAGCTGCAGTACCTCAAAAAAAATAGAAGCGCTAAAACCTGAACCTAGCAACAATGCTCCAATTGTGTATAGCAATAAAACCTCCCTTATTTCTATGCCAATGGAGGTGAGTATGAAAGAAGTGGAATATCACTTAAATAAAAATTTAAAAGGTTTAATTTATACTGATACCATTTTAAATGACGACAAAACTGAAATGAAGATTTGGAAAACTTCAGATATTAGATTGGTAGAAAAAAACGGTGAAATTATTTCGATAATTCCTTTAAAAATTTGGGCGAAAATAAAATATGGAACTGAATTTATGGGTTTAAATGATACCCGAGAAATAAATTTAAACGGAACCATAACCCTAAATAGTAAAGCCAATTTTGCCAACTGGAAACTAAATACTACTTCTAAAATTGAGGATTTTGAATGGAGGGAAAGTCCAAGTATTTTAGTTGCGGGCAAAAATGTGCCAATTACATATATCATCAATCCAACATTATCGATATTTAAAGGTAGAATAGCTAAGATGATAGATGAGGCGATAAATAAAAGTTGCGACTTTAAAACCCAAGTGATGCAAGTTTTAGAAACACTTTCTGTGCCTTTTATGGCTAATGAAACATACGAAACTTGGTTCAAATTGGTTCCAAATGAAATTTATAGTTCAAATGCTGTTTTGAGCAATTCTAAAATTACAATGAATTTAGGTTTAAAATGCCAAATGCAAACCTTAATTGGCCAAAAACCAAAAAGTGGTTTTGATAAATCTAAAATAGTTTCTAAAGGAGTTGCTAAAATTCCGACTGATTTCAATGCTTCTGTGGCTGCCGTTTCTACTTACGAAAGTGCAAGTAGAATTATGACAAAAAATTTCATGGGACAAGAATTTGGCTCTGGAAAAAGAAAAATTACTGTTCAAAAAGTAACCTTGTGGTACAAAGACGGAAAAATGATTATTGCATTAGACATATTAGGATCGGTGAATGGAACTATTTATTTGGCAGGAATTCCAAAATATAATTCGGAAACAAAAGAAATTTATTTTGAAGAAATGAATTACGTTTTAAACACAAAAGGTCTTTTAACAAAGACTGCAAATTGGCTGTTACAAGGTGTTATTTTAAATAAAATTAAAGAAAGTTGTAAATATTCTATTCAACCTAATTTAGAAGAAGGAAAGAAAAATATGCTGCCTTATTTAACTAATTATTCACCAATGAAAGGTGTTTTTGTAAACGGAAAATTAAACGATTTAGTGTTTGAAAAAATGGAACTTTCCGAAAATGGTATTGTAGCATTTATCACTGCAACAGGTGCTATGAAAATTACAATTGACGGAATGGAATAATTAATAAGTAAATGGGATTAGGTATTGGGTATAAGGTAAAATTACTCTATAACTTCTTTCTTCTTTTGTTTTAATCGCCAAACTGCGTAAAATACACCTGCAACTAAAATATAGGGTATGGCCATTAAATATACAATTCCGTCATTAACACCTTCGGCAACTGATTTGTTGGCTTCGTTTTGCAAAGAAGCCCTACACATGGCGCATTGACTTTGAGAAAATAAAGAATAAAAAATAAAGAAAAGAACATAAGTACTACGTTTAACTTCTATATTCTTTATTCTATATTCTATATTCTTGAATTTACTTAACATAATAAGGCGCAATCATTACGTAAACTACAACTCCAGTAATGGCAACATATAACCAAATAGGAAAGGTAATTCTTGCTAATTTTTTATGTTTATCAAATCGTTTTGATAAAGCTCGAACGTAAGTAAATAGCACTAACGGAATTATAATTACAGATAGTGAAATATGTGTAATTAGAATAAATAAATAATTAATTCTTTCAAAACCAATTGCTATTCTTTCAGATTCTTCTAAAATTGAATTGTGGTTGGTATCGCCATACACTGCCGAAATAGAAGTCATATGATACGCCACGTACATTAATAAAAATACTGTAGAACACCCAATAGCTGTTTTCATCAAATATTCGTGTAGTTTTCTTTTCCCGTTTTTAATTGCTATTACAGCTACTACTAATAAAACGGCAGTAATTCCATTAATGGTTGCGTAAATAGGCGGTAAAAAATTTAAAGGTGCCACATCATAACCTAATTTTCTTAGGTTTATTCCAAATAAAGCAGCCACAGCTATAGGAATAATAATAGATACCGCTATAATTAATTTTTTGTATTTAGTTTCGATGTTGTTTTCCATAATGTGTTATTTTAACTTTTGCCTTTTTATTTTTGCCTTTACTCTTTTAATAATAATTTGATATCTTCTTTTAGAGCATCAATTCCGGTTTGCTCTAAACCATCGTAAAATAATATTGGATTACCGAATTTGTCTTTTCTACTTCTAATGTTTCCTTCTTTGTCAATAAGCGCAAATTGTCCGGAATGACCAAATCCCCCTTGAGCTTTGGTATCTATTCCTGCCTGAATGTAGAATCCTTTGTTGGCTAAATTCATAATATACTCTGAATTGCCGCTAAGTAAATGCCAATTAGGGTGTTTTACGCCTATTGTTTTAGCATGTTCTTTTAAGAAAGTTGGAGTATCATGTTCTGGGTCGATAGTTATTGAAGCGATTCCAAAATCCAAATTTCCGTAAAATTCATCTTGAACTTGCACTAAATTTTTATTCATAATAGGACAAATAGTTAAGCAATTTGCAAAGAAAAACTCCACAACATAAACTTTACCTAAATATGATTTATCTGAAATCTTTTTATTATTTTGATCTGTAAGTTCAAAGGAAGGCACTTTGGTCAATTTTACTAAACCGCTATCTTTAAATCTATAAGCTATTTCTTTTACAGTATAAATTCCGAACAATAAAACAATAAATGAAATTCCGATGTATGAGTTTTTCTTCATGATTTAATTTATTTTTTTACTTCTTGTTCAATTTTATCTCTAAAATCATCTTTACGTTTGTTCTTTTTTAAAGCCAAACGGTACTCGCGAAGTAATATTTTTACATCATCTGACATTTCGTTGTGCAATTCTGCGGCAGAAATGGTGTTATAACATTCTCTATATTCAACTTTTCCTTTAATTTTTTGTCCTTTTCTTCCTCTCAAATTTTTTTCTTTATCTATAATATAAACAAAAGAAGTGGCTGTATAACTGTCTAGTTTGTTTTTAAAATTAAATGTGTTGAAATACGTTTGAATGGCTTCTGGTTTTCCGAAAAGAAAATGCCAGTTTTTCAAATCATTAGATAATCTTCTAAATTCTAACATTATGGCTTTAATTTTATCTTGATTGCCATCTGGTAAAATCATGACCATTTGAAAATCTTTGAAACCTTCGTATTTGTTATAAATTTTTTGATTTAAGTTAAATAAATTGGCTTTAACCTCATCAATATTGCTTCCGGGAAATCCTAAAACGGTGATGTTTTTGTCTAAAACCACTTTTTCACCATTTAAAGAAACAAATTGGCTTGGAAGTTCCGAATGATTTTTTGAAATAACCGGTAAAAATAAGGAATTATGAGAGGCTGTTGCGAAAAACATATAAGCCACAATTGGCAAAACGAAGAGCACAGTTAATACGATATATTTTTTCACTACAGAAAACTTAAATTTTGATATACAAAGATAAAAAAAATCCCGTTCCAATTTTATTAGGAACGGGATTATTATAATTTATTTTATTAAAAAATCCATTTGTAATGAGAATTTTTAAAGACTTCGAAAATATAATCTGCTTCAATTAAAATAATGAAACATAAATATAAAATTAAAAATACTAGCGGTGCTACTACAGACCAGCGCAAACTTTTCTTTTCGCCTTCTAAGTGCATAAATGCCCACATAATATAGTATGCTTTTACGATAGTTAAAATAATAAACAACCAGTTTAGTAAACTCATACTTAGGAAAGTCCCTAAAAATAAAACTTCTGGTTTTGTGATACCAAAATAAACTTCTACTGTTGTGATGATAGATAAGATTCCGAATACGGTCCAGATTCTTTTCATATTAGATTCATGTGCGTGTGCCATAATATTTATTTTTACTAAAAATTAAACTAAATAGAAGAATGTAAATACAAACACCCATACTAAATCGACAAAGTGCCAATATAAACCAACTTTCTCAACCATTTCATAACTTTTTCTTTTTTCGTATGTACCTAATAATACATTAAAGAACACCAAGATATTTAACAAAACACCAGAAAATACGTGAAAACCATGGAAACCTGTAATGAAGAAGAAAAAGTCTGCAAATAATTTATGTCCGTACTCGTTTCTAATTAAGCTTGCACCTTCTACTACTAAAATTGCATCTTTCAATCTAGTTTCAGATTCTGTGCGAGAAAGTACTGTTTTTTCTTTTTTCTTTGTGATAAATTCAGTTCTTACCAAAATTTCAGGATGCGCTTTAAAACCCGCCATTACCTCATTAACAGAATAATTAGGTAATGCATGGTCTTCTTCCATGAACCAAACACCTTTTTCTCTTGTCAACTGCTCTCTTTCTTCTGTTAAAGTCGCAGCAAATTCTTCTAATTTAACTCTTTTGTAACCAGTTTTTTCAGATTTATCTGCTTTCACAAATTGCAAAATAGCACCTCCAGAAGTTTCTACAGCTCCATATTCCCCTTTGATAAAATTTTTCCATTCCCAAGCTTGTGAACCTAAGAACATAAAACCACCAATTACTGTAAGTAACATGTAAATAGCCACTTTTGTTTTTTGTAATTTATGACCCGCATCCACAGCAATTACCATGGTTACAGATGAAAAGATCAAGATAAATGTCATCAATGCCACATAATACATAGGTGCATTTACACCGTGTAAAAATGGAAAGTGAGTAAATACCTCATCGGCAATTGGCCAAGTTTCGATAAATTTAAATCTAGAAAATCCGTAAGAAGCTATAAAACCTGAAAAGGTTAATGCATCTGATACGATGAAAAACCACATCATCATCTTACCGTAAGTAATTCCCATTGGTCCAGGACCTCCGTCTAAAGCGTGTTCATTATTAACCGTAGCGCTCATATAATAGTTATTGTTAAAAAGTTTTCAAATTTATTGATTTTTTTCTATTTGAAAAAATAGAAAAATAAAAACAAGTAAACCCAAATAAAATCCATAAAGTGCCAATAGATGCCACTTAGCTCAATACCAAGGTATTGCGAAGAATTGTATTTTTGTTTATAATGATTATAAATTACATAAATTAATGAAATCATACCTCCAAGTAAGTGTGCCACATGCACAAACACGAAAGCATACAAAAAAGAGACTGTAACTTTACTTGAAGAACCGAAAGGAACAAGCCCTTGATTAAACAACAAATCAAATCCTTTAAATTGAAGATAGACAAATGACAATCCAAGTGCAAAAGTAACTAATAAATATACTTTTGTTAATGAATGATTGTTTGATTTTATAGCTTTTTTAGCCAAGTAAAACGTTATACTGCTTATAAGCAATATTATAGTACTGTAAGTAAATGTTGCTGGAATTAGTAATTCCTTCAACCAATCTGGGCGTTGTTTACTAACCACAAACGCACTGGTTAATCCTGCAAAAATCATTATTATGCTTATCATTGCAAAATACAACAGCATTTTATATGTTTTTGCTTTTTTATCGTAAGCTTCTTGGTCCGAATTACTTTTCATTTTTATCTGTTTAAACCCATTTTAATTTAGAAATTTTGTGGTCTTCATTGTTAATTTCTTGAATTATACAAATTTATCAATTACGTATATAATTTGCAACAAAGTTATGTAAGTTACACTAACTAACATTAATTTTTTTGCAGTTTTTGCATCTCTATTTTTATATAATTTTATAGCATAAAAAAGCATCCAACAACCTAATAAAAAAACCACAACTGCTGCTGCTACAGACAATTGCAAAGCACCTGTAAAACCAAATACTGGCAAAATAGAAGCAATAATTAACCAAATAGTATATAAAATAATTTGAATGGCTGTTTTATTATCTCGTTTTCCTGTAGGCAACATAAAAAAACCAGCTTTTTCATAGTCTTCAAATAAGAACCAGCCAATTGCCCAAAAATGTGGAAATTGCCAAAAAAACTGAATTAAAAATAAAGTGCCTGATTCAATTCCGAAATTCCCTGTAGCGGCAACCCAACCTAACATAAAAGGAATGGCTCCCGGAAATGCACCAACAAAAACTGATAATGGCGTTAGTGTTTTTAATGGTGTGTACAAACTTACGTACATAAATATAGAAATAGCACCAAACATGGCCGTTTTGGGATTAATAATATACAATACCACTAAACCAATAAACGTAAGAATAAATCCTAAAATTAAAGCGCTATTTATAGCAATTCTGCCTGATGGTAATGGACGATTTTTGGTTCTGTCCATTTTGGCATCCAAATCTTTTTCTATAACTTGATTGAAAATATTTGAGGCGCCAACCATACAATAGCCACCAATTGCTAATAACAATAAAGTGGTAACGCTAAAAGGATGTTGGTCTGAAAAACCCAACAAATACCCTACAATTGAAGAAAAAACCACACTAACTGCTAAACCAGCTTTGGTAATTTCTTTAAAATCTAAAAAAATTGATTTTACGTTTATTGTAGTTGTTTTCAAAAGTAAATTTTTAATCGAATGCAAAGATAGTAAGAAGATTTTGGTTTTCGCAATACTTACTGGGCTAATTCAAAATATAAAATCGAATAAAAATGCTTTTGATAATCTTCATACAAAATATAGATTAAAAAAAACATCTCGGTTAATGTGAGATGTTTTTGTTTTGTACAGACTGGTAAAATATTACTATGATAAAACTAGTAATAGCTCCCATAGAATTTGCTATTATGTCATACCAATCAAATACCCTATTTTGGGTAAATTTTTCTTGTAAAAATTCAATACTAATTCCAAGAATTATTGCTACGATTACCACCATTAAAAAGTAATAAATCGAAATGGGATTGATACTTTTTATCCACAAAAAAACAAACACAAAATAAAACACAAAATGTATTATTTTATCAATGTTTTTAATAGAAACTATTGGAAGGTCAGACGCATCATTTAAACACAAATAAAAAATTAAAAGTGTCCAAATAACAGCTATTGTTTTAAATAAATTATGCCCCGATAAGTGCCGCGTAATCTTCACTTGATAGTAATTGTGCCACTTCAGAAGCATCAGAAATTTTCACTTTTACCATCCATCCCGCTCCATATGAATCAGAATTTACAGCTTCTGGGTTACTTTCTAAATCGTCGTTAAACGCTATGATTTCTCCACTTAATGGCAAAAACAAATCTGAAACCGTTTTAACTGCTTCTACTGTACCAAAAACTTCATCTTTGGTTAATGTTTGGTCTAAAGTTTCAACTTCAACGTAAACAATATCACCTAATTCTTTTTGAGCAAAATCAGTAATTCCTACAGTTGCTATGTCTCCATCAATTGAAACCCACTCGTGGTCTTTTGTGTACTTTAAATTCGCTGGTATATTCATCTTAATAATTGTGTGTTATTTTTTTACAAATGTAATTTATATTCTTTAAAGTCGCAAATTGTAAAGTCATAATTAGTTTCCGAAATTATATCGTAAGGTAAATCCTGAACGGATATTTGTTAACGGGAAAGCTGTTGATATAACTGCTTTAGAAAACTGATGATCATAAAAGAAAATAGCTGTAAAATTCCTACTGAATGAATAATCCGCAGTTAATTTAAACGACCAAATATTTTGTCCGCCGCCTAATTGGTTATTATTATAATCTAAATACCGTACAATTGTCATGTTTTTACGTAAGGTGAAATCGGCTTTTAGATTGATGTCACTTTTAATCATTCCTTGAGCGTTGTCTGCTAATTTCGAATTAATTTGAACACCTTTAATTCTGTATCCTAAACGAACGGTGTAATCATTTCCTTGCACTTCGGTTAGCAAGTTGTTATCGAAACTCATGTTTAAACTTCTGTCTTTTTTAACTTCGGCCATCACATTAAATGAATTTTTCAACTCAAAACTCACATTAATTAATGGATTAAATTGCTCTGTTAAATTGACATTTGAAGTGATTATTTCTGGAAACAAATTGCCTTTTGTATCGATTGGACTAGGATTTAAATTACTCCTAAAGGCATTTACACTATAGTTAGAGCGGTATCCATGTTGTATTGAGAACTTTTTAAAATTATCTTTAAACCAAGTCATCTTCATAAATCCCGTATATTTCAGTGTCCAGTTTGGTAACGGGAAGTTAGAAAATAAACCTGTTTGCACTTTAGCAGTTGGCAAACCTGAATAGGCAGATAAAAAAGCCGGTACTAATACACGTTGGCTATTTTTTCCAAATTTGCTAGGATAGCCATCTAATTCTCTTGGAAAGTTTGAAGTTCCATAATATTCTTCAGCTAAACGATTTGCTATTGCATACCTGTTTTTACGGAATCTATCGAAAATTTCGGATTCATTTTCATCACTTGCTTTGAATGCCGTTTTAATCATTACAGTAGAAATGCTAAAATTTCCTGTACTAAAAGGCGCTCTTGATTGGTAGTTTCCGCCAACAGCATCATATTGTTCCGAATAATTTTCTGTGATATTTCTTTCTGCATTTATGTCGATTCCTAAATCGGGTATCAGTTCAATTCTTGCGGTATAATCTAATTTTTTAGATTTAATTTGAGAAAAACTTTGGTTAAATTCAGGATAATTTGTCAGGTAACCCATTTTTGCAGCTTCGTATCTAATATCAGATTGGTCTCCAAAAATAAACCCTAAACTTGGTTTAGAACTCCCGAAAAACCCTAAACCTGGTAAATAACCTGGTAAAAGCGTTCCGCCCGATTCTGTATAATTTACTTGAATATTTTTAACTGCAGTCAATAACCCAATTCCAAATTTTGCAAAAGCATTTCTTTCTTCCGTTTGTGTTTGTTTTGGTGCCGTATTGGTTACTTTTTCACCTGGTTTAGGTGGTGCTTTTTTAGTAGTTGCAGGTTGTTTTTTCTGTTTTTTAGCGGTTAAACCAATGTATTTGTAAAACATATTCATATCAAATCCAGCATTGATTTTATGCGAATTAGCATTCTGAATAGTGTTCCCTAATTGATAAATAGTGCCATCTAAAGCTTGAAAAGTTGAAAATGCATCTGAAGCACGCTGCCAACTATAATCACCTGTATAAATATAAGAAGATTTAATAAAACTTAAAACCGGAATTTTATTAATTGGTAAGTCGTAATTAGCTGTTATTTGTTGGTTGTGCGTATTTGCTGTACCAAAATTCCAATAATCGTTCCAAATATCTAAATCGTTAATTGGGTTATTTTGTGAGTCAAAATAATTACGCACAATGTTATTATTAGCGGCTGTGTAATTTAATTTTAAAGATTTTGTAATTGGAAAATTTACGCCATATTGATAGTTGAAAAAATAATTTCTTCTATATAACGGATCCAAACCTATACCCTGAACATCAATTAATCTGAACTGTTGGCGATTAAATTGTCTGGTAATATTTGAATTGAAGGTAACATTACTTGGCAAAAAGTTGAAATTAAAATCGCTTATTGCTTTGTAGTAGCCATTTTTCTTGAAAAATTTATTTTTTTTGAAAGGTTCAATAGATTTTGTTTTAAAAGAGTAGGCATAATCTAAAGATGTTTTTTGTTGTTGGTCTACCAAATTTTGTACTTGATAATCGTGGTGTAACATTTCGTTGAACGAATAAGAAAGCGTAATATTTTCTACATCATAAAAACGTTGTTTTTGTGCGTCGCCTCTATCTTTTTTAACACCTATGAAATTAACGCTTGTGCGTTTTGTATAATCTATAGCACGATTTTGAATTTCTGCTTTCTTATCTTGGTTTGATTCGGCAGCTATTACTTCATTTAATTCTAAATCTTGAAATAACGGATCGTATTTTGGTGTAATTATTTGTTCGCCTACAGCGTAGTTGAAAGGTAAATTTAATTTCCATTTTTTTGGCAAAATCTGACCCACATTAAAATTTGATACAATGTCGTATTGTTTAACATCTTCTCTACTTCTTTCATTTGGTCCTTGCTCTAAGGCGCCAAAACCAATTGTACTTACACGGCCAGTTGCAGAAAAAGTAGCGAAATCGGCTATATTTGTATCCAAATTGGCTACTGCGGCATAACCGCCTTTGTTGTCAATTTCTGACATGCGTAATTCATTGAACCAAACTTCCCCTCTTAAAGGACCAGTTGCAGATGGATTTGGATTTTTTACCCCAATCATTAAGGTTCGTACTTGCCCGAAATTTGGATTTCCTTTGATACCAATATTTAACCTACTTTTTGAAGAGCCTAAAACACTTTCATTTAAAAAAGCAATTCCGTTGGCATCTGGAACAATTGAACCATCACCTGCAATATTTAAACTTTTTATTTTAGATAATAGGGCCAAAGGCAGTTCAATTTCGTTATCTGCTAACCAAATGTCTTCTGCTGTTCTGGCGCTTAAAGAACTTACTCTTAAAGGCATTTCAATTTGATAGAAGTTATCAGTAAAATCATTTCCTAAACGAATGAAAGCCACTAATTCGTCATCTTTTAAATCTGTACCACTTCCTAAATCTACTTTTAAAGGCTCGGCGTGTAAAAACATTCGTAATTTTTTGTACTGACGCATATCCACATCAACATTTTTAAAAACAGCTCTTGAATCATTTTCTTCTAATCCTCCAATACCTAAATTTGCTGGATCTTTTTTATAAATTCTTAAAGACAAAGATTGTTCATTTTGATTGATAACCGTATTGTTATTAAACAGTTGCTCTCTGTCAACTCCTGGTGGAGCCACATAAGGAATAGGGCTTCTGTTAGCGTTTTCTTGAATATTAACTGCAACTACATCAAAACCTGTATCATCATCAGATACATTGGCATCTAAAGCATCTAGTGAGTACACAAATCGTCTCCACTCACCTCGAACTAAATCTAAAGTTCCCAAACGAAGTGTAACTTCATCCTTAAAACCAGATAAAAACATTCTCATAAAACGAATGGTTCTGAAGTCGGTAATTGGTCCTTCAATGTTTGCAGCAGTTGCCTCTAAAATAGGAATTTTATATTGCACCCATCTAACTGGAATAGCATTTCCATTTGGCACAGCTGCTGTAGTAGTTAAAACATCTGAAACATAATTTTGTCCCACAACTGGATTTGGAGAAACCGGAATGTTAAATTTATAATACGCATTTATCGTATTCATAGTATTATCTCTATTCAAATCTTCCACATCAGGAATTGTAGAATTTCCTCTATTGGTATCTGTTACTGTAATGGGTGAATTCCCTTCTACGCCGTTGTAATATTTATAACGATCTAAAATGGTTCCTGTAGTATTTAAATAATATTGATAATTATCTGCCGAAGGATCTGCAAAAGCGGCAAAAGCTGGGTGCTTAATTTTTTCATCTACGTCATTTAAACCATTTAAACCAATATCCTGTACCCCTCTATTGGCTTCGTTGGTATCAAAAGCATAAATTAAAGATTGCGAAGCAGGTACTTTACCCCAGTTTGTAGCATATGTTGGCTGAGTGCCGCCATTTTCTGGCAAGCCATTTTCGTATAATTTTCTTCCGTCTTTTAAAATATCTTCACTAATTTCCCCTAAATTTAAGGTTAAGGTTCCTGTATTTGAAGGATTGGCAACATCTGTAGTAGAGCCAAAATAGGGATCCATCATCCAAAACTGCACATATTCTACGTTAGATTGTTCAAAATTTGTAGTATTGATGGCACGCATAATTCCACCCCAATTATTAGGAGCGTCAATAGCGGGAAATTGGTTATTTGCAGCGGCAACAGGATTGTAATTATATGGTCCACGTTCTTTTGGATAATAGGTTAAATCTAATGTGTTAATTACATTAGTTTGTCCTTGAGGAATATCGATATTTGGAAATAATTCCTGACTAAAAATTCTTCTAGTTTTATTGGAAGAAATATCGTTATCAGTAATTCCTGCTGGCTTGTTTACATAAAAAAGTGGGTCAATATTATACCAAGATAATTTAGCTCTTTTGTATCCGTAAACTCGGTCATCTTCATTTAATTCTCCACCAAAACCTATTGGCGTACTAGCCAACGACCAAGCCAAAGGGGATTTTAAATCGATATTAGATTGAGATCCTTCAAAATCATCTATATAAGAAGTTGGTTCGCCATTAAAATCTGCGGCTTTTGGAGCATTTGGAAATAAATATGCAAATTCCCCTCTAAAAGATAAATTAGAAGGTGCTTCTGTTTCTATGTTTGGTAATTTATTTGCTAGCCTTGTTAAAAAAGGAACTTCTGTTGAAAAATTTGTATTTAAACCAACAATGGTATTATTTACAGATTCTTGATTGTAATCAGCTTTTTGTGTAAATGGTCGTTCTGTCATTTTTAAGAAAGTCGCTCCTAACAAAAACTTCTCATTAAATTTATGCTCCACATTTAAACCATAAAATCGTTTGGTTTGTTGACCAAAAACAGAATTATTTTCCAATGACACATTTATAGGTGTGTTAGAAGCCAACAAAGAAGGATCTAAAATTTGCACCCTCCCTGCTTGGTAATTCACCGTATAATCTGAACCTTCAACTAAAACCCTACCACCTGCAGTAACCACAACGCTTCCTTGTGGCACATTGAAAGCACCTAATGAAATACCATCGCCACCAGCAGATTTGAAACTTCCTTTTAATTTGAATTTATTTTTGGAACTTTCTTGTAAAGCAGCGGCTTGTGTAGATTTATATAAGGTTCTGAAAACGTATTTTGATTGATTAGAATTGTATGAAAGCGGCGTATCATAATCTTCCGTTAAGGTAGTAACATCTAACTTATTAAATAAGTGCTTTCCAAATGGTTCTACCGTGGTGAAAATAATTCTACCGTATTGAGAATCAACTGTAATTCCTGGATAAAAATCGAAAAATCCATCGCCATTTGGTTGTGGGTCATTGGTAAAATTTAACTTATCTAAATTAAAAACTTTTAATAAAGTGGTGTTGGCTACGTTTGAAGGCAGCGCATCTATACCAGATTGTGTAATGTAATTTAAAGGCGAAGGATCTTGATACAAGATATTAAATTTAAAATCTTGTTGTTGCAATTGGTTGCCGCCTGGAATTTGATAAATGTTTTTCATCATTAAATCCCAACTTGGCTCACTTACGTTGATTAAACTTCCTTTTAACATTTTTAAAAGTAATGCTTGCGTGGTTGGCACACCGGCTGGATCAACTGTCGTAGATTCTAAACCGTCATTTGCAAATTCTCCTACTTGATATACTTCGCCTCCAATTGTATATTGATAGGCAACTGCCAAAACCTCATCATTTTGTAATTTTTGATTTAAGGAAATGTATCCTAATTGAGGGTGAAACGTATATTCGGTAGTGGCTAATTTTCTGGCGTTTTCTAGTTTTGAGTAATCAATTCCTTCCGAAAAAGTACTTGAAGTGTTGGAAACTAAATTAAAACCTGATGATGCAGTGGCAATTTCTCTGATAGCAGGTGTTAAAAAACTTCCTGCTTGTCCAATTGCAGCAGGATTGAACTTATTATTTTTATTGTCTGTTGGAGAGTCAATTGCCACATTAAAAAATGATGGGTTCAAAGCTAAATCTGTTCCTACCACTTCATTATCCGGTGTACTAGTTAATTTTGATTCTCCTAAATCTTGTAAAGCCAACACATTTCTTAAGTTATTGTCTGTATTTGTAACTCTGTTTTGTCTGTTGGTAATCCAAACTTCAATTCTAGTAATATTAACTCGAGAATCGATTACTGGATAATTTCTTAAGGCATTATCGTAATTATTTCTAAAATATTGCGATAAAAAGTAATGCTTATCTGAATCATAATCTAATGCAAAAAAATCAAATTCTTGAATGGTTCCTCCGCCTTGACTGGTAATAGATCTTGATTGCGATTTTTGTTCAGAAAACACCCCAGTGAAAGTAGTTTTCCCAAATTGAAATTGCGCTTTGACTCCAAATAAACTTTGTGCGCCACGGATTAAAGAATTTGAAATGGGAAAGCTTACATTTCCTACCTCAATTTTTTGCAAAATCGAATCTTCATTTCCAGACACATTTTTGGGAATATTGCCTTTTAAATTACTTGGATCAATAACCCCAACACCCGGATCGTATTCTAATTTAATTAAATTTTGAAAAGCAAATGTAGATTGGGTATCATAATTAATATTTACATTTAATCTTGTACCCACTTTACCTTGTAACCCAACTGAAATTCGTTGGTTAAAATCAAAGGCAGTAGTTCTTCTATTTCTTGGTGAAAAAGAAGGATTATCTTGCTTGGTAAATCTAATTCCTAAATCGACTTCAACAGAACCGCTTGGTTTTACATCAATAGTATTGCCCCCAAAAATGGCTTCAAAAAATTTATTATTTACATAAAATCGTGGTAATAAGTTTCTTCTTGCTTCTTCAGAACCTGTTCTTTTTCCGTCAACAGCGTTTTGTTTTTCTTGGAAATACTTTCTCATGGTTTCTTTTAAAACCAATTTTTCGTATTCTTCTGGGGTTAAAATTAATGGATAATTAATATTAAAATCATCTACCGAAGCTGTATAAATATATCTATTTGAAACAGGATCATAAGTGTATCCATCAATAATGCTTTTAGGATTGGGCAAAGAAATTTGACCCAGACTAAATCCAGTTTTTGTTGAATCTTGCGGTTTAGGGAGCGTTCCTTGTGCGTAATTAAACACACTAATAAACATCATAAAAATTACAATATTTACTTTTGAAACTATATATTTATGTAATTTTTTCAAATTATAATACCTTTAATGCTTGTTTAATTAACTCCTCAACTGTGGCAGCTGGCGAATTAATAATAATTTTTTCAACTACTTTTTCGGCGTTTTTTCTAATATATCCTAAAACTTCTAAAGCAGATAACGCTTCTTCTTTGTTTGTATTGTATGAACTTCCCGAAATTTCTTCAATTGCATAAATTTTTAATACTTTATCTTTAATATCTAAAATTACGCGTTGTGCCGTTTTTAAACCAATTCCTTTGATTGATTGCACTGTGCCTACATCATTTGCCGCAATGGCTTGAATAATTTGTTCAGGGTTTAATGACGATAGCATGGTTCTTGCCGTGCTGGCACCAATTCCTGAAACGGAGATTAATAATTTAAACAATTCCCGTTCTTTTTTTTCAGCAAAGCCAAATAAAGAATGTGAATCCTCTTTAACTTGTAAATAAGTATATAATTTCACATTTTCAGAATTCGGAATTTGAGAATAAGTATGTAATGAAATATGAATTTCATAACCCACACCATTACATTCTATTACCACTTCAGTTGGCGTTTTCTCTACTAATTTTCCTTGAATGTGTGAAATCATAATTTTACTTTTTTACTTTAAAATTTTTTTATAACCGTGTAAGTAATGTAAGGTAGTATAAGTGTTACTTTTTATTTTTTACTTTTTACTTTAAGCTTATTTTTCAATTTTTCTTGCGCATCTACAACTGCAACTGCAGCCATATTTACCATTTCCTCTACACTGGCGCCTAATTGAAAAATGTGCACTGGTTTATCTAATCCCATCATAATTGGACCAATAGAAACTACTTTATCTAATTCTTTAAGCAATTTATAGGTGATATTTGCAGCATCTAAATTTGGAAAAATTAGCGTATTTACTTTTTTATTAGCCAATTTAGAAAACGGAAATTTGCTTTTTAGCATGTCTGCATTTAACGCAAAATCGGTTTGAATTTCTCCATCAACAATTAAATCTGGGAAATTTTCGTGTAAAATTTTAACGGCTTGTCTTACTTTAATTGCGCTTTCGTGTGAAGAAGAACCAAAATTAGAAAACGAAATCATAGCTATTACTGGCTCAATACCAAATAATCGAACGGTTTTAGCCGTCATTAAAGCAATTTTTGCCAATTCTTCTGCAGAAGGATTTGGATTGATAGCGGTATCGGACAAAAATAATGGGCCACGCTTGGTGTTCATAATATTTGTAGTGGCAATTCTTGACACGCCTTGTTGCTTGGCAATTAATTCCATCACGGGTTTTACCACATTTGGATAACTTCGCGAATATCCCGTAACCATACAATCTGCATCACCAGCATTTACCATCATTGAAGCAAAATAATTGCGTTCACGCATCCATTTTTGTGCATCTAACAAAGAAGTTCCTCTACGCTGTCTGGTTTTCCAGAAATATTGTGCGTATTTTTCTCTGGTTTTATTTTCGTCTTTAGATTTTGGATCGATGATTTTTAAATCGGCTTCAAATCCAATCTCTTCTTTTAATTCTTGAATAATTTCTACATTGCCTAACAAAATTGGAATCCCAATGCCTTCTTCATGAACAATTTGTGCCGCTTTTAAAACATCTAAATGATCGGCTTCAGCGAAAACTATTGTTTTTGGATCGGTTTTGGCTCTGTTTGTAAGTAATTTTACAATTTTATTGTCGTTACCTAAGCGTTCTTCTAAGTCGCTTGCGTATTTTTCCCAATCTGTAATTTCTATATCGGCCACACCGCTTTCCATTGCTGCCCTAGCAACTGCGGGAGAAATAGTTGAAATCAACCTCGGATCAAAAGGTTTTGGAATGATATAATCTTTTCCAAAAACCAACTTCTTTTCGCCGTAAGCAATGTTCACTTGTTCTGGAACAGGTGATTTAGCTAATGCTGCTAAAGCTCTAACGGCAGCCATTTTCATAGCTTCGTTAATTTTTCTGGCTCTAACATCTAAAGCACCTCTGAAAATGTAAGGAAACCCTAAAACATTATTCACTTGATTTGGATAATCAGAACGACCTGTGGCCATAATGATATCTTCACGAGTATTTATTGCTACATTATAATCGATTTCAGGAACTGGATTCGCCATAGCAAACACAATTGGATTGGCTGCCATGGATAGTAACATTTCTGGTTTTAATATATTTCCAACCGATAATCCTAAAAACATATCAGCATCTTTAATAATTTCAGATAATGACGCTGGATCGCATGGCTTTGCGTAACGCATTTGCAATTCAGAAACATCGTTTCTGCTAGTGGTTAGTAAACCATCTACGTCGAACATGTAAAGATTTTCAGGTTTTACACCTAATAGCACATATAAATTCGCACAAGCCAAAGCAGCTGAGCCAGCTCCAGAAACTACTACTTTTATTTTAGCGATGTCTTTTTCTGCTATTTCTAAAGCATTTAAAAGTGCGGCTGACGAAATGATTGCCGTTCCATGTTGGTCGTCATGCATTACGGGAATGTTCAATTCCTCGACTAATCTTCGTTCAATTTCAAACGATTCTGGTGCTTTTATGTCTTCCAAATTAATTCCACCGAAAGTTGGTGCTATCGCTTTTACGGTTTCAACGAATTTATCAATATCTGTGGCATCTACCTCTATATCAAAAACATCTATATCAGAAAATATTTTAAACAGTAAAGCCTTTCCTTCCATTACGGGTTTTGAAGCTTCCGGTCCAATATTACCTAAACCTAACACTGCAGTTCCATTAGTAATTACAGCGACTAAGTTTCCCTTTGCTGTATATTTATAAACGTTATTTACATCTTTTGCAATTTCCAAACACGGCTCTGCCACCCCTGGCGAATAAGCCAAAGACAAATCACGTTGTGTAGCATATTTTTTTGTGGGTACCACCTGGATTTTTCCTGGTGTCGGTTTGGCGTGGTATAATAAAGCTTCTCTTCTTTTATTGTTATCTGTAGACATATATAATCATTTGCATCAACTCACAAAGATAAAATAAGCATTGAAATAACAATAACGATTGGCTAAAAAGTTATAGTTTCTTTATCTTTTTGTTAATTGGCCTAAAAAAAGCTGCACAAAATTGTACAGCTCTCTAAAAAATATATAAACGTAACTAACTTTATACTTCAATAATTTCTTTGATATTTATGTTTTCTGGTAAACGACCTACATTTTGTAATTTGATACCAGCCAATTTTTGTGCCAGAGTTACACAATCTTGTATTGATTTATTTTGGATTTGAGCAAACAAAAATCCCGTCCAAAAAGCATCACCAGCTCCAGTAGTGTCTTTTATTTCATCTATTTGAAACGCAGGTTGAAAAAACAAACCTTGATTTATATCAGAAACCACTACGCCATTTTTGCCTTTCGTTAAGCAGATTGTGGATGCACCCATTTGATGAAAATAATCAAATATAAATGCATCAGATTTTACCTCATCAAACAACCTATAACAATCGTCCTCGCTTAATTTTACTAAAGGATCATTGATTAAGTATTCTTTTAAAACTTTTTTGGCTTCGGTTCTATCTGGCCAAATTCGTTCTGAAAAATTAATATCTATACTTAATTTCACACCTAATTCTGAAGCTTTTTTTGCTCTATTTAAAATAGTTTCACGTGCAGGATTTTTACTCAGAGCAAAACATGTAGTATGAAAAATTTTAGTTTGTGCAATAATTTCATCTGGTAACTGCGACTCAAAAATTTCGCAATCCGCTTGTCTATAAGGAATAAAATCTGGCGTTTCAGTAGATTTAGAAACAAAAATTACAGAAGTTGGAGCCGTTTCCGACTTTCTTACATACTGAGCATTTACCTGATTTGATTTTAATTTTCGAATTACATAATCGCCCAAACCATCATTTCCACATGATGCAACTAAAACAGCATGTAATCCTAAACGAGAAGCATTTACAGCAACATTAGTAGGAGAACCTCCTAAAAATCGATGGTAATCTTTGGTTTTATTTATAGAAGTATTGACTTCATGTCCAATGAAATCAATTAATACTTCGCCTATGCATATGATATCTATAGTTTTCAACTTAAAATATTATTTTAAAATTATTATGTAAGGATTGGTGAATTAAAACTGTTGCCGCTGCACTCCAGGAACAAAACGCAACTCCATTGGGCGCTTGAGTAGCTGTATTGAAATTTTCATAAAATGAAAAATCATCTACCGCATTAGCTAGGTTTATTTTTTCTAATAAATGAGCTGCATTGTCGGTTTGATTATTACTCAACATTGCTAAACCTACAAATCCATTAACCATTGGCCAACTGCCACCATTATGAAATTCATAAGGAAAATTTCTGAATTCGTATTTGCAATTATTTTTTAGCAAATTCCAATGCTCCTCTTCTTGAAATACGGGAGGCCAAAAAGCAGGAACCAAACCTAATTTAGTTTCTGAAGCTACATTTGATGTGAATTCAAGAATTTGATTTTGATTGTCTTTTGTTCCAATTTTCAATAAAACTACCAAAGCATTTGCAAAGGCATCAAATTGAGTTTTATATCCTGAAGGAGAAAATGAACAAGGCAAATATTTATTAAAAACGAGCTCATGATATGCTTTTTCGTGATATTTTTCTCCTAAAGAATTTGGTAAAAAATTACATTCAACCTGATATGTAATATCTTTAATTTTTTTAGCAAAAATCTCAGATTTTGCAAAAATATTATACGATTTTAAAGCCCAAATACGCAATAATTGATCGTACAAAACATAGCCATCTGTAATATATTCATCTGCCCAATTGCCTGAAAGTGGCACATACAGCAAATGTTTATTATTATACTCCCAAGCATTTAATAACATTAACGCTTTTTCTATATGGGTTTTATATTTGACAATAAATTCTGGTTCGTTTTGACAAGTTGCGTATTGACATACACCTATAATAAACCAAGTAACCGCATCTACTCTTCCTGCTAAGCCACCATAACTCACTTCTGTTTTATCTTCAGAAATCAATACATTAGATGGGATAGTTCCAATTTCATGTTGATTATCTGCTAATGTTTCTAACGTTTTTTTGAAAGTAGCAATTAGTTTTTCATCGGCGGAAGCCAAAGCTGCTAAACCACAAATTACACCATCTCTTGCCCAAACACGTTGGTAATTAGATGTGTTTTCAGCACTAGCCAAAAAACCATTTTTAGTACTAACTTGATGTAGTAGTGCTATTGCTTTATGATAAGAAACATTATTCATTTGCTGATTTTTTTGTAGAAATGAATAATGTAAATATTGCAGCACAAACTAATAAAACACCTGCAAATGTGATAGCTTGTCTTGGATCGTTTTGTAAAAAATGCTTCATAATGTATCCGAAACTTATGGTTTGGATAAACATAGGAATCACAATCATCATATTAATAATTCCCATATACACGCCATAACGTTCTTTTGGAATATTGTTTACTACCATTAAATATGGAATACCCATCATGCTAGCCCAACCAATTCCAAAACCCGTAATTGCAGGAAATAATAAAAACTTATTTTCAATATGAGGAAAAATTAAAAATCCAATTGCCGCAAGAACCAAACATCCAAAATGAACCAATTTAGGCGAATATTTTTTAGCAAAATAAACTAATCCAAAAGCACATAAAAAAGTTACAATATTATACCATCCATTAACTAGACCCGTCCAAGCGACAGCTTCTTCATATAATTTAATGTTTTTTTGTGGCGTGGTATTCCAAACAGAAAGTGCTATACTTTTAGAAGAATTTTGCCAATAACAAAACAAAGCATACCATTGAAACAAATATACTAATGCTAATTGCCACATTACTTTTGGCATTTCTTTAATAGCCAAGAAAATATCTACAAACGGGGTAAATAAACTAACTTTTTCCGATTGAATTTTTTGTAATTCTTCACCAGTTGGTGGGATTTCTTTTGTTGTGTAAGAGCTCCACCATACTGAACCGATAGAACAAACTGATCCTAAAATAAAGGATGCAAAAACCCATGTAGGCAATTTACCTGTGGTTCCAATAAAAATCATTGGAAAAATAAATAACGATACATTGGCTAACGTTTGTCCAAATCCCGTAAAAAAACTTTGTGCCTGAAAGCCAATTGGCTGTTGAGATTCGTCTAATTTATCAGCTACAAAAGCGCGGTAAGGTTCCATTGCTGTATTGTTTCCGGCATCTAAAATCCATAATAATCCGGCAGCCATCCATAAAGAGCTACTAAATGGAAATAAAAATAAAGCAATACTGCAAATAATTGCTCCAATAAAAAAATATGGTTTTCTTCTTCCTCCTAATTTTGGAATCCAAGTTTTATCGCTTAATGCTCCAATAATCGGTTGTACTAATAACCCCGTTAATGGACCTGCTAAATTGAGTAGTGGCAATTCATCTGGACTTGCACCTAAAAAATCATAGATAGGGTTTACCGCACTTTGTTGCAAACCAAAACTATACTGAATGCCAAAAAATCCAACATTCATATTAATTATTTGCCAAAAACTTAATTTTACTTTAGCACTCATAGGTTATTTTATTTTTTGTAAAAATTCTTCAAACCCACCGCTATTCATATAAATAACTCCGTTTTTATCGACTACAGGAATGCCGAGGCTTTGCGTACTGATTTTTGCATTTTTAAGTTTTAATAGCATTTCTTTTAAAGCTTCTGGATTTTTATCAATGTCAAAAAATTCAAAAGAAATATTATTTTTAGTCAAAAATGCTTTAGTATCAATACAATGATGACATTCGTCACTGCCGTAAACAATGGTTTTAGAAGTAGTTTTTACTAGTTTTTTTTCTTGTGCATTTGCAGAAAAAGTTCCGAAAATTATAAATAACAGAAAAATTATTTTTTTCATTAATATTGTTTTTAAAATTTAAAACAATTCCCATATCAGAAAAAATCTGATACAGGAATTGAATAAACAAATATGAAACTTTTTTTTAGAATCTGTAAGAAATTGTTAATGAACTCGTTCTTCCAGTAATAGATCTCGCTCTTACAATATTGTTTGTGTTTTCTGTAATACTTCCTTCTTCTACTTCTGTGATACCAATAGTATCAAAAATGTTATTTACGTTTACAGTTGCAGAAAGTCCTTTAGTTAATTCGAAACTAAAGAATGGATTTACATATGCATAACCAGGCATCACTAATTTATTATCGTCTTGAGCGTATGATTTTGTAGTACCAATTACACTAAATCCAAAGTTGTGTTGTTTGTTTGCACCAAACTTATATGTTGGAACTACATTGTAAATAAAATCAGCTTGACGTCTTGGTTTGTTTCCGTTAACAGCAGGCGTAATTACATCATCAGCAATTTCAGCTTTTGTATACGTTACACTTCCATTTACTGAGAAGTTTTTAATTCTATAGTTTCCTTCTAATTCTACACCATAAGAATTATATTTTCTTTGAATTTGTCTGATTCCGCCACCTGTACCAGCAAAATCCCAGTTTTGTTCAGATACATTCGCTAAGAAAGCAGTTGCGAAAATAGATGCGTTTGTTCCTTTACGTTTGTAACCAAATTCAGCTTGGTTTACCATATCAGCACTTAAACCAGGAACCGCAGAACCATCATTTAAAATATTTGCACCAAATAATAAACGGTCTGCATTTGCTCTTCCTCCACGGCTATATCTACCAAATAAAGATTGAGAATCTGTAAGTAAATAATTGGCACCAAATGAATAAGAAACATAATTATAATCGTAGTTAATTGGTTTTCTGTTTGCATTATCAACTATAGAAACACTTTGCTCTGGCCCTTGAATAGTACCATTATTATCTACATCTAAATTTAAAGCTTGTGTTGCCCCAGCATATGATCCACGTGCTCTACCTGAATCAAAACGAATACTTGCATCTAACGTTAACTTATCATTTGCTTGCAAAGCACCAGCAACATACGGTGCTGAAATATCATAATTAGCATCATAATTTCTTGTACAACAATTACCCCACGCAGGAACTCCGTAAGCGTATAGTCCATTAACAGAATTTGCACCTGCATTTAATAAAGCCGCGTTATCTCCTTTAACTTCCATTAAATAAGAGTTCCATAACCAAGACATAGATATGTTTTGGAATGCTTTATAGTATCCTAATGTTAAGTCGAAATTACCTAATTTTTTAGTTAATTTCATATCATTAGTAAAGTTGTTAAAATTATTAATCTCAGTATCAAAAGTATGAATTCTCATTACTAAATCACTGTTATTGTAATTTTGTCCTGCTTGTGGTCCGTTAGCAAAAGTTAAATTTGGCACACCAAAACCAGTGGCAATTGCACCAGCAGTTGTAACTTCAGCTGGGAAAGCAGAAACAAAACGACCTTTGTTATAGTTTTGTCTGAATTTACTATCAATTTTCCATTCGTTACCTAAGTCAAAAGAAATATCTCCACCAAAAGAAGTTGCAATTGGTCGCATTCCGTCAGACATATTACTTCTTCTTCTTTCGCCATCAGCACCAATTGAAAGCATATCCTGAAAATAAGCACTATGTGGTGTATCATGTAAAATGTTAAAGTTTGGTAATGAACTCCAATTTGGATTGGCATTTGTACCAGATACATTTACAGGCATTGGAAGATAACCAATAGACCTATCATTTAAATGTTTAAAATATAACTTCACATACCCTTTTTCAAAATCCTTTGTCAAATTAGCTTTAAATTGTCCACCTAAATTTGCAGTATAGCCTGCATTTCTTGGTCCTTCACCTTGTCTGTAAAATCCACCTACATGAAAACGTAATGATGAAGAAATTGGCGAACCATATTCAAAATCTGTACGATTATTTCCGTAATCTAAACCTACTGATTGCATAAAACTACCGCCTTCTTTTTTACCATCTTTACTGATAAAGTTGATAATACCTGCAGGTGAATTACTTGTTAAAGTAGAAGAAGAACCTCCTCTAATTGACTCCACTCTTTGAATCGTTTGGTCAGCTCTTACAAATATATCAGCATTTCCGAATGCTACATCTCCAAATTGCATAACTGGCATTCCGTCTTCATGAATTTGCAAAAATTTTGCACCTCCAGATGCTACAGGAATACCACGAACTGTAATGTTTGCGTTTCCTTCTCCACCAGTTGATTCTGATTTGATTCCTGGGATTGAACGGAAAATTTCTGCCGTAGATCTTGGAGCTGCTTGTTCAATTTGTGCAGCTGAAATAGAACTTACAGAAACACTAGATTGTAATTTTGTACCAGATCTTACTACTCCAGTAACTACAATTTCATCAATGTTTGATGATTGTTCTACTAATTGAAAATTATAAGTGGTACTTCCACTAATTTCAATTTCTTTTCTCATATCTGAGTATCCAGACATGGTAACCTTAATTTTGGCAGTACCACTTTGTAAATCAGAAAGCACATAGTTACCTTCTTCATTTGAAGTAGTTGTTTTACTTCCATTTGATACACTCGCGCCATTAATTGGCAAGCCCTTAGCGTCAGTTACTTTTCCTGACAAAGAACCATTCTGAGCAAACGACTGATTAAATAGCAAGATAGCTATCAAAAAAACCGATTTTTTCAAAAAACTCGTAATTTTTTTCATTTTTAATAATTATTTGGTTAGTAATTTTAGTTATTAATAATTCGAAAGTAAAAATTACCAAATTATATTTTTATAAAATAACTATCGAAAACGTTTTCGAAATCACCGAAAACGTTTTCGATTTGAGAATTAGCAAGATAATATTTTTTTTATCATATTTGTATTATAAATATTGATCAAAAAGATAACTGCCATTTAAAAGATAAGATTAAAATTAATTTATAGAAAACTGCACCTATAATAAAGGTGAATTAAAATATGAAAGAAATCACACTAAAACAAATTGCTGAAACACTTGGTATTTCGGTTACAACCGTATCTAAAGCACTAAAAGGCTATACGGATGTAAATGAAAAAACCAGACAATCTGTTTTAGATTTAGCGGCTAATTTAAACTATACGCCAAATAGTTTTGCTGTTAACTTAAGAACAAAAGAATCTAAAACTATTGGTCTTATAATTCCAGAATTAGTGCATCATTTTTTCTCAAATGTGATTAAAGGCATTATTGAAGAAGCAGAAAAAAATGGCTATTTGGTTATTATTCTTCAATCTAATGAATCGTTAGAATTAGAAAAGAAGCAAATTGAATTATTAATTAATAAACGTGTAGACGGTATAATTATTTCTTTATCTAATGATGCGAATAACGAAATTTACTTACAACAAATTATTCAAAGAGAAATTCCGTTTGTACAATTTGATAAAATTTCAAAATTACTTCCAAGTTCTAAAGTAATTATTAACGACCAAAAGGCGGCTTATCAGGCGGTAAAACATTTGATTGATAAAGGTTGTAAAAAAATTGCTCATATTAGAGGTCCAATAAATCCACAAAATGCGATTGATAGATTTTTAGGTTACAAAAAAGCATTAGAAGATCATAATATTCCATACGATTCTAGTTTGGTTTATCCTTGTAAAAATGTAACATTTGAAGAAGGAAAACAATTTGCTGAAAAAATTATAAACGAACACCAAGATGTTGATGGTATTTTTGTAATTACCGATTTAGTTGCCGTGGGTGTTTTGGCTTATTTTAATGAACAACAAATAAAAGTCCCTGAACAAATAAAAATAATTGGATTTAGTAATTGGTTTATGTCGCAAGTGATTACTCCAAAATTAAGCACGGTAGATCAGCCTAGTTTTGAAATGGGCGAACAAGCATTTAAATTACTTTTAGAAGAAATGCAAGCTCGAAAAGAATTTTTACCATTTACTCCAAGAACCATTGAATTAGAAACAAGTGTTATAGAACGAGAGTCTTCGTTTTAGCAATATAAAGGCGACGATTTGCAATTCATACTTACAATAATAATAACCAAATAAAAAAACTACAACTTTTTTTCATTGTAGTTTATGTTTTTCTTTGCACTTTTTGGGCACGGAATACATATCCGCGCTATCGGGGTACTGATGTTCTGAAATGTACTACTGATGTTCTGAAATTAAGTACTGCTGTACTGAAATTAAGTACTTGTGTTCTGAAATGAAGTAATGCTGTTCTGAAATTGAGAACTCATGTTCCGAAATTCACTACTGCTGTTCTGAAATTGAGAACTCGTGTTCTGAAATTCACTACTGCTGTTCTGAAATTGGGAACTCGTGTTCTGAAATTGGGTACTCGTGTTCTGAAATTCACTACTGCAGTTCTGAAATTGGGTATACCGCTCCGCAAAGTCTACCGACTTTGAGCTAATCTCTCAAAATACACCTTAAAAAAGTTCCCCTTTGCTAGGGCCTTTTATTCTTCCTAAATGTTTGTATGCTTTTTCTGTAGCTTCACGGCCTCTGGGTGTTCGCATTAAAAAACCTTCTTGAATTAAAAAGGGTTCGTATACTTCTTCAATAGTTTCTCCGTTTTCTGACACTGCTGTGGCTAAAGTGGTTAAACCAACAGGTCCGCCTTTGAATTTGTCAATTAAAGTCGTTAAAATTTTATTATCCATTTCGTCTAAACCATTGGCGTCTACGTTTAAAGCTTTAAGGGCGTAACGTGCTATTTCTATATCAATACTTCCATTTCCTTTTATTTGTGCAAAGTCTCTAACTCTTCGTAACAAAGCATTGGCAATACGAGGTGTACCTCTACTTCTCCCAGCAATTTCTATGGCGGCTTCTATATCGATAGGCACGTTTAAAATTCCAGAACTTCTTTCGATAATTGTGGCTAATAATTCGGTATTATAATAATGTAAACGACTTTGGATTCCGAAACGCGCGCGCATCGGTGCGGTTAATAATCCCGAACGTGTAGTGGCACCTACTAAGGTAAACGGATTTAAATTAATTTGTACCGAACGGGCATTCGGACCCGATTCAATCATAATATCAATTTTATAGTCTTCCATAGCAGAATACAAATATTCTTCTACTATTGGAGATAAGCGGTGTATTTCGTCAATGAATAACACATCTCGTTCTTCTAAATTGGTTAATAAACCTGCTAAATCGCCTGGTTTATCTAATACTGGTCCCGATGTGATTTTGATTCCAACACCCAATTCGTTAGCCAAGATACTTGCCAAAGTGGTTTTTCCTAATCCCGGAGGACCGTGAAACAGGGCGTGGTCAAGTGCTTCACCACGTTGGTTTGCTGCCGCCACAAATACTTTTAAATTTTCAAGCACGTGGTCTTGTCCAGCAAAATCATCAAAACTTAATGGTCGCAGTGCTTTTTCAATATCTATTTCTTGAGGCGTAAAACGCTCTTTGTTGGGATCTAAATTTTCATTCATCTTACAAATATAATATTTAGTTGTGAGTTTTTTTATTTTTAACTACATAGAATTTAATCTTGATTTTTTTGAAATTAGTATTGATATTGATTTTTTGCCATTGAAAAAAGTATCTTTGTAAAAAATTAAGCAAATGATTATTTATAATGTTACCATAAATATTGACGACAATGTGCACGACCAATGGTTGAATTGGTTAAAAACGAAACATATTGGAGAAGTTTTAGACACTGGCTGTTTTTATAAAGCGAAACTTTCAAAAGTTTTAGTGGAGGAAGAAATGGGAGGAACCACTTATTCCATACAATATTCCGCAGAAAGTAAAGAAAAACTTCAAGAATATTACAAAACTTTCGCACCGAAATTAAGAGAAGAAGGTCTGCGTTTGTTTGGTGATAAAATGTTGGCTTTTAGAACAGAATTAGAGGTAATAAACGAGTTTTACAATAATAAAAACTAGTCAATTTACGATTTACGAATTTTGATTTACGAATTTATAATTTAAATTAAACACATAAAAATGTCAGTTAAAGCCAAAAAACATTTAGGTCAGCATTTTCTTACGGATGAAAGTATTGCGCAACAAATTGCCGATTCTTTGGTGGCTTCTAACTACAAAAAAGTGTTAGAAATTGGTCCGGGAATGGGGGTTTTGACTAAATATTTATTAGAAAAACCTTATGAAACTTATGTTGTTGAAATTGACAAGGAATCCGTAACCTATTTAGAAGCCAATTATTTAAAATTGGCGAATAACATTTTTTCTTTAGATTTTTTGCGTCACGATTGGCAAACGGCTTTTGAAGACGAACAATTTGCTATAATTGGGAACTTTCCTTATAATATTTCCACACAAATTGTATTTAAAACTTTAGAATTGCGTCAATTTATTCCAGAATTTTCAGGAATGTTTCAAAAAGAAGTGGCAGAGCGAATTTGCAGTAAAAAAGGCAGTAAAGTATATGGCATTTTATCCGTTTTGGCACAAGCATTTTACGATGTAGAATACTTATTTACAGTGCCTCCAACGGTTTTTAATCCACCACCAAAAGTAGATTCGGGTGTGATGCGCATGACGCGAAAAGAAAATTACGATTTGCCGTGCGATGAAAAATTATTGTTTAAAGTGGTAAAAACTGCTTTTCAGCAAAGAAGAAAAACGTTGAGAAATAGTTTAAAAAGTTTAAATTTATCTGATAAATTACAAGAAGATACTATCTTTGCACAAAGACCAGAACAATTATCCGTAGAAGAATTTATTTCTTTAACACAAAAAATAGCGGCAGATGGAATTTAAAATCAGTAAAGAACTTATCGCGCAAATTGAAAATTTAATTCAACAAAATAACATTGTTGAATTGGAAACCATTTTGCACGAAATTCACTTTGCTGATATTGCTGAAATTATGAATTATTTGGACACGTCCGAAGCCATTTATATTTTCAACTTATTAGATTCAGAAATTACTGCAGAAATATTACTTGAACTTGATGAAGAAGTTCGTGAAACTATTTTAAGCACCTTATCTGCAAAAGAAATTGCCGAAGAACTTGATGAATTAGATACCGATGATGCGGCAGATATTATTGCCGAATTACCACAATCTAAAAAAGCACAAGTAATTTCGGAACTTGAAGATGTGGAGCACGCCAAAGATATTGTTGACCTGTTGCGTTATGACGAAAATACAGCCGGTGGTATTATGGCGAAAGAATTAGTAAGGGTAAACGAAAACTGGACCGTATTAACTTGCGTGAAAGAAATGCGCCTTCAGGCAGAAAATGTTACTCGCGTACATTCAATTTATGTAGTAGATGACGAAGACCGTTTGAAAGGTCGTTTGTCGTTAAAAGATTTATTGACCACTTCAACCAAAACACAAATTAGCGACATATACATTAAAAAAGTAGATTACGTTCGTGTGGCAACTAAAGATGTAGAGGTAGCCCGAATTATGCAGAAATACGACTTGGAAGCCATTCCAGTTGTAGATGAATTAGATAGATTAGTGGGTCGTATTACGATTGACGATATTATAGATATTATAAAAGAAGAAGCCGATAAAGATTACCAGTTAGCTGCAGGTATCTCACAAGACGTTGAGGCAGATGATAGCATTTTGGAACTAACCAAAGCGCGTTTGCCATGGTTGGTTTTGGCGTTATTTGGTGGGTTTATTTCTGTAAAAGTTTTAGGTATTTTTGAACCTATGATGGAAAGCCACAGAATGTTGTTGTTTTTTACACCACTTATTGCTGCTATGGCGGGAAATGTTGGGGTACAATCGAGTGCTATTGTGGTGCAAGGTTTAGCAAACAATTCCATTACAGGAAGTTTATGGAATCGATTGCTAAAAGAATTATCGTTAAGTTTATTAAACGGAAGTATTTTAGCTGGGATTTTGATTCTTGGCAGTCATTTTCTTCTTGGTTACGAATTTATTATTGGTATAACCGTTTCTATAGCATTATTAAGTGTAATTGTAATCGCTTCATTAATTGGAACATTTATACCAATAGTTTTAGATAAATATGGCGTGGATCCGGCTTTAGCCACAGGCCCTTTTATTACCACAAGTAACGATATTATGGGAATTATTATTTATTTTACTATTGCTAAATTGGTATTGGGAATATAATTTACTTTTCAGAATATATAAATATCTAAATTACAGCCACAAAAAAAGTCCTAATTTTCATTAGGACTTTTTTTGTAAATTTTAGTGATGTAATTCTACTTCACCTTTTTTCATTGGTACGTTTTGCGGAACAAAATCTTCATCATGACCTGGTTTACTGTAGTCATATGGCCAACGGTGTACAGCTGGGATTTCACCAGGCCAGTTACCATGCATATGCTCTACTGGCGCAGTCCACTCTAAAGTATTAGAACGCCATGGATTCATTGGTGCTTTTTTACCTTTGAAAATACTGTAGAAGAAATTCCAGAAGAAAACCAATTGGAAAGCCGCTCCTACTAAAGCAAAAATGGTAATTAATACGTTAGTATCTGCTAACTCGTCAAATAATGGAAAGTTAGAGTTGGTATAATATCTTCTTGGTAAACCTGCCATTCCAATAAAGTGCATTGGAAAGAATACTCCGTAAGCACAAACTGCGGTTACCCAAAAGTGAATGTACCCTTGTGTTTTGTTCATCATTCTTCCAAACATTTTTGGGAACCAATGGTACACACCAGCAAAGAAGCCATATAATGCAGAAATACCCATTACTAAGTGGAAATGCGCAACTACGAAATACGTATCGTGTACATTAATATCCAAAGTACTGTCTCCTAGAATAATTCCTGTTAAACCTCCAGTTATGAAAGTAGAAACCAAACCAATTGAGAATAACATACCTGGATTTAATTGTAAGTTACCTTTCCATAATGTAGTAATGTAGTTAAACGCTTTTACAGCTGATGGAATGGCAATTAATAAAGTTGTGAATGTAAATACCGAACCTAAGAAAGGATTCATACCAGAGATAAACATGTGGTGACCCCAAACGATTGTTGATAAAAATGCAATAGCTATAATTGATGCAATCATCGCACGGTATCCAAAAATTGGTTTTCTTGAGTTCGTTGCAATTACTTCAGATGTAATTCCTAAAGCTGGTAATAATACGATATATACTTCCGGGTGACCTAAGAACCAAAATAAGTGTTCGAATAAAACTGGTGAACCACCTTGGTAATGTAATACTTCACCTTTGATAAAAATATCTGATAAGTAGAAAGACGTTCCAAAACTTCTATCGAAAATTAATAATAAAGCTGCAGAAAACAAAACTGGGAATGAAATAACTCCAATAATTGCAGTTACAAAGAAAGCCCAAACTGTAAGTGGCAATCTTGTCATCGTCATTCCTTTTGTTCTTAAATTGATAACTGTTACGATATAATTTAAAGATCCCATTAATGAAGATGCGATGAAAATAGCCATAGACACTAACCATAAAGTCATACCCATTCCAGAACCTGGAATCGCTTCTTCAATTGCAGAAAGTGGTGGATAAATTGTCCAACCCGCAGACGCAGGACCTGATTCAACAAATAAGGAGGCAATCATAACTATACAAGAAATGAAGAACATCCAAAAAGATAACATGTTCATGAATCCTGAAGCCATATCTCGGGCACCAATTTGCAAGGGGATTAATAAGTTACTAAAAGTTCCAGATAATCCAGCTGTTAATACAAAGAATACCATGATGGTTCCGTGAATAGTAACTAAAGCTAGGTAAATGTCATTTCTCATAACACCACCTGGAGCCATTCTTTCGCCTAAGAATATTTTAAAAATTTCAAAAGATTGTTCTGGCCAAGCAAGTTGCATTCTGAAGAATAAAGATAAAACTACCCCTATGATTCCCATCAACAAACCTGAAATTAAATATTGCTTAGCAATCATTTTATGATCAATACTAAAAATGTATTTAGTAATGAAAGTATCTTTATGATGACCGTGATCGTGTGACATAATAATTATATTATTTTTTGAATCTTAATTTATTTTTTTCCTACAACTTGCGCTAACATTTTAGTAGTATCTACTACAACTTTAGCATCTGCAGGATTAGCTGCAGGATCTACTTTAGGAGCATCAGCTTCTTTTACTACTGCAGAAAGTGTTTTTTGTTCTCTTAACCATTTTTTGTAATCTGCTTCCGACTCTACAATAATTTTCAATTGCATGTTGTAATGAGAAGCACCACAAATTTTATTACACAATAATAAATAATCAAAAGTGTAAGGTTCTAAAGCTGGTTTACCTTCAGCTAGTAATGCTTGAGATTTCTTGGCTCTAATTTTATTAATGCCATCAACTTTTTTCATCATCATAGCAGTACCACGCATATCTTCAGTAGTTAAAGTAGGAACAAATGCAAATTGAGTAACCATTCCAGGGACACAGTTCATTTGAGCTCTAAAGTGAGGCATGTAAGCAGAGTGCAAAACATCTTGAGAGCGCATTCTGAAATGTATTTTCTTACCAACTGGTAAATGAATTTCAGCCACAACTTTATCATCTTGTGAAGCTGGATCTGCCATATCAACTCCAAGTGTATTTACATCTTTTATGTAACGAACATTGGCTTTACCTAGCGTATTGTCTTCTCCAGAATAACGTGCTTGCCAACCGAATTGTTTGGCATATAATTCAATATTGATAACTTCTTCATCTTCATTTACAAACATAATTTGGTTCCAAGTAAACAATCCGTAAAGAATTAAAACAGCTAATACAATTACTGGAATTATGGTCCACAATGCTTCTAATTTATTATTATCTGCAAAGTATAATGCTTTCTGACCTTCTTTACCTCTATATTTAAAAGCAAAATAATGCAATAAAAACTGGGTAAAAGTTTGTACAAAAAAGATAATTGCCATTGAAATATTCATCAACCTATCTACATCTTTACCATGTAATGATGCTGGCGTGTCTAGTACAAAACTTCCCCATTTAACAAATGAATAAATTGTAAAAATGTAAATAAATGCTACAAATGCAAACATTAAATATCCATTTATATTGTTGTCTTTGTCTGTTGCTACGCCAGAATCGTCTCTTTTTGTACCAATTTGAGTTAGACTAAATATTTTAGATAATTGCCATGCGGCAACACCTAATAAAACTATGATTAAAAGTATCAATAAACCGTTCATTTGTTTATTTCGTTAATTAATTATTAATAATGAAAATGTTTGCTTTCTTCTATATACGGATTTCCTTCAGAAGCTAATGGTGCTTTTGTTAATGCTGTAAACACCACAAAAATAAATAGCCCTGCGAAGAAAAGTACGGAACTAATTTCTGACACACCAATAAACCATTGATCGCCAACAGTTGCAGGCATAATCATGTTGAAAAAATCAACATAATGACCTGCTAATATTACAATACCAGCCATTACAACTACCCAATTAAGGCGTTTAAAGTCGGCATTCATTAATATTAATAATGGAAATAAGAAATTCATCACAACCATTCCGAAGAAAGGTAAATTATAGTTTTCAATACGAGTTACAAAATAAGTAACTTCTTCAGGAATATTTGAATACCACATTAACATGAATTGAGAAAACCATAAGTAGGTCCAGAAAACACTGATACCAAACATAAATTTAGCTAAATCATGCAAATGTGATTTAGTTACTTCCGGAAGTAATCCTTTATTTTTTAAATAAATAGTTGTTAATGTAATCATTGTGATACCACTTACAAAGAAACTTGCAAATACATACCAACCGAATAAAGTACTATACCAGTGAGGGTCTACAGACATAATCCAATCCCAAGACATCATAGATTCAGAAATAATAAAGAAAACTAAGAATATCGCTGCAGCATTGTAGTTTTTCTTGAAGAATGACATATCCTTAGTTTCGTCCAATTTAATTGAATTTTTTCTAGACACATATCTATATAAATTCCAACCAAATAAGAAAATTACGGCTCTTATTAAGAAAAAAGGCACATTTAAAAATCCAGTTTTACCTGCAATAATTTGGTCATAATTAGGACTGTTAGGGTCCGAAACGCCATCCGCCATCCAAGTGAACAAATGATTAAAGTGGAAACCAGATAAAGCCAATAAAATAAAGAAAATAATTGAACCTGGCAAAACGTAAGCTGTGATGCCTTCCATAACTCTAAATAACATAATCGACCAGCCTGCTTGCGCTACCCATTGGATTGCGTAAAAAGCTAAAGCCCCAACTGCAATTAACATAAAGAAAATACAGGCAATATATAATGCAGACCATGGTTTATTTTGCAATTGGTGTTTTACGTGTTCAATATGTTCTTTGTGTTCCGCCTCGTGGTTTACAATTTCTTTATTGAATTTACTTACGTAAACGTCACTTTTATGATTTGTTATAATAGGTGCAATTGCTACTTCTGTACTATCATGTGATGCATGAGCAACAGTGTCAACAGTAACATGAGTAACTTCATGATGTAAAGAATCCACACTTTCAACTTTATGAGTTGAAGCTTCGTGAGCAGTGTGTGCTTCCGCATTAGCATGTTCCTCATGTGTAACTTCAGAATGAGTTGCTGTGGCATGAGTTTCGTGGTGTGCGCCACCATGATGAGCTTCTTGCTCTTTTAATATGGCTTCAACATCTTCATTGGTTTTAGGTGCAGTCCAGAAACCGTAACCGATTCCTAAAATACCTAATACCATTAAGGCGAATGAAAAGCTTTTTAATCTACTAGAAAACTGGTACATATTTTTATTTTTTCTAAAAAGTAATACTATTTTAATTCTGATTTAAGTTTCAAAACATAATCAGCTACTTGCCATCTTTCTTCTTTTGACAACTGATTTGCATGTGAACCCATTGAGTTGATACCATATGTAACAATATGAAAAATGCTACCTGCAGTTACTTCTCTATCTTTATAACTAGGGACTCCTAGAAATTTTTCTCTTTTTACTAAGTTTCCTTTTCCATCTCCAGCTTCGCCGTGGCAAATTGAACAATAAATGGTAAACAATTCTTTACCTCTTTCTGAGTCAATTTTGTCAGGAGTTAAATCTGAACCTAAAGTTTTAGATAAAGCATATCCTTCTGGCGTATTTGGAATTTCATAAGGAACATAACCTTGTTTGATGGTTCCAGCTGGCGGAATTTGACTTACTCTTCCTTTTTCTCCAGTTGGAGAATTAAAGGCATTAGATTCTCCGTAAGTTTCATAAGAAACAGGTTCGTACATGTTTGGAAAAAGCTGATAATTAGGTGCAGATTTATCAAAACAAGAGGTCATTAGCAAAGATGCTCCAACTAATGTCAATATATTTAAAATACTTTTCATACCAATTAATGCTTATCAATTACTTTTACTTCTACTGCTCCAGTTTTTTTGAAGAATGAAACCAATTCTTCTTCATTATCATGAACACCAACTTCCATTAAAAAATGGTCATCTGTTGTTCTTACATCCGGATTTTCTGCTTGTTTGAATGGCCATAATTTACTTCTCATATAAAAAGTAATTACCATTAAGTGAGCGGCAAAAAATACAGTCATTTCGAACATAATCGGAACAAAAGCCGGCATGTTTTCTACATAACTAAAACTTGGTTTTCCACCAATATCTTGAGGCCAATCTTGAATCATTATAAAACGCATCATAGTTGTTGCGACAGATATTCCGACTACACCGTATAAAAATGCACAAATGGCAAGTCGTGTTCCCGATAAACCCATAGCCTTATCTAGTCCGTGAACTGGAAATGGCGTATAAACTTCTTCAATGTGATAATGTGCGGCTTTAGTTTTATGAACTGCAGCTAACAAAATATCATCGTCGTTATATATAGCGTGTACTACTTTATTACTCATAATTCTTTATATTAATGATGATCGTGTGCTTCGTGTGAATCATGTGCGTGATTGTCGTGATGTGGTTTACTATCTCCTCTTTCTCTTTTGAAATTATCGCCCGATGATTTTAGGATTGTTTTTACTTCAGCTTGAGCAATTACTGGGAAACTTCTAGAATATAATAAGAACAATACGAAGAAGAATCCAATAGTTCCAATAAATATACCTGCATCCACAAAAGTAGGCTGAAACATCGTCCAAGATGATGGTAAATAATCTCTGTGTAATGAAGTAACGATAATTACGAAACGTTCGAACCACATCCCAATGTTTACAACAATTGAAATAATAAAAGAGAATGCAATACTTGTTCTTAATTTTTTAAACCACATAAATTGCGGAGAAAAAACATTACAAGACATCATTAACCAGTAAGACCACCAGTAAGGACCAGTTGCTCTATTTAAGAAAGCGTATTGTTCATATTCTACACCTGAATACCAGGCAACAAATAACTCTGTAATATAAGCACAACCTACAATAGAACCCGTAATCATAATAACGATATTCATCAATTCGATATGTTGTACGGTAATATAATCTTCTAAACTTGATACTTTACGCATTATAATTAATAATGTATTTACCATGGCAAAACCTGAGAATACTGCACCTGCCACAAAATATGGAGGTAAAATAGTAGTATGCCAACCAGGAATTACAGATGTTGCAAAGTCAAAGGATACAATTGTGTGTACAGAAAGTACAAGAGGCGTTGCTAAACCAGCTAATACCAAAGAAACTTCTTCAAAACGTTGCCAGTCTTTTGCTCTTCCGCTCCATCCGAAAGATAGAATAGAATAAATTCTTTTATTGAAAGGTGTAATTGCTCTATCTCTAAGCATTGCAAAATCAGGTAATAAACCTGTCCACCAGAAAACCAATGATACAGATAAATACGTTGAAATTGCAAAAACGTCCCATAATAATGGAGAGTTAAAGTTTACCCATAATGATCCGAATTGATTTGGAATTGGTAAAACCCAATACGCTAACCATGGACGACCCATGTGAATAATTGGAAACAAACCTGCCTGAATAACTGAGAAAATTGTCATCGCTTCAGCAGAACGGTTAATGGCCATTCTCCATTTTTGACGGAACAATAAAAGTACTGCAGAAATAAGTGTTCCTGCGTGACCGATACCTACCCACCAAACGAAGTTGGTAATATCCCAAGCCCATCCAATTGTTTTATTTAAACCCCAAGTACCAATACCTGTTGTAATTGTATATACCATACAGCTAAGCCCCCAAAGGAACGCAGCTAATGCTATTGAAAATACTGTCCACCATAATTTGTTAGCTCTTCCTTCTACCGGACGAGCTACATCTACAGTTACATCGTGATAAGATTTATCACCAATAACCAAAGGTTTTCTAATGGGTGCTTCGTAATGAGACATAATCCTTTATATTGTTTCTATTAATAATTATTTATCGTTTCTTACCTTAACATGATACATCACGTTTGGTTTTGTTCCAATGCTTTCTAATAAATGATACATTCTGTCGTCTTCTATAAGTTGAGCAACATCTGATTCTTTGTTATTAATATCTCCAAAAATCATAGCTCCTGATGTACAAGCTGCAGAACAAGCCGTTTGGAAATCATCTTTTCCAACTTCTTTTCCATCTTTTTTCGCTTTCAATATCGTAGCTTGAGTCATTTGGATACACATAGAACATTTTTCCATCACCCCACGAGAACGTACATTTACATCTGGATTTAATACCATACGACCTAAATCATCATTCATATGATAATCAAATTCGTCATTTTTGTTGTACAAGAACCAGTTGAAACGACGTACTTTATATGGACAGTTGTTCGCACAGTAACGGGTACCGACACATCTGTTATAAGCCATATGGTTTTGACCTTGACGAGAGTGCGAGGTAGCTGCAACCGGACAAACTGTTTCACAAGGCGCGTGGTTACAGTGCTGACACATTACAGGTTGGAATACAACTTGAGGATTTGCAGAAGGATCTTCCATTTCTTGTAATGTAGAAACCGTTTCCGTTAAACCTTTTGAGCTAACTTTCTTAACAATATCTCCAGAAAAAGTTTCTTCAGATGAATAATATCTGTCAATTCTTAACCAATGCATATCACGACTTCTTCTAACTTCAGTTTTTCCAACAACTGGTACATTATTTTCTGCATGACATGCGATAACACATGCGCCACATCCTGTACAAGAATTTAAATCGATAGATAAGTTGAAGTGGTGACCTGTAGTTCTGTCAAAAGAAGTCCATAAATCAACTGATGTAGCAGCAACTTCTTTATGATCTAATGAAACAACTGGTGTTGGATTATAAATTTCCTTATCACCTGCTTCATTTGCTTTATTGAAAATAGATAAAGTAGTATCTTTTACGATATCTCCTCTACCCATTAATGTTCTTTGTAATTGCACGCAAGCAAATTCATGTTCACCTTCAGTTAAAGTGACTGAAGCTGTTTGATTTGCATTTCCGTTTGCGTATAAAGAGTAAGCATTAACGCCTGTTTGCATTTCATCTTTTAATGCTTCTTTTCTACCGTATCCAAAAGCCAAACCAATTGTTCCAGCAGCCTGTCCTGGTTGAATAATTACCGGCACATTTTCTAAAGTAGCGTTTCCAACTTTAATTGAAACATAACTTCCGTTTAAACCTCCGTTGGCTACATTAAAGTTTTCTAGCTTGTATTTTTCAGCATCAGCTTTAGATACTGTTACGTAATTATCCCATGATACTCTTGTAATTGGATCAGGAAATTCTTGTAACCAAGGATTGTTTGCCTGTTGTCCGTCTCCCATTCCAACTTTACTATATAAAACTAAGTCTAAACCATTAGATTTTGCTTTTGAAAGTTTAGAGGCTGAAGCTCCAAAATTACCTGCTTGTGCAGCCACATTTCCAGCAGCTGTTACAGCAAATCCGTCATGAACTGCTTGATTCCATGATTTTCCGCCTAAATTGGTAGCAGCAAAACCTTTTAAGAAATCATAATATGGTGTAGCATTGTCATTCCAAGATAATAATGCTTCTTGAAATTGTTTTGTATTGAATAATGGTTTAATTGTTGGCTGAGCAATACTATAGTTTGAACGTGTTATTGCAACATCATTCCAAGACTCTAAATAATGACTTGCAGCAGCAGCAATAGTAGTTTTAACAGCGGTTTCATCTTCTTTAGTTGAGAATGCTACTGATAATTTTACTTTTCCTAAACCTGCAACAAATTCTTTTGAATTGGCTAAAGTATATACTGGATTTACGCCACTCATAATTAATGTGTGTACTTTACCAGCATTCATGTCAGCTACTAATTGAGCAACTGCTTTTGCATCACCTTTTCTGGTTAACTTAGCATCAGAAGGATTAAATGCTTCAGATTTTAATGCTAAATTAATGCCTAATACTAAATATTGTGCGTCAAAATCATCTAAACCTGTAACCACTACTCCTTTTGAACCAGCTGCTTTTAATTGTTGTGCTGCTTTTTCTACTTCTTTATCTAAAGCACCAACACTAGCAACAGAAACATTTGAACCTGTAACTGTATTATATAATTTTACTAAAGCTAATTTTTGACCAGCAACATTTAAGGGAATTCTTTTATCAGCATTAGCACCTGCTAATGACATATTTGCTTCAATTTGAATATGTTTAGACATTTTTCCGTTTTTGGGAACACGTCCTTTTGCATATCCTGCATCATAACCGCCACCTTGCCAATCTCCAAGGAAATCTGCGCCAACAGAAACAATTGTATCTGCGTTAGCGAAATTATAATTTGCCAAACCTCTAAAACCGTAAACTGCTTGAAAAGCATCTAAAGCATTTGAATCAGAAATTGCATCATATATAATGTGCTTAACATTAGTATATTTAGTTGCTAAGTCTGAAATTAATTTATCTGTTGAAGGACTTGCTGTGGTGTTTGTTAAAATCACAATTTGACCACCTTTGTTTTTGGCATCAACTAAACTAGCTTTAACCTTTGCATTTACTTCATTCCAATTAGAATCTTTCTTATTGATTTTAGGATTTTTCAATCTTAAATTGTCATATAAAGACAAAACGGAAGCATGAACTCTTGCATTAGCACCTGTTACAGCACCTTCTGTATTATTATTTTCAACTTTAATTGGACGACCTTCACGAGTTTTAATTAAAATATTCGCAAAATCATAACCATCCGCAATAGTAGTAGCATAATAATCTGCTACACCTGGGATAATTTCTTCTGGTTGAACCACATAAGGAATTGACTTGATTACTGGACCTTCACAAGCCGCCAACGATGCTGCAGCAGTACTGAAGCCAACGTACTTTAAAAAGTCACGACGCGAAGTAGATGAATTTGAAAGATTTTCTTTATCACCTAGAAACGCATCAACAGGAATTTGCTCTACAAATTCGTTGCTTTGTAACGCCTCAACAATAGAACTATTTTCATTTAGTTCTTCAACACTTTTCCAGTATTTTTTGTTTGATGCCATTGTATATAGATATTAACTTCTTATATTATTATTAATAGTGACACTTACCACATTCTAAACCGCCCATTTGAGCAGCTGTCAACTTAGAAACACCTAATTTCTTAGATAATTGTTCGTGGATTTTTTTGTAATAACCATTGTCTTCAACTTTAACATTTGTTTCTCTGTGACAATTGATACACCAACCCATTGTTAGAGGTTGTGCTTGCTTCATTACTTCATAGGTTTCCACTTCTCCGTGACATTTTTGACATTCAATACCTCCAACAGTAACGTGTTGAGCGTGATTGAAATATACAAAATCAGGTAAATTATGAATTCTAACCCATTTTACAGGTTTTGTTTTTCCAGTATATTTTTGAGTGGCTTTGTCCCAACCAACCGCGTCATATAATTTCTGAATTTCTCCAGTGTAAAATTCTTTGGTATATTCCACATAAGTAGAATCTTTTGAACCTTGGAATTCAGCAATATTTTTATGGCAATTCATACAAACATTTAATGAAGGAATACCCGAATGTTTAGAAACCCTTGCAGATGAGTGGCAGTATTTACAATCAATACCATTTTCACCAGCATGTATTTTGTGTGAATAATGTATGGGTTGAATTGGTTCATATCCTTGGTCTACGCCAATTTGCATTAAATAGCCATACATAAAATAAGCAGAAGTCAATAAGAATAAAATAGCAGTAACCACCATTATAAACTGATTTTTTACATAAGCTTTTGCAAAAGAAACAACCGCAGTAGCAGGACTTGTACCTTCTGGAATATCATTACCTTCTTTTTTCGCAAGGTTACGCATTAATTTGTTTACGGAGAAAAGTACAAAAATCAAAGCACCTAGTATAAAAGCCAAAACACCTAATACTAGGTTATTAGAAAGACCACCACCTTCTGCTTTTTCAGCAGTTGCACCTACAGCTGCTTTTGGAGTTTCCGCAGCCGGAGCCACTTCCATAGTATAAGCTATAATATTATCAATGTCTCCAGTAGATAATTGAGGAAAAGCGGTCATGTTTGCTTTCGCATATTCTTCGTACACTTTTACTGCTTTAGCATCACCAGACTTAATAAGGTCTGAACTATTTTTAATCCATTTGTACAACCATGCTTTGTCATACTTATCGCCAACACCTCTCAATGCAGGACCAGTCATTTTTGCATCTAATTTGTGACAAGCGGCACAATAAGTGTTAAACAATTCTTTTCCTTTTACCGCATCACCTGAACCACTTGCTGGTGTCGCTGCAGCTGCAACAGGCGCAGCACCCGCAACAGCTTCTTGCGCAGAAACGCCCACTGCAAACATGGCAGAAAACGCTAAAGAAAAGATAGTTTTTGAAAATGATTTAGTATTACCCAACTTTTTCATATTATAAATTAATTATCAAACTTATTTTTTGGTATGGTTTTAGCTAATGCTTGGTCATACTCCTTTAAAAACTGGCACAAAAATACAACATTAGAATAATTATAAAAACCTTAAATTTGTCTTAAAATGTAATTTATTTTAATTCTAAATAAGATTAAGGTTGATAATTTAAATCTTAGTAATAAATTTGCAATAAATACCATTCATTATGAAGACTTTAAATAAAATTTTATCATTTTCTATATTATTTGCAACGCTTTTATTTGCGCAAAATATTTTTTCACAAACCTCAAAAAAAATAATTGAACAAGATGAAAAAATTGAAAAATTGCTTCTTGAAAAGCGAAAAAATAACTCTGCTATAACTATAAATGATAAATTTAAGATTCAAATATTTTTTGGAAATATAGAAGAATCTAAAAAAACTTTGCTTGCGTTTAAAAAAGACTTTTTGTTGATAGACGGCACCATCGTTTTTAGCAATCCATCATATAAAGTTTGGGTAGGTAGTTTTAAAAGTAAAATTGAGGCAGAAAAATCTTTAATTCAAATTAAAAAGAAATACCTAAGTGCCGTAATTATTGAACCTAACAAAAAATAAAAAAGGCAAATGGCATAATTTTTGGTACAAAGTTTATTTAAATAAATTAACATGAAGAAATACTATTTTTATTTATTTGTTTTACTTGTATCCACTTTTCAATTATCTTTTAGTCAAGAAGTTACAGATACTATCAAAACACAAAATATTGAAGAAATAAAAATCAATTCTAAAAAAATTAAGATAGATAAAAACCAAACGCCTTCACAAATTGAAATTTTTACCAAAGAAAAGATAGAATTTCAAAATTTTCAAAATACTGCCGACATGTTAGCCAATTCGGGTGCTTTGTTTGTGCAGAAATCTCAACAAGGCGGAGGAAGCCCTGTAATTAGAGGGTTTGAAGCTAGTAGAATTTTACTTTTGGTAGATGGCATACGAATGAACAACCTAATCTTCAGATCGGGTCACTTGCAAAATGTAATTACAGTTGATGAAAATTTCTTAGAAACGGCATTGGTACAATATGGGCCAACTTCATCATTATATGGTAGTGACGCCCTTGGAGGTTCGGTTAATATGCTTACTAAAAACGCAAAATTTATAAACGGATTTACTGGAAATTTTAATACAAGATATTCTTCCGTAAATGAAGAAAAATCTGGCTATTTCGATTTGAATTATGGAACAACAAATTTCGCCTCGTTAACTGCATTTTCATATAACGATTTTGGAGATTTGAAAATGGGAAAAAAGAAAAACCGTAATGGTGATTTCTTTGGAGGAAGAATAAAATATGTGGAAACAGAAAACGGAACAGATGTTTTGACACAAAATGAAAACAAATACAATCAAGTTGGCAGCGCATTTACACAATATAACTTCATGCAAAAATTAGTATTTAAAACAAAAAATGGTTTCACACATAATGCAAATTTTCAGTATTCAACATCATCAAATATCAACAGATACGACCGCCTGACAGATATTGTAGGAACAGGTTTAAAAAGTGCCGAATGGTATTACGGACCACAAAAAAGACTTTTAGGTGTATATAGTTTGGAAAAAGAAAATGTGTTTTCCAATACCGATTTCAAATTAGATGCAGGCTATCAAAACGTTGAGGAAAGTAGAATGAATAGGAATTTCGGAAATTACAACCTTCAAAATAGAATAGAAAATGTGAATGTATATTCGCTAGCTGCAAATTTTGAAACCAAATTAAATAAAGGGAATTTGTATTATGGTATGGAAAATTACTATGATGATTTGAAATCGACTGCCTATAAAAATAACATCAAAACTGGCGAAATAGCGCCTTTAGACACCAGGTATCCAAACGGAAAAAACCATATGCTTAGAAATGATATATATGTTTCCTACACTTCCAAAAGATACATAGCTACAAACTTTTCAATGGGCGCAAGAATTGGATACGCAACGCTAAACAGCACGATTGCTGATAATTCATTAATGCAATTGCCTTTTAACGAAATAAAACAACAAAATCTAACTTACAGCGGTAATATAGGTTTGGTGCACAACGCTTCGGAAAATTTTATTTTTAAAACAAATTTGAGCTCTGGTTTCAGAGTGCCAAATATTGATGATTTAGCAAAAATATTTGAATCTGGCGCAGGAACTTTAATAGTGCCGAACAAAGATTTGAAACCAGAACAAACCGTTACAGGAGATTTTGGATTTGTTTTAAAGTCTAAATCGAACAAACATCAATTTGATACTACATATTTTTACACGCAATTATACGATGCCATAGTAACAGACAGCTTTACTTTTAACGGACAAAATACCTACGATTTTGGAAGTGGCGACGTAAGAACGGTCATCGCAAATCAAAATTTAGGAAAAGCATTTGTAACAGGTGTAAACGGAAATATCAAAACTACGATTGCAAAAAACGTGCAATTTAATGGTTCTTACAATGTTACTTTGGGCAGAGTTACTAATAATGGAAACAGAAGACCTTTAGATCATATTCCTCCTCATTTTGGAAAATTAGGGATAAACTTCAATCCAAAATGGGCTGATTTTGAAGCTTATATGTTATTTAACGGGAAAAAACAATTAAGCGATTATTCTACAAGTGGCGAAGACAATTTGGTTTACGCGCCTGAAAATGGTATGCCCGCTTGGGAAACTTACAATTTTAAAGTGGCGTCAAAATCAATAGAAGGATTTACTTTATTTACCGGAATTGAAAACATTTTAGACACGCAATATAGAAATTTTGCGTCAGGAATTAATGCCGCCGGAAGAAATATTTATGGTGGGGCAAAATATAGTTTTTAATTTATGAATCTTATTTTTAAAAATAATCTTCTTACAAATACTGGTTTCATAAAGTCAAAAAAGCCGCAAAAATTTTATCTAATTTTAAAAGTTTTAATTGGAAAATAAATCATCAATTTTTTCAGCCAGTTGATAATCTAAATTGGTGATTTCATTCTTGTCGTAAGTGTATAAAGTGATTTCTAATTGAAAGGCTTGTGAATTTTACAATCGGGATGGTGGTTAATTTCATCAGCGTATTTAGCCACTTTTAAAAGAAAATTCGCTAATTCTGTTTGCGATTTAAACTTAAAATTGTTTACTAATTTTCTATCAATTATTTCCCATTCCATATTATTTAATAATTACCGTTTAGAAGTTCCCCGCCGATTCCCGATTTAGCTTCGATGCCAAGTTTTTTCATCATTTCATATGTTGTACAAACAGCTGCTGATGTAACTGGAATACCACATTCGGCTTGAATTAAATCAATAGCTTCCAATGATGGCATTTGAACACAGGCTGAAGCAACCAAAACATCAACATCATTTAAATCTAATTGCTTATAAATTTCCAATAAATTCATTGGGTTTTGCGCAGCCACTTCCAAATTATCTGGAATTTCTAAAGCAATACTTTGTTTTACTTTGATGCCTTGATTTTCGATATAATCCACCACCAAATCGGTTAATGGTCGCATATAAGGTGTAATAATTGAAATTTGTTTCGCACCCAAAACCTTTAATCCATTAATTAACGCACCCGCGGAAGTTACAATTGGCGTTGGAAAATCATTGGCAATTGTTTCTTGGTGTAAATTAACTTCTGAAACACAATGATAACCTCTTCCCATACTCATTATGGCTACTAAACAGGCATAACCCATCACATCTACGTGAGCATCTGACAACTCTTGAGCACATTTCAAGCTCATCGCATCCATTGCTTCGAGTTCTTCTTTGGTGACTTTTTTCATACGCATTCTACTGCTGTGAAACGTAAAACGTTCTGGTAAAATGGTTTCACGCGATCGAAAAATGGCTGGTATTTCGGTTTCCATCGTTACGTTTGATGATGGAACTATTTGTCCTATTCTGTATTTCATTTTATTAATTTTAATTGCAACACAGATTAATGAAATCCAAGAAATTTTTAAAATTATTTTAATTTCTTTAATCTGTGTTTCATAAATTATATCTCCTTAATCGTATTTACTATTGTTCCAATGCCTTCCACTTTAGCTTCTACCACATCACCATCATACATCCATTCTTGTGGTTCACGACCTGCACCAACACCTGCTGGAGTTCCGGTTGCGATGATGTCGCCTGCTTCTAAGGTAAACACGATGCTCAAATCTTCAATCAAATCATTGATATTGAAAAACATAAATTTTGTATTCGAATTTTGTTTTTCAACGCCATTTAGTTTTAACGATAAATTCAAGTTGTGTGGGTTTTCAATTTCGTCTTTTGTTACCAAATAAGGTCCCATTGGTGCAAAAGTGTCTTGCCCCTTTGATACAATCCATTGACCTTCTCTACGGCAATCGCGAGCAGATATATCATTAATTACGGTGTAACCAAAAACATAATCCATTGCATCTTTTTTAGCTACATATTTTCCTTTTTTAGCAATCACAACCGCCAATTCACATTCCCAATCCAATTGAGAAGTTAATTTTGTGTTTTTTATAATTTCCGTATTCGTAGCCGTTACCGTTGTAGGTGGCTTTGAAAAAATGATTGGTTTGGTTGGCAATTTCCCAGTTGTATCTAAACCGCGTGCGCTTTCTGCCACGTGTTCGGTGTAATTTAACCCAATACCAATGATGTTTTTTCTTGGTTTTTCAATAGGCGCTAAAATCGTGACTTCGCTCATTTCATAAGCGATTTCTTCGAAGAAATTTTCTGGTGTTTCCGAAATTAATTCGCTTATTTCAGCAATAATTTCAAATCCCATATCAATTAATTCCAACATATCATTAGGTAATGGAAAGTTAGAAATTTCGCCAAAATCTTCCATATCAATTACTTGATTGTTATGAATGAAGCCCAAACGTGGCTCGGTGTCTTGTGTTTTGTAGGTGAGTAGTTTCATGTTTTTTGTTAAGTTTCAGAGTTGCTAAGTTACAAAGTAGCAAAAATTGTTATTGATTTTGAATTTGATATTGCTATTGATATTGTTATTGTATTTGTTGATGCCCATTATTCTCTTCTAACTCTCTACTTTGAAATAAACCTAAACTTTCAATCACAGGTAAATCGTTGAATTGAAAAAGACAAGCATTTTCGGTCTCGGATAGATTGTGATGTTCGTGCCAAGCCCAACTCGGAACGCAGAAAATATCTCTTTCCTTCCAATCGAAGCGTTGTCCGTTGATGATAGAAAATCCTTTTCCTTTCGCACATTGATATACGAACGAACCTGTATGCTTGTGTGCTTTTCCTTTAAAACCAGCTGGTAATAATTGCATCGCGGCTCCCATCGTTTGCATCACATGACCACCCGTTAACGGATTAGAATATTGCATAAAAATACCATCAAACGGATTAACCTCATTTACTTTTTGAGCTTCTAAAAGTGCTGGATATACGTTTTTCCAAGAATATTTGAATAATGGAGAATAAGGTTTGTCCCACGTTTTATCAGCTGGAATTAATCCGGCACAACCGTAAATTATTGGTGAATAATTTAAAGGTTTTATTATTTCTTGTTTGCCATCATAAACTGCATAATCATTGGCTTCCAATGCGTTTACTAAAGGAATATCCAATCCGTCTTGCCAAATACAGGTTTTTCCGCCCTCTATTACACCATGTTCGTGCCAAGTGGAATTTGGAGTGATAACAAAATCATTGACTTCAAATGTGATTTTATTGCCATCCACAACTGTATAACCGCCTTCGCCTTCCATAATAAATCGGAGTGCCGAAGCTTTGTGACGGTGTGCCGAAGTGCTTTCGCCAGGTCTTGTAACTTGAATTCCGGTGTACAACCAACCCACAGCTGCTGAAACATCTTTACGTTTGTCGTTTACTAAATATACGACACGTCTTCCAGCTTGTTCGGGAGTGACTAATTCAGATGATTTTAAAACTAAATCGCGTAAATCATCATATTTCCATAGCATGGGTACTGATGAAGAACGCGGTTCCCATGGCTCAATATCATTAGCAACTGTCCATAAAGCGCCTGCACCTAATGTTTCCAATTCTTTATAATACGCATCAAGTTCAGGTGTGTTTTGAACTCGTGCTCTTCCAATTTGATCGTCTGAATGTTTTGCTTCCATAGTTTATTTCTTATTAAAATCTTCGTGATTGTCAATAAACGTAATATTTCTTGTTGGTGCTGTATTTACTCGCAAATCGAAAATATCAAAGCGGTTGTAATGTCCAAGAATATCGTGCATTTGTTTCGGTTGGATGCACTTTTCTAAGTCGATTTCAGCATATACCATACCTTCCTCATCAATTAAAGGCGTACCGATTACTGCGCCATTTGGTCCAATAAATCCAGAGAAAGCGGAACTTTTTCTGTCTAATAATGCATCAACATTTGGCACATCAGCACGAAGCGCATCTTTTATTTCTTGGGAAATAGTGGAACATGAAACAATCGTAAATAATTTCCCTTCAAAAGAATGTGCTGCGGCACGAATTTTAATTGCTTCCGCCATATCGTAATCTGGTGGCGCAACCGGAAGCGAAATGTAATTAGCAATATGAATCAATTCGCCTTGAGCGAGCAATGCAAATCGAGCCAACGTATTCGTATTTTCGCCACAAGCTAATGTTCCGATAGGGCCTATTTCTGTATCGTATACTTTCAACGTAGAACCATCACCAGAAGTCCACGTCAGTTTTTCAGCCCAAGTTGGCACTAACTTTCTATGTTTACCTATGATAATGCCTTTATTATCGATAATTAAATTGGTATTGTAAATTTCGCCAAAGCTTAAACCTCGTTCGTTGATACCGATAACAATATGCATGTAGTATTCTTTTGCTGCCAAACACAATTTCTGAATTTCAGGTCCTGCAACATCTACTGAATTTTTATATAATTCTTCGTACCATTTACTACCTTGAACGGGCGTCATGATCCAATTCCAATACGGATATCCCGAAATAAATACTTCAGGAAAAGCAATAAGTTTTGCTTGGTTTGAGGCCGCTTCTTTAATAAAAGAAATCGCTTTATCAACGGTTTTTTCTACATTAAGAAATACTGGTGATGTTTGAACGGTTGCTGCTTTAAATTTTTTGAATTCCATAGTATTTTTAATTACGAATTGAAAATTACGAATTACGAATTTACTTTGAATTGAAATAATAATTTAATTTTTGAAACGCTTCTTCTTTCTTCCAATAAATCCCTTCAACAATTTCTTTTCCATTTTCATCGATATAACCAAAAGCACCAGCAACATTTTTAATCATTGCGTATTTTTTTCCATCCTTTTGAATTTCAAAATCATAAATTTTAGAATAAATGGCTTGCACAACTTCTTTTCCGCTCTTATCTATAAAACCATAAGTATTAGCCACTGTTTTTACTAATGCCCAATCTTGGTGTTGAGCATCAAATTGATACACTTTTTTGTAATGTGAAGTAGAACTTTGAGCAAAACAGTTTATTGTAAAAAACAACATTAATGTAAATCCTATACTTTTCATAATTAGTAATTTAAAATTTATAATTTATTATATTATTCTTCATTTCTTCAGAAAAAGGTTCGGCTTTGATGCCGTTTCTGTCTGCGTTGAAAGCTACATTTACTAAAGTAACTTCGCCTTCTAAAACCAAATTATTGTTTTCGTTTTCAAACTCAAATCCACAAAGAATAGAGGAGTTTTTTAACTCTTTTACCCAAAGTTTTTTGGTTAAGATTTCACCCAAACGTGCGGCATTTTTGAATTGAATTTTTAAATCAACCGTTGGAATCCCATTGGTTTCGTGCATTTTTGAAAAAGGTCGGTCTAAGGCTTCTTCAAACCAATCTTCAACTAAACCATTTAACATTTCTAAAAATCTTGGATAGAAAACAATTCCTGCATAATCTATATGTTGGAAACGAACTTTTTCTTGTTTTATAAATTGCATATTTCTGTTTTTTTAAACACTAATTATTATTTCAATTTAAATCGTTGAATTTTCCCTGTTTCTGTTTTTGGTAAATTTTCAACAAAATGAATTACTCTTGGATATTTATACGGCGCTGCTGTGTTTTTAAACCAATTTTGAATCTGAATTTTTAATGCTTCATCTGCCATTTCTTTTTCTTTTAAAACAATATGCGCACAAACCAACATGCCTCTTTCTTCATCGGGTAAACCAACAACGGCACATTCTAAAATATTTTCATGAGTTAAAAGTACGGATTCTACTTCAATTGCCGCAATATTATAACCAGAAGAAATAATCATATCATCGCCACGCGCTACAAAATGAAAATAACCTTCTTCATCTTGTCGGAAAATATCACCTGTTACATTCCAACCATTTTCAACATATTCCTTTTGTTTTTCTTCTCGATTTAGGTATTTACAACCTGTAATTCCTCGCACCGCTAATCTTCCTGCTTCATTTCTTGGTAATTCGTTGCCTTGTTGGTCAATAATTTTGGCTTCATAACCAGAAATCGCTTTTCCTGTTGCGCCAGGTTTCATATTTTCTTCGTTTGAAGAAATAAAAATATGCAACATTTCGGTAGCGCCAATGCCATCAATAATTTTTAGCCCTGTAGCATCATACCAATCTTGCCAAACTTTTAACGGTAATGTTTCTCCTGCAGAAACACATTTTCGTAAACTCGAAATATCGAAGTCTTGAATTTTTGTTGTAATAACTCGCCAAGCGGTTGGCGCAGTAAAACAAATCGTGATTTTATAATCTTGAATGGCTTTCAACAATACATCTGGACTTGGTTTTTCGATTAAAAAAGTGGAAGCACCAAAATACATGGGGAACAAAACCAAACCACCTAAACCAAAAGTAAAACCAATGGGCGGACTTCCAGTAAATATATCATTTGAAGTAGGTTGCAACGAATAGTTTGGAAATGCTTCGCAAATATTTAAAATATCTTTGTGATAATGTGCGGTCATTTTTGGTAAACCCGTAGTTCCAGAAGTAAAGCCAATAAGCGCAACCGAATCTGATTTTGAATGATAATTTTCAAATGTTTTGGGTTTAGATTCCATTAACTCTTCTAAATCGGAATTTCTGTAGAAACTTACTTTTTTTAGAAAATTCGATTGGACTAAATTCATTTCTTCGGCTAAATCGCTATCGCAAAAGGCGTGAGAAATTTCAGCACAATCAATTATAGTGGTTATTTCTTTAGAACGCAATAATGGCATGGTTGCTACGACTATTCCGCCTGCTTTTAAAACTGCAAACCAACACGCGACCATCATTGGGTTATTTGCCGAACGAAGTAAAACGCGGTTTCCTGATTGTAAACCTAAATCTTCGACTAAAACATGAGCAATTTGATTGGCTTTTTCATACAAATCTTGATAAGTCCAAGTTTCTTCAAAGGTTCGTATGCAAACCGCATTTCCTCGACCTTCTTTGATGTGAGAATCTAATAGTTTTTCGACGCAATTCAATAGTTCAGGTTGTTGGAATTGTGGTAAATCTAAAAAGGTATATTCTGGCTGAAATTCCAGATTAGGTAAATTTATTTGAGCAAAATTATCCTTCATTATTTATTACTTCTTATTACTCTTCGGTTTCAAAGCTTTTTTCATACCTTCCGATTGTTTTCTTTCGGTAGCTTTTAATGGATACAAATGTGAAATGCCCATTTTACAGGAATTTGGAATATCTGTTGCTCGAAATTGTTCATACGCTTGCGCATTTCTTACAAAATTTGCATCTAATAACAAAGGTCTTCCAAGTGCTACTAAATCGGCTCTTCCGTTTAAAATAATCGTATTAATTTGATCAATATCTTGAATATATCCGGCTGTTATTGTTGGAATATGTACCATATTTCGTACAGTATCTGAAAATGGCGTTTGCCACATTCTTCCGGTTTGTGGTTTTTGGTCGGCAACCGTATTTCCTGTAGAAACATTAATGATATCTGCACCAGCCTTTTTAAATGCCTCTGAAATTACCAAAACATCTTGTTCTGAAATTCCGTTATCTGCCCAATCGGTTGCAGATATTCTTACAGAAATTGGCTTTTCTTTTGGAAATACTTCTCGAATGGCTGTAAATATTTCTAATGGATATTTTAAACGATTTTCAATGCTTCCACCCAATTCATCTTTACGAATATTGGTTAACGGCGATAAAAACGAAGCTAATAAAAATCCGTGATGAGCTTGTAATTCAATCATATCAAAACCAGCTTCATTAGCATTTATTGCAGCTTGAACGAATTGATTTTTAATAAGTTGCATGTCTTCAAGCGTCATCTCTTTTGGACAATCAGAATTTTCATTAAAAGGAATGGCAGAAGCTGAAAGTAGTTCCCATTTTTTACCCTGAAATTGGTCTTCCCAAGGAATTTTTGAACAGCCTTTTCTTCCTGAATGTCCTAATTGAATTCCGATTTTAGTTTGGGTATATTTATGAATAAAATCGGTAATTCGCTGCCAAGCTACTATTTGATTTTCGGTATAAATTCCGGCGCAACCTTTTGTAATTCTTCCGGTTTCAGAAATAGCCGTCATTTCTGTTAATATTAATCCTAAACCGCCAACAGCTCTTGAAGTATAATGTTGAAAATGCCAATCGTTTACTAGACCATTTTCAGCTAAATATTGACCCATTGGCGACATTACTATTCGGTTTTGTAACTCTAAATTTCTTATTTTGAATTTAATAAAAGCTGGAGACGTTGAAACAAGTTCAGCATGACATTTGTCGTTAAATTCTTTCAAAACTTTATCTGTAAAATTAGCATCTCTTAGGCGTAAATTCTCATACGTTACTTTTTTAGAACGGGTCATGCAACCAAATGCAAATTGTTGAAATGAATGCTGCATGTGACGATCCATATTCTCAAACCAATCTAACGAAACGATGGCGGCATATTGAATCATTTCAACCGTATTTCTTCGGGTTTTATCGTATTGGGCAAAAGCGGCTTGTACATCGTTTGGATTGGCAATTACCGCATCTGATAATCCAATTGCGCTGTCCATGGCTAATTTTGTTCCCGAACCAATAGAATAATGAGCTGTAGCTTTGGCATCACCTAATAAAACAATGTTGTTATAGTACCAATTTTGATTCGTAACATGAGGAAACTGACGCCAATATGATTTATTTGAAATTAATGGGTGACCGTCTAATTCTTCTGCGAAAATTTCGGCAATTTTTGACATGGTATCTGCTTCATTCGTAACTTCAAAGCCATGTTTTTGCCAGGTTTCGTCACTACATTCAAAAATCCAAGTACTCATTCCTTCTTCGTATTGATAGGAATGCGCCACGATGGTTCCGTGAGGCGTACTTCTGAAAAAATAAGTAAAAGCATCTAACGGTTTTGTGGAACCCATCCAAACAAAGCGGTTCTTTTTTAATTCAACTTTTGATCCGAATTCATGTTGGTATTGTGTGCGAATGGCACTTCCAATTCCGTCTGTTGCCAGAATAATATCAGAATCAGCAAATTGAGACAAATCATCTACGTTTTGTTCGAAATGCAAATTTACGCCTTCCTCCAAACAACGTTGTTGCAATAATTGCAGTAACGTTTTTCTGGAACAACCGCAAAAACCATTTCCAGCAATATTAACGGATTCTCCATCTCTAGCAATTATGATGTCATCCCAATAGGCAAATTTACTTCGAATTAATTCATACGATTGCATGTCGCGTTTTAAGAATTCGCCTAAGGTTTCATCTGAAAACACAACACCAAATCCAAAACTATCATCGGGTTTGTTTCTTTCGTAAATATCGATTTGGCAATGCGGCATTGCTTTTTTGGTTAAAATCGAAAAGTAAAGTCCGCCAGGACCACCACCAATAACTGTTATTTTCATATTTTAATTGATAATAAAATTATCTTTTAATTGAGAATATTTCTCCTAATTTACTATAATTTGAACCTGCTAATCTCGCAACAGGTTGGTACTTTTCTAAATTTATTTTATGATTTTCCATCAAAATTGAGTCATCAATATGCATTGTAATAATTTTTCCGATAATGATGCACGCGCCACCATTTTGATGGTTTTCGATAAAATAATGATGTACCATTTCACATTCAAATTGTACCAAACTTTCTTTTACTCGTTTTGGTTTGATGTAAATGGATTCAATTGGAGTTACGTTTGCCAATTCAAATTCATTGATATTTGGTGCAACACTTTGAGAAGTAGTATTCATCTGTTCTACAACATCTTCCGTAACTAGATTGACTACAAATTGCTGATTTGCGAGAATATTATTTAAAGTGTCTTTATTTTTGTTTCCCGTTCGAACGGTTGAAAACATCAAATGAGGCGGATCTTCGCTAACGATATTAAAAAAGGAAAATGGGGCTAAATTATCAATTCCATTTTCATCAATTGTAGCAACCCAAGCGATAGGTCTTGGAATGACAGTTCCTGTCAATAACTTATATAAAGCTGAAGATTCTGTATTTTGAATATCAAATTGCATTTAAAACAAAATTAGTATCTTCAAAAATAAGTTAAAAAAACAAATTATTATATTTTTTTACGTTTTATATGCAAAGAATTTCAACTGATTTTTATTTCATTTATTTCCACAAAATCCAAGAGAAAAAATTAACTTAACAAAAAAAGTCCCAATTTTCATTGGGACTTTTAAATTATATAAAAAATACTATTTCAGTTTTTTCTTGATTTCAATTTCGTGGAAACTTTCAATAATATCTAATTCTTTGATATCATTGTAGCCTTTAATTTGCATACCACAATCGTATCCTTTAGACACTTCTTTTACGTCATCTTTGAAACGTTTTAAAGCTACTAATTCTCCTGTGAAAATAACAACACCTTCTCTAATTAATCGGATTCTGTTGTTACGAATTACTTTACCGTCTGTAATCATACAACCAGCAATTGTTCCAACTTTAGACACTTTAAACAATTCTCTAATTTCTGCAGTACCAGTAATTTCTTCTTTCAATTCTGGAGAAAGCATGCCTTCCATCGCATCTTTTAAATCGTCGATAGCTGCGTAAATAATAGAATAATTACGGATATCAATTTCTTCTTTGTCTGCTAAAGCTTTTGCATTTCCAGCAGGACGAACGTTAAATCCGATAATAATTGCATCTGAAGCAGAAGCTAATAATACGTCTGATTCTGTAATCGCTCCAACTCCTTTATGGATGATGTTTATTTGAATTTCTTCTGTTGATAATTTAGAAAACGAATCAGATAGTGCTTCTACTGAACCATCCACGTCTCCTTTAAGGATAATGTTTAATTCTTTAAACTGACCTAAAGCAATACGACGTCCAATTTCTGAAAGTGTAATATGTTTTTGTGTACGAACAGATTGCTCACGTGCCAATTGTGCACGTTTTGTTGCAATTTGTTTGGCTTCTCTTTCTTCTTCGTAAACATTAAATTTGTCTCCTGCAGTTGGCGCTCCGTCTAAACCTAAAACAGATACTGGTGTTGATGGTCCTGCAATTTTTACAGTATTTCCTCTTTCATCAAACATGGCACGAATTTTTCCATGATTTTTACCTGCTAACATGTAATCACCAATTTTTAAAGTTCCTGCTTGCACTAAAATCGTAGAAACATAACCACGTCCTTTGTCTAATTGTGCTTCTACTACTGTTCCTTGTGCAGGTTTATTTGGGTTAGCTTTAAGTTCTAAAACCTCAGCTTCTAATAATACTTTTTCTAATAATTCTGGTATACCTTGTCCGAATTTTGCTGAGATATCATGAGATTGGTATTTTCCACCCCAATCTTCAACAAGTAAATTCATACCTGCTAATTGTTCTTTAATTTTCTCAGGATTCGCATTTGGTTTATCCACTTTATTGATGGCGAAAATCATTGGAACACCTGCAGCTTGTGCATGAGAAATTGCTTCTTTTGTTTGAGGCATGATGTCGTCATCAGCCGCAACTACAATAATTGCAATATCGGTAACTTGAGCTCCACGAGCACGCATCGCCGTAAAGGCTTCGTGACCAGGTGTATCTAAGAAAGCGATTTTTTGACCACCATCTAAAGTTACTCCGTAGGCACCAATATGCTGTGTAATTCCTCCAGATTCTCCAGCAATAACATTTGCTTTTCGAACATAATCTAGTAACGATGTTTTACCATGATCGACGTGACCCATTACGGTAACAATTGGTGCTCTGAATTCTAATTCTTCTTCAGTGTCTTCAATAATTACTGCGTTTTCTTCAATATCAGTTGTGATAAATTGCATTTCATAACCAAATTCATCTGCAACTATTGTTAATGTTTCAGCATCTAAACGTTGGTTCATGGTTACCATAATTCCCAAAGACATACAAGTTCCGATTACTTTTGTAATTGGTACATCCATCATTGTTGCAATTTCACCAACTGTAACAAATTCTGTTACTTTTAGGATTTTGCTTTCTAAATCTTGTTGCGCTAAATCATCATCAGTTCGTTGACGGTGTGTATCTCTTTTATCTCTTCTATATTTTGCGGCTTTAGATTTGCTACCTTTCCCTTGTAATCTTTCTAAAGTTTCTTTAATTTGATTTTTTACTTCTTCTTCTGTTGGTTCAACTTTTACAGTCGGTGTTGATTTGGTAAAACCTGGTTTTTTGAATCCACCACCGCCTTGTCCGCCTTGTCCGCCTTGGTAAGGTCTTTTTACAAAACCACCTTGACCGCCACCCTGAGTATTTCCTGTTGTACCGCCAGTGTTTGTTGTTCCTGGTTTTACGATTCTTTTTCTTTTATTTGCTGCCGAACCTGGAGCGCCTGGAGTTCCAGGAGTTCCTGGTTTATTAGCAGCACCTGGAGTTCCTGGTTTTTTTATCTCCTCTTTCTTTTTCTTTGGTTTATTAAATTGAGTTAAATCAATTGTTTGACCTGTGAAAGTTGCACCTGAAAGTTTGGTGTATTGAGTATCTAATCTTACTTCAATTGGTGTGCCATCAGGATTAAATTCTTGAGGTTGGATTGAAGGTTCTTCTGATTTAGTTTTTGTGGTTTCTTTAGTTTTTCCAACTGGTTTTGGGGTCGTATCTGCAGATTTATCTGAAGTATTTTCTGCAACTACTGGTTTCTCTTCATTTGTAACCTTATTATTTTCTTTAGCAACAACTGGTTTTTCTGTTTTAGGAGCTTCTTGTTTTTTTAAATTTAAATCAATTTTTCCTAATGAAACTGGTGCAGTAAGAACTGCTTTTGCTTTTATTATTTCTTGTTTTTGTCTTTCTTCATCTGCAAGTCGTTTCACTTCGAGTTCTTTTTCGATTTCACGTTTTAGTGCTTCTTTTTCTTTTTTCTTTTCTTCGCCAACTTCTTTTGAAGCTACTTTATTTCCCTTATCGGCCGAAAAAATATCGCATAAGACGTCGAATTCCAACTGAGAAACTTTTGCATTGGGACTGTGCTCAATGGTATGACCCTTTTCTTTTAAGGTGTCAACAGCTCTATCAAGTGAAATGTTGAATTCTTTTAAAACTTTACTTATTCGTATTACTCTTTCTTCAGACATATTTGTTTTTTGCTTAATTTTCTTTGTGATTGTGAGGCTAAATTATTTTTTATTAGCTATCTAATTCTTGTTTTAAAATATTGATTACATCTAAAATTGTTTCTTCTTCTAAATCTGTTCTTCTTACTAAATCTGCAACATCTTTGTCGATAATACTTCTAGCGGTATCTAAACCAATTTTTTCGAATTCTTCAATAATCCATTCTTCAATTTCATCACTAAATTCTCTTAATTCCACATCATCCTCTTCTTGAACAATTCCTTCGCGAATTACATCTAATTCGTATCCAGTTAATTGACTAGCTAATTTAATGTTTTGCCCGTTTCTACCAATGGCTTTTGAAACTTCTTCAATTTTTAAGAAAACTTCTGCTTTTTTATTTTCTTCATCAATTTTTACTGTAGAAACTTTAGCTGGGCTAAGTGCTCTTGTAATAAATAATTGAATATTTTGTGTGTAATTAATTACGTCAATGTTTTCATTTCCTAATTCGCGAACGATTCCGTGAATACGAGATCCTTTCATCCCTACACAAGCCCCAACTGGGTCAATTCTATCATCGTAAGAATCAACGGCTACTTTTGCTTTTTCACCAGGAATTCTAACTACTTTTTTAATTGTAATTAAACCATCAAAAACTTCAGGAATTTCTTGTTCAAATAATTTTTCTAAGAAACTTGGTGCCGTTCTTGACATGATAATTTGAGGTTTATTTCCTTTAAGCTCTACACTTTCAATAATTCCTCTAACGTTTTCTCCTTTTTTGAAGAAATCGTTTGGTATTTGTTTTTCTTTTGGTAAGATAATTTCGTTACCATCATCATCCATTAAAACTACCATTTTTGGTCGTACATGGTGAACTTCTGCTGTATAAATATCACCAATTAAATCTTTAAATTGTTTGTAAAGATTAGTATTATCGTGTTCATGAATTTTAGAAATCAAATTTTGTCGTAAAGCTAAAATAGCTCTTCTTCCTAAATCTATTAATTTTACTTCTTCAGATACTTCTTCTCCAATTTCGAAATCGGGTTCAATTTTTCTAGCTTCTGTTAAAGTGATTTCTTCATTTTCAAGATCTAAATCTTCATCAGCTACAACTACACGGTTTCTCCAAATTTCCATATCACCTTTGTCTGGGTTAATGATAATATCGAAATTGTCATCTGAACCATATTTCTTTTTTAACGCATTTCTAAACACGTCTTCTAAAATTGCCATTAAGGTAACTCTATCGATTAGTTTGTCGTCTTTAAATTCTGAAAATGAATCTATTAATGCAATATTCTCCATGGTATGCTTTATTTTTAAAATGATATTATTACTACTGCTTCTTTTATGTCTGTGTAAGGAATTGAGATTGTTTTTTGAACGGTTACTTTTCCTTTACCTATTTCTTTTGGTTCTCTTGCGCTCCAAGATAATGTTGCATTTTCTGCATCAGCATTAGATAATGTGGCCTCAAAATCGCCTTGAGAGATGGTTTTAACTTTTAAAGTTCTACCAATATTTTTTTTATATTGTCTAACTAATTTTAATGGTGTTGAGATACCTGCTGAAGCAACTTCGATAGAATATTCTACTTCTTCTCCTTCCAATCCGTTATCTAAAAACTTATTTACATTGATACAATCTTGCAAATTTACGCCCAAATCTCCGTCTAAAATAACGGAAATCTTATTTGTTTCTGAAAAATCTAAATCAATTAGAAACAACTGTGAATTTTCTGCTAAGGCTTTTTCAAGCAAATCTTTTACTTTTTCTTTAAATGTCATCTTTATAAAAAGAGGCACGCAATGCGTGCCTCATTATTTGGTTAAATACTAAATAACTTCGCAAATATACAACATTTTTTTTAAAATGTACAAAAATTTCATTTTTCAAAAAAAGTGAATATATTCCATTAAAAATTCGTAACTTTATAGTAACTTAAACAATAATTAAACTTAATCCTATGAAAACAATTTTAGTGCCTACCGACTTTTCAAAACACGCCGAAAATGCTTTAAAAGTAGCCGCGCAAATTGCCAAAAAAAATAATGGCAAAATAATATTATTACATATGTTGGAATTATCAACTTCAGGCAATGATGCACTTCATACCTCGCATGAAATTCCTGAATTAATGTTTTTTAAAAACGCGGCTGTAGCCAAATTAGAAGAGCTTGAAAATGCCAGTTATTTAAACGACATAAAAGTTTCCACTATTGTACAATTTAGCATGGCCTTTGATGGAATTATGGATAACGCTAAAAAACACCATGTCGATTTAGTAGTAATGGGCTCTCACGGCGCAAGCGGATTTCACGAAATGTTTGTGGGGTCTAACGCGGAAAAAGTGGTGAGAAATTCCGAAATACCGGTATTGGTAATTAAAAAAGAAGAAGAAGATTTTAAAGTAGATAATCTTACTTTTGCCTCTGATTTTTCTTTTGAAATTAGAAAACCTTTTGAAAAAGTAGTTGATTTTGCTAAATATTTTGGAGCCCATATTAATTTATTGCACGTTATTACACCAAATAATTTTAGCACAACTAGAGCTTCAGAAGAAAAAGTTAGAAACTTTATTGAAGAATTTCACTTTACTGATTATTCTACTCACATTTATAATGACATTAATGTGGAAAAAGGAATTTTACATTTTGCAAAAGATTCCAATTCTGACGTAATTGCGGTTTGTACACATGGTAGAAAAGGGCTGGCCCACTTTTTAAACGGAAGTATTTCTGAAGATTTAGTTAACCACGCTAAAAGACCCGTAATTGCATTTAAAATATAATTGATTTCAATGTGTTACAAATAAAAAAATCCCGTTTTTTCAAACGGGATTTTTTAGTTGGTTCACAAGGACTCGAACCTTGAATGACTGCACCAAAAACAGTAGTGTTACCATTACACCATGAACCAATTATTTAATAATTGCGAGTGCAAATGTAATATATATTTTATACTCTACAAATAATTTTTTAAATAATTTTAAGAAAAAATTAATTGGTAATCTCTCCAATAAATAGTTTCTTTGTAATCTAAATTAATTTAGCAAATATGACTTTATTTAATTACAGCAAATGGAATACCTACTTGGGTTGGTTTGCTTTTATAATTGCATTAGTTGCCTATACTTTAACCGTAGAACCTACTATGAGTTTTTGGGATTGTGGTGAATATATTGCCACAGCTGCCAAATTAGAAGTAGGACACCCGCCTGGGGCACCATTATATCAAATGATTGGTGCGTTTTTTGCAATGTTTGCTTCAAATGATAGCCAAATTGCTTTGATGGTAAATATGGTCTCTGTATTTTCAAGTGCTTTTACTATATTATTTATGTTTTGGTCTGCATCTAAAATTATAAGAAAAATAGTTATAGCCACTTCTGAATGGAATAATGAAACAGCAAAACTTACTTTAGGTGCTTCATTAATTGCTGCGTTATCTTTTACATTTACAGATAGTTTTTGGTTTAATGCTGTAGAAGCTGAAGTGTATTCAATGGCTTCTTTGTTTATTGCTTTGTTATTTTGGTTAGGTCTAAAATGGGAAGAAGAGCTGGAAACTGAAAGAGGAAATAAATGGGTAATTTTAATATCATTAGTAATTGGACTTTCTTTTGGGGTGCACTTTTTGGCATTATTAACCTTGCCGTCTATTGGAATGTTATATTTTTTCAAAACACAAAAGAAAATTACAGTTAAAAACTTTATAATTGCCAACGTAGTGATATTGGCGATTTTGATGTTTATTTTCAAATTCCTTTTACCTTATACATTATCATTTTTTGCAAAAACAGAAATTTTCGCTGTAAATTCAATGGGATTACCATTTAATTCCGGAACTATTATTGCCTTTTTACTAATTGTAGCAGGTTTTTATTTTGGATTAGCATATACTAAGAAAAAAGAATTAGTAGGATTCAATACCTTATTATTAAGCATATTATTTATTTTAATTGGTTTTTCAACTTGGATTATGTTGCCTGTTAGAGCCAATTCAAACATCAACATCAATGAAAATAAACCTAGTGATGCTGCCGAAGTATTAGCCTATTACAACAGAGAACAGTATGGAGAAACAAAATTGTTTTATGGGCCACAGTTTTCAAATACTTACGCTGGAGCTGATGAGGAAAATCCGTATTCTGATGAAAAACCAAACTACGAAAGAGACGAAAAAACTGGAAAATATATTATTACCAATAATTATATCAACGGCAAACACAATCCAAACTCTAAACACAATGCTTTTTTGCCAAGACTTTGGAGTGAAGAACACGCTAAAAACTACATGACATTTACAAAACCGTTAGAATTTAGCGTAAATCATGAAGCCTTTTATGACGAAGAAACTGGCGAAACGGATGAAGACAAATTAGGTCAATTTACCGAAATTGTTTCTGATTTTAGAAGTCAATTTGCATCAAATAAACTTGGATTAGACGAATACGAGGAATTTTTAAAAACTTATGGTGACTACTTAACGATTGAAAAACCATCGTTTTCAGACAACATGAAATTTATGTTTGAGTACCAATTTGGATACATGTATTTCAGATATTTAATGTGGAATTTCGTTGGAAAACAAAATGATTTACAAGGAAATTATGAAAGTTTAGAAGGAAATTGGCTTAGCGGCATTAGCTTTATTGACAATTTACATTTAGATAGTCAAAGTGAATTAACTACCGATATGAAAAACAACAAAGGAAGAAATACTTATTTCTTTTTGCCTTTTATTTTAGCCATTATCGGAATGGTTTATCACGCACAAAAAGAGTGGAAATCGTTTTATGTTTTATTGTTGCTGTTTTTATTTACCGGTTTAGTTTTAAAAATTTACCTAAACGAAAGACCTTTCGAACCTAGAGAAAGAGATTACGCCTTAGTAGGTTCGTTTTATATTTTTGCGATGTGGATTGGCGTTGGAATTTATGCCATTTATCAATATATTTTAAAATATATATCGCCTAAAATAGCGCTTCCTGCAGTATTGGCAACTGCTTTATTAGCTTCACCAATAGTGTTAGCAACAGAAAACTGGGACGATCACGATAGAAGCGGGAAATACACCGCTGTAGCTATGGCAAAAGCTTATTTAGATTCCTGCGAACCTAATGCTATATTATTTACAATTGGTGATAATGACACTTTTCCAATGTGGTATTTACAAGAAATTGAAGGATACAGAACGGATGTTAGAATTGTAAACACAAGTTTGTTAGCAACTGATTGGTATATTGACGAAATGAAAGTCAAATCAAATAAATCAGATGCGTTGCCTATTTCCTTTACACATGATCAATATGTGGGCGACAAAAGAAATTATTGCTTGTTTAATGAAAGAACAACCGATACTTTAGATTTAGGTTTAACTTTAGATTTCTTAAAAGACGACCGTTCTAAAAAAGAAATGAAGAATGGACAATTTGTACATTTTTATCCAAGTGAACACTTAAAAGTAAAAATTGACAAGCAAAACATAATTAAAAATAAAGTTGTAGATAAAAAATATTACAATGCTATTGTGCCACAAATTGATTTGAAATTAAAAGGCGGTGCGATTTATAAAAACCGAATTTTGATGTTAGATATTTTTAATGCCAACAACTGGAAACGACCAATTTATTTTTCGCCAGGAAGTTTTGGTGCAGATGATTATATTTGGATGAAAGAATACCTACAATTAGACGGAATGGTATATAAATTAGTGCCAATAAGAACCAAATTAAAAGAAGGAAACCCTTACGATATGGGTTATATTGACACTGAAAAAACTTATAAAATTATCAACCAATGGACTTGGGGTAATTCTGGAAGTGAGAAAATTTATCACGATCCAGAAACGCGCAAAAATGCATTGTCGTACAGGAACAATCTTTCCCGTTTAATGGAAGCGTTAATTGAAGAAAAGAAGTTTGATAAAGCTGAAAAAGTAATTGAAATTGCCATGAAAAACATGCCAATTGATTACTTTGAGTATTATACAACAGTGGAACCATTTGCCGAAGGATATTATAAAATTGGCAAGATAGAGGAAGCTAGAAAAATTTTAAATCAATTGATTAAAAAATACCAAGAAAAAATAAAGTTTTTTAATTCGCAATCCGAAAAACAAAAAGCGTTTTATCGTAGGGAAATTTATAGAGAAATTGACATTTATCGTTCGCTATTATTACTAGCTCAGGAAAATGGCGATTTAGAGTTTTATAATTCCCAACGTGTAAAATTCAATAACTTCAATAACATGATGGGCGAATATAAAAGAGAAATTGAGTAGACCAAAAACATCAGCCTTTATGAAATTGGCCCAAAGAGTTTGACACTATTTGGGGCAATTTTTATCAAAAATAACACCTATGCAATCCCATAAATTAAGAAAATTAGGCTACAAGAAATTTTGTAAGATTTGATGAACAAAGATTACTACGCCAAAATTTCGGCAGAAAAGTGTTATTAAAATGTAGTTAATAATGTTGTTTCAGGAAGTATATTTGCATTTCATGACAACATTAAGGCAAATAAAATAAGCTCAATAGTCTAGAAAAAACCGTTGAAACACTTAAAAGAAAAGGATTTATTTTTGGAAAAATCGCTTAAGCTTGCTCTTTAATAAGAGAAATTAAGGTATTGGCATCAAATTCGCCACTTTGTCTCCAAACCATTTGACCATCTTTGTAAATCATAAATGTTGGCAAGCCCTTAATACGAAGTGCTTCTGCTAACTCTTTATTTTTATCTACATCAATTTTAATCACTTTTGCTTTATCGCCCAAGGCAGCAGCAACGTGACGAATTGTTTCATTCATAACGATGGATTGTTCATGCCATTCCGTAAAAAAATCAATTAATACTGGCACTTGTGCATCTATAAGTTCTCCAAATTTCGACATGGACCGAATTGTTTATTAAACAAATGTATATATTTTTTTAATATATCAAACAAAAAACCACATTTTTTAAGCAATTACGCCTCTTTTTTGGTTTTTTTTAACTCAATAACGGTAATTTCAGGCATAATTCCCACTCTACCAGGATAGGCATGAAAGCCAAATCCTCTGTTTACGTAAATATATCTTCCTGCATTTTCATACAAACCTGCCCATTGTTTGTAAACATACTGCACAGGGCTCCATTTGAACCAACCCGGAATTTCAATTCCAAATTGCATACCATGCGTATGGCCTGATAATGTTAGATGATAATGGATATCATTATTTTTTATTTCATTTTCCCAATGACTTGGATCGTGACTCATCAATATTTTAAAATCTTCTGGTTTAACATCTGATGTAGCCTTTTTTAAATCGCCTTTTTTACCAAAATGTACACCCCAATTTTCTACACCAACCAACACAATTTCAGAAGAACCTTTTTTCAACTTTACATTTTCATTCATTAACAAGGTAAAATCTAATTTTTTATGAATGTTTTTTACATCTTCAAAATTTTGAATTTCTGCTTTTTCCGAATCCCAATCGTAATATTTTCCATAATCATGATTCCCTAAAATGGAAAATTTACCTAATTTTGGTTGGTACAATCCTTTAAAAGTATCAATCCAAGGATTCATTTCTTTGGCGTGCGTATTTACAATATCACCAGTAAACAATAATAAATCAGAGTTTTGTTGGTTAATTAAATCTACAGCATATTTTATTTTATCGGTGTCTTCATCAAAACTGCCGCTATGAATGTCTGAAATTTGAGTAATCGTCATCCCATCAAATTCTTCAGGTAAATCATCGAAAAAAATTTGTTGCCGCATTACTTTAAAATTATATTTTCCAATGGTCATTCCATAAAGTAAAGAAGCAAAAGGAATAGTAGCAATTCCTAAGGCAATCTGACTAACAAAACGTCTTCTTGGGCTAAAAAATTGTTCCCTGTTTTCATCAACAAAGCTCATAATCACGGCTTCAACCAAACGTGAAACATCTTCTATAAATAATATTAAAAAAATCAGGATTTTAGGAACATAAATTAGTAAAGCCATGCCAATGACAAATAAACTAGTTTTGTTTTGGCCTTTACCTCTATCAAAACTCATGAAAGAATACACAATAAAAAGCATCAAAATTATGGAAATAACTAGGTATACTAATAAAACCCATTTGTTTTTGGTAATCGTTTTAATTGCCTGAAACGAATAAAATTCAACAATTAATAATATAAGAAGTGGTATTAAACCTTTCATGTTTTTTTTATTTTATGCAAATTAACTAACAAGTTCACAATTAACATAAATATTTATTGAAATTTAACAAAGATTTTTTATTTAAAGAATTGTATTTTTACAAGCGTAAAGTTAAAAAACCAATTATGTCACAAAAACGCTTATTTCTTTTAGACGCTTATGCTTTAATTTTTCGTGGCTATTATGCCTTTATAAAAAATCCAAGAATCAACTCAAAAGGCATGGATACTTCTGCCATTATGGGATTTATGAATGCCTTGATGGACGTCATTAAACGGGAAAAACCAGATCATTTAGCAGTTGCTTTTGATAAAGGCGGCAGTACGTTTCGTTTGGAAATGTTCGAACAGTACAAAGCCAACAGAGATGCTACGCCAGAAGCTATAAAAATTGCGGTACCTTATATTCAAGATTTATTGCGTGCCATGCACATTCCAATTATAGAAGTAGCTGGTTTTGAAGCGGACGACTTAATTGGAACAATTGCCAAACAAGCCGAAAAAGAAAATTATAAAGTCTTTATGGTAACGCCCGATAAAGATTTTGCACAATTGGTTTCGGAGAATATTTTTATGTACCGCCCTGCCAGAATGGGAAATGATATTGAAATTTGGGGAATTCCTGAAGTACAAGCCAAATTTGAAATAGAACATCCATTACAAGTTATTGACTTTTTAGGAATGATGGGCGATGCCGTGGATAATATTCCTGGATTACCTGGAGTTGGTGAAAAAACGGCTAAGAAATTATTAGCCGAATTCGGTTCAATGGAAAATCTTTTAGACAATACCGATAAACTAAAAGGCGCGTTAAAAGACAAAATTGAAGCCAACGCTACGCAAGGTATTTTATCTAAAAAATTAGCAACCATTTTATTAGATTGCCCAGTAACTTTTAACGAAAAAGATTACGAATTATCTTCGCCAGATGTTGAAAAAACAGATGCTTTGTTTATGGAATTAGAATTCCGACAAATGAAAGCGCAATTTGATAAACTGTACAATGGCAATATCAATGGCAATGACAATAATAATTTACAAATTGAACCTAAAAAGCAAATTGTAAAAAAATCTAACGATGAGCAATATGACTTATTCGGTTTTTCTGATGCTGATGATGTAGCAGAAACACACACTTCATATTATGCAACTTTAGAAAATACGGAACATTTTTACCAAAACGTACAAGGCGATTTACCTACAAATATGTTCGTGCAAAATTTAATGCATCAAACTTCGGTGTGTTTTGATACGGAAACAACTGGTTTAGATGCTTTAAATTCAGAATTAGTAGGATTGGCCTTTTCATGGGAAAAAGGAAAAGGATTTTATGTGCCATTTCCAGAAAACAGAGAAGAAGCTCAGGTTTTAATTGAAAAATTCAAGCCTTTTTTCGAAAATGAAAACATTGAAAAAGTAGGTCAAAATATTAAATACGATTTAAAAATTCTTTCTCAATACGGAATTGAAGTCAAAGGCAATTTATTCGATACGATGATTGCACATTATTTGATTAATCCAGATATGCGACATAATATGGATGTTTTAAGTGAAACTTATTTGAAATATTCGCCAAAATCTATTACCGAATTAATTGGGAAAAAAGGAAAAAACCAAGGCAATATGCGCGATATTCCTTTGGATGATGTCAAAGAATACGCTGTGGAAGATGCCGATATAACTATTCAATTAAAAAATCATTTCTTGCCGATTTTAGAAAAAGTAGGAACGAAAAAATTATACGATGAAATTGAGATTCCGTTAGTACCTGTTTTAGCCGATATGGAAAAAGAAGGTATTAATTTGGATGTCGATTTCTTGCAAAAAATGTCAGTTGAAATGACGGCTGAAAGCAAAGCTTTAGAACAAAAAATCTATGAAACTGCTGGTGAAACCTTCAATTTGGCTTCGCCAAAACAATTAGGAGACGTTTTATTTGACAAAATGAAAATTGGTGGTGCGAAACAAAAGAAAACAAAAACCGGTCAGTACGCTACTGGTGAAGAAATTTTAAGCTATTTAGCCAACGATAATCCGATTGTAAAAGACATTTTAGAATGGCGTCAAATGGTGAAATTACAAAGTACTTACATTGACGCATTACCAAATCAAGTGGATTCAAAAACCGGGCGTGTGCATACCGAATATATGCAAACGGTTGCAGCAACAGGACGATTGAGTTCTAATAATCCTAATTTACAGAACATTCCAATTCGCACCGAAAGAGGCAAACAAATTAGAAAAGCATTTATTGCTAGAGATGAAAATTACACCTTAGTTTCTGCCGATTATTCTCAAATTGAATTGCGAATTATAGCTGCTTTATGTGGCGAAGAAAACATGATTGCTGCATTTAAAAACAATGAAGATATTCATAAAAGTACTGCGGCTAAAGTATTTAATATTCCGTTAGAAGAAGTAACTTCAGCGCAAAGAAGTCATGCAAAAACAGTTAACTTCGGAATTGTTTATGGCGTTTCGGCATTTGGATTGAGCAATCAAACCAATTTATCTCGTAAAGAAAGTGCTGAATTGATTGATGCCTATTACAAAACCTATCCGAAATTGAAATCGTTTATTTCTGATCAAGTTGATTTTGCTAGAGAAAACGGTTATGTAGAAACCATTTCGGGAAGAAGACGTTATTTAAAAGATATTAATTCGGCAAATGCAATTGTTCGTGGTGGCGCGGAAAGAAATGCCGTAAACGCACCAATTCAAGGTTCGGCGGCAGATATTATTAAAATCGCGATGATAAACATTCATAAAAAACTAAAATCAGAAAAGTGGCAATCCAAAATGTTGTTGCAAGTTCATGATGAATTGGTTTTTGATGTACATAACAGCGAATTAGAAAAAATTCAACCAATGATTAAATACGAAATGGAAAACGCTTTTAAAATGATTGTTCCTTTAGAAGTAGAAATTGGTAGTGGAAAAAACTGGTTGGAAGCGCATTAGAATAGTTTTCAGTTAATTCAAAAAAAATGCCTTCTTAAAATTAAGAAGGCATTTTTTAAACATAATTTCAATTATAATTAAAAAATTTATGTTAATCAATCAACTTTAGAATTTCAAATATAATTTTTATAAGACAAACAATAGCTGTCGTAATTAAAATCCCAAATGTTTTTATATTGTTTATAAAAGCATAATCACTTGATTTACTATACTTGTATTTCTTTTCTCTAATGTATCTATTCTTTAAAAGAAAAACACAAACAACAAAAAAAACAATAAACGGAATTAATTCTTGCTTATCTATCATTTGTTGTTTTTATATGTTTTATATAAAATTAATTGATTAAAATATCATCAATTTGCATAGTTGTGGTTACTCCACCACTTCCATTTCCAATATACTCAAAAACTAAAAATCCATTTCCTGTTAAAGTCCCTGGTATTGCCCAATTTCCACTATCCGTAAAATTAGTTGGATAACCTGAAGCCAAACCTGGATCTATAGTAAAACTTGAAGTAATATTGGTATATGTTGCGGTAGTTGCGTTTGAACCCGCCACATAATTTGTGGTGTAATATACTTTTAAACAAGTTCCGTTAGCAAAACCAGCTTTGGTTTTAAATGAAACTGTTGAAGCGCCCGTAAGATTTATAGGTACAAAAAACAAACTTCTATTGGCTTCAGCTGTTCCACCAAAAGAGCTCATTTGAATATATTTATTCCCACCAAACGTTTTTACTTGCCAATATTTTGTTCCAACTACAGCGTCATTAATATATTTTGGAAAAATTTGCTGATTTGTAGACATGTAAGACGTAAAAGGCTCATTTAAACTGGCGTCGTAAGTTAATGATGTACCTACTATTGGCGGTGCTAAATCAATTGATAATCTAGGATTCGTTAACATAATATCATTTTCCGTACGAACCATGAATTGAAAAGTACTTCCATACTTAGTCAATACGCCACGAATTTTACCGCTATTGCTAGAAACTGGTTTTGATGCAAAGTTGGCAAATTCGGAAATTCTTACAGTAATTTTATTTCCTAATTGATCTACAATTTCATGATTTGTAGCGCCTCCTAAATTATTTAAAGTGGCATCAAAATATTTTTTACCAATTGAAGCATCTGTAAATTGAACATTATCCAATTCGATAAGTTTGTTTAAATTTGCATTATTTGATGTTGCTAAAACAGTCAGGTTATTTACCAAAGTATTTTCATTTACCTTGGCACAACCACGCTTAATAATTCCTTCATATTCAACACCTGAAATTCTGCCTACCTCATCATCTGTTAAAATAGCAGGTGTTCCGTTGTTGTACAAAGAACCTAAAACCATGGCGCCATTTTCAGTAACAAAATACCTGTCTTTTAACTTTACATACACTTTTCTACCTGGCTCATATTTAGTATACAAGTTATATGCGTCTATTGGCATGCTAAATCCTAATGTGCCGTCAACCGAGACTAATGAAATTGATTTATAAAAATTTCCTCCTTCATCACTTGAAGTTACAAATGCTTCAATAATGTCATTTGGAACATATTTTTGATATGTTGCCGTAGAAGTTGCTATCAAAGCCGGAACCGTGATAGTTGCTGTCAAATCAGAACACTCACCTGATAAATTTGGTGTGTCATAATCGTCACTATTAATACAGCTAAAAAGCGTTGAAAATAGTAATGTTGCTAATAATATGTTTAATTTTTTCATAACTCTTAATTTTTAGTGATCTTAACATTATCTAATTGGCATGTTGTTGTAACTCCGCCTGTTTTGCTTCCTATATATTTAAAGGCAATTCTTACATTATTACTATTATAAGCACTAATATCAATATTTCCGCTGTTTACAAATACATCATCGGCGCTTGGTGTTGCAAAAGTTAAAGGTGTCCAAGTAGCAGTTGAAATCCCAGCAGTAGTTCCGTTGAAATTTGTTGAAATAAAAGCTGTCATTGGATATCCATTTGAAAATCTTGTTTTCGTAGTAAAAGATAGAATTTCGCCATCACTACTTGTTAAATCTATAGCTGGAGTGATTAACCATGCCACATCATTAGTTCCAGCTGCAGAATAAAACGAAGAAAATTCAGCATAAATATTGCCGCTGAATATTCTTGCATGCCATAAACGAGTTGAAGTTGCATTATGATTTACCCAACCTGTTAAAGTAATTGGCACTTCAACAGCGCCACTTCCTGTTGTAGATGTTGAAAAACCTTCATTAAATGCATATTTAAATACTGTTGGAATATCTGTTTCCGCTTCATCACAACTTAGAAATAATCCAATAGTAATAATAGCAAACGTAATTTTTAAAAATATATTTTTCATTGTCAATTATAATTAGAAGTTAACGTATAAATTTATGAAATAAGTTCTTCCGTATCCGTAAAAATACTTTGGTCCGAAAGATGGTGTTCCGTTTGCATTATCTGCTTGTAAATCTGGAAAAGTAGCTTTTCTAGATTGTTCAAAACCTCCTGTTTTGTAGGTTGTATCTAACACATTATTGATGGAAGCAAAAAATCCTATTGTAGTAGTATCTACTCGCCATGATTTTCCACCGATAAGATTAAGTAAATTAAAATTAGCAAATTTTTCTTGTGCTAACGCTTTTCTAACTGTTTCTTCATTAGCTCCCGCATAGTTATCACCAGTAGCTTTGTCAATAGTAAAATTATCGGTTCTTGTAATGTTGGAAACATCTAAATAAGAATCGGCTAAATAATTAATATTTGCACCTATCCACCAGAAATTTGGATCTCTATATTCTAATCCTAACGAGGCTGCTGTTTGTGGCATACCTGGTAATCTGTAATTTTTTAAATACGCTTTACCAAAATCAACTACTGGTTGTGTGTTGGTTAAAGTTGCTTGAGCATCGTCATTAATTTTTAAATTTGGATTGTTTCCATATAAATATTGACCGTATGATGCAGCAACCGTACCTTTAATTGTTGAAGTAAACTGATATTCTAAACCAATTTCAGCACCAAAATTTCTCTTTTCAATACCTGTTAAAAGTTCAGAAATGAAAGAATCTTGGTCGTTTCCATCAACATCTTCTCCAATACCTTCTGCATAAAAGAAAGAAATTTCTGTTGCATTTTGTACTTTCGAAGCAAACCCTGTTAAACGTGCTTTAAATTTAGGCGTTCTTACTACATAAGAAGCATCTAAACTCGCAATTGTTTCACTGTTTAATTCTGGAGTAATATTATTATTTATACGAGCATTTGCAAAAGTGTTTCTCATATTTGGTGCTTTTGTCATATACACCCCATTGAAATCTAATAAGTGCTGTCCTGTAATTTTATATGTCAATCCACCTTTGAATCCGAAGTTTTCAAAATTTTGTTTTGATCCTTTTCCAAAAGACGTGTTGGCATAAATTCCGTTTCTGTATAAACCTTCTCTTTGATATTGTGTTCTTGAGAAAGACTGTGCCAAATAGAAATCAACTTTTTTGTAGGTAAATTTAAATTGCGTAAATGCATCTGCAACCACAGCATTTAAGTTATAATTGTATCCGTATTCGTCACCTGCTTTAATTTGTCTGTTCGGATTATTTAAATCAGATTGGGTTTGATCTCCAGTGTAAAATGGATCAATATCTGAAAAATATTGCCCACCTAATAAATCCAACATATTTTGGAAATTATGAGATTTTAATTTTTTAAAACTCGCACCAGCATTTAATTTTACGTTATCCGATAAATCTGAAAATAAAATGGAGTTAGCTGTAATTTGTTTATCATCTGTTCTGTCCTCATATAAAGCATAAACACTTTTTCCTAAATTAACACTACCAAATTGGTTGGCATAATACATGGCATTCCAATTAATTTGACTGTTATTTAAAAAGTAATTTTGAGCTGCGTTAGCACCTGCTATATCTCCTAAATTAGAAAAATAACTTGGTAAATTTTTGTAATATGTTGGGTCTGGACTATTTGCCGTTTGGTAATCTAATCTACTGTTTCCAATAGAACCTGTTTGATAAGCAACATTTGTAGTTAATGTAGTTTTATCAGACATTTTCCAAAAATGACTTAACATTAAAATTGGCTCTTCTACATCTTTATCTCTTGAATTACGTTTTTTACCGTCTTGCCATCCCCAATATGAATTATACTTAATTCCCATTAAATTATTTACTTCATTGGTGTTTGGAGAAGATTTTCCTCTAGTATTTTGAGCGTAAATTGCTGTAAAATTCAAACTATGTTTTTTGTTTATTCTTTTCTCTACACTTGCAAAAAAAGAATTAGCACCATAATCTGTTCCTTCAAAATAACCTTCTTGAGCCCATCTTCTTGAACCAGAAATGCTGTATGCCCAACCATTTTCCATTAATCCCGAATTATGTGTAATCATAGAACGCCAAGAATAATTTGTATTGGTTCCTGCCATAGAAATTCTTGTTCCTTTTCTGTATAATGAAGCTCTGGTATTAATCTCTTGTGTTCCTAAGATGCCTCCAAAAGTATAATCTGAAGGTGCAGAACCTAAAGTAAATTCTTGGTTTCTTGTGGCGTCATTTAATCCACCCCAATTGCTCCATTGTGGTCTACCATCATAGATTTTGTTCATAGAAATTCCATTTATCATGGTTACTCCATATTCATTATCTAAACCTCTCATTCTAAAACGAGCTTGACCCCAATTGAAAGCCGCTGCTTGCTGGTAAGCATCTCTTGAAGATTGTAACAATCCTGCAGTACTTTCAGAACCGCTATTGTCGTCACCTAAATCGTTTTCAGTAATGGTTACCAAACTTAATTGTTGTTCAGAAGTAATGTCTTCATCCAAAAACAACAAACCAACATCTAACGTTTGATTCGGAACTACTTCAATGGCAAAATTTTGCGTGTTGTAGCCATCCACAGAAATTACTAAAATTTGGTTTCCATCTGAAATACTACTAATTTGAAATTCTCCCAAACTATTGGTAGTTACAAATTGTTCATTTGACTGAATCATTACTTTAACACTTCCCAATGGGCTTTGCGATTTGGAATCAACTACTTTCCCTTTTACAATTGATTGATTTTGAGACAATGCAAAAACAGCTTGAAACAAAAACAAAAGACTTAATACCAGTTTTTTCATAATTAATTATTAATTAATAACTTACAAACAATTTAGTAACAAACTAAAAAGCTAACAAAGGTAAAACAATAAATTAAATTATTTACCTTTGATGCGTATTTTGAACTTACATTTAATTATAACTTAACCTTGGAAATGAAAATCAAATCTATATACAAAGCTTTAGCTCTGCTTTTATTTATTTCAACTAGTTTTTCTCAAGAGAAAAAAAATTATCTGGTAAACACAATCGCCTTTTACAACTTAGAAAATTTATTTGATACGGTTAATGATCCAAACATAAATGATGAGGATTTTATTTATACCCCTGAAAATTATAAAGATAAACTTCAAAAATTAGAACGAGTAATTTCTCAAATAGGTACAGGTACCGAGCAAAAAAATTCTCCAGTGATTTTAGGCGTGGCCGAAATTGAAAACAGACAAGTGTTAGAAGATCTTTGCAAACAACCTTTATTAGCTGCAAAAGGTTATGCTGTAATTCACTTTGATTCGCCAGATAGACGAGGAATTGATACAGGGTTTTTATACCAAAAAGGGCATTTTCAACCTACAAGTTATAAAAATTATGCACTTATCGTTACAGAAGATGAAACCGATAAAAAAGCAAAAGACAAAGAAAAAGTCGAAGACACAGATGATAATGTAGTTGATATAAAAACCAAGAGAATATACACTCGAGATCAAATACTAATGACAGGTTTATTAGACGGCGAAGAAATGCATTTTATTGTAAGCCATTGGCCATCTCGAAGAGGTGGCGAAAAAAGAAGTAGTCCTCTAAGAGAAGCTGCTGCTGCATTAAATAAAAAAATTATCGATTCGTTACAAATAATTAATCCAAATGCGAAAATTTTTACCATGGGCGATTTAAATGACGGACCATTTAATAAGAGTGTCAAACAAGTTTTAGGTGCTAAAGGAGATGAAAAAGAAGTACAACCTTTAGGTCTTTATAATCCGGCAGAAAAATTAATGAACAAAGGAATTGGAACCTTAGCTTTTAGAGATTCTTGGGATTTTTTCGATCAAATAATTATTTCTGAAACATTATTAAGAAAAGACTATTCTTCTTGGAGGTATTGGAAAGCTGGGGTGTACAATGCTCCTTTTATGATTCAGCAAACGGGTCAATATAAAGGATATGCTTTACGAAATGGTGCTTTAGGACCTGGATATTCGGATCATTTTCCGTCCTACATTTATCTTATTAAAGAACCAAAAAAATAAAAAATAATTTAAGGTACGTTTTGTGCCTTTTTTTATTTTGTAACTTTACCTTTTAAAATTCTTTATATGTCAATTACAAAACCGTTCAACTTAAATAAGTGGATAGAAGAAAACAGACATCTTCTAGTGCCGCCAGTTGCAAATAAAAATTTATATATAGATTCTGGTGATTATATTGTAATGATTGTGGCGGGACCTAATGCCAGAAAAGATTATCATTATAACGAAACAGAAGAATTATTTTATCAGTTAGAAGGTGAAATTACCGTTTTCATTCAGGATAATGGCGAAAAAAAAGCGATGCATCTTTCCGCTGGAGATATGTTTTTATTACCCGCTAAAGTACCGCATTCGCCAAGCAGAACAGAAAATTCTATTGGTTTAGTAATTGAAAAAAAACGAAATCATTTAGATGTAAAAGACGGATTACTTTGGTTTTGCGATTCGTGCAATCACAAACTTCACGAAGTATATTTTGAATTGAATAATATAGAAAATGATTTTCTTAAACATTTCAATGATTTTTATACTTCAGAAGAAAAAAGAACGTGTGAAAAATGCGGAACAGTCATGGAAGCTAATCCCAAATTTGTAAAATAATTATTTCTATATTCTATTATCTATATCTATATTCTTTATTCTATTATCTATACTCTATATTCTAAAAGTTAAAATCAATTAATTACATTTGTAAAAAATAACAAAATCATTTAAAAAGTTAAAAATGTCAACAATAGCCTCACAATTTGGAATGCCTGAAGCTTTACAAGCACTTGGAATAAAAGAAATTAATGACGGAACTTCAACGGGTTCCAACTGTTTTTCATCTGGAGCAATCATTGAAAGTTATTCACCAGTGGATGGGCAATTAATTGGAAAAGTAAAAACAACCACAGCTGCAGATTACGAAAAAGTAATGCAAAGTGCTACAGCTGCATTCATATCGTTTCGTGCTATGCCAGCACCGCAACGTGGTGAAATTGTTAGACAATTTGGAAATAAATTAAGAGAATTAAAAGAACCTCTTGGAAAATTAGTTTCCTATGAAATGGGAAAATCGTTACAAGAAGGATATGGTGAAGTACAAGAAATGATTGACATTTGTGATTTCGCCGTAGGTTTATCTCGGCAATTAAATGGACAAACCATTCCGTCTGAACGTCCTGGGCACGTAATGAGAGAACAATGGCATTCTATTGGAGTAGTAGGAATTATTTCTGCTTTTAACTTTCCAGTAGCGGTTTGGGCTTGGAATACGGCATTGGCTTGGATTTGTGGTGATGTTTGTGTGTGGAAAGCTTCAGAAAAAGCACCTTTATGTTCCATCGCTTGTCAGAATATTATTGCTGGTATTTTAAAAGAAAATCAGTTACCTGAAGGAATTTCTTGTATTATAAATGGTGATTACAAAGTTGGCGAAATGATGACTACAGATGTAAGAATTCCGTTAATTTCTGCCACGGGTTCTACCAGAATGGGAAGAATTGTGGGTACTACTGTTGCACAACGTTTCGGTAAATCTTTACTAGAATTAGGTGGAAACAACGCAATTATTATCACACCAACTGCCGACTTAAAAGTAGTAGTTCCTGGTGCGGTTTTTGGAGCGGTTGGAACAGCCGGACAAAGATGTACTTCTACAAGACGATTAATCATTCACGAAAGTGTGTACGATAAAGTAAGAGATGCCATTGTGGGCGCTTACGGACAATTAACTATTGGAAATCCTTTAGATCAAAAAAATCATATTGGACCGCTTATTGATACGGATGCGGTAAACACGTATTTAGCCGCTATTGAAAAAGCTAAAGCTGAAGGCGGAAAAGTATTAGTAGCTGGTGGCGTTTTATCTGGTGAAGGATACGAATCTGGATGCTATGTAAAACCGGCTATTATTGAAGCTGAAAATCATTTTGAAATTGTGCAACACGAAACGTTTGCTCCTATTTTATATCTTATGAAATATGAAGGCGAAGTGGAAAACGCGATCGAAAAACAAAATGGTGTAGCACAAGGATTATCTTCGGCCATTATGACAAACAGCATGAAAGAAGCAGAGAAATTTTTATCTTTCGCGGGTTCGGATTGTGGAATTGCGAATGTAAACATTGGAACTTCTGGTGCAGAAATTGGTGGTGCTTTTGGTGGCGAAAAAGAAACAGGCGGTGGAAGAGAATCCGGTTCAGACGCTTGGAAAGTATACATGAGAAGACAAACCAACACCGTAAACTATTCGGATCAATTGCCATTAGCGCAAGGTATTAAGTTTGATTTGTAGTATTGAAGTGATTAGTGAAAAGTAATTAGTGATTCGTTACTTTTTAAGATATAGAAAAACCCCAGCCAATATTTTGTAGGGGTTCCAAACTCCTCTGTTGGTATTCAAAAATGATATTTTGTAATTATAGAATGATAATTTGAGGTTCTGAAATGATAATTTGAGGTTCGTAAATCCAATGTTGGGGTTGAAGACTGATAATTTATGGTTAATAACCACAAATTTAGGGTCTTTAACCCCAAATTATCATTCCAGAACCGCAACGGAGGTATATAAAACCCCAACCACGCACTAATTCACACCTCTGATGGTCTCTTTTGGGCGGTTGTACTTCTAAAACACGGCTTCATTTCATTTACTGTTCCCAGACTAAGGGATTCTTAGGGATAGTTTACTCAAAGTCAGGAGACTTTGCGCAGCGGGGGGACAACAATGAATTACTCAATAATAAATTTCTTATATACTTTTTTTCTGTTCCACTCAATGGATAATAAGTACATTCCAGCAGATAAATTTTGATAATATAAGGTGCTATTGTTTTCTAAAATAAATTCTACTGAGTTGTTAATTAAACTTCCATTAATTGAAAACACTGTAAATTGCACGTTTGTATTTACGGTATCTGAAAACAAAACTTTTAAAATTCCGTCTGTGGATGGGTTTGGATAAAGCAATACACCTTGGTTATTTTCATCTTCAAAATTGATACTATCACTTAAAGTTTTGTCAAATATTGGTAATTTTACATAATTACCTCCTAAAACCTCAGCAGCTTCACTTTCAGACATGCATAACCAATCTTGCATCACGGTTGTATAAATTTGTCTGTAATCAAACTGCATTGGAATTTGATCATTTACTGCAGCATTTGTTGGCAAAACAGGTGAAGTTCCTATCATTCCAGGAATTGGGTGTGTCGTATTTGCCACTTCATTAGGGCTAGTGTTTAGCGCCCCACCAAAGAAAATAACTGGCGCTGCCGAACCATGGTCTGTACCTTTACTTGCGTTACTTTTAATTCTTCTACCAAATTCACTAAACGTCATTCCGGTAACATCATTATCTTTACCCATATAGGTAATTTCTTGTTGAAACGCGCCGATAGCTTGAGACAACAAGGTTAAATTTATGGCTTGAGAACCTTGCGTTTTATCATTAGTATCTACCTGATTTTCGTGCGTATCATGGGTATTAGGGTGATTGACAATATAAACTGGCGTTTGTAAACCTCCATTAATAAGTTTGGCAACAATTTTTAACTGGTCGGCCAATTTGTTACTTGTAGGATAGGTAACTCCCGAGTTTAATGGGAAATTATAAGCCGTTTGAATCACATTTCTATACACATTACTTTGGTCTTTCATTAATCTAAGAAAAGTAAGTTCGTGACCATAATCAGAATTTGGCGAAGGATCTGTTATTCCGTTAATTACATTAAGTAGTGCATTTGGATCTGGAGCACTGTAACCCATATTCATATTGGGACCTTGTAATGAAAAAGGCAACGTTGAACCAATTTGTATGGCCAAAGGATGCGGCATTTCCGGTGAAGGATAATCCATTGGATAATTTGGATATTTAACATCTAGTGCTCTACCAAGCCAACCGCTATCTAAATTTTGATTACTTCCAGATGCCGTAAACCAAATATCTGTTGCTCTAAAATGACTGTAATTTGGATTGGGATAAGACACGCCCTGTACAATCATCATTTTACCATTATTGTACAGGTTTTTCATATCTGACATCGCTGGGTGAAGCCCAGTTGTAGCGTTATTGTTTAAAGTTAACACACTACTTTCAGCCATTAATATATTAGAACGGGCATTAAATAAATTACTCCATTTGTCTAATGGAAAAACGGTATTTAGCCCGTCATTACCACCATTTTGTTGAATAATAACTAATATTTTACCGCAGTTTATGGCAGAAAGCGCCATTTTTTCTAGCGTTACACTATCAACTTCTGAAGATGCCATAACAGGAATACCATTAAATAAAAGTGGTGTTGTTGCTAAAGCAGTAGTTTTTATAAAATTTCTTCTTTTCATATATGTAAAATTTTATTTATTAGCTGTCATATATGGTATCGCCTTTTTATTTATCGGTGTTTGCTTGCGCAAATTTTTTGTTAGTGGCGATTTCATAAACAATTACATTAGTTGGTATTCGGATAATTGAGTAATGGCGAGTAACAAACTTTTTAATCTTGTTTTTACGATACTGGTATAACCTGCATTTGTTGGATTGCTTACATAATTGCTCCATGCACCAGACCAGTAATAATTTTCTATTTGATTTGATAATAGATTTTGTACTTTCAAATTGTTTTTTACAGTCGTACTTAAATCAATTGGTAATAAATATTTTACACATTCATTTACTAATAAGTCTGGATCTGAAATTACTGCGGGGGCAAATTGCGAAACCCATGCAATTACATCAACTTCAATTCTGGTTGTTAATCCGTTATATGTCAAGTTGAAACCATTAAAAATAGCATCTATGAAAGCAGCTCTTTTTTGCACCGTATTAGAATTTATCCAATATTCATGAAAATTTGGATTTTGATAATAAGCTGGCCAACCGGCAACGTTAGGAATCGCTCCCATTACTTGATCTATAGTCAATAAATAACGTGAGTTAATTGCACCCCAAACAGAATATTGCGCATTATGATTGGTTTGGTCAGTTACGTTATATTTGATATTAAAAGTCCGAAGCGATCCAATAACTAAATCAAATGGCGATTTAATAAAAACCCCATAATTTGCCATATCATAAAAATGCTGGCTTTTAAATAATTTATCTAAAACTGGTGCTATTTCCCAATTATTGGCTACAAAATGTTGCGCTAAAGGCACAATAACATTCGCTTCTATATTGGCATCAATATCGTAATAAACAAAATAACGGTACAATCGTCTGCAAATATATTCGGATACGACTTGCGATTTTGAAAAAATCATATCGATAAATGCATCTAATTCTGCACTACCATTACTTGTAATTGTAGTATTATTAAAAAACGCGGAAAATTGTTTGGTGCTATTATTGTGTTGTGTAGCAACAAAACTAGTGGTTGTAGGATGTGCATTTAAATTTTGAACGCGCCAACCTGTAAGAATTTTAGCTGCAGCTACTACATCGGCTTCTGTAAATTGACTCAAAGGATCTTTTCCAAGTGTAAAAAGCTCCATTATTTCTCTTGCAAAATTTTCATCAGGTGCACTACTTGTATTGGCTTGATTATTAAGATAATACATCATAGCAGGTTGTGTGGCCACATTACGTATTAAAGTTTTAAAATTGCCTAAACCATTAGCTCTAAAATTTTGAACGTATTCATGTGAAATTCTTGCAGAATTTGTATTACAATAAGTATTTTGAGAAAGTCTAACCACATTGAAATCAACAGGAATAAAATGGTACCAAAACCAAGTCATTTTTTCTCTAATATTTAAAGATTGGTTTAATGCTAAGCCCAAATTCCATGAAGTAGCGCTATTTATTCTGTATAAATTTGTAGTATTTCCTATACTTGTTGAGTTAAATGCGTGTTGGGTCCAGTTGCTACCGTAAGGGATATTTCCCTCATCTGCAAAAATAGTCTGATAATAATTAAGTGGTGGATTTGGCAGTGTATTTGGAAAATTTAAAAGCGAATTCACACTAGCATTTAAACCTGCTTGTACAAGACCATTAACATCTGAAAATTTAAAGCCGAATTGAGTTCTACGTAATAAATGTAAAACCGAAGCCGTATTCCAAGCTCCAGAATATGGCGATAGACCACTAGTGATATTTCCTATTCTATTGGTTTCAGCATTTGCGTCAGTAGGTTGGTACCTTCTTAAGCCGTAATTTTTTCTTTTATATTTTTCAAAAAGAGGATCTTGACTTTCTTCTCTTCGAAGGAATACTTTTTTAAAAAGATTTCTTCTCGAATATTTTTTTTCCATATCCTATGCTTATAACGTTTATTATTAGACTATTAAATCACGAAAAGGTTTAAAAATTTGGATAAAAATACAAAAAAAATTATTTAAAAAATAAAAAACCTACAAATTAAATATTTGCAGGGCTTTTAAATCCCAATTTGTCAAGCTGAACTTGTTTCAGCTTCTATTTCTAGATTCTGACCCGAGCTTGCGAATTGACGAATTAAACAAGTTCAGAACGACAAAAAGTTTACTTCGTTTTCTTCACATACTGCGTTAAAATATAAATATGTTGGTTTTCTACTCTGCCTTCAATCAAATTAGCATCATCCCAAACCACTTTAATATTATGAACTGCAGCGCCTCGTTTTGCGGTAAAAGTGGCGCCTTTAACATCTAAATCTTTAATTAAGACCACAGAATCTCCATCTTTTAAAATGGCGCCGTTGCTGTCTTTATGAATAATTTTATTATCATCTTCCTCTTCTCCTTCACCTGTTGCTTTTGCCCATTCTAATGCTTCTTCGTCTAAATACATCATTTCTAAAGTATCGATATTTTTTAAACGTGCCAACATGCGCCAAGATAAAATTTGTACCGGTAAATTTTCGTTCCACATACTATCAGACAAACTTCTCCAATCATTTGGATTCATGTTAGCCGGATTTTCCACTTGATCTTTTAAATGTTTGGCCAATAAAACCGAATGTGCTAAACTTTCCTCTGTAAAAGGTGGTAAAGTGTACACCACTAAATCCAATTCAGCACCACTAATTTCACATTTTGACTCGCTTCTGTCTTTTAATTTTCTTTCTATTACACTCATTATTTCTGTTTTTATGGCTATTATTTTATTTTTGGTAAATGTAAGTATTAATTTCTACCTATTTCATTCGGGTATAGCTCAGGTAAAATATCACTTTGCCAAAATACTTTAGTAGTGATATCCATAATAGTTAACACGCCAGAAAAACCAGCTCCAGTATCTAAATTCCAAACGGAGTTTTTACAAAGCGGTGATACAATTTTAGTTTTAGAAACAGGCGTATGTCCAATAAATATTTCAGAATAAATTTTTAATCTTTTTGGATATATTGGAGAACTTTTATCTATTCTATCATCTAAACACAAAGCTACTTCCCAAAGGGTTCTGTCCCAATACATTAATTTTGGGAAAAATTCCTGTGAAACGCCATTCATGTTTGTAAATCCGGCATGAATAAACAATCTGTTTTCGGCATCTAAATAATAATTTTGTAATGATTTCAAAAAGGCAATATGTTGCTGTTTTTTGTCATCAGAAATAGTACTGTAGGCATCAACAGTAGCTTTACCTCCGTGCTTGAACCATATTTTTTCATTTAAATTCTCATGTCTGTTTTCCAGCCAATCCAAAAGCAATTCATCATGATTGCCTTTTATGAAAATACAATTTTGCTGTTCCGATAAGGCAATTAAAAAATCTAAAACGCCAGGCGATTCACTCCAACCGTCCACATAATCTCCCAAAAAAATTATGATATCATCCGGTTGTATTGCTGCTTTGTGTAGTACCTGAATTAATGCTTTTAATCCACCATGTATGTCGCCAATAACTAGAGTTCTGCTCATTTATTTCTTTTAGAATAAGTATACGAATGTACGAATAATAATTCGACTGTAAAACATGACAATTGTTAGGTTTTTGTTTTAAGAAATAGTTACCTTTGTATTTTAATTAAATCTAAATAAGTTTGTGGAAAATAGTAATGCTAGTTTATTAAAAAAGGGACAAATGGCTCAAATTTCGGATATTAATATCGATAAAATTCCATTAAAACTTATTGAAATGGGTTGTTTGCCTGGTAATACTATCCAATTAATTCAGGTGGCGCCAATGGGCGATCCGTTATTTTTTAATATCAACGATGCTAAAGTGGCAATTAGAAAAAAAATAGCTCAAGAAATTTATATACTACAAGAATCTATAAAATAAAATGAATTCAAAGACCATAAAAGTTGCGCTAATTGGAAATCCAAATGTCGGTAAAACTTCTGTTTTTAATCAGTTAACTGGATTGAATCAGCAAGTGGGAAATTATCCTGGAATTACTGTGGATAAAAAAACTGGGGTTTGTAAACTCAACCAAATTACGAGAGCCAAAATTATAGATTTACCAGGAACATATAGTTTAAACGCCAATTCTATTGATGAAAATGTAGTAATAGAACTGCTTTTGAATAAAAATGATGAAGATTTTCCGGATGTGGCTGTTGTGGTTACCGAAGTTGAAAATTTGAAACGAAATTTATTGCTTTTTACACAAATAAAGGATTTGGAAATTCCAACGTTACTTATTATTAATATGAGTGACCGCATGCAACAAAAGGGAATTGAATTAAACATTCCGTTATTAGAAACTGAATTAAAAACCAAAATTGCTTTAATAAGTTCTAGAAAAAATATTGGAATTGATTATGTAAAAAAATTGATAGTAAATTACAAAAATATTTCTACAGAACCTTGTTTAAATGCCAGCTCAATAGACGAGGAATATTTTAATCGACTTAAAAAAGCGTTTCCAAATCAGTTACTTTATAAATTATGGTTAGTGATTACGCAAGATGTAAACTTTTTAAATTTAGAGCGAAACACAATTGAAAACAACTTCACACGCTCGCACTCTGATTTAAAAAAATTACAACAAAAAGAAACCATAAAAAGGTATCAATTTATTAATGATACCCTAAAAATTTCCCAAAAAATTGACAAATCCAAAGCTACCGATTTTCAAAGTAAATTAGACAATATATTAACACACAAAGTTTTTGGTTATCTAATTTTCTTTTGCATATTATTACTTATTTTTCAATCTATTTTCGATTGGAGTAGCATTCCAATGGATTTTATTGATGCCACATTTTCAAAGTTTAGTGCCATAACAAAAGAAATTCTTCCTCAAGGAAAATTTACAGATTTACTTTCAGACGGAATCATTCCTGGAATTGGAGGTATAATAATTTTTATTCCACAAATTGCCTTTTTGTTCCTATTTATTTCTGTTTTAGAAGAAAGCGGATATATGAGTCGCGTTGTATTTTTGATGGATAAAATCATGAGAAAATTCGGATTGTCAGGAAAAAGTATAGTGCCCTTAATTTCTGGAACGGCGTGTGCTATTCCTGCTATAATGAGTGCCCGAAATATTGAAAACTGGAAAGAACGATTAATAACTATTTTAATTACACCTTTTATTACATGTTCTGCAAGATTACCAGTTTATGCTATCATAATTTCATTAATAATTCCAGAAAAACGAATTTTAGGTTTCAGTTTACAAGGTTTAACTTTAATGGCATTGTATTTATTGGCGTTTTTTGTGGCAATTGGGTCAGCATACATATTAAATAAAGCGCTGAAATTAAAATGTAAATCATATTTTGTAGTAGAAATGCCAAGTTATAAAGTGCCTCAATTTAAAAACGTTGCACTAAATGTTCTAGAAAAAACCAAAGCGTTTGTAACAGGAGCTGGAAAAATAATTTTAGCTTTTTCTGTAGTTTTATGGTTTTTGGGATCCCACGGACCTGGACAAAATTTTGAAAAAGCACAAGAAATAGTTGAAAAAAAAGTGTTTACTAGCCAACAAAAAATAAATCCATCGGTATTAAAAAATAATGTTGCTGCTTATAAATTAGAAAACTCTTACATTGGGATAATGGGTAAAACAATCGAGCCTGTCATCAAACCCTTAGGATACGATTGGAAAATTGGAATTGCAGTTTTAAGTTCTTTCGCAGTAAGAGAAGTATTTGTAGGCACGCTTGCCACCATTTATAGTGTAGGAAATCAGAATGATGAAGAAGCTACTATAAAAATGAAAATGGGTGAAGATGTTGATGCGAATGGTAATAAAATTTTCAATTTTGCTACGGGTATTTCGTTGCTTTTATTTTATGCTTTTGCTATGCAATGTGTAAGTACGCTTGCTATAGTTAAAAAAGAAACTAACTCCTGGAAGTGGCCTATTATTCAATTGGTTTTTATGACCGGATTTGCTTATATGGTAGCATTAATTGCGTATCAAAGTTTGAAATAGTTATTTAAACACCGATTTTAAAATTTAAAAATGGAATTTATGAATTTACAAGATATTTTAACCTACGTCTGTCTAACTTTAGCTATTGTTTTTTTGATTAGAAAATTCTTTTGGAAGAAAAAAGCAAATAAAAAAGGTTGCGGTGATGACTGTAATTGTCATTGATAGCTTTAATTCAAAAAAGTGTTCTTAATTAAATCTAATTTGATAAATATTAACAATTAAATTAAATTTTATACTACAATTTACCTCAAATATTTAAAAATATTTAAAAGTTCAAAACCCTTAAAAAAAGTTTATTTTTAATTTGTCTAAATAAGATTAAGTAATTAATTTTGTTGTGTAGAATTAATCTAAATAAAATGAAAAAAATAATAATTATCTTAACCACATTAATTAGTGTTGTTTCAATAAGTCAAAACCAAAAAGTTACAAGCACCGATACCATCTACAAAATAGAACCTGTTATCATTAAAGCAAAACAACAAAGTCCTGAAAGAATGCCAGAAATAAAAGAAAATGTTCTTTTTTCGGGTAAGAAAAATGAAGTTTTAAGACTTTCTAATATTAATGGAAATTTTACCACTAATAACGCCAGAGAAATTTTTTCAAGAGTTCCAGGAGTTACTATTTGGGAAAATGAGGGTTCTGGTATACAAATCAATGTAGGTGTTCGTGGTTTAAGTCCTAATAGAAGTTGGGAATTGAATACCCGACAAAATGGATACGATATTTCTTCAGATGTTTTTGGGTATCCTGAAGCATATTATAATCCACCTTTAGAGGCCGTTGAAACAATAGAATTAGTTCGTGGTGGATCAGCACTTCAATTTGGGCCTCAATTTGGCGGGATGTTAAATTACGTAATCAAAAGAGAAACCAAAAAACCGTTTTCTTTTGAAACACAAAATACAGTGGGTAGCTATGGATTAATGAGTAGCTATAATGCCATTGGTGGCAAACACAAGCAGTTTTCATATTATATTTACAATCATTCGAGAAGTGGAGACAGCTGGAGAGAAAACAGTGATTATTCTGTTAGAAATACACACGCTTTCATAGCTTACCATTTTACAGAAAAAACCAAACTTACAGCAGAATATACAAACATGGATTACAAAATGCAACAAGCTGGAGGATTAACTGATAATCAATTTAAAAATAACCCACAACAATCTAATAGAGAAAGAAACTGGTTTGGTACACCTTGGAATGTATTTGCCATCAATTTTGACACTAAAGTCAACGATCGTTTTTCATCTAATACCAAACTTTTTGGACTTATAGGTGAGCGTAATAGCATAGGATTTACTGCTACTCCCAATATTGAAGATGCAATTAACCCTTCTTCTGATGATTTTGCAAATAGACGAGTTGACCGTGATTATTATAAAAATTTTGGTATTGAAAACCGAAATATTTATAAATACAAAATAGGTAAAACAGATAATAATCTTGCTTTCGGATCCCGACTTTATAAAGCAAATACACAACGAGTTCAAGACGGCAAAGGAACAACTGGTGCTGATTTTAATTTATCAATTGAAGGAAGATATGCAAGAGATTTAGATTTTACTACAGAAAATATAGCTGTTTTTGCAGAAAATCAGTTTAAAGTTTCTGAAAAATTCAGTGTTACTCCGGGAGTTCGTTATGAATATATTAAAAACACAGGAGAAGGAAGATTTGGGATTAGCAATGTTAACGACATTGCCATGCCAGTTAAATCTATAGCAAGAAACCAACCTTTATTTGGATTAGGGCTAGAATATAAATTTTTAACTACTAATATTTATGCCAATATTACTCAAGCATTTAGACCTGTATTATTTTCAGATTTTACCCCACCAGCGGTTACTGATGTAATTGATCCTAATTTAAAAGATGCAAGCGGTTTTAATGCGGATTTGGGTTTTAGAGGAACGTATAAAAACTATTTAAATTTTGATTTTAGTTTATTTTATTTAAGTTACAATAACAGAATAGGTGGTGTTAGACAATTTATTAATAATGATCCCACTCAAGGAACTTTCCTATTCAGAACAAATTTAGGAGAAACCATTAACAAAGGAATTGAAGGCTTTTTTAATTTGAATATTACACGTTTCTTTCAAATAGAAAAACCCTACGGTAACCTAGATCTTTTTGCTTCCATAAGTTTTATTGATAGCCGCTATACTGATTTTAGTATTTTTAGTGCTACTGGCACGGCACCAAATGTAACGATAAAAGAAACTAATCTTTCGGGAAATAGAGTTGAAAATGCCCCTAGATACATACATAATTTTGGTCTTTCTTGGGGAAACAATAATTTTTCATCTACATTACAATACAGAATGTCAGGTAAAATTTTTACAGATGCAAACAATACCGTTGCAGCGTCTTCTAATGGATTAACAGGACTATTAGAGCAATACCAAGTAATGGATTTTTCGTCAGAATATAAATTCTTAAAACATTACAATGTTAGAGTTGGGCTAAACAATCTTTTGGATAAAAACTACGCTACAAGAAGAGCAGGAGGATATCCGGGACCAGGAATTCTTCCGGGAGAAGGGCGAACTTTCTATATTTCTTTAGGTTTAAAACTGTAACTATTTTATTTAGATTTTTGCTTAAACATAGTTAATTTTGAAGTAAAAGATTGTGGTCAATATTATCCCAAAGCCACATCCAAACTCATCATTACAATAAATCCTGCAATAAATCCTAAAGTCGCAATATCTGTATGGTTATCTTGCTGCGTTTCTGGGATAACTTCTTCTACAACAACAAAAATCATCGCACCAGCTGCAAAAGCTAAGGCATATGGCAATATTGGCGTGAAAAACGTTACAGCAAGCGCGCCTAAAACCCCCGCAATAGGTTCAACAATGGCAGACGATTGTCCATACATAAAACTTTTTCTGCGACTCATTCCCATTCTTCGTAAAGGCATAGAAACTGCAATTCCTTCAGGAAAATTTTGAATTCCAATACCTATTGCTAACGTAACGGCTCCTGCAATAGATGCTTCAGGAATACCAGCTGCTACACCACCAAACAATACACCAACTGCCAAACCTTCTGGAATATTGTGTAAAGTAATTGCCAACACTAACAAAGTAGTTCGCTGCCAAGGGGATTTGATACCTTCTGTTTCTTTAAAATTTATATGTAAATGAGGTAGCGTTTTATCCAAGGCAAACAAAAACAAAGCACCCATTAAAAAGCCAGTTGCGGCAGGAATTACTTTTATAAAACCTTCGCCTTCGCTCATTTCTATAGCTGGTGCTAATAAACTCCAGTAACTTGCCGCTACCATCACACCGCCAGTAAAACCTAACATTCCGTCTAAAACAGCACGGCTCATAGTTTTAAAAAAGAAAACTAAAGATGCGCCAGCGGCAGTAACTAACCAAGTAAACGTCGTAGCGTAAAGAGCTGCTAAAATTGGGTCGATTCCCTCTAAATATTTTATTAAATCTTCGTACATTTAATTATATTATAAAATACAGATTTTACTATTTTACGTATAAATTATTTGCAATTTTATCAGAAATTACTAAAACTATATTATTCACTTCAATCTTGAGGGTTCCGTCAAAAATTTCTTTTTCTAAAACCTTCATTTTTGTGCCTAATGAAATGCTTTGTTTGTTTAAATATTGTAAAAAATCAACTGAAGTGTCTTTTACACCCACACAAGTGATGGTTTTACCAATTTCAATTTCAGAAACCAATTGCTTATCTATTTTTTTTATTTCGCCTTTTGCATTCGGAATAGGATCGCCATGAGGATCAAAACTTGGAAAATTTAAAAACTGATCCAACTGATTGATTAATTTTTCAGACTGAATGTGTTCTAATTCTTCCGCAACTTCATGCACTTCGTCCCAGGCGAAACCTAGCTTTTCAACTAAAAAAACTTCCCACAAACGATGCTTTCTAACAATTATTTTGGCATTTAATTTCCCTTTCTCCGTTAATGAAACACCTTGGTATTTTTGATAATTTACCCATTCTTTTTCTGATAATTTTTTTAACATATCTGTTACAGACGAAGCTTTTGTGTCTAACATTGCCGCAATAGCATTTGTATTCACGCCCTTTGGTGATAGATTTGACAAATGATAAATAACTTTTAAATAATTTTCTTCAGAAGTGGTCATTTTGTATATTTGAAAAGCAAATGTAAAATAATTTTACGGATTTAAAAAAATATTTTTAGATTTGTCTAAAAATTACATATATGAAAAAAATCATACTATTTATAATTTGGTTGCCATTTTTTGGTTTTAGTCAAGAAAATGAATCCATACAAACTGATAGACCAGACCAAACAGAAACACCTTATTTAGTTCCAAAAAGTATGTTTCAAGTAGAAAACGGATTCAGTTTTCAAAAAAACAATACCAATAGTAATACCATAACTTTGCCATCTAGTTTATGGAAATATGGCGTCAACGAAAATTTTGAATTGCGACTAATTACTGAATTTTCAATTGAGAAAAATTTTGATTCTGAAATTTCAGGATTAAACCCAGTGCTTGTAGGTTGTAAAATTAAAATTGCTGAAGAAAAAGGAATTTTTCCTAAAACTTCGTTCATAGGACACATCGGACTACCAAATGTTGCTTCATCAAAATATAAAAATGAATTTACAGCTGCTGAATTTCGATTTGTAATGCAACACTCTCTTTCAAAAAAAATGTCATTTAGTTATAATTTAGGTAGCGAATGGAACGGGAACACGCCAGAAGCGACTTTCATTTACACAATTGCAACAGGTTATTCTATTTCAGAAAGAATAGGAAGTTATATTGAAGTTTTTGGATTTTTACCTGAAAATGCAACTGCAAATCATTCTATTGATGGAGGAATAACCTATTTGATTAATGATAATTTTATGTTAGATTTGTCATCAGGATTCGGAGTTACTAAAAATGCGCCAAGCTATTACGCTGCTTTTGGTTTTTCTTTGAGAATGTAACACATGAAACACTATCATTACATATTTACTGGAAACGGTTTATCGGCATTATTGACCCTTTTTGAAATGATTCAATCTGGTCGGTTTTCAGATAAAAAAATACTGTTGATAGATTCCGATGCTAAAAACAAAAACGACAGAACGTGGTGTTTTTGGGATTCCGAAAATTTATTTGACGAAATTACCACCAAAAATTGGCAACAAGCTTGGTTTAAAAACGATAATTTCACAAATAAACTAGAATTGTTTCCGTACTCCTATAAAATGATAAAAAGTGCGGATTTTTATAAATTAATTTTTGATAAAATAAGCCAACAATCCAACATTGAAATTTTTCAAGATGAGGTTGTCGATTATACAGAATTAGCCGAACATTGTTTAGTAAAAACAAAAACCAAATCGTTTACTTGCAATCAAATTTTCAATAGCATTTATTCGTCTGAACTAGTAAATGCGCAAATTAAATTTCCGCTGGTGCAGCAACATTTTATCGGTTGGTTTATCAAAAGTAAAGAAGCCGTTTTTACTGAAGATTGCCCAACTTTTATGGATTTTTCGATAGCACAAAAAGGAAATACGCGATTTATGTATATTTTACCAACTTCTTCAACTGAAGCTTTGTTAGAATATACTTTGTTTTCAAAAGATTTACTTTCAAAAGAAGCTTACGAAACCGAAATTGTAAATTACATTCAAAAATTAGGCATTACCGAATACGAAATCGTAGAAAAAGAAAAAGGCAATATTCCTATGACCTGTTTTCCTTTCTGGAAAAGCAACAGCAAAAACATCATAAATATTGGTTCTGCAGGTGGATGGAGCAAAGCCAGTACAGGCTATACATTTAAAAATTCAGTAAAAAAATCAAAAGAATTGGTAGCTTTTTTACGAACAGAAAATGATTTTACTAAATTTCATAAAATCAACAAATTTTGGTTTTACGATTTGTTACTCATAGATATTTTATTTAAAACAAATCAATACGGAAGTACTATTTTTTCCAGTATGTTTAAAACCGGAAAGGCGCCATTGATTTTAAAATTTTTAGATGAAGAAACTTCTTTTTGGGAAGATTTACAAGTCGTTTGGATGTGTCCACAACGTTTGTTTCTTAAAGCGTTAATAAAAAGAATTTTTTAAGTTCTGTTATTCTGAACTAGTTTCAAAATCCAACTATTTTAATCTTGCCAATTCTTATTAACCAATTTTATATTAGTGTAAAACTGATTGACATCTGTGAAAGTTACGCCTTTTTCATCAAATCGTTTAAAGGTAAAATCGCGTAATTTTTCTTCAATACTTAAGGATTTTAAAACCATTTTATTTTTGACAATTTCAAAATTCACAGCTACTTTTTCTCTTTGATAGATCCAATTTGATGTGAATTTATGGTTTTTTCCTATACTTTCATCACTTGTATAAAAAAACGGATAAGGTTGTTGTGTTTCATAATTTAATTGCAATAAATTATAATTTTTATCCACAATAAAATTGCCTTTATAAAACCCTTTTGATTCAAAAGTTACCAATAATTCTTCATTATCTAACCATTCTCTTGTAAATTCGTATCCGTTTGGATGAATAAAAAAATCTAATTCGGCAGTAGTTAAATTTTTACGAATTGGAAAACCAGAAAGCCATCCAATTGGAGATTCTTCAGAACTATATGCTTTAAAAATCTCTTTAAAATTAGAAAACCAATTGTCTTTATTTTCAATCACATTTTTTTTTGAAAACGTATTACTGAAATTCGTGATTTTAATAATTTGTGCTTCTTTTCTGTTAATTAAAGTATCGGAATTTTTTAAATTTACTTGTCGCAATTCGAATTCAAAACTTGTAGTATCGGTTGTTTTTAACAATTGCTTGTTCAATCTTTTTAAAATAGTTGCGATTTTTGGTTTGCTTTTAATATTTACCAGTTCAATCTCTGCGTCGTTGATTTCTTGTGCAAAACTGAAAGTGGCAACACTTAAAAAAAGTAAAGTAAAATATCTCATAATTTAATTGATTACCACAAATATAAGATACTATTTTAAAGATATGCTGAAATTTATAAACGATAACAAATCTTTATGAAAAGTTTTTATGTGTAGAACTAAAAACTTTGTAAATTTGTACATTATAAATGCAATTTAAAAAAACAAAATATGTATCCAGAAGAAATGGTAAAACCCATGCGTGCAGAATTATCTGATGCAGGTTTTCAAGATTTATATTCCGCTGAAGCCGTTGAACAAGCTATCAGTAAAACAGGAACAACTTTAGTGGTTGTCAACTCAGTTTGTGGCTGTGCAGCCAGAAATGCACGTCCGGGAGCAAAAATGAGCCTAGAAAACATTAAAAAACCAAGTAATTTAGTAACTGTTTTTGCAGGAGTTGACAAAGAAGCGGTTGACAAAGCCAGAGAACACATGTTCCCTTTTCCTCCATCTTCGCCTTGCATGGCATTGTTTAAAGATGGCGAGTTGGTTCATATGTTAGAACGTCATCACATTGAAGGCCGTCCAGCAGAATTAATTGCAGAAAACTTACAAGACGCGTTTAACGAATATTGCTAACTACTATGCAAGCATACTATAAAAACCACCTTATTGGTGGTTTTTTTTATTTTTAACCCGTACCTTTGTAAAAAGTTTATAAAAAAGGTATGCAAAAAATTATTTCGTATCCATTATCGGTGCTTTATGCGATAGTTTTTTTATTTTGGTTGCTTATTTTTCACCCTGTTCAATTGGTTTGTTACTATTTATTTGGGTACAATGCGCATAGAATGTCAGTAGCGGTTTTAAATTTTTTTCTATTAAGAACTTCTCATATTCTTGGCACTACATATACCTTAACAGGCAGAGAAAATTTACCAGAAATCAAACCTTTAATTTTAGTTTGTAACCATCAAAGCATGCACGATATTATTCCAATAATTTGGTTTTTAAGAAAAGTGCATCCAAAATTTATCAGTAAAAAAGAGCTAGGAAAAGGCATTCCAAGTGTTTCTTTGAATTTAAGAATTGGTGGTTCTGCATTAATCGATAGAAAAGACGGAAAACAAGCTTTGACAGAAATAAAAAAAGCAGGAGAATATATCAATAGTACAAATCGTTCGATGGTTATTTTTCCTGAAGGAACGAGAAGCAAAACTGGTAAATCCAAAGAATTTGCAACAAATGGCTTGAAAATGTTATATAAAAATGCTCCAGATGCTTATTTTGTTCCAATTAGCATAAACAATTCATGGAAAATGAATAAATTTGGACAATTCCCTTTAGGATTAGGAACAAAAATAACGTTTCAAATACATAAACCTTTGAAAATTTCTGATTATTCGTTTGATGAAATTTTTGAAAAAACAGAAAAAATTATAAAAAAACATATAAAATAAAAAAAATGTCTATACAAAACATACGACTTGAAGTCATGCAATTATTGGAAAAGAAAATTGATTCTTTTATGGAAGAATTTTTAATTCCGGTAGAAAAAATATGGCAACCAACCGATTTATTACCTGATTCTAATGATGAAAACTTTTTAGAAGAAGTTAATGAATTAAGAGAAATTTCAAAAGATTTACCATACGATTTTTGGGTAACATTAGTTGGAGACACTATTACGGAAGAAGCCTTGCCAACATACGAATCTTGGTTAATGGATGTAGATGGTGTAGATAACGTGGAAAGAAATGGGTGGAGCAAATGGGTACGTCATTGGACAGGTGAAGAAAACCGTCATGGTGATGTTCTAAACAAATATTTATATCTTTCTGGAAGAGTAAATATGCGAGAAATTGAACAAACCACACAACATTTAATTGCCGACGGTTTCGATATTGGAACGGGAAGAGATCCCTACAAAAACTTTGTTTACACCAGTTTTCAAGAATTAGCAACATTTGTTTCTCATAACAGAGTAGCGCTAATTGCCAAAAAATATGGAGAAAAAAAGTTATTCAAAATGTGCAACCTTATTGCTGGTGATGAAATGCGTCATCACTTGGCATACAGCGAATTTGTAAATCAAATTTTTAAAGTAGATCCAAGTGAAATGATGTTGGCTTTTCAATATATGATGAAGCAAAAAATTACGATGCCCGCACTTTTCTTACGTGAATCTGGTGAAAAAATTGGAAGTGCTTTTGAGGCGTTTTCAGATTCGGCACAAAGAATTGGCGTATATACCGCATCTGATTATGTAGATATATTACAGAAATTAAATGAAAAATGGGACATAGGAAACATCAATGGTTTGACAGCTGAAGCTGAAAAAGCTAGAGACTATTTGATGAAATTACCAGAAAGAATGAGAAAAATTTCAGAAAGATTAGTCTTTCCAGAACAAGGGCAAATTTTTAAATGGGTAGAACCTGCTTTAATTAGATAATTTTTTAAATTCCAAATATAAATTCCAAATTCCAAAAAGAGTTTGGAATTTTTTATCAATACTAAAATGTCAGTACTAGAAAACACACAAAACTTCGTAAAAAAGCAACTAGAAAGTGCAGAAAGTGGTCATGATTGGTTTCATATAGAACGTGTTTATAAAAATGCTTTGCTAATTGCTAAAGAAGAAATTTGTAATTTAGAAGTAGTTCAATTAGCCGCTTTATTACACGACATTGCCGATAGCAAATTTCATGATGGTGATGAAACTGTTGGTCCGAAAGTAGCACGTAATTTTTTAACAAATGAAAATGTTGCTGAAGAAATAATTTCTCATGTAGTGTCAATAATTGAAAATATTTCTTTTAAAGGAGGAAATTTTGAACAAAACTTTCATTCAAAAGAATTAGAAATTGTGCAAGACGCTGACAGATTAGATGCCATCGGCGCTATTGGTATTGCTCGAACCTTCAATTACGGTGGGTTTAAAAATAGAGACATTTATAACCCTGAAATTTTGCCAAATTTATCGATGTCAAAGGATGCATATAAAAATTCTACTACACCTACAATTAATCATTTTTACGAAAAATTGTTGCTTTTAAAAGACAAAATGAATACCGAAACAGGTAAAAAAATCGCCCAAAAACGTCATGAATTTATGGAATTGTATTTAGAGCAATTTTATGGAGAATGGAACGGAATTATTTAGTATTCAGTGTTCAGATTTTAGTGTTCAGTTATAAGTATAAAAAAAGCAGTTTTCATTTCTGAGAACTGCTTTTTTATTTTAAATATTCTGTTTACTAATTACTGCAAACTGAACACTTATTATACTACACCTTGACCTAACATAGCGTCTGCAACTTTTACGAAACCAGCAATATTTGCACCTTTCACGTAATCTACATAACCATTCGCGTCTGAACCATATTTTACACAAGCTTCATGGATGTTTTTCATAATTCCTTTTAATCTTTCGTCTACTTCTTCTGAAGTCCAACTTAAACGTAATGAATTTTGAGACATTTCCAAACCTGAAGTTGCTACACCACCAGCATTTGATGCTTTTCCTGGTGCAAATAATATTTTTGCTTTTTGAAAAACAATTACTGCTTCTGGAGTTGTCGGCATATTTGCGCCTTCAGCCACACAGAAACATCCATTCGCAACTAATGTTTTGGCTTCGTCTTCATTTAATTCGTTTTGAGTTGCACAAGGTAATGCAATATCACATTTTACTTCCCAAGGACGTTTTCCTTCAACAAATTTTGCTGATGGATATTTTTTAACGTAATCTGAAATTCTTCCATAATTTACGTTTTTAATTTCCATTACATAAGCTAATTTTTCAGCATCAATTCCAGCTTCATCATAAATATAACCAGAAGAATCCGACATAGTTACAACTTTACCACCTAAATGAGTTGCTTTTTCTGCAGCATATTGTGCTACGTTTCCAGAACCTGAAACCACAACCGTTTGACCCGCAAAACTTTTACCTTTTGTTTTTAACATGCTATCAGCAAAATACACATCTCCGTAACCTGTTGCTTCCGGACGAATAAGTGAACCTCCAAAAGAAATGCCTTTACCTGTTAATACACCCGTAAACTCATTTCTTAATCTTTTGTATTGTCCAAACATGTAACCTACTTCACGACCTCCAACACCAATATCTCCTGCAGGAACATCCGTATCTGCACCAATATGTTTAGATAATTCTGTCATAAAGGCTTGACAAAATCTCATGATTTCTACATCTGATTTTCCTTTTGGATCAAAATCTGCACCACCTTTTCCACCGCCCATTGGCAATGTAGTTAATGAATTTTTGAAAACTTGTTCAAATGCTAAGAATTTTAAAATACTTAAATTTACAGATGGGTGAAAACGAATTCCTCCTTTGTATGGCCCGATAGCAGAATTCATTTGAATTCTAAAACCTCTATTTACTTGAGTTGTTCCTTTGTCATCAATCCAAGCTATTCTGAACATAATTACTCTTTCTGGCTCCACCATTCTTTCCAATAGCATTTTGCCTTGGTATTTTGGGTTTTGCTCAATAAAAGGAATTACAGTTTCAGCCACTTCTCTTACGGCTTGCATAAATTCTGGTTCGTTTGCATTTCTTTTAGCTACTTCGCCTAAAAATGCTGTAACACTTTGACTCATAATTATATATTTTTGGATATTTTTCAGTTGCAAATATACATCTTAAAAAAAACACATCGAAGAATTTAATAAAAAAATAAGTGTTTTTTTAATTTATAAGTGAACAACCTATAAAAAAATAAGATATCATCAAAAAAACAACATTTTTTTACGGTTTTTAAAATTTCAAATTCTGTATTAAAATAAATCATTATTGTTGGAATTAAAAATATTTTCTCTTTTTGGTATCCTAATTGGTATTTATTTTATAAATTTACCTCATAAATCAAAATAATGGCAAAAAATTACATTTATATTATCTTATTATTCATATCATTTAGTGTGGGTGCAGTTGCTCAAGAAAGCAAAAACAGCAATTCATCTAAATCGCAAGAGCCCATTATTGAAGGACTAAGTTTGTATCCAAACCCAAACAATACTGGAAAAGTTTTCATTACTTCCAAATTAAATTTGGACAAAAAAGTTGAAATTTTTGATGTTTTAGGTAAAAAAGTTTTAGATACTGTTTTGTATACCAAAGAATTAAACATCTCTAATTTGAACCCAGGTGTATACATCATTAAAATCAGAGAAGGCGAAGCTTCCGCTACTAGAAAACTGATTATTAATTAGTTAATAATTTATCTTTATTAATTTTACATTAATTTTATGAAACCCATAGGTCCTAAAATTAATTTTGTTTCTATATTTGTTCCCAACTTAATCTCTAAAAAAATGAAAAAAATTTACTTTTTACTTTCGTGTCTAATTTCGGTTACTAGTTTTGGACAAGTACTTTCAGATGATTTTAATTACCCCGATAATGCTTTGCTAACAGCTAATGGCTGGACTGCTTTTAGCGGGGCAAGTACTGCATCTGTTGATGTTGGAGTATCAAATGGATTAGTTTATACTGGCTATTCAGGAACAACAGGTTTTACGGCTTCAGCTGTTGGAAATGCAGCTAGATTAGATAATACTGGTGAAGATGTGAATAAAAATTTTACAACCAGCGTAACTTCAGGAAGTTTATATTACACTTTTTTAGTAAATATAACTGCGGGAACTGCGGGTTATTTTGGAGGTCTTTTATCTTCTGGTACTACATTTAGTAATAGAGTGTATGTAAAACCTTCTACTGTAACAGGGAAAATAAACTTTGGATTATCAAACACTAGTACAGGAATATTTGCAACTACACCAACTGATTTTGATTTAAATACTACTTATCTTATTATTGTAAAATATGATGTTACTACTACTGGTAATGCTAGTATGTGGATAAAAGCAACAGGCGTTCCTGCAACGGAAGTGGCAGCTGGCACACCGGAAATAACTGTATCTGGAACAGTTCCAGCTAGTGCGTCAGGATTCTTTTTAAGACAATATGATGCAACTCAAAATATTACAATTGATGGAATAAGAATCTACTCAACTTGGTTTAATGCTTCACCTTGTAGTCTTGTTTTAAATGCTGAAACAAGAGTTTGCAATGCAACAACTTTGGCTTTAGATACATACACAACTACTATTCCATTTACTGGTGGTGGAACTGCAACTTATTCATTAAGCGCTATAACTGGAACAATAAGCGGTGATAATCCTTCAACTGCTACAACTGGAAATATTATCATTTCTGGAGTATCTGAAGGTGTTAATAACACTTTAACAATTTCAGGTGGTTGTAACATTGTGAAAACAATTACTGCACCAGAGTGTAAGCCAATTAACACATTACCTTTTTCAGATTCATTCCCTTATACTGTTGGAAACTCATTAAATAATGAACAAAAATGGAGTATTTTAAATACTGGTGATAATATTGTTGCTGCGACTGGAAATTTAAATTACACAGGAATTACTTCTAGTGGAAATTCAATTTCATTTGGTGGAGCTGGAGCAGAATCAAAAACTTTATTTACAAATACTACTACTGGAAGTATTAATGCAAGAATGTTAGTTTCTGTAACAGATATTTCTGGAATTACCGCTGATTTAACTGGTGCTTATTTTGCAATTCTTACAGATAACGCAAGTAGTTTAACTAATGCCAGATTATGGGTTAGAAAAAACGGAACGCAAATTCAATATGGAATTGGAGCGGCTACTACAGACGTTGTTTGGGGTACAACTTTGTATGCTACAGGTACCACACAATATTTAGTGCTTGGATATGATTTTAGCAACAATACCGTTTTCTTATTTGTAAATCCTACAATTGGAGGAACTGCTACCCCAACAGCTAGTTATGTTCCAACAGTTGCAATTACAGGGATTGGCGGATTTGTATTTAGACAAGATTCCGCTACCTTAACTCCAACGGCTATTACTATAGACGAATTAACAATAGATAGTGCGCTAAACTTTAACTTATCAAACCAATCTTTCTCTCAAATTGACGGATTGAAAATGTATCCAAATCCAGCGAAAAATAATTTATTTATTGAAACGGCTTTAAATAGTGATATTAATGTTTCAATAATCGATGTTTTAGGAAAAGAAGTAATCAACTCGAAAGTAAGTAATAATGCTGTAAATATTTCTGGTTTAACGCAAGGTATGTATATTGTAAAAATTACTGAAGAAGGAAAAACGTCAACTAAAAAATTAATTATCGAATAATTAGTTTTAGAACATATTCAAGAAAGCACCAATATTGATTGGTGCTTTTTTTATACCCTAAAACCAGAAAAGTTAGTTGCAACTAATATTCTTTTTCTACTTTTGTATCATGATTTTACTAGAAGACATCTTTGCCATTTCCTCTAAAAAAGAATTTGAAAAAATTACTTTAAAAGTTTTTCGTTACCAATACGAAAACAATAAAGTATACCAAGCTTTTTGTAATCATTTAGGTAAAAATACAAGTAATGTCAAACAAATAAATGCCATACCGTTTTTGCCTATACAGTTTTTTAAATCGGAAACTATAGTCTCAAATTCCAACAAAGTTCAAGCTATTTTTACCAGCAGTGGCACAACAGGTGCTATTACAAGTCGACATTTTGTTACAGATATTTCGATATACGAAAACAGCTTTAACATTACTTTCGCTCAATTTTATGGGAATATTCAGGAGTATTGTGTTTTGGCTTTACTTCCATCCTATTTGGAAAGAGACGGTTCCTCGTTAATTTATATGGTAAATGATTTGATTGCAAAAAGTAATCATAAAGACAGTGGATTTTATCTAAATAATCTTGAACAACTTGCTAATAAAATTATAGAACTTGAAAATAAAGGCCAAAATATTCTATTGATAGGAGTTACGTATGCTTTATTAGACCTAATTGAATACAAAAAATTCAATTTAAAAAACACCATCATAATGGAAACTGGGGGCATGAAAGGCAAACGAAAAGAAATCATACGAGAAGAATTACACGAAACACTTTGCGATGGATTTGGAGTAAACACCATACATTCTGAATACGGAATGACCGAATTATTATCTCAAGCCTACTCCTTAGGAAACAGCATTTTTGAATGTCCTTTGTGGATGGATGTGCTGATAAGAGATACGGAAGACGCGTTACAATATGTTGAAAACGGAAAAACAGGTGGCATTAATGTAATTGATTTGGCGAATATAAATTCCTGCTCGTTTATCGCTACGCAAGATTTAGGAAAAAAACACCAAAACATGTCTTTTGAAGTATTAGGAAGATTTGACAATTCTGACATAAGAGGTTGTAATTTAATGGTTTATTAAAAAAAATAAAATGATTTTAACAGATACACATACCCATTTATATTCTGAAGAATTTGATGAAGATAGAGAAAAAATGATTCAAAACGCTATTGATTCAGGTGTTTCTAGACTTTTTGTGCCATCAATAGATAGTAGTTATACTGAAAAAATGTATGCTTTAGAAGCGCAATATCCAGAAAATGTGTTTTTAATGATGGGGCTACATCCTTGTTATGTAAAAGAAAATTACGAAGAAGAATTGGCGCATGTAATTACCGAATTAGTCAGTAGAAAATTTGCAGCAATTGGCGAAATAGGTATAGATTTATTTTGGGAAAAATCGTTTTTAAAACAACAGCAAGCCGTTTTTTTAAAGCAAATTCAACTCGCCAAACAATACAAATTACCCATAAATATTCATTGCAGAGACGCTTTTAATGAAGTACTTGAAATTTTAGAACAAGAAAAATCGGCCGAATTATGGGGAATTTTCCATTGTTTTACTGGCGATTTCAATCAAGCAAAACAAGCCATTTCTTGCGGTATGAAATTAGGAATTGGCGGCGTAGCCACTTTTAAAAATGGTAAAATTGATCAATTTTTAAATGAAATTGACCTCAAACATATTGTTTTAGAAACCGACTCACCCTATTTAGCACCCGTGCCGTATAGAGGAAAACGCAATGAAAGTAGTTATATTAAAGTAATAGCTGAAAAATTATCAGAAATTTATCAGTTGCCAATTGAAGATATAGTGGCAATTACCACACAAAACAGTAAAGATGTCTTCGGTTTTTAAAATTTGATAACGTATAATTCCTATTTTTTTCGTTTTTTTGTAGCTTAAAATAAAGTATGTCGAAATTTGATAAAATACGTCCTTATTATGATGCAGAAGTAAATGATGCCATTCGTGCTTCTCTGCATCATCCTATGATGAAAGCATTGGTGGATTTTGCGTATCCAAATACTGAGGAATCAGTCTGGAAAGAGCAATTGCTTCGTACACATTCTATAAGAGATTTTCAAATTAATTTTGCGTACCACGCCATAAAAAAAATATTAGAAAAAAGTTCTGACGGACTAACCACATCTGGATTTGAAAAATTGGAGCCAAATACATCTTATTTTTTTATATCAAACCATAGAGATATTATTTTAGACACCTGTTTGTTAAACGTATGCTTACACGAACATGGCTTGGTAATGACTGCCTCAGCCATTGGAGATAATTTAGTGAAAAAAGATTTTTTACTGATGCTTTCCAAACTGAATAGAAATTTTTTAGTGCAAAGAAATCTATCACCACGAGAATTATTAGAAAGCTCTAAATTACTATCAGAATACATGTATCGCTTGGTATCGAAAGAAAATCGTTCGGTATGGATTGCACATCGAGAAGGCAGAACTAAGGACGGAAATGACGCCACACATTCTGGTGTTTTAAAAATGATTGCAATGGCTTCCGACGAAAAAAACAACATGGATTTCTTTAAAAAAATAAAGATTGTTCCGGTTTCTATTTCCTACGAATATGACCCAACTGATGCTTTAAAAATTCCTCAGTTAATGGCTGAAGCTAACGATGAAATTTATACCAAAGAAAAAAATGAAGATTTTATTACACTTTTAAGCGGAATTATTGGACAAAAAAAACGCATTCATATTCATATTGGTGATGTTTTAGATCAAGAATTAGACCTGATTTCTCAAGAAACAACTAATACAAACAAGCAAATGTCAGCTTTAGCACAAGTTATTGACGATTCTATTTTGCAGTACTACAAACTTTGGCCTACAAATTATATTGCGTACGATTTACTTAATCAAACAACTAAGTATGCTGCTAACTACACCGAAAAAGAAAAGCAACTTTTTGAGCGTAGATTAGAGTTAAGAATAAATTCAGATGACAATAAAATGAAAGAAAGTTTTTTAGCCATGTATGCTAATCCCGTAATTAATAAATTAAAATACCAATAAATTGAAACCAAATCAAAAGGCAAATATCCTATTAATTTATACTGGCGGCACAATCGGTATGATTAAAGACGCTGATTCTGGAGTACTAAAGGCTTTCGATTTTAAAAAATTATTAAACGGTATTCCAGAACTTAAATTATTGGATTGCAATATTGAAACTGTTTCGTTTGAAAAACCAATTGATTCCTCCAATATGCAAATTTCAGATTGGCAAAAGACCGCTACAATTATTGAAGATAATTACGATAAATTTGATGGTTTTGTTGTGCTTCACGGTTCGGATACTATGTCTTACAGCGCATCAGCGTTAAGTTTTATGTTTGAAAATTTACAAAAACCAATAGTATTTACTGGCTCGCAATTACCAATTGGCGATTTGCGTACAGATGCAAAAGAAAATCTTATAACTGCCATTCAAATTGCTTCTTTGCAAGAAAAAGGCCAACCTGTTATTCAAGAAGTTTCGCTATATTTCGAGTATAAATTATACAGAGGAAACAGAACTACAAAAATAAGCGCCGAACATTTTAACGCCTTTGCATCACCAAATTTTCCTGAACTTGTAGAGTCTGGCGTACATTTAAACATAAACAACGAAGTTTTATTAAAACAAAAAAAATCCAAGAAATTAAAAGTCAATACTAATTTTGATAACAATGTTTTAATTTTAAAATTATTCCCAGGCATAAACATAAACATTTTACATGCAATTTTGCACACGCCAAAATTAAAAGGCGTTGTATTAGAAACTTACGGATCGGGAAATGCTCCAATGGAAAATTGGTTTATTGATGAAATAGAAAATGCTATAAAACGTGGTGTTCACATTGTAAATGTAACACAATGTAGCGGCGGAAATGTTTTAATGGGTGCCTATGAAACCAGCACAAGATTGAAAAAAATTGGTTTAATTTCTGGAAAAAACATCACAACTGAAGCAGCAATAACAAAATTAATGTATTTATTAGGCCAAAACGTGGCTAGCTCGGTTTTTAAGACTATTTTTGAAACCCCATTACGAGGCGAAATGAATGATTAAAACTAGAGAGGTGGCCGAGTGGCTGAAGGCGCACGCTTGGAAAGCGTGTATATGGCAACATATCGAGGGTTCGAATCCCTTCCTCTCTGCTAAACTATTGTGGTTTTAGAAACTTAAAGAACAATTACTTTTACACATGAAAATATTATTTTTTTTATGGATTCCCTTTTTTTGTTTCTCACAAGAAATAAAACCAATTGAAATTGATTCGCTTTACAGAGAAGATCAATTTTATGCCTCTTTAAGTTATAATTTAATACAAAATCGACCAGATGGCTTTAAGCAATTTTCATTTTCTCCAGGAATTACTTTTGGCTTTTTGAGAGATTTTCCCATTTCTAAAAACAGACATTGGGCAATTGCTCCAGGAATTGGTTATTCGTACAATAATATCAAACAGTTTATAAATTCTGAAGAAATTGTTGGCGCTACTGAAAACAACACGTCTGAAAACATCCGAACTATAATTTCATCGCACAGTATTGATTTTCCTTTAGAAATCAGATGGCGAAATGCTACCCCAAATAGTCACAGTTTTTGGAGAATTTACACTGGATTTAAAACAAGTTATGTGTTTAATTCAAAATTAGAATCCACAACAGAAAATACGAAAGAATCTATTTTAGATGAAATAAATCGTTGGCAATATGGCGCCTATATTTCTGTTGGTTTTAATACCTGGAACCCATACATATATTATGGTATAAATCCAATCTTTAAAGAAGGTTCCAAAATGAGTAATTTTAATTTTGGTTTTATCTTTTATATATTGTAAAACCAAACCAAAATTTGTGGCAAACCTCCTATAACTATTCCTGCAATCAACTCTAATGGTGTATGAGCCTTCATATATAATCTTGAAGAAGCTACAAAACCCATACAAAGTATTAAATAAGCTACAGTATTAAGTGCTGGTATTGCTAAATAACTAGTAAACATCAACACAAAAACAGCCAAAGAAGTACAACCTATCATATGCAAACTTGCTTTAAACTTTAATATTACTGAAATAAAAACTAAAAAAGTACTTATAAATCCCGCCTGAAAAAACTTAAATAATTCTGGGAAATGTGTTTCTAGAAGCGTGAATTTTAATAATAAATACACCAATACTAATTGAATAAAAATCGGTAATCTTCTTTCTTCAAGAGTGGCTTCTGTGAATGATTGTATTTTTTTAAAAACTTTTAATAACGAATAAAAACTTATAGGTAAAAGAACAGTAAGAATAAAAATTTGAATACATGACAAATATATTTCGGACAAATAATTGGAGTTTGCTGTAAATAAAAAATATAATATTGCTCCGTAAATTGATATAAATATCGGATGAAAAATATAGGAAAACGGCTTTAAAAGATATTTTACAAACAATTGAAACAGATTTAAAAGTTTTAAAAAGTTACATTTTTTTTCTCAATCTGGCTACGGGAATATCTAATTGTTCTCGGTATTTGGCAATAGTTCTTCTTGCAATAGGAAATCCTTTTTCTTTTAAAATAGCTGCTAAATCCTCATCTGGCAATGGCTTGCTTTTGTCTTCTTCTGCAATAACACGTTCTAAAATATTTTTAATTTCAATGGTAGAAACGTCTTCACCTTGATCGTTTTTCATTGCTTCAGAAAAGAATTCTTTAATTAATTTTGTTCCGTAAGGTGTATCAACATATTTACTATTCGCAACTCTAGAAATAGTTGAAATATCTAAACCAATCATTTCAGCAATATCCTTTAGAATCATTGGTTTAAGTTTTGATTCTTCACCTTCTAAAAAATATTCCTGTTGAAAATACATAATGGCGTTCATGGTTACAAACAAGGTTTCTTGACGCTGTTTGATGGCATCAATAAACCATTTTGCAGAATCTAATTTTTGTTTGATAAATTGCACTGCATCTTTCTGTGAATTAGACTTGTCGCTGGAAACTTTATACGTTTGTAACATTTCTTGATAGTCTTTAGACACATGTAATTCTGGCGCGTTTCTGCCGTTCAAAAGCAATTCTAATTCACCATCTACAATACGAATGGTAAAATCTGGCACTACATGTTCTACAATTCTACTGTTGCTGTCGTAACTTCCACCCGGTTTTGGGTTTAATTTTTCTATTTCTTCAATGGCTTTTTTTAGTTGCTCTTTAGAACAATCAAATTTTTGTAGTAATTTATCGTAATGTTTTTTGGTAAAAGCATCAAATTGTTTGTCGATTAAAGTAATTGCTAAATTAACCGATTCCGTAGGTGTTTTGTGTTTTAATTGAATCAATAAACATTCTTGTAAATCTCTTGCGCCTACCCCAGAAGGTTCTAGTTGTTGTACAATGTGCAAGACTTTTTCAACCGTTTTTTCATCAGTGTAAACGCCCTGCGTAAAAGCCATATCATCAACAATATCCTGAATTGTTCTTCTAATATAACCAGAATCTTCAATGCTTCCAACCAAAAATTCAGCAATTTCTCTGTCGTGCTCAGAAAGTATAAAAGTGTTTAATTGGTTAATTAAATCTTGATGAAAACTAATTTGTGCAGCCATAGGCAGGGTTCGGTCTTCATCGTCATCGCTATAATTATTACTTTGATATTTATAATCTGGCGTATCGTCATTGCTTAAATATTCATCAATATTAATGTCGCCAGTATCAATTTGGTCGTTGTCATAATCGTCATAACTGTCTTCATCATTTGAAGTGTTATTATAATCATCTAAAGATTCTGTATTGTCGTCTAAACTTCCTTCTAAAGCAGGATTTTCAACCATTTCCTCTTGCAAACGTTGCTCAAAAGCTTGCGTAGGCAATTGAATTAACTTCATCAACTGGATTTGTTGAGGCGATAATTTTTGAGATAATTTGAAATTTAAACTATGTTTAAGCATATTGTCTTTTTGGTTTATGTGTTTAATCGTTTATTTGTTATGTCTTTGAAAAACCTGCTAAACAAATAAACAACTAAACATCGAACCTACTTTCTAAAACTCTGCATTATCGGGCGTTCTTGGGAAAGGAATTACGTCGCGAATGTTTGTCATACCCGTTACAAACAATACCAATCTTTCAAAACCTAATCCGAAACCTGAATGCACGGCTGAACCGAATCTTCTGGTATCTAAATACCACCATAATTCTTCTTCATCGATATCTAATGCTTTCATTTTTTCGACTAAAACGTCTAAACGTTCTTCACGTTGTGAGCCTCCAACAATTTCTCCAATGCCTGGAAATAAAATATCCATAGCTCGTACGGTTTCTTTTCCTGGTTCGGTTCCGTCATTTAATCGCATATAAAATGCTTTAATTTTGGCTGGATAATCAAACAAAATTACTGGACATTTGAAATGTTTTTCTACTAAGAAACGTTCGTGTTCTGATTGTAAATCGGCACCCCATTCGTCAATTAAATATTGAAATTTTTTATTTTTATTTGGTTTCGAATTTTTAAGAATATCAATAGCTTCGGTATATGAAACACGCTTGAAATTGTTTTCTAAAACGAAATTTAATTTTTCTAACAAAGCCATTTCGCTACGTTCTGCTAGTGGTTTGTTCTTTTCTTCTTCAATTAAACGATTTTCTAAGAATTTCAAATCTTCAGGACATTTATCTAAAGTATATTTTATTACATTTTGGATAAAATCTTCAGCCAAATCCATGTTTGCAGCCAAATCATTGAACGCTACTTCTGGCTCAATCATCCAAAATTCGGCTAAGTGACGTGATGTATTTGAATTTTCCGCACGAAAAGTAGGTCCGAAAGTATATACTTGACCTAAAGACATTGCATACGTTTCTGCCTCTAATTGCCCAGAAACCGTAAGATTGGTTTGTTTGCCGAAAAAATCTTCTTTATAGTTTACTTTTCCGTCATCTGTTCTTGGTGTATTGTCAAAAGGCAAAGCAGAAACTTGAAACATTTCTCCAGCACCTTCAGCATCAGAACCTGTTATAATTGGTGTATTTACATACACAAAACCTTTTTCTTGAAAATATTTATGCACCGCAAAAGACAAAGTAGAACGCACACGCATAATGGCACCAAACATATTAGTTCTGGTACGCAAGTGTGCATTTTCTCTTAAAAAGTCTAAACTTGGTTTATTTTTGGGTTGTATTGGAAATTTTTCAGCATCAGAATCTCCTAAAATCTCAAGTTTAGTTACTTGAATTTCAACTTTTTGTCCTGCGCCTTGACTTTCTATTAAAAGTCCTATTACAGAAATAGCTGCACCAGTTGTGATACGTTTTAGCGTTTCTTCAGGTGTGTTTTCAAAATCAACCACACACTGAATATTATTAAGTGTTGAACCATCATTTAACGCAACAAACTGATTGTTTCTAAAAGTTCTTACCCAACCTTTTGCGTTGACTTCTTGTAACGTTTTTGTGTTTTCTAATAAATCTATAATTCTGATGTGCTTCATAATTTTTCGTAAAATTCATTTATACTGCAAATATAGTGCGAATTTTTGAGTTTTAGAAATGCGAATTTTAGATTATTTATACCGGTTTTTTCTTTATTAGAAGCTACTTATTTTTTCAATTTTTCACTAATTTTACAAAATGATATTAGTTACAGGCGGAACAGGTTTAGTTGGTTTTCATTTATTGTTGCAACTTTCTCAAGAAGAGAATGCCATTCGTGCAATATACAGATCGGAGAAAAAACTACAACACATTAAAAATTTATTTGAAAAAGAAAACAAACTTCTTGAATTTGAGAAAATTGATTGGGTAAAAGCTGATATTTTAGATATTCCTGCACTTGAAAGAGCTTTTACTAACGTTTCTTATGTATATCATTGCGCCGCATTAATTTCATTTAATCCAAAAGATGAAGACAAACTATACCAAAATAATATTATTGGTACAGCTAATGTGGTGAATTGCAGTTTAACTTCTGATGTAAAAAAACTTTGCTATGTTAGCTCTATTTCAGCATTGGGAAACGGAACAGAACAAAATTTAATTATCAATGAAGAAACCGTAAGAAACAACGAAGCCGTAAAAAGTGATTATTCTATATCAAAATTTGGTGCAGAAATGGAAGTTTGGCGTGGTTTTCACGAAGGATTGGATATTGTAATTGTCAATCCAGGTGTAATTTTTGGAAATGGATTTCCAACAGAAGGCAGTTCTTTACTCATCAAAAATATCAAAGACGGACAATTATTTTACACTTTGGGTAAGCTTGGGATTGTAGCTGTAGAAGATGTCATAAATGCGATGACAACTCTGATGAAAAGCAACATTTCAGGCGAACGCTTTATTTTAGTTGCCGAAGATGTAACTTACAAAGAATTATTTGATAGCATTGTAGAGATTCTGAAACAAGTTCAGAATGACTATAGAATAAAAACCCCGAAATTTGAAATAAAGAAGTGGCAATTGCAAATAATTCGAATTTTTGAATTTGTTTTTTCTGCGTTATTTTTCAGAAAAAGAATGTTAACAAAAGCTAACATAAACGCGTTATATAATTTGGAAACGCATAATACAAGCAAAATTAAAAACGCGATTGATTTTGAGTTTTTAGATATAAAGGTGTATTTGAAAACTTTAGTTGGAAAAATGTAACTTAAAAAATCTGATTAAATTTGTCAATCTGAACTTATTTCAGATTCCTAAATTTAAAATCAAAAAAATTCTGAAACAAGTTCAGAATAACAAAAAACAAAAAAACCCTGCAAAAATACTATTTACAGGGTTTTCTATATACTTAATTCTATTTTCTAAAAAACCCTAAACTTTCATAATTTCAGCTTCTTTTGCTACAAAAATTTCATCAATTTTCTTAATAAAAGCATCTGTTAATTTTTGCACTGCATCTTCAGCAATTTTACAGATATCTTCAGATGTGCCGTCTTTTTCTTCTTTTTTTATGTCGCTATTGGCGTCTTTTCTGGCGTTTCTGATACCTACTTTGGCATCTTCTGCTTCTGCTTTAGCTTGTTTTACTAATTCGCGTCTTCTGTCTTCAGTTAGAGCGGGTATACTGATGATAATATTATCGCCATTATTCATTGGGTTTAACCCTAAATTAGCTATCATAATCGCTTTTTCAATAGGTTGCAACATCGCTTTTTCCCAAGGCGTAACTGTTAAAGTTCTTGCGTCTGCGGCTACAACATTTGCCACTTGTGCCAATGCCGTTTGTGCCCCATAATAATCTACAAAAACACTTCCTAACATTTGCGGAGATGCTTTTCCTGCTCTAATGTTTAAAAATTCTTTTTCTAAATGCGCTACTGAACCATTCATAGATTCTTTTGCGCTATCAATAATAAAGTTAATTTCTTCTGTCATTTTTTATGATTTTTAGATTGTTAGATTAAAGATTATTAGACTAAAATGTTTTCTAATAGTCTAAAATTCTAATAATCTAATTAAATTGTCACTGTTGTTCCTACAGTTTCTCCGTTACAAATTTTAAGTAAATTCCCTTTTTTGTTCATATCAAAAACAATAATTGGCAATTTATTTTCCTGGCTTAAAGTGAAAGCTGTCGTATCCATTACATTTAATCCTTTGGCTAAAACATCATCAAAAGTAATGGTGTCATATTTTACAGCGCTGGCATCTTTTTCAGGATCTGCTGTATATACACCATCTACACGTGTTCCTTTTAAAATTACATCACAATTTACTTCAATTCCTCTTAAAACAGCTGCCGTATCTGTGGTAAAATAGGGATTTCCTGTTCCGGCACCAAAAATTACAATTCTGCCTTTTTCAAGGTGTCTTGTAGCTCTTCTTTTGATATAAGGTTCTGCAATAGCTTCAATTTTTAATGCGGTTTGCAAACGAGTTTGCATTCCTGCATCTTCTAATGCGCCTTGTAATGCCATTCCGTTTATCACAGTGGCTAGCATTCCCATATAATCACCTTGCACTCTATCCATACCGTTGCTTGCGCCGGCTACGCCTCTAAAAATATTTCCACCGCCAATTACTATGGCAATTTCTACACCTTGGACGTGAATTTGCTTAATTTCTGAAGCGTAATCTGCTAAAGTTTTCGGATCAATTCCGTACTGTCTTTCGCCCATTAAGGCTTCTCCGCTTAATTTAAGAAGGATTCTTTTGTAACTCATGGTGTTATTTTTAGTGATGCAAATATAATTATAATCTGCTATCAAAAAAACAAATTAATTTAGAAACATCATTTCTATTTAACTTTTAGTTTACAATTGCTCATTATTTATTTTTAAATTTGTAAAAACAATTCATCAGCTATGTTATCTATCATCCAATCTGCTTTACAAAATAGTCATTCTTATACTGAATATCGAAATATTGTTTCAAAATTAATTAGGGAAGGGAAATCGACAGGAAATGAACAAAGTGCGGATTTATTACACTATTCGGAATTGAATGAAATACGCATGAAACGGTTAGAAAAAACACTAAAATTAGATCCCGAAATAGAAAAAACACTACAAAATATAACATCCAAACAAACTTGGTTAATAATTTCCGAAGGTTGGTGTGGCGATGCCGCTCAGATTTTACCAATTATTAAATTAATGTCTGAAGCTTCTGAAAATATAGATTTGAAATTAGTTTTTCGTGATGAAAACGAAGAATTAATGAACCTTTTTTTAACAAATGGCGCTAAATCTATTCCGAAATTACTGATTTTAGATGAAAAGAAAAACTTAATAAATCATTGGGGGCCGCGACCAGAAGCAGCAAAAAACTTAATTATTAATTACAAAGCAAACCATGGAATTGTTGATGAAACTGCAAAAATTGCGCTACAAAAATGGTATTTAGACGATAAAGGAATTTCTATAATGAAGGAGATTGTATCAATCCTTCAATAAAAGCTTCAGGTTCTACAGCATTTTCAACTGAATAATCACCGATTTTTGTTCTACGAAGTGCTGTTAAATGTCCGCCTGAATTTAATGCCAAACCAAAATCGTAAGCGATGGAGCGTATGTACGTTCCTTTGCTGCATACAATTCTGAAATCTATTTCGGGTAATGCAATTCTGGTAATTTCAAATTTAGAAACCATTACTTTTCTGGTTTTTATTTCCACTTCAATGCCAGCTCGAGCCGATTCGTACAAACGTTTTCCGTCTTTTTTAATCGCTGAAAAAACAGGTGGTTTTTGGTCAATTTCACCAATAAATTGCGGTAAAGTTTCGTAAATTAAAGCTTCTGTAATATGTTCCGTTGGAAACGAGGCATTAATTTCTGTTTCTAAATCGTATGAAGGGGTTGTGGCGCCAACCGTAATAGTTCCAGTATATTCTTTAGCTTGTCCTTGCAATTCTTCAATTCTTTTTGTGAATTTTCCGGTGCAAATTAGCAATAACCCCGAAGCCAACGGATCTAAAGTTCCTGCATGACCAATTTTGAATTTTTTAGGTAATTTTAATTCCTTAATTAACCCAAATTTTAATTTATTTACGGCTTGAAAAGACGACCATTTTAGTGGTTTATCAATCAATAAAATTTGTCCTTCTTGGTAGTCTTCTGCTTTCATTATTTATATAAATTAAAGTAAGCTAATAACAAAACTCCTGCGATAATTCTATACCAACCCCAAGGTTTAAATCCGTGTTTTTTTATGATTTCAATGAAAAATTTAATGGCTAAAACCGCTACCACAAACGCAACTAAATTTCCAATTATAAACATTTTAGTATTGTCTTCTGTTTTCAGAATTAATTCGAAACCTTTTAAACCACTTTTATCGTACGTTTTCAAAAACACCGAATAACAAGTAACTGCTAACATAGTTGGCACGGCTAAAAAGAAAGAAAATTCTGCTGCCGCTTGACGTGTTAAGCCTTGTTGCATACCTCCAATAATACTTGCTGCACTTCTGCTTGTGCCTGGCATCATAGCTAAACATTGCCAAAAACCAATTGCAACCGCTTTTTTTATGGTAATATCTTCTTCTTTATAAATAGTTGGGTTTTTGAAAAATCTGTCTACGAATAATAAAATAATTCCTCCAATAATTAGTACTATAGCAATAGGTGTTGGATGTTCTAAAATGACTTCGATTTTATCATCAAATAATTTTCCTAAAACTAAAGCAGGAACAACTGCACAAGCCAATTTGATGAAGAATTGCAGCTTCGAGAAATCGAAAAACTTTTTCCAATACAAAACTACGACTGCTAAAATGGCTCCAAATTGTATAGAAACTTGAAATAATTTTACAAATTCTTCTTTTTCAATTCCGAAATAAGAACTGGCAAAAATCATATGTCCGGTAGAAGAAACCGGCAAATATTCTGTAATGCCTTCAATAATGGCAATGATAATAGCTTGTAGTAAATCCATTTGATAGTGATTAGTGATTAGTAAAAAGTGATTAGTAAGATAAATTAAACTATTTACTAATTACTTTTTACTCTTTACTAAAATCGAATAAATTGTAATTCCGAAACCGATTAACACAACAGTTGGCGCCAATCTTATTCTTCTGAAACTAAATACTTCTTCATTGAAAACATTAGGATTTTCGTTTGCACCGCCGCTCATTAAAATGAATCCTAAAGCAATCACAACTAATCCAATAATTAATATTTTGTAATTGTTTGCTCCGAATAAAAATTCTGCTTTTTTTGTATTTTCTTTCATATAAATTTTCTAAAAATGCTATTTACTTTTTACTTGATTAATACAAATCGTCCGTTCTTAAATTTAAGAAACGAGTGGTTGCAAAATACGTGCTCAACCAAGTAATAATAACGCCAATTAACAATACACCAAATGCAACGATGGCAATAGATGCATAATCTTTTGCAATACCTAAAGTTGGGAATAAACCATCAATATAAAAAGCTAAAAACACTAAACCAATAATGGCCAAAACGGCACCAATTATTCCTAACAAAATACTAGTTTTAATAAATGGCTTTCTAATAAATGTTTTTGTAGCGCCAACCATTTGCATAGTTTTGATAGTAAATCGATGTGAGTAAACCGACAAACGAATAGAACCATTAATTAACAACATCGCTACAAAAGTTAAAACCGTACTTATAATTAAAATCCAAAAACTAATTTCAGATACATTTTCATTTACCAATTCTACCAATTCTTTATCGTAAATAATGTCAGAAATATTGCTGTTTCTTTTAAAATTATTTTCTATTTTTTTTATTTCTTCTTTGGTTACATATTCACTTTTTAAATGAATATCAAAAGAATTTTGTAACGGATTGAATCCTAAAAACTCCATAAAATCTTTACCTACAATATCTGGGTTGTTTTTAGCCGCTTCAGCTTTTGTAACAAAATCATACGATTTTATAAATTTTGAATTTTTCAATTCCGTATCAAAAGCATTTAGAATCGTATCATTCGCTTCATCTTTAAAATACACACTCATAGGAATGTTTTCTTTAAAATCGTTAGAAATTTTTTCAGAATTAATTACAAATAATCCCAAAGCACCTAATAAAAAAAGCACTAAAAAAATACTAAAAACTACTGAAAAATAAGAAGAAATTAATCTTCTGCGTTGATATTGCTCAAATGATTGTGCCATAAGTTTACTAATTATGCTGTAAAAATAGTAAAGAAATTTTGTTTACACAGAATATAACAACAAAGTTTTAACATTAGTATATAAAAATGTAAATTTGCACTTGATTTTTCGGTTAAAACCGATAATTTTAAATCAGAAAATTGAAAATTGAAATGAAATATTTCCACGAAAAAATAGAAGCCAAATGGCAACAATATTGGGCAAAAAACCAAACATTTAAAGCCCAAGAACCCAATGCCCAAAACCCTTTGCCTAAATACTATGTATTAGACATGTTCCCTTATCCTTCGGGAGCTGGTTTACACGTGGGTCATCCGCTGGGTTACATTGCTTCTGATATTGTGGCGCGTTATAAAAGACATCAAGGTTTTAATGTGCTGCATCCGCAAGGTTACGATTCATTTGGTTTACCGGCTGAACAATATGCTATTCAAACGGGGCAGCATCCTGCAGACACCACTCGCATGAATATTGAAGGTGGCATTGATAAATCGGGAAATACAATTCAAGGATACAGAAATCAATTGGATAGAATTGGGTTTTCTTTCGATTGGAGCAGAGAAGTTCGTACATCAAATCCAGATTATTACAAACATACGCAATGGATTTTCATCCAATTATTTGAATCTTGGTACAATAAAACTACAGATAAAGCAGAAAGCATTTGTACATTAATGCAAGAATTTGAGAAAAATGGAACTGCAAATGTAAATGCTGTTTGCGATGAAAATACCGTGCCGTTTTCTTCTTCAGAATGGAATGCTTTTTCATCAGAACAACAACAAAAAATACTCTTACAATATAGATTAACTTATTTAGCGGAAACCGAAGTCAATTGGTGTGCCGCTTTAGGAACCGTTTTAGCCAATGACGAAATTGTAAACGGCGTTTCAGAACGTGGTGGGCATCAAGTGGTTCGCAAGAAAATGACACAATGGAGTATGCGAATTTCAGCTTACGCAGAAAGATTATTAAATGGATTAAACCATATCGATTGGAGTGAATCTATCAAAGAATCGCAACGAAATTGGATTGGAAAATCAGTTGGAGCTACTGTTAAGTTTCAAGTTGCAGGTTTCAAGTTTCAAATTGAAGTGTTTACGACTCGACCTGATACGATTTTTGGTGTGACGTTTATGACATTGGCTCCTGAACACGAATTGGTATCACAAATTACAACTCCAGAACAAAAAGCTGCGGTTGAAACTTATGTAGAAGCCACAGCAAAACGTTCAGAAAGAGAGCGTATGGCAGATATAAAAACCATTTCAGGTGTGTTTACTGGAGCTTATGCAGAACATCCTTTTACAAAAGAACCCATTCCAGTTTGGATTGGCGATTACGTTTTAGCAGGTTACGGAACAGGTGCCGTTATGGCTGTTCCTTGTGGCGATGAACGTGATTATGCTTTCGCAAATTTCTTCAAAGGAACGCACGGAATGCCAGAAATAAAAAATATTTTCAATCAAGATATTTCTGAAACGGCTTTTGGTGAAAAAGGCGGATTCGAATTGGTACATTCTGATATCTTAAATGGATTAGATTACAAAAATGGAACGAAAAAAGCCATCGAAGCTTTAGAAAAAATAGGCGCAGGAAATGCCAAAGTAAATTACCGTTTACGTGATGCCGTTTTTTCTCGCCAAAGATATTGGGGTGAACCTTTCCCAGTATATTATGTGAATGGCTTGCCACAAATGATTGACAAAAAACACTTGCCAATTGTGTTGCCAGAAGTAGAAAAATACTTACCAACCGAAGACGGTCAACCACCATTAGGAAATGCAATTGTTTGGGCTTGGGATGTTGAAAAGTCGGGAGTTGTGAGTTGTGAGTTGATAGACAATGTCAATGTGTATCCTTTAGAATTAAACACCATGCCAGGTTGGGCAGGTTCTTCTTGGTATTGGATGCGATATATGGATGCGCAAAATGAAAACGACTTTGCGAGCGAAGAAGCTTTAAAATACTGGGAAAGTGTAGATTTATATATTGGTGGAAGCGAGCACGCCACCGGACATTTATTGTATGCTCGTTTTTGGAATAAATTCTTAAAAGACAGAAGTTACGCACCTACAGAAGAACCCTTCAAAAAACTGATCAATCAAGGAATGATATTGGGAATGAGTGCTTTTGTATATAGAAGTGAAGATTCAAAAACTTTGTATTCAAAAGGTTTGATAAAAGATAAAAATGTTCAATCAATCCACGTTGATTTATCTTGTATCAATGATATTACAAATGAATTAGATATTGAAAAATTCAAGGCACATCCATTATATGTTGATTATGCCAATGCTGATTTTATTTTAGAAAATGGCAAATACATTGTGGGACGCGAAGTCGAAAAAATGTCGAAATCAAAATACAATGTGGTTTCGCCAGATGATATTTGTGAAGAATACGGAGCCGATACACTGCGATTATACGAAATGTTCTTAGGACCTTTAGAGCAATCTAAACCTTGGAACACGGCAGGAATTACAGGTGTTTCTGGATTCTTGAAAAAATTATGGCGTTTGTATTTTGACGATAATGGTTCGGTTATTGTAAACGACGAACCTACGGCAGAAATGTACAAATCGTTACATAAAACCATTAAAAAAGTAACGGAAGACATTGAGAATTTTTCATTTAATACCTCGGTTTCTCAGTTTATGATTTGCGTGAACGAATTGCAACAATTAAAATGCAACCATCGAGCTATATTAGAACCTTTAGCCGTTTTAGTTTCACCGTATGCGCCGCATATTGCAGAAGAATTATGGAGTGCTTTAGGTCATGAAGATTCCATTTCAAGAGTTGCTTTTCCAAAATTTGAAGAAAAATATTTGGTTGAATCTGAAAAAGAATATCCAGTTTCGTTCAATGGAAAAATGCGATTTACGATTAAGTTACCGTTAGATTTAACAGCCGCTCAAATTGAAGAAATTGTAATGGCAGACGAACGCACACAAGCCCAATTGCAAGGAAGAACGCCAAATAAAGTGATTATCGTTCCTGGTAAAATTATTAATTTTGTGGGGTAATATTATTTTAACAAATTATTAATAGATTTTAGCTTTCCTGATTTTAATTTTGTGATGTTAACATTAAATATTTTAATAAAATGAGAAAAATTATACTTACCGCTTTATTAGTTGCTTTTCAACTTGGAACAGCTCAAGAAAAAGCTCAAGAAAAAAATGAAATAAAAAACAAAAGTAATGTTGATGCTACTTTTTATATAGGAGTTAATGCGCATATTCAAGATAATTTAAATCTTAATAGAAATTTACAAGCATCAAATGTTGTGCTTTTAGATAACAACCCAGCAGAATTTGTTTTTGGCTTTAATGTTTTTGGAAAAAAATATTCTTCTGATTTTGAATTTGGATTTGGAGAAAGTAAAATGGAAAATACAATATCAAAAAATAAAAACATGCAATTTACAGGTCGAGTACGTTTTCATTACAATTTGATTAGTAAAACTAATTTTGCTTTTACTTCTGGTTTAAGTTTAGCAGGAACCTCTTCAGAAGTAGATTTGTATTCTAAAAATAATACAATTGATTTTAATAATTTAAATCCCAACACAAATGGCGGGTTATTATCTATTAGAAATCAAATGTTTTATGCAGGCCCATCTTTATCAATATATCTATTTAAAGATAAATTTTATAAAGTTAGATTGAATTGCGCTTATGAATTGGCTTTTACCAATGGAAAATGGAAGTCTGATTACGGAAATATCGCAAATTCAATTAATGAAAGAAATAATAATCGATTTGTAGTTGGTTTAGTATTTTAAGCCAGAGTAATAAAACTGTAATCGATAATACAAATGGCATATTTTAAATTTGTCTAAAACAAACAAATGTCAAACTGTCATTTTTAAAATTTGGCTCATAATTTGATATTTATTTAGTAACTTTAAATTTTTAAAATTAAATACTATGTTTGATACAGGTTCAATGATAATTGGAGGAGTAATAATGCTTTTTAGCTGGTTGGTTTCAAATAGATTAAAATCAAAATTTGAACATTACTCAAAACTTACCTTAAGAAACGGCATGTCTGGTGCTGAAATTGCAGAAAAAATGCTTGCTGATAATGGTATTAGTGATGTTAAAGTCATTTCAACGCCAGGAAGATTAACAGACCATTACAATCCTGCAGATAAAACTGTGAATTTATCAGAAGCAGTATATAACCAAAGAAATGCAGCAGCAGCAGCGGTAGCCGCTCATGAATGCGGACACGCCGTACAACATGCACAGGCTTACGAATGGCTAACGATGCGTTCTAAACTAGTTCCTGTAGTAGAAATTGCCTCAAATTACATGCAATGGGTATTGTTAGCAGGTATACTAATGATAAACACATTTCCGTCTTTATTATTAGTCGGAATTATTTTATTTGCAGCCACTACTATTTTTTCAATAATTACATTACCAGTAGAATATGACGCTAGTAATCGTGCTTTGGCTTGGTTAAAAAACAAAAATATGTTAGGTCAAGAAGAATATGCTGGCGCAGAAGATTCATTAAAATGGGCTGCCAGAACCTATTTAGTTGCCGCTTTAGGGTCAATAGCAACATTACTATATTATATAATGCGTTACATGGGCGCAACAAGAGATTAATTCTTAAAATTCCAAAATATAAAATCCAAATTCCAAAAGTTTATTTCGGAATTTGGATTTTTTATTTAAACGTAATAGTTATATCCAAAATATGGCACATCAAATTCTTTAAAAACTACACCATACTTTTCTAATTCTTCTAAAATTGGCAGATATACTTCTTTAGAAATAGGCAATTGCACACCCGCTGTTTGAATCTCGCCATTTAAAATTTTCAAAGTAGCAATGGCAACTGGTAATCCCACAGTTTTTGACATCGCAGTATAGGTTTGATCGTCTCCTAAGCAAACCATCGTGGAATCAATTTGTTTTTGTTCGCCATTTATTTCATAACCAATTTTATGATACATCACAATCATATCTTTATCTTCTGGTTGTAATGTCCATTTATATGATAGTATTTTTTCTAACATTTGCGCTGGAGTCGCATTCTTTAAACCCGTAACTCCCGATTTATTAAATAAATCTAATTCCAAAAGTTTGTCCCAAATTACATCGTCTTGATCGATTTTTAATTGATGTCTAAACTTTATTTCCACAGAATCCGTTGGGTGATAAGGTAAAAATAAATTCACAAAATCGCGGTTACTCATGTGTTCGGAATCATCAATAATATAGGTGTCGTCTGTCATGCCTAATTGTACAAATACATCCCAAGCTTTTGAAAAACCAACTCTTCTTATGGTCCCACGATAACAAGTTTCAGCATTTTGTAAACCATAAATTTCTCTGTATTTTAATGAATCTCTGTTGGCGTAGGCTTCAAATCTTCCAAAACCTTCTACTTCTAAAAATTCTGTTCTTCTAAATAATTTATTATAAGGAATGTATTTGTAAGTGCCTTCTTGTATAAATTTTGCCGCGCCGCCTTGTCCAGCTAATACAACATTTCTTGGATTCCATGTAAATTTATAATTCCATAAATTGGTATCGCTTTCAGGTGCAACCAATCCGCCACAAAAAGATTCAAAAAGAATAATTTTTCCACCTTTACTTTTAATTTCGTCCATAATTTTCATGGCACTCATGTGGTCTATTCCCGGATCTAAACCAATTTCGTTCATCAATACAATTTGGCTTTCTTTCGCTTGAAAATCCAAACTTTTCATTTCTTCACTAATGTAAGATGCGGTAATCATGTTTTTTTTATAAAGAATACAATCTTTGGCAACTTCTATATGAAGATGAGCCGGTAACATTGAAATTACAATATCCGCTTGTTGAATTTCTTGTTTACGTTGCGTTTCATTACAAACATCAAAAGAAATGGCACACGCATTTTTATGATTTCCAGTTTTCTTTTGGGCTAAATCTTCAGATAAATCGGCAATTGTAAGTAACAATTTTTCGGCTTCTGACTTATCTAACAAATATTTTATAAGTGAAGAAGCAGATCGACCTGCTCCTATAATTAAAATCTTTCTCATTTTTACTAAAATATCACACGAAGGTAATGAAATGTTATATTTCTAAAAAATAAAAACCATCATTTATAAAAAAACTTGAATTGAAGTTTAATATCTTTGTATTGAAATTAAAAACAATCCATGGAAAAGAAAATACTACTTGTTGCATGTACTTTAGGCTTTTTAGCTATTATATTTGGAGCTTTTGGAGCGCATGCTCTAAAAAAAACACTTACTATTGAACAATTAAATTCTTTTGAAACAGGTGTAAAATATCAAATGTATCATGCGTTGTTTTTATTATTTATTGGAGCTACACAAATCATTACACTAAAAGAAAAAACAATCGTGTTTTATTTGACTTTAACGGGTGTGATCTTTTTTTCAGGTTCCATTTACGCGTTAACAACTAATGGTTTAACAGGTATTAAATCTAAACTTATTGGCCCTATAACACCCATAGGCGGTTTACTTCTTATCCTTTCTTGGGGATATTTATTTTACGCAATTTTAACGAAAAAATAATAGAAAACGTTTATTTGTCAAATTAATGTTTAATTTTGCACTTTAAATAAATGCAACATAACTAATAATTTTATGGATACCTACGCTCAATTTACGAAATCGATTTCGTTAGAAAAATATGGAATCAAAGATGTTTCAGAAATCGTATATAACCCCTCATACGATTTACTTTACAACGAAGAATTAAATGACAACCTACAAGGTTATGAAAAAGGAAAATTAACAGAACTTGGTGCTGTTAATGTGATGACAGGCGAATTTACAGGTCGCTCTCCTAAAGACAAATATATTGTAAAAGACAGTACAACAGAAAATACCATTTGGTGGAATTCTGAAAAAGCGGTTAACGATAACAAACCCATTTCAACCGAAACTTGGAATGTATTAAAAGAAACTACAGCTTCCCAATTATCTGGAAAAAGACTTTTTGTAATAGATGCATTTTGTGGTGCGAACGAAAATACACGATTAAAAGTGCGATTTATTATGGAGGTGGCTTGGCAAGCGCATTTTGTAACAAATATGTTTATCAGGCCAACTAAAGAAGAATTAGCCAACTTTGGCGAACCAGATTTTGTGGTGATGAACGGTTCTAAAACATCATTTAAAGATTACGCCGCACACGGATTAAATTCGGAAGTGTATGTTGCCTTTAACTTAACAGAAAAAATTCAGTTAATTGGTGGTACTTGGTATGGTGGTGAAATGAAAAAAGGTCTTTTTGCCTTAATGAATTATTACTTGCCTTTACAAGGAATTTCATCAATGCATTGTTCAGCAAATAAAGGATCAAATGGCGATGTAGCCGTTTTCTTTGGTCTTTCTGGAACCGGAAAAACAACTTTATCAACAGATCCTAAACGCGAATTAATTGGCGATGACGAACATGGTTGGGACAATGACGGTGTATTTAATTTTGAAGGGGGTTGCTATGCAAAAACTATTGATTTAAGTGCCGAGAACGAACCAGATATTTTTAAAGCCATCCGAAAAGATGCCTTATTAGAAAATGTTACCGTTGACGCAAATGGCAAAATAGATTTTAAAGATGGTTCGGTTACTCAAAATACTCGTGTTTCCTACCCAATTTATCATATTGACAATATTGTAAAACCTATTTCTAAGGCAGGTCATGCTAATAAAGTTATCTTTTTAACGGCGGATGCTTTTGGGGTAATGCCTCCTGTTTCTAAATTAACTCCTGAACAAACAAAATATTATTTTTTATCAGGTTTTACGGCTAAATTAGCTGGGACTGAAAGAGGTGTTACGCAACCAGAGCCAACCTTCTCGGCTTGTTTTGGAAAAGCTTTTTTAACTTTACATCCAACAAAATATGGGGAAGAGTTAGTGAAAAAAATGGAAGAACATAAAGCAACCGCATACATGGTAAACACCGGTTGGAATGGAACTGGAAAGCGAATATCTATTAAAAACACAAGAGCAATAATTGATGCCATTTTAGATGGTTCGATTGAAAAAGCAGGTACTACAATTGTACCGGTTTTTAATTTTGAAGTGCCTACTTCATTACATGATGTTGATGATACTATTTTGGATCCAAGAAGCACCTACACTGATGCTTCAGAATGGGACACAAAAGCTGAGGATTTAGCGGCTCGTTTTATTAAGAATTTTGTACAATATACTGATAATCAGGAAGGCGCCGCTTTAGTTGCGGCAGGTCCAAAATTATAATTTACAATTTAATATTACACTTTTTATAAACGTCTTGAATTTCAAGGCGTTTTTTTATGCACAAAAAAAGCGTTCATTTCTGAACGCTTTTGTTTTTTTTTATTTGAAAAAGTTATCTTCCTTTATTTACTTCCGCAACATATTTTTCCAAAGCACCTGTCATTGAAGGGGTTTCTGGTGAAGGGGCTAAAATATCAACTCGTAATCCGTGGTCTAAAGCTTCTTTTTGAGTCGTAGGTCCAAATACTGCAATTCTTGTGTTGTTTTGCTCAAAATTTGGGAAATTCATGAATAACGATTTAATTCCTGTTGGACTAAAAAATGCCAAAACATCGTAATAAACATCTTTCAAATCAGACAAATCGCTCATTACTGTTTTGTAGAAAATTCCTTGTTTCCAATCGACTTTTAAACCATCAAGCGTTTGAGGAACATCATGATTTAATTGGTCTGTATTTGGTAATAAAAATTTCTCGTCTTTGTACTTTTTTATAAGTGCCGTTAAATCCGAAAAATCTTTCTGACCAACATAAATTTTTCGCTTTCTGTAAACAACATATTTTTGTAAATAAAATGCAACAGCTTCAGATTGACAAAAATATTTTAAATCCTCTGGGATTTTATATCTCATTTCTTCTGCAACTCTAAAAAAGTGGTCTATGGCGTTTTTACTAGTGAAAATTATAGCCGTAAAATTGTTTAAATCAATTTTTTGTGCTCTTACTTCCTTAGCTGAAACACCCTCTACATGAATAAAAGGTCTAAAGTCAATTTTTACCTTAAATTTATTTTGCAAATCGTGATATGGAGAATTATCCACTTTTGGTTCTGGTTGCGAAACCAAAATCGTTTTTACTTTCAAATTTGACATATCTAACAAATTCCTAATTTTTCGTTACCCAATAATACATGAAATAATACGGTGCTATTTCAAGGGTGCAAAGATACAAAATAAAATAAAATAATTTGCTTAATATTGTCTTTTGATAGTTTTTTACTAAAAAATAATAAGTGAAAACATTATACAGTAAAAAAATTGTTAATATAATGTAAAAAACCTCTTTAACAGGCCAGGAATTATAGTACAAAACAATATTTACAGGTAGTAATATAAACCCTATAAAAGCACGATAATTCAATTTTACAAGATTAAACTTATCCACTAAACTCTCAGAATTTATAACTGTCGCTATAATTTTTTCTATCAAAAATTTAGATAAAATAAAGACAAATAAAAATGTTATTATTTGAATGTATGCTATATAATTTTCTGTTTTTGCGTAATTAAAATAACTTAAAAACAACAAAATAAAAAAGGTAAAGGAAATTAATTGAATGACAAACATTGAAATGGTAAACCAACTCAATAAATTATTGGTGTCTTTATAAATCTTATTGTACTTTTCTGAATAACCTAATTTAATAAATTCATTAAATCTTACTGGAAAAATTGTTTTATTAAGTGCTACAATAGCAATTGCTAATACAAATAATAAAGATGCCCAATCTTTGTTAACTAAAATTCGCTCAGATAGTAATATGATTTTCATAACACAAAAGTAACAAAAAAAATAACTCAATTAATTATAAAATTATTAAGAAAATAAATATAAAAATAACTTATTTTTGTAAAGAAAATAAAATAACATGACAGCAGGAATAGTAATTATACCTACATATAACGAAATTGAAAATATAGAACGTATTATCCACGCTGTTTTTCAGTTGCCTTCCCAATTTCACGTTTTAATTGTAGATGACAATTCGCCAGATGGAACTTTTCAAAAAGTTGCCGAATTACAACAACAATATGCTGGAAAATTATTTTTAGAAGTTAGAAATAAAAAATCAGGTTTAGGAACTGCTTATGTGCACGGTTTCAAATGGGCTTTGTCTCATAATTATCCATTTATTTATGAAATGGATGCCGATTTTTCTCATAATCCAAACGATTTAGAAAAATTATATTTAGCATGCCAAAACGGTGCCGATGTGGCAATTGGTTCAAGATATTCCAAAGGCGTCAACGTGGTTAACTGGCCTTTAAGCAGGGTTTTAATGTCCTATTTTGCTTCTGTTTACGTGAAATTTATTACAGGTATGCAAATTTATGATGCCACTGCAGGATTTATTTGTTACAAAAGAAAGGTTTTAGAAACCATAAATATTGACAAAATTAAATTTGTGGGTTATGCGTTTCAAATAGAAATGAAATACCGTGCCTATGTCCATAAATTTAAAATTGAAGAAGTGCCCATTATTTTTACAGACAGAACTTTGGGCGAATCCAAAATGAGTGGCGCAATTATTCGCGAAGCAGTTATTGGCGTTATTATGTTACGAATTAGAAAAATATTTAACAGACTATAAATGAGTACATTTTTAATTAAAAATGCAAAAATTGTTAATGAAGGGAGCATCTTTGAAGGAGATGTATTAATTGAAAATAATATAATCCGTCAAATTGCAGACAATATTAGCGCGAAATCTTCGGAAAGCGTGATTATTGATGCGGAAGGCAATTTTTTAATACCTGGTGTTATTGATGATCAAGTTCATTTTAGAGAGCCAGGACTTACTCATAAAGGCGACATTGCATCGGAAAGTAAAGCTGCTGTTGCCGGTGGAATTACCTCTTACATCGAACAACCTAACACAGTCCCAAATGCAGTAACCCAAGAACTTTTAGAAGAAAAATACCAAATTGCTGCCAAAACATCTTACGCCAACTATTCTTTTATGATGGGTGGTACAAATGATAATTTAGAAGAAATATTAAAAACAAATCCTAAAAATGTAGCCGGTTTAAAACTGTTTTTAGGCTCTTCAACTGGCGATATGTTAGTAGACAGTTCTGCATCTTTAGAAAAAATATTTTCAAGTACGAAGCTTTTGATTGCTGTGCACAGCGAAGATGAAACCATTGTAAAAAATAATTTAGCGAAATACAAAGAAATTTACGGAGACGATATTCCAGTAACAAAACACCCAGAAATTAGAAGTGTAGCTGCTTGTTACGAATCTACAGTTAGAGTAATTGCTTTAGCGAAAAAAACTGGTGCTCGACTGCATGTTTTTCATATTTCAACGGCTAAAGAATTAGACTTGTTTACCAATAAAATGCCGCTTGAAAAAAAACAAATTACTGCTGAAGTTTGCATCCATCACTTGTGGTTTACAGATGCAGATTATGAAACCAAAGGTTCTTTGATTAAATGGAATCCGGCAGTTAAATCGCAAGAAGATAAAGACGCTCTTTGGAAAGCCCTTTTAGATGATAGAATAGACGTTATTGCCACAGATCATGCACCGCATACTTTAGAAGAAAAGTCAAATCCATATACCACTTGTCCTTCTGGCGGACCGCTAGTGCAGCATGCTTTAGTAGCCATGATGGAAGCCTATAATAAAGGTAAAATTTCCATGGAAAAAATTGTTGAAAAAATGTGTCATAATCCGGCAAAAATTTTCAAAATTGAAAATCGTGGTTTTATTAAAGAAGGTTATTTTGCCGATTTAGTTTTGGTGAATCCACACATGCCTTGGAGCGTAAAAAAAGATAATATCATTGCAAAATGTGGCTGGTCGCCATTTGAAGGTATCAGCTTTAAATCGAGAGTAACGCATACATTTGTGAATGGAAAATTGGTTTATACCAATGGAAAAGTAAAAGATATTATTGCAGGAGAAAGACTAACTTTTGATAGATAATAACGATGAAAAAAATATTTTTTTTAACTGTTTTTTTTGGATTATTTGCATGTAACGAAAATCCTGTGAAACCGCCAAAAAAACTTTTGGACGAAGCCACCATGGAAAATATTTTGTACGATGCTGCCATTTTACAAGCTGTAAAATTAAATTCGCCAGATATTTTACAAGCCAATAAAATTGATGCCAAAAACTACATTTATAAAAAATACAAAATAGACAGCACAACTTACCGCCAAAACAATAGGTATTATGCTGCGGATGTTAACAAGTATAAAGAAATGCAAAAACGTATTTTAGCACGACTTGAAAAAAACCAAATTACAAAAAAATAAAAAACGCCAAATTCAAATGAGTTTGGCGTTTTTTATTTGTGCTTAACGTATTACATTTTCATTAACCAATTCCTTACGGAAACTTCTTTGTCAATGATGTTTTTTAAGTCTGTAATGGCTACACGTTCTTGAAGCATGGTATCTCTGTAACGTATTGTAACCGTTTTGTCTTCCACAGTTTGGTGGTCAACAGTAATACAAAATGGCGTTCCCAAAGCATCTTGGCGTCTGTATCGACGGCCAACAGCATCTTTTTCATCGTATGCCATATTGAAATCCCATTTTAGTTCTTCCATAATTTCTTTGGCAATTTCTGGCAATCCATCTTTTTTAACCAAAGGTAAAACCGCAGCTTTTGTGGGTGCTAAAACAGAAGGCAATCGCAACACGGTTCTAGTAGAACCATCTTCTAATGTTTCTTCTTGTAATGCCTTTGAAAATACGGCTAAAAACATTCTGTCTAAACCAACAGAAGTTTCTACTACGTAAGGCACGTAGTTTTTATTTTCTTCGGTATCAAAATATTGTAATTTTTTGCCTGAAAATTGTTCGTGTGCTTTTAAATCAAAATCTGTACGAGAGTGAATGCCTTCTAATTCTTTAAATCCGAAAGGGAAATTAAATTCAATATCAGCCGCAGCATTTGCGTAATGTGCTAATTTTTCGTGGTCGTGAAAACGGTAATTTTCAGCGCCTAATCCTAATGATTTGTGCCAGTTTAATCGCGTAGTTTTCCAATATTCGTACCATTTCATTTCTTCACCTGGTTTTACGAAAAATTGCATTTCCATTTGTTCAAATTCGCGCATGCGGAAAATAAATTGTCTGGCTACAATTTCATTTCTAAACGCTTTCCCGGTTTGTGCAATTCCGAAAGGAATTTTCATTCGGCCTGTTTTTTGAACATTTAAAAAGTTCACAAAAATGCCTTGAGCCGTTTCTGGACGCAAGTACAAATCCATAGCCGTGTCAGCCGAAGCACCTAATTTTGTGCCAAACATTAAGTTGAACTGGCGTACTTCTGTCCAATTACGAGATCCTGAATCCGGGCATGCGATTTCTAATTCTTCAATTAAAAGTTTCACATCCTCTAAATCTCCAGCATCTAAACTTTTTGCCATTCTGGCTAAAATTTCGTTCTTTTTGGATAGGTATTCTACAACTCTTGGATTGGTTGTAATAAATTCTTGTTCGTTAAAAGCAGCGCCAAAACGTTCTTTTGCTTTTTCAATTTCTTTTTGTGCTTTGATGTTTAATTTTTCGGCATAATCTTCAATTAAAACATCTGCACGGTATCTTTTTTTAGAGTCTTTGTTGTCAATTAATGGGTCGTTAAACGCATCAACATGTCCGGAAGCTTTCCAAGTGGTAGGATGCATTAATATTGCAGCGTCTAAACCAACAATATTTTCATGCATTTGCACCATGGATTTCCACCAATATTCTCTTATGTTTTTCTTTAATTCTACTCCGTTTTGTGCGTAGTCATATACTGCACTTAAACCATCGTAAATTTCGCTAGAAGGGAAAATAAATCCGTATTCTTTTGCATGCGAAACTACATTCTTAAATAAGTCTTCTTGTTTTGCCATGTTGCAAAAGTAAAAATAGGAAAGGAATTAAAAAAGGAATTTTTAATTATAATTGAAAATGGTTGAACTAATTTTTGTAGTGCCTGAATATAAGTTTACAATATACCTTCCTTTTACAGTTTTGTTCTTTTCTAAATCTACATAACTGCAAACATCCGTTACTTGTTGTTGGTAGTCAAACTTCACTAATTTACTATATTTTAGCGTGGTGTTATCGTAATCAAAAGTTAATTCATCTACAGACACAATGTCGTTTTTTGGATTAACAACTTGAACAAAAAATTCTTTTTCACCAGAAGAAATGGATTTGTTTCTATCTACTGTAAAGCAAACTCTAATTTGTTCAATTGGCTTCACTTTGTTAGGTGTTTTATTGTCTGTAAGAAATTTAACCCCTTTTACTTGCAGGTTCGTTACTTCAAATTTAGCATCTTTTAAAATTGTGTTTTCAGTAACTTTTGTTGCTTTTACTTCGGGTTTAATTAAAGTTTTAAGTTTTTCAATTTGCTTTAATTTTTCTTTTAATAATTTAATGGAATCTTTTATTTGGTCGATTTCCTTATTTAAATCTGCTAAATTTTTAAATTTTATGTTCTTTTTTGGATCTTTCAAATCGGAAACTTTTGAAGATAAATCAGAGAAACTTTGTTCAAAATTAGCATACAAATTTGAAACAGAATCATACTTAGTTAGTATTTCGGATAGTTGATTTTGAGTAATCAATGTTTCTTGCTTTAAAGTATCTTGTAGTTCTATCGCAGATTCATTATCTTTATAACTTTTAAATAATACTACCAGTAAAAAAAATGATAATAGAAGTATAGCAGCCTTATAGGTATTGTTTTTTCTTTTTGAAGACATTTTTAATTATTTTTACTAAAGTAAAACTATTGTTTTAATATGATAAAAATTTTCGACCAAATACATAAAAATCTGTTAAATGTGGTGTTTCCTGCGTTTTGCAATGGCTGTTCGAATGTCCTTCTGAGAAACGAAAAAACAATTTGCACCGCTTGTATTCATGATTTACCTCTTACCCATCACCATCTTTCAAATGAGACAGAAATTCATAAAGTTTTTTATGGCTTGGTGCCTTTTGAATTTGCTGCGTCGTTATTATATTTTAGAAAAAAAGGAATTGCACAAGAATTGATGCACAATTTAAAATACAGAAATCAGCAAGAAATAGGAACTTATTTAGGCGATTATTTTTCTAAAAATTTATTGGAATTACCAATTTTTAAAGACATTGACGGAATAATACCCGTGCCTTTACACAAAAAAAGATTGCATGAAAGAGGTTACAACCAAGTAACAACTTTTTGTGAATCGCTAGAAAAAAACTTGTCTATTCCAATAATAAATGATGTTTTAGTAAAATCGGTTGATCTAAAATCTCAAATTCAAAAATCTAAAACTACTAGATTAGAAACTATAAAAAATGTGTTTGCAATTGAAAACGCACACAAAATTGAAGGAAAACACCTCTTACTTGTTGACGATATTTTTACAACGGGCGCTACTATTGAGACTTGCGCAAAAGAAATATTAAAAATAAAGAACACTAAAATTAGTATCATAACCATGGCGTACACACAATCATAAAATTTATTTAAATATTATGATGCAAGTGAATATAATTGTTACTTTGCGTGACTAAATAGCAAAAAAATTAATGAAAAAAATCCTATTTATACTTTCCCTAATTGCTGCTTTTTCTATCAGTTGTGCCAAAAGAGGCATGATTTCTGGTGGTCCAAAAGACAGTATTGCGCCAGTTATTGTTAAAAGTATTCCAAAAAATTACGACACCAATTTTTCTGGAAAAACAATCAAAATTGATTTTAGCGAATACATAAAAGTAAAAGACATTAACAAACAATTGATAATTTCGCCACCTATGGCTAAAACCCCAACAATTGTTCCGCAAGGAAGTGCCAGTAAATTTATTTCAATCACTTTAAATGAAGATTTAAAACCGAATACAACCTACAGTTTTAATTTTGGACAAAGTATTACTGATTATAACGAAGGCAATCCGTATTCTCAATTTAAATATGTATTTTCAACTGGTGCATTTGTAGATTCTTTAAAAGTTTCAGGTGAAATTGTAGACGCATTTGAAAAAGAAACAGATGAATTTGTAACGGTAATGTTGTACGATGCCGAAACTTATAATGATTCGTTAGTATATAAAAACAAGCCCGTTTACATTTCCAATACTTTAGAAAAAAATACAAAGTTTACCATTGAAAACATAAAAGAAGGCAACTATTATTTAGTGGCTTTAAAAGACAAAAACAACAATTACAATTATCAAGCAAAATCAGAAAAAATTGCCTTTAAGAAAGAACAAATAAAAATTCCTTCAGACAGTAGTTTTGCCTTAAAATTATTTTCTGAGAAAAACGAAATAAAAACCTATTCGCCTACACTTGAAAGTAATAATAAATTATTTTTAGGATACGAAGGCAATGCAAGTAATGTGAAATTATTTTACAAAAAAAACAACATTGAAACACCTTTACGCTTTACAAAATCAGCAAATAGAAAATCTGATACTTTACAGGTTTTTATGCCTAAAGAAGCCAAAGATTCCATACAAATAGTTGTGAAATCGGATACATATTTGAAAAATTATATGGTGAAATTGAAAAAACTTAAAGAAGCAGATTCCTTAAAAATAACACTTTTTGCTAGTAAAAAATTCCAATTTAACGAAAAACTATATTTAGAAACCGCAACGCCAATTAAAAAAATCAATGCTGAGAAAATATTTTTGAGAAAAAAAGACAGTACTTTGGTTTCTTTTACAACAGAAATTTATGATTTTGAGCGGCTAATTTCATTTGACTTTAAGCAAGAAGAAAACGAAAAATACGAACTTCAATTATTGCCCGGCGCTATAGAAGATGCATACAATTCAAAATCTGATAGTTTAAAATTTGCTTTTGATAAAGGTGCCATAAGTGACTTTGGAAATTTAAAATTGCGTATGAAAAACATCAATAGATTTCCGTATGTAGTTCAAATTTTAAATTCTTCAGGAGATATTGTTAGCGAAAAATATTGCTCAAAAGAAACTGAAATGTATTTTGAGGCCATTCAGCCAAGCAACTACCAAGTGCGTTTATTTTATGATGATAACCAAAATAAAATTTGGGATTCTGGAAACTTTAAAGCCAAATTGCAACCTGAAGAAATGATATATTTCCCAACATTAATTGACGTAAGAGCCAATTGGGATGTGGATCAGGAATTGGAGTTAAAACTTTAAAAATAAAAAAACGCATTCAAAAAACTGAATGCGTATATAAATATATTTGAATTCTTGAAATTAACCTTTCAAACTTGCAGATAAATATTCTCTATTCATACGAGCGATGTTTTCTAAAGAAATTCCTTTCGGACATTCAACTTCACATGCGCCTGTATTGGTACAATTTCCAAAACCTTCTTCGTCCATTTGACGCACCATGTTTAAAACTCTTTCTGTAGCTTCTACTTTTCCTTGTGGTAATAAAGCGTATTGAGAAACTTTTGCCCCAACAAATAACATAGCAGAACCGTTTTTACAAGTCGCCACACAAGCACCACAACCAATACATGCGGCTGCCATAAACGCTTTATCTGCATCTTGTTTATTAATTGGTGTTGCGTTGGCATCTATAGTTCTACCAGAAGTATTTACAGATACAAATCCACCAGCTTGTTGAATTCTGTCAAAAGCACTTCTATCTACCATTAAGTCTTTTACAACTGGGAAAGCTTTACTTCTCCATGGTTCAATAAAAATTGTTTCTCCATCTTTAAATTTACGCATGTGCAACTGACAAGTTGTTGTGCCTGTATCTGGGCCATGCGCACGACCATTAATATATAATGAACACATGCCACAAATACCTTCACGACAGTCGTGATCAAAAGCCACTGGTTCGTTTTTTGTATTGATTAATTGCTCGTTTAATTGGTCTAACATTTCTAAGAAAGAACTGTCTGTAGAAACATTATCTAATTTATACGTTTCCATTTTACCTTTTGCACTAGCATTTTTTTGACGCCAGATTTTAAGGTTGATATTTATATTTTTTTTAGCACTCATGATATCTTATTTATAGTTTCTAGCTGCAATTTTGATAAACTCATATTTCAATTCTTCTTTATGAAGTACCGATTTACTTGCATCGCTTCCGTTGTATTCCCAAGCGGCAACATACCCAAATTTTTCATCATCACGAAGCGTTTCGCCTTCAGCATCTTGGTATTCTTCACGGAAATGCCCACCACATGATTCTTCACGATCTAAAGCATCTTTCGCCATTAATTGTCCCAATTCAATAAAATCTGCTACACGAAGTGCTTTTTCTAATTCTTGGTTTAATTCGTTGGCAGCACCAGGAACGCTTACATCTGCGTAGAAATCTTCTCTTAATTGTCTAATTTCTTCTATAGCTTCTTTTAAACCTTTTTCATTTCTAGACATTCCAACTTTATTCCACATAATTAATCCTAATTTTTTGTGGAAATAGTCAACAGATTTTGTACCGTTATTATTAATTAACTGCTCGATAGATTGACGCACTGCATTCTCAGCTTCCAAAAATTCTGGTGTATCAGTAGCAATTTTACCTGTTCTAATTTCATCCGCTAAATAGTTGGAAACCGTGTAAGGTAAAACGAAATAACCATCTGCCAAACCTTGCATTAAAGCGGAAGCGCCTAATCGGTTGGCTCCGTGGTCTGAGAAATTCGCTTCTCCAGCAACGAAACATCCAGGAATAGACGACATTAAGTTATAATCAACCCAAACGCCACCCATAGTATAATGCACCGCTGGATAAATTTTCATTGGCGTTTCATATGGGTTTTCATCTGTAATTTTTTCATACATCGTGAAAAGATTTCCATATTTTTCTTCCAACCATTGTTTTCCTAATTCCGTTATTTCTTCCTGAGTTGGATTGTGATTTCCTTTGGCATAAGCAGACTGTTTTCCTTTTGTTTGTATTTCAGAAGAAAAATCTAAATACACACCTTCATTGGTGTCATTTGATTCAATACCATGGCCAGCATCACATACTTCTTTTGCTGCTCTTGAAGAAATATCTCGAGGAGCAAGATTTCCATAAGAAGGATATTTTCGTTCTAAGTAATAATCTCTATCTTCTTCTTTTAAATCAGTAGCTTTTAATTTTCCAACACGAATGGCTTCGGCATCTTCTTTTTTTGCAGGCACCCAAATTCGCCCTGAATTACGTAGCGATTCTGACATCAAAGTCAATTTAGCTTGGTTGGTTCCATGAACTGGAATACAAGTTGGATGAATTTGAACAAAACAAGGATTGGCAAAATGCGCTCCTTTTTTGTGCACTTTCCAAGAAGCCGTGACGTTACTTCCCATTGCGTTAGTAGATAAGAAATAAACATTTCCATAACCACCAGAAGCAATAATTACCGCATGAGCGGAATGGCGTTCTAATTCGCCAGTAATTGAGTTACGAGCTATAATTCCTCTAGCTTTACCATCAACTTTAACAATGTCAAGCATTTCGTGACGGCTAAACATTTTTACATTACCTAAACCAATTTGTCTAGACAATGCAGAATAAGCACCTAATAATAATTGTTGTCCCGTTTGTCCGGCGGCATAAAAAGTACGTTGTACTTGTGTACCACCAAATGAGCGGTTGTCTAATAATCCACCATAATCTCTAGCGAAAGGTACACCTTGTGCCACACATTGGTCGATAATATTTGAAGATACTTCTGCTAAACGGTGCACATTTGCTTCGCGCGCACGATAGTCACCACCTTTAATCGTATCATAAAATAATCTGTACGTACTGTCTCCATCATTTTGATAGTTTTTTGCAGCGTTTATTCCACCTTGAGCAGCAATTGAGTGTGCTCTACGTGGTGAATCTTGAAAACAAAATGCTTTTACGTTGTACCCCATTTCTCCAAATGAAGCAGCAGCCGAAGCACCTGCTAAACCAGTTCCTACAACGATTACGTCGATTTTTGGTCTATTGTTTGGAGCCACCAATTTAAGATTATTCTTATGGTTGGTCCATTTTTCTGAAATAGGACCTTCTGGTATTTTAGAATCTAGTTTCATTTATAAAGTGAAATTAATGATTAAAATGATGAAACAATGCAATAAAAATAAATCCGAAAGGAACTATAATTGCAAATGCATATCCTAATTTATGAAGTGCTTTCGAAAACTTGTTATTAAACCCAACAGATTGAAAGGAAGAGTTAAAGCCATGCCACAAGTGTAAAGACAATAATAAAAAAGAAACACAATAAATCCCAGTTCTAATTGGGCTTTCAAATTTGTGTGCTAATTCGTCATAATATCTTGCTGGCGCTTCAGGGTTTGATTCAACATATTTATAAACCATTTCTGGAAACCAAAAATCATAAAAATGAAGACCTAAAAAAGCCAAAACCACTGTACCAGAAATAATCATGTTTCTAGACGCCCATGAAGCGTTTGCTGCATCATTGTTTTTGGCATAAGATATTGGTCTTGCCGCTCTATTTTTAAAATCTAAAACAAATCCCATAACAAAATGAAAGATAACACCAGCAACTAAAATAGGTTGCATTACATACTGAATTACTGGGTTGTAACCCATAAAATGTGAAGCTTCATTAAAAACGTTTGCACTAAACACCGAGGTTAAATTCATGCTAAAGTGAAGCGTTAAGAACGAAATTAAGAATAGTCCTGAAAGTGCCATGGCGACTTTTTTAGCAATAGACGAACTCAAAACAGAAGATTTTGCCATAATTATAATTAATGTTAATTTGAATGTTTTAATGTAAGCAAAAATAAAGGTTATAAGTAAGACTTACAACCTTTGAAAGTTAATTTATAATCATTTTAAATGAGTTTAACATTTGTTGAATATCAACATCTTAAGAATGAAATTTTTCCTTCAATATTATCTCATTTGGTTTTTTTCTGTAACCACTAAAGATTGCGTTTCTTTTTTTCCGTTATTTTCTAATTGAATTGTATATTTTCCTGAAGGTAAATAGTATTTTTTATTAGAAGATTGGTTGATTTTTATTTTGCTATCTTTCTTTTCTAATGCCGTTTTAATTTTTTCATCAATACTTAAATCAAACTCAATTTTGTGCATTCCTTTTTCTGTTTTTGTAGGACTATTAAAAACCACAATTCCATCTTTATTTTTTATCGTTAAAACCGTAGTTGAAAGCTCTTTTACATAATACCAAATTGACACATTTGGTGTGCTTTCGGTTCCCCAAGCAGAACGCTTATTGCCCCAATTTTTAGAAAATGGGATGCTTTTAATTGGAAATAAAGCCATGCCATTAGCATTAGTTTTTTCATTAATTTGCTGAATATTCGCCAAATTAACCTTGAATAAAGAGCGCCCGTGAGTGGCTACAATTAAATCTTTTTCTCTTTTTTGGATTACCAAATCGTGTACTGCAACATTAGGGATTTCGCTTGAAAAATCTTGCCAATTCATTCCTTTGTCTAACGAAATATACAAACCATTATCTGTTCCTAAATATAAAATATTTTCGTTTTCTGAATCTTCTAAAATTACATTCGCTGCATTCTGATTAAGATTTGCGGTTAACAATTTCCAATTCGCACCTAAATCTTCGGACACGTAGGCATATGTTGTGAAATTGTCATTTCTGTATCCGTTTAATGTGATGTAAATTCTGTCTTTACTAAACGTTGAAAATCGCACACGAGAAACCCATAAATTTTGAGGCAAACTACTTGAAATCTTTACCCAATTTTCACCGCTATCTTTAGTTATATAAACATTTCCATCGTCTGTTCCAGCAATTAATTTTCCGAATTTAAACTTACTTTCTGCTATGGAAGTTATGGTTCCAAAGGGCACATTCCCTTCTGCTTTTCCATTGGTTAAATCGGTAGAAATTTTTTCCCAATTTTTTCCCTGATTCATTGATCGAAACACGTATTGCCCGGCAAAATAAACAACATCTTGGTTGTGTGATGACAACAAAATAGGTGTTTGCCAATTAAATCTATACGGCTCCTCTTTTTTATCTGCTTGAGGTGTAATGTAATTTCTTTCTCCTGAAATTCTGTTAATTTTAGTATAATTTCCAAACTGATATCCAGTGTAAACCAAATTATTTGTTCTCGTATCTATCTGAACTTGCATGCCATCTCCACCGCTTAAAAATTCGTAAGGATATTTTCCGTCTTGTAACCATTCAACGTTGTGCACATAATTATTTGGTCCCGCCCAAACGCCGTTATCTTGCAATCCTCCATATACTTCGTAATTTTCTTTGTCATCTACATTTACACTATAAAATTGTCCAACGGCTTGGTTGTTGCATTTTACCCAATGTTTTCCGTTATCAAAAGTGATATTTACGCCGCCATCGTTTCCATTTATAATGTGATTTGAATTTTTTGGATTCACCCAGCAAACATGATGATCGGCATGAACATTATCTTTGCTAATTGATTCGAAAGATTTTCCTCCATCATTAGAAAATAGTAACGGAACGGCAGAAATATACAGACTGTTTTCATTAGATTCATCAACAGTAATATCTGCAAAATAATATCCGTAAGAATAAAAGGCATCATCAATAAACGAATCATTGGTTTTTTTCCATGTTTTTCCAGAATCTGTAGTTTTGTAAATTTCTGCACCTATTACTTCAACTTCAAATAAGGCCGCATTGGCATCTTTCGGTTTTTCGTTAGATGCATTTGGGCGTAAATTCTGATTGTCTACAATCGCATAAGTAATATTTTCATCAAAAGTCGTTAAACCAATTCTACCAATTCCAATATTAGTTGGAAAACCCGAATTGGCATTGATTTTTGTCCAAGTAGTTCCACCATTTTCACTTTTATAAATGCCAGAATGAATTCCGTTTCCTTTAAAATTATTTGCTTTACGTTCTCGTTCCCAGGCTGATGCAAACATAATTTTTGGGTTATGTGGCGCAAAACTAATGTCTACAATTCCTGTTTCATCATTAATATATAATGTTTTTGCCCATGATTTTCCACCGTTTGTGGTTTTAAAAACCCCACGTTCTTCATTTTTTGAATATAGATGCCCTAAAACGCCAACTACAATTTCATTATTATCAGTAGGATTTATCCAAATTTTTGAAATATGATGACTATCTGGCAAGCCAATGTTTGACCAAGTTTTTCCTTTATCGGTAGATTTTAGCACGCCAATTCCTGCATAAGAAGAGCGAGAAGAATTTACTTCTCCGGTTCCAACCAAAATTAATCCTGAATTCCAGTAGACTGCAACACAACCTATATTTTGAGTTGGCGCTTTATCCATTACGGGTTCAAAACTTGTTCCGTTATTATTGGTGTACCATAAACCACCAGACGCGTACGCGGCATAAAATTCAGAAGGATTTTGATTATTTACAGCCAAATCTACCACCCTACCACTCATAATTGTTGGTCCAATATTTTGAAAGGCAACAGCTTTGAAATTAGAATCCTGAGCTAAAGAAAATAAAGTGCTAAAAAGCGAAACTAAGAAAACGATATTTTTCATTTTGATATAATTTGATTTGTTTCAAAATTAAAAGAATTATTTGACAACTATTTGTTTGAAAGTTATTATTTTTGGAAACTTTACTAACATTTTCAAAAAATGAAATATTTACCAATAAATCGAGAACTTTTTATTAAAAATCGTAAAAACTTTATGGCGCAAATGCAGCCAAATGGCGTAGCTGTTTTTAATTCGAACGATATATATCCTGTTTCTGCAGACAGTACGTTACCATTTGCTCAACATAGAGATATTTTTTACTTGTCAGGTGTAGATCAAGAGGAAAGCATTTTATTGTTGTTTCCTGGCGCACCATACGAACATTTAAAAGAAGTTTTATTTTTAAAAGAAACCAACGAACACATCGCAATTTGGGAAGGCGAAAAACTAACAAAAGAGCGTGCATTTGAGGTTGCAGGAATCAAATCAGTATATTGGTTACAAGATTTTCATAAAGTGCTTAAAGAAGTGATGATGTATGCCAATACGATGTACATCAACACAAACGAACATTATAGAGCAACAGTAGAAACAGAAACACGTGAAGCCCGTTTTATAAAATGGTGGAAAAACGAATATCCTGCACACAAAGTAGAAAAATCAAATCCAATTTTACAACGCTTGCGTTCAGTGAAAGACCAAATTGAGTTGGATTTAATTCAAAATGCGTGTAATATTACAGAAAAAGGAGTGCGAAGATTATTAAACTTCGTAAAACCTGGCGTAACAGAATATGAAATTGAAGCCGAATTGGCGCACGAATTTTTATGTAATCGTTCGAAAGGGTTTGCCTACACGCCAATTATTGCTTCTGGAAATAATGCCAATGTATTACATTATATAGAAAACAATCAAGTTTGTAATGCTGGCGATTTAATATTGTTAGATGTTGGTGCAGAATACGCAAATTATTCTTCAGATTTAACTCGTGTAATTCCTGTTTCAGGTCGTTTTACTGACAGACAAAAAGCGGTTTACAACGCCGTTTTAAATGTAAAAAATGAAGCTACAAAAATGTTGTTACCAGGAACTTTATGGAAACAATATCATGTAGAAGTTGGAAAAATTATGACCTCAGAATTATTAGGTTTAGGTTTAATTACTAAAACTGATGTTCAGAATGAAAATCCAGAATGGCCTGCGTATAAAAAATATTTCATGCATGGCACGTCACACCATTTAGGTTTAGATACGCACGATTATGGTTTACTTCACGAGCCAATGCAAGCCAACATGGTTTTTACTGTGGAACCAGGTATTTATATTCCTGCGGAAGGTTTTGGAATACGTTTAGAAGACGATGTAGTCATTCAGTCAAAAGGAGAACCATTTAATTTAATGAAAAATATTCCTATTGAAGCAGATGAAATTGAATCGATAATGAATTCTTAGTTTAAGAAAATAGAGTATAGAAAATAGACGGTTTGCGAAAGTGAGCCGTTTTTTTTGAACACAAAAAACTTTGTTTGCTTTGCGAAAAAACTTTGCGCTCTTTGCGTTTAAATTCTACATTTGTATTTATGAAAACCACACACTTCAAAAATACTAAAATCAGTTATACCGACCAAGGAAAAGGCAATGCGGTTATTTTGTTGCACGGTTTTTTGGAAAACAGTACCATGTGGGACTATTTAGTACCAGTTTTAGCTAAAAAAAACAGAGTAATTTGTGTAGATTTATTGGGTCACGGGCAAACCGATTGTTTAGGATATATTCATAGTATTGAAGACATGGCGGATGCCGTTCATCAAGTTATTTCCGAATTGAAAATCAGAAAAGCAATAATAGTTGGTCATTCTATGGGTGGTTACGTGGCTTTAGCATTTGCGGAATTATATCCTGAAATGATGAAAGGTTTGGTGTTGTTAAATTCCACTTCGCGGGCTGATAGCGAGGAAAGAATTGCAAATAGAACACGTGCCATAAAAGCCGTAAAACAAAATTATACTGCAGCCATTAGGATGAGTATTTCCAATTTATTTTCAGAAGAAAATAGAGAAAAATTGATTGCACAAATTGAATGGGTTAGAGAAGAAGCACTGCAAACACCTTTACAAGGAATTATTGCAGCTCAAGAAGGCATGAAACTCAGAAAAGACCGAGAGGTAATTTTACATTTTGCAACTTATCCAATTTTATTAATTTTAGGGAAAAAAGATCCCGTTTTAAATTATGAAGAAAATGTGGAGCAAATTGAAGGCACTCATGTCAAATTAGTTACTTTCAACGACGGACATATGAGTCATATTGAAAACCAAGCGGAGTTGGAAAAAGTTATGGTTGGTTTTTTGAAGGGTTAATTTCATACCAATTTCACTAGTTATCACTAATATTAAACTGTTTAAATTTGTGGTGAAATTTATTTAATCACTTCTTTAAAAGTAATTTCTGGATTTAAAATTTCTTGAATTAAGATTACCAATTCTTCCGTAAATAGCTGCAAAAATTCTGTTGTAATAATTGTTTCACCAATAACGCCTCTTCCTTTGCCAAATGTAAAAGGTAAAAATCCAGCTTTCATGTTTTTAAAAGAAAAAATACCAACTTCCATATTGTAGTTTACTTTGGCTGGATTATTTTGAAACATCAAGGCATAACACAACAGTTGAATGATTTTATCATTGGCTACATCTAAAGTCAAACCATCAAAAGCTGTTATTTTAAGCTTATTTGCTTCAACTTTTCCAGTTTTATAATCGATGATTCTGATGGTGTTATTTCGCAACTCAATTCTATCTACTTTTCCGGCAATTTTTATTGGAAATGGTATATTTAAGTGTTCAATTATGGTTTCATGTGGTTTTTCTAAAGACAAAATAAACAGTTCGTCACCACTTTCAATATTTTGTTTTTCTTGCACTAAGAAGTTAAAAATATTGCGTTTGGCCACTTCAAAAGCAATCAGATTTTTACCTTTTTTAATGTCGCCTTCTTTGTACACTTCTATAAATTTTTCTAGTGTAAACGTTTCAATATTCTGAATCATTACATCGATATCTGAAGATTTAATTTGAATATTTTTGGCTTCAAAAGGTTGGTACATTTTTTCTAATACTTCATGAATTATAGTTCCTAAAGTATTAGCCGCGACGTTTTCTTCTACTTCTTCATTTTCACGAACACCTAAAATTCGTTGGTAATAAAACTGAATTGGATTGCGTAAATAATTGGTCAAAGCCGAGGGTGAAAAACCTTTAATTGTTGCAATTTCTTTCAATCTATCTAAAATTGGTTGCGTTTTTATAATCTCAATTGGTTGATAAATTGTGTCTGGTTTTATGGCGTTATAAAATACTTTTTTAAAGTTGTGATTTGGCAAATGTTCTATTTCTAATTGGGTAATAAATCGACTTTTTTCGCCTGCGTCAATGCCTTCTGAATGGGTGTTGTACAATAAATAAATGTTCTTCGCACGTTGCAACAAACGATAAAAATGATAAGTGAAAATGGCATCGCGCTCTTTATAAGTTGGCAAGCCTTTTTCTAATTTTACATCATATGGAATAAAGGAAGTATTCGATTTTCCGCCTGGTAATTTGCCTTCGTTAAGAGAAGTAATAATTACGTTTTCAAAATCTAAAACCCGACTTTCCAATATTCCCATTATTTGCAAGCCTTTTAGCGGTTCGCCTTCAAAGGAAACTTGCGCTTGATTTATTACTTGTTTATAAATAGAAAATAAAATTTCTAAATTTTCAATGTTTTGATAGGTTTCATAATAATTTGTAATTTTTAAAACCACATTGTAGATTGAAAAAACAAACGCTTTAGTTACTTTATCTTGTTCATTCTGATTACTTAAATGTGTTTTAATATAAATAAGAATAGCTTTTAACTTCTCTAAAATTTCAGGCACTGATACATTCCAATTGAAAAACAATTGAGCTACTAATTCATTATTTAATAAATCGTATTTTGAGCATAATTCGCCAAGTCGATTGCTTGTTATAAAAGTTAAATTAGAATTTTTGATGATTTTTACTACTTCATTCGCATTGATACATGAAACTATTAATGGGTTATTTAAAATTTCTAATAGTTCTTTATAATAAAAAACACTTTGCTTTTTGTTTCTACTTTGCGCGTTTATATGGAGCTGAAATATCTTAAAAATTAAAATTTGTGCTGGATTATTTTTACTAGAATATCCCATTGTAATATTCAAATTTTCAACCTCAACAGGCAAAGCATTTAAAATGGGAAGTAAGATGTTTTCTTCACTTAAAACAATTGCTGTATTTTCTAAAGAATTATTTTCCGCTGCAATTTTTTCTATAATTTTTCCAGCAATTTTTGCCTGGCCAATAGACTTTGGGGTTCCTATTACTTGAATATTTTTGTCATTTGAAAAACTGTCTGTAATCCAATAAAAAGGGTGCGTTTCAAAATGTTTCCAAGATTTTTTTATTCGACGCAAAAACAAACCGGCATCGTGGAATTCGTCTTTTAAAAAAACAGCATCAATATCCCAAAACACAGTTGCAATATTATGTTCTAACAAACATTTAATTATTGATTCTTCTGAAGCATTTAGGGCGTTAAAACCTGCAAATACAAAAGTATTGTCGGCTGTTTTTTTTGCAAAAGCAACACAATTTTCGGCTGCTTTTCTGTATAACAAACCTTGATAGCCTACTTTTTTACTTATTAAATGTTCGGTAAATTTTTGATAGTACAACGGCATTAATTTCCAAAACTCTAAATGGTTTTCAATTAACTTAGATTGATTATTTACATTTGGAGTCCAATTTTTGATGCGTTCAATATCTAATAAATAAGAAAAAATTTCATTCTGATTGATTAGATACCTGTCAATTTCATTAAAATCTTGAATTAGCGTAACCGCCCAGCCAGAAAATTTTTCAAAATCTTGTTGTTTGGACTTTTCAGTATTATCTGTATATACCATATAAAACTCAAACAAAAGTTCGATATTATCCAAAGATCTTAACTGAGCAATTTCCTCTATAAGCATTTCAATACTTATTATTTTAGGTGCTAAAAAAGTACTAGTTGATTGTTTTTTTAATGCTTCGATTAAAAAAAATTTGGCTCTTTTGTTTGGTAAAACAATGATTGTGTTTGGTAAAGAAGAATTATTACTTAATAATTCTTTTGCCAATTTAGATAAAAATGATGCATCCATGGCAATAAAGATAAAAAAAAGGTCTCAATAAATTGAGACCTTTTTAAAAATATTATGAGAGAAAAATTATTTAATTAATTTAACTTCTACTCTTCTGTTTTGCGCTTTTCCAGCTTTCGTTGCATTTGTAGCAACTGGTTTAGCTTCTCCAAAACCTTCAGAAGTTAATCTGTCTGCAGTAACACCGTTTTCAATTAAGAATGATTTTACAGAGGCAGCTCTATTTTGAGATAACATTAAGTTAGCTTCATCTTTTCCATCTGAATCAGTATGTCCTTCTAAAGCAAATTTAGCAGTTGGATATTCTTTTAAGATAGCAACAATTGCTTGCAATACAGGTAATGTTTGTGCTTGGAAAGATGATTTTGCAGAATCAAATAAGATTGTTTTTGCATAATCATTTAATTTTTTAATTGTATCTTCAGATACTTCTGGACATCCGTTGTTTGCAACAGTTCCTGCTACAGTAGGACATTTGTCATCTTTATCTAAAACTTTATCACCATCAGTATCTGGCCATGGGCATCCACCGTTAGCTTTATCACCTTTTACAGTAGGACATTTGTCATTTTGATCAGCAATTCCATCGCCATCAGCATCTGGACAACCTTTTAAAACTGGTAAACCAGCTACATCAATACAAGCATCATCTTTATCAGCAACAGTATCACCATCTTGATCAGGACATCCATTCATTTCTGGAGTACCTGCTTCTTCTGGACAAGCATCTGCTGAATCTTGGATTCCGTCTAAATCAGTATCAGGACAACCTTGGAAAGCTGCTAATCCTTTAACATCTGGACAAGTATCTTCAGAATCAATAACTCCATCATCGTCTCTATCTTTAGCACCAAATTGGAATCTTAAACCTGCTTGGTGAAAGAAATGTGTTGGAATATCAGCGTTTGGCGTTCTATTGTCATCAAAACTAGATTTGTATGTTGAAGCTATTGTAAAAGCTACATTTTTAGCAAACCATAAGTTTAATCCCCAACCGAAGTTAACTGTACCTGCTGAAGCATCACCCATAAAAACATAACCTCCACCTAAATTTAAAGATGGATCAAACCATTTAGATTTTAATAAAGTCTTAAAGCTGTAAGAAACTGCAGCATCTAAACCATAATAGTCTAAATCACCTGGGTTACTAACAACCATTCCTCTTCCATCTGCACCTTTTACAGTTGGTTTAAAATCAACAAATTTGGTAATTTTGTTGAAAGATCCTGTCATCCCGAAAGAAAAACCATCTCCAACGTATTTAGATACGCTTAAGTAAGATACTGCAGGAACTAAGTTCCAATTATCTTTTGTATCCAATCCTTGAGAAAAGGTTTTTTCAAAAAATCCTAATCCACCTCTACTAGCGCTTACTCTAGTGTCTACTGCATTTGCTCCAAAAGACACCGCCCAAGGATTAACATTATCTTGTGCTTGAGACGCTAGTCCAACAAACAGCAAAGTAGTAGCAAATAATTTGTTAAAATGTTTCATACTTTTTATTTAATTTAATTACAATTCATTATATATTTAGAAGCAAAAGTAATATGTTTTTTGTAATTCACAAAACTTTTGTTTGTTTTTTCATAATTAAATGTTAAACAAATTATGTTTATTGAATAATGTTTAACTTTTTTCCCACATTTGTAAAAGCTGCAATGGCTTTGTCTAAATGTTCTTTTGTGTGAGCTGCAGATAATTGGACCCTGATTCTGGCTTTGTCTTTTGGAACCACAGGGTAGAAAAATCCAATCACATATATGCCTAGTTTTAGCAATTCATCTGCCATTTCTTGTGATAATTTTGCATCATATAACATAATTGGTACAATTGCCGAATCACCATCTATAAAATCTAAACCTGCTTTTTTAATACCTTCTTTAAAATAATTGGTGTTCCATTCTAACTGATCTCTTAAAGTGGTATCTTTTTTTAATATTTCAAAAACTTTTAAAGAGGCTCCAACAATTGATGGTGCTAATGAATTTGAAAATAAATAAGGACGCGAACGTTGGCGTAAAATTTCGATTACTTCTTTATTAGCGGTAGTATAACCGCCCATAGCGCCACCTAAGGCTTTTCCTAAAGTCCCTGTAATAATATCAACACGACCTAAAACATTTTTTGCTTCCATAGTTCCAATACCAGTTGCGCCAATAAATCCGGCAGCGTGACATTCGTCTACCATTACTAATGCGTCATATTTATCGGCTAAATCGCAAATTTTATCCAAAGGCGCTACTAATCCGTCCATTGAGAAAACGCCATCCGTTACAATTAACTTAAAACGATGACCTGCCTCTGTAGCTTTAATTAATTGTGCTTCCAAATCCTGCATATTAGAATTTTCATAACGATAACGTGCAGCTTTACACAAACGCACACCATCAATAATTGAGGCATGATTTAAACTATCGGAAATAATACAATCTTCTTCTCCTAATAAAGGTTCGAAAACACCACCATTTGCATCGAAAGCTGCTGCATATAAAATTGTATCCTCTGTGCCATAAAAATCAGCTATTGCTGCTTCTAATTGTTTGTGAATATCTTGCGTGCCACAAATGAAACGAACTGACGACATTCCGAAACCATGAGAATCTAAAGCGTCTTTAGCAGCTTGCACCACTTCTGGATGAGAAGACAATCCTAAATAATTATTGGAACAGAAATTTAAAACAGTTTCGCCATTCACAACTATTTCTGCACCTTGCGGCGAAGTGATAATGCGTTCTTTTTTATACAAACCGTTTTGTTGAATTGTATTTAATTCATTTTTTAAGTGTGCTTGAATTTTTCCGTACATTTTTATATTTATTGTTAATTGTTGGATGTTTTAATTTTCTACAAATGTATAATTTTTAATTCTTCTCCAATATATAACAACACTTTTTTAGTTACTTTTAAATTCATTTTTTCAATAACGCGGGCGTAATTTTCTATTTGTATTTTATGTTTTTCGTCTTGCGCACCTGTTTTGTAATCAATAAGAAAAGCTTCTGAATTATAAATTACCAATCTATCCGGTTTTAAATTGATTTCGTTTGGCGAAATTATATTGTGTTCGGTAAAAACTGTGTAATTCGGATTAAAAAAAGATTCTAATTCTGGATGATAAATAATTTGTTTGATTTTATCTTCAAAAATGCTTTTTTGCGATTGTTGAATCAGACCTTCATCTAAGCTTTTTGTTAAAGCAGGTTGCAAATCATTTTTCGTAGTAATATAAGATAAAATTTGATGAATTATATTTCCGAACTCAATGGCATCCTGCTGTAAAGTACCCCACATTAAAGCCTCTTTTTTTGCTATTTTTATCGAAGAAAAATCTAATGCATTGTTAACAGCCTGAATTTCTGCTTTATTTTTATCAAATAATTTCGGTTGCGATTGTCTTTTTGGATTGCCGAAAGTATATTCTTTTTGTTCGACTGAAAAATTTGCTTTTTGCGACAAAAAATTTATAAAATAAGAAGCCAACGTTTTGGAAGCCGAAATTTCGCCTTTTGTAGTTGTTTTATAACTACTAATTACATGTAATTGTTCTTCTGCGCGGGTTAGCGCTACATATAAAACATTTATAGTGTCTAAAATTTCTTCCTGCGATTTGGTTTGATAAATTTCTTTAGTTTGACCGCTATATTTTTCTAAAATCTTATTGTTTTTTACTAAAGCTTGCGGCATATCAACACTTTGGTCTTCCATTGGAATCCAAATATTATTGCTTCTTGGATTCAAACTATCATCGGCAAACGGATAAATTACCACCGGAAATTCTAACCCTTTCGATTTGTGAATGGTCATAATTCGGATGGCTTTTTCTCCTTCTGGAGACGGAATGCTTTGTTTAAATCCTGATTTTTTCCAATATTCTAAAAAATCAGCAATACTGGTTTGGTATTTTACATTTCTTTCTAAAACTAAATCTAAAAAATATTGTACATACGAAATGGTAGTTTTATCTTTTAAAAATACATGAACTATGTTTTCTACAGCTTCATACAAAGATTTTTTTCTACAATTTTCAAAAGATATTTCCCATCCAAACGAAGCCAAATACTTTTGCAAATCGTTTTCTGATAAGTCTTTTGCGGCTACTATGAAGTCGTGAATTTCTGCTTTAGCAACCTTTGTAGTTGCCACAAAATACAACCAATTTATTTTTGATTCTTGATTGTTGGCACTATCCAAATATTCTAAAAAAGTAATAATAAATTTTACTTCCGAAGCATTTTGAATTAGCAATGTTTCCGATGAAATAATTGGAATATTATTTTCGGTTAAAAAATTAGCCAATAAAACACCATTTTTAGTTTTTCGAGTTAATAAAACAATGTCTGAATAGTCAAATCCATTAGCTACAGATTGCTGAATAATTTCTAAAGTTTTAGACAAATATTGCTTGTCTTTTTCGGTAATGGTTTCATCATCTAAAATTTCCTCGTTAATTTCAATGGTATCGTCTAAAAAACTTACCGAAACAAAACCGCCTTTTTTTTCATTAAATTCTTGATGAGCTGTTTCTTTATATAATTTTTGATAAGCCTCATTACTAAATTCTCCAGAAAGAAATTGAAAAAATTGATTATTAAAATCAATAACTTCCGAATAACTTCTGTAATTTTTTGGTAAATTTTCTACGGATTTTGCTTCATTAGAAAACGGATTATCAGTAGTACTTAAATCTATAAATTGTTCCGCTTTTCCGCCACGCCAGCGGTAAATAGATTGTTTTGGATCGCCAACAATCATTAACGAACCTTTTGTGCCATCTAAATCTTCACTTGCCAAGGCATTATCAATAAGTGGTATAAAATTTTCCCATTGTAACTGCGAAGTGTCCTGAAACTCATCTATAAAATAATGACGGTACCTATCGCCTAATCGCTCATAAATAAAAGGAGCGGGTTGGTCTTTAATTTCATTGTGAATTATCGTATTAAAATCGGAAATAGACAACACATTTTGGTCTTCTTGTAATTGTTTGTATTCTTTGTAAATTACATTGATTAATGACAACGGAATCATGTTTTTAAGAACCAAATCAAATAAAGCATTTTCGTTTTTTGCTTTGTAGATTGTAGTCAATTTAAATTTCCAAGAAGGTAAAAAACGGGTAACAACTTCTAAATTGTTAGATTTTTTAGGAACCAATATTTCTTTTTCATTTACAAAATCGTACTCGGTTGCTTTTTCGTGAAACAAATTGACAACGTGTTTGTAAAACGTTTTTCGATCAAAGTCGTCTTCCGTTAAATTATTTGAGGTAAAATCATCTAAAATTAATTTCGCGTTTTCCTTTATTTTTTTGGTATTCGTTTCAACTTTTAACTTAATTTTTTCGGCAATTTTAGAAAAATCATCAACTGATTTATCACTTAATTTTCCGAAATTGAAAAAATGCTCTTCGTTTAAAATTAATCTTGAAACTTCGTACAAATCTAATGTTACGTCCCAACTTTTATCATCATCTGTTTTACTCTTTGCAAAATCGATTAATATTTGAGTCAATTCTTCGTCTTCGCCTGCTTTGGCTACCACTACATCAATGGCGTTTTTTAATAGCTCATCTGTATCTAAAGTAACATCAAAATTTGTTGGTAAATTTAAATCGTGCGTGAAAGTTCTAATAATTCGATGGGTAAATTTATCAATAGTTGAAATATCAAACGCCGCGTAATTATGAATTAAATTCTTTAAAATTTTTCTAGATTTTAGTTGGATTGTAGGCACATCTAATTTTATTTCAGTAGCAATTTCTTGCATAAAATTAGCTGTTTTTTCAGTAACTTCATTTTTTGTAAACGCTATTAAACTATCAATAATACGGCTCTTCATTTCTTCAACCGCTTTATTGGTAAAAGTAATGGCTAGAATTTTTTTATAGGTATCGTTGGCAGAAGCTACCAACAAAATTTTTAAATATTCTTTTGTTAAGGTATACGTTTTACCCGAACCAGCGGAAGCGTTATAAACTTGAAATGCCATATTACAAATAATCTTTTAAGAAAGTATTAAGACGGAAAAATTTTATTTTCAAAGTTAAAGTTATAAATTTGAAAAAAATAATTAATCAATTAAAAATAGTAAATTATGGCTTTTGAACTCCCACAATTACCATATGCATATGATGCATTAGAACCACATGTTGATGCAAGAACTATGGAAATTCACCATACCAAACATCATAATGCTTACACAACAAATTTAAATGCTGCAATAGCTGGAACAGATTTAGAAGGAAAATCTATTGAAGCTATTATGGCCAATTTGGATATGAATAATATGCCTGTTAGAAATAACGGAGGTGGTTTTTACAATCACAATTTATTTTGGACCGTCATGTCACCAAATGGTGGTGGTTTACCAAAAGGCGAATTAGCAGCTGCAATTGACACAGCTTATGGTTCATTTGATGCTTTTAAAGCAGAATTTGCTAAAGCTGCAGCTACTCGTTTTGGTTCAGGATGGGCTTGGCTTTGTGTGCAAAAAGGCGGAAAAGTTGAAGTTTGTTCTTCACCAAATCAAGATAATCCATTAATGCCAGGTATTGGTTGTGGCGGAACGCCTATTTTAGGATTAGACGTATGGGAACACGCGTATTATTTGAATTACCAAAACAGAAGACCAGATTATATTGAAGCTTTTTTTAATGTTATAAACTGGGACGAAGTAACTAAACGTTTCAACGAATCGAAATAAATTTTATCAAAAATAAAATAAAAGCGTGCAAGTAATTGGACGCTTTTTTATTATCTGTATATTTGCTTTTAATTTGTTTTACATGAGAATACTGTTTTGGATTATTTTTTTATTTTCTTTTGGAGCGCATGCTCAAAAGTTTGCTGTAAAACAAAATGAAAACACAAAAAAGTTAGTTCGCAATGTTATTGGTGTTATAACAAATAACCAATTTAAAACTCCTGATTTTAGTTATACCTTTTACGAGAAATCAATTATTTCAGCTTATCCAGATTCTATTTCTGCGTCTATTGATACAGTCTTTAAAAACAAGCAAAAAACGAAATTTATTATAGATTCTTCTAGTTATAAATTTAAGAAAATTATTGCCAAACAACACATTTATCAAACCGAAAAAGTAGCCGCAATTTCTATCGAAAAAGGCAAGAAAAAAGAAACTATTATTGGTTTAAAAATGGCAGGTTTAAAACAACCTGTTTACGAATTATTAGGACAAGAATTTATGCCTTTTGATTTGAGTAAAAAACAACTAAAAATTTTACAATTTACCTTTCAAAATCCGTTTTCAAATACGGGTTCGCTCAAATATAAATTCGAAATAACAGACACCCTAACCCCTATTTCAGGTAAAGAAATTGTGTTGCAATTTGAATTAAAAAAAAGCATCCGAAAAAATAAATTAAAAGGAACGGCTATTGTTGATTTAAAAACAAATAGCATTACTAAAATCACTTTTTTTATAAATAGCATAATTAATGTTAAAGCGGAAACTGTTTTTGATTCTTTTAATGATGGGAAATCGTGGTTTCCAATTTCGCAAAACATTTTAGTTACAAAAGGAAAAGGGAAACAAAACATTGATTTTTTAGGAGAAACCATACAATTTGATAATTTGCCAAATACCTCCAAAAAATACGATTACTCAAATGATTTATTTGTAAAAATACACAGAAACTTTAGCAATTATAACTTTTCAGCAGTTACTAAAAAACAACATTATCAAATTCAAATTGATGAAAATGCTACTAAAACAAATGCTGTTTTTTTAAATACAATTGCCAATGACACTATTGACATTCGTTCTAAAAACACCTATCAAGCTATAGACAGTTTAGTAACTGCATCAAAAATTGAAAAGAAAATTTATTTCGGCAAGAAATTAATTGGTGGTCAAATTCCGTTTGGTTGGTTTGATTTTCGTGCGCGCGATATTTTTAAATTTAACAATTACGAAGGTTTTAGATTGGGTATTGGCATACAAACAAATGACCGCCTTTCTGCCTATTATAAATTATTTGGTTATGCTGCGTATGGCACAAAAGACGGCATTTTTAAAAGTCAATTTGGAAGTGCTTTTCGGGTTTCAAAAATTACGGATAGTTGGATTTCGGGTTCATTTACAAATGATAATAATGAGTTTGCCGATTTATCTCTTTTAGCAGATAATAAGCGATTTAGACTTATAGATCCACGACCATTTAATCTATCTACATTTTACAACCATCAATCTTATGAGTTGGCTTTTGAATCTAAATTTATAACTAAAGTTGAAACTATCTTAAAGATAAATCGTTCCCGAATCAATCCTTTATTTGATTACGAATTTATTGCACAAAATAAATCTTATAAAGTTTATGATTTAACGTTGGCAACAGTAAGTTTTGAATGGTCGCCAAATAGTAAGTTTTTACAAGCGCCACAAGAAATTTTAGAAGTAGAAAAAGGTTTTCCAAAGGTAATTTTACAAGTCTCACAAGCGATACCAAATGTAATAAGCGACAACATTGAATTTACAAAAATAGACGCGAGAATATATCAAGAAAAGAAACATTTATCGGGGCAAAAAACTACTTTTTTGTTGCAAGGTGGAATTAGTTTAGGTAACGCGCCACTTTCACATTTGTATAGTGTGGCCCCAAATAATTTAAACCGAGATGCTATTTTGAGTCGAATTACATTTGCTAATAAAACATCTTTTGAAACCATGTATTTCAATGAGTTTTTTTCGGACAGGTATTCGCTTTTTCAGGTGAAACACTATTTTAATAAATTTCAAATTTCAAAAAGTATCAAACCTATCTTAGTAGTTGGCAGTAAAGTAGCTTTTGGTGGTTTTTCAAATCCTGAAAACCATCAAGGTATCACATTTAAAACCATGGAAAAAGGATTTTATGAAAGTGGATTTGAATTGCAAAACATTTTTAAAGGCTTTGGATTATCTACCTATTATAGATATGGACCGTATCAATTGGAAAAATTTGATCAAAATATTGCTATAAAATTATCTTTTACATTGAATTTGGGGATATAATTCACCATAATTCTTACCTTTGCACACTAAAATCATATCATGACGAAGTGGTTAAACACCAGTTTTTGGAATTTTGTAGCCCGTACACTTTTAAGAAATAGACATTGGGTGCTTTTATGCATTGCTTTGTTTACTATTTTTATGGCATCGCAATGGAAATATATTCGTTTTACACAAACTGAAGCCAATTTATTACCCGCTGACCATAAAGAAAATATAGCTTATAACGATTTTTTAAAGAAATTTGGTGAAGAAGGTAATGTAATCGTTTTTGCGGTAAAAAGTGCTGATGTTTTTAAACCAGAAACGTATAAAGCATGGAACAACATGATAGCTGCTATTGCTAAAAACAAAGAAGTAGATGGTGTGTTGTCGTTTAATGAAATTCAGAATTTAGTTAAAAACGATTCCTTACAAACCTTTCAAATAAAACCTTTTATAAATCAAAATAAAGTGGCCGATGCCGCTTATTTGAATGCCAAAAAACAAGATTTATTAATCAAAATGCCTTTTTACGAAAGCTTATTGTTTAATAAAAAAAGTGGCGTGGTTAGAAGCGTCATTTATCTTAAAAAAGACATCGTAAATAAACCCGAAAGAAAAGAATTTGTTTTAAATAAACTAATTCCAGCCATTGAATCGTTTAAGGAAACAACAAAAACGGACATCAAAGTTTCGGGAATGCCTTTTATAAGAACCATGAATGCAAAGGCAATTATTAGCGAAATTGGTTTGTTTATTGGCGCAACTTTATTGGTAACTTCCCTACTTTTCTATTTCTTTTTCCGTTCGTTTCGCACGACAATGATGGCGCTTTTTGTAGTGATGATTGGCGTAATGTGGTCTTTCGGATTTTTAGGCTTATTGCGTTATGAAATTACAGTTTTAACCGCTTTAGTGCCTTCATTAATTGTAATTATTGGTATTCCGAATTGTATTTTCTTAACCAATAAATACCACCAAGAAACGCGAATTCACGGAAACAAAGCGAAAGGTTTACAACGTGTTTTAACCAAAGTAGGAACCGCAACTTTTATTACAAATGTTACAACTGCGGTAGGTTTTGCAACTTTCATTATTACTGACAATAAATTATTACAAGAATTTGGAATTGTAACTTCAATAAACATTATGGCACTTTTTGTGCTGAGTTTATTTGTAATTCCGATTTTCTTTAGTTTTATGCCAATTCCAAAAGCGAGACATTTAAAACATTTAGAACGCGGGTATTTGGTGAATTTTAAAAACTGGATTATCGACCAAGTAAGATATCATAATGTTAGAGTATATGGTGTTGCAGTTGGTATTTTAATTTTAGGAATTATTGGTGTTTACAAAATAAACATTTCTGGAAGTATTTTAGAAGACATGCCAAAAAGCACACCTTTTTTTGAAGACATTCGTTTCTTTGAAAAAGAATTTAAAGGTGTTTTGCCTGTTGAAATTTTAATTGACACCAAACGTAAAAAAGGCGTGATGAAAATTTCGACTTTGAAAAAAATGGACGAATTGCAATCAGAAATCGAAGCGATTCCAGAACTTTCAAAACCGGTTTCTATCGTCAATTTGGTAAAATTTTCTAAACAAGCGTATTACAACGGAAATCCCGCTTTTTACGATTTACCCGATTCACAAGAACAAGCTTTTATTTTACCCTATTTGAAAAATTCGTCGAAAGACAGTAAAAATAATCCACTAAAAAGTTATGTAGATGCCACTGGTCGATACGCTAGAATTTCGACTTTTATGAGAGAAGTCAGCACAGATGAAATGGTAAAAGTGGAAGAAAAATTAAATGACCGAATCAATAAATTATTTCCAAAAGAACGTTATACAGTAACCATTACTGGAAAAGCGTTATTATTCCAAAAAGGAACGAGTTATTTATTAGAAAACTTAATTGAATCTTTATTATTCGCCTTAGCATTAACAGGTGCTTTAATTTTTTTCTTATTCCGTTCGGTGAAAATGATTTTTGTAGCTTTGATTCCGAATTTATTACCTTTATTAGCTACAGCTGGATTGATGGGATATTTAGATATTCCAATCAAACCCTCAACTATTTTGGTTTTCGGAATTGCGTTTGGACTTTCCGTAGATGATACCATTCGATTCTTAGCGCAATACCGACAAGAATTGGTTAGAAATAACTGGAAAATAAGAAAATCAATTTTCGCCACATTAAACGAAGAAGGACCAAGTATGTTTTATACTTCTTTTGTGTTATTATTCGGATTTTCGGTGTTTACTTTATCCGATTTTGGCGGAACTGTTGCCTTAGGAGGTTTGGTTTCCATCACGTTATTATTCGGAATGTTAACCAATTTAATTTTATTACCAAGTTTGGTTTTATCTTTAAACAGAAGTTTGGCCAACGAACAAGAATTTACAGAACCAATTTTAGATATTTTAGAAAATGATGACGACCCAGATGCTGTGGTTGAAGAAAAATAAAACAACATGAAGAATTTAATTGAAGAATTACAATGGAGAGGTTTGGTACACGATGCGATGCCGGGAACAGAAGAGCAACTTTTAAAAGAGCCAACAGCTGTTTATATTGGTTTTGATCCAACTTCAGATTCGTTACATATTGGAAGTTTGGTGCCTATTATTTTATTAATGCACTTACGTAAATTCGGACATAAACCTTACGCTTTAGTTGGCGGTGCAACAGGAATGATTGGTGATCCATCAGGAAAATCAAACGAAAGAAATTTATTAGATGAAGCGACTTTAAATCACAATGTAGAAGGAATTAAAGGCGTATTATCTCGCTTTTTAGATTTCAATGCTACGGATGCACAAGCCCCAGTTTTAGTCAACAATTACGATTGGATGAAAGATTTCTCGTTCATTGATTTTGTTCGTGAAGTAGGAAAACGCATCACTGTTAACTATATGATGAGTAAAGATTCTGTAAAAAAACGATTGTCTGGTGAAGGCGAAGGAATGAGTTTTACAGAATTTACGTATCAATTAATTCAAGGTTACGATTTTTATCATTTACACAAACACCACAATTGTAAATTACAAATGGGTGGAAGCGACCAATGGGGAAACATCACAACAGGTACAGAATTAATTCGTAGAATGAACGTAGATTCTGAAACAGAAGGTAAAGCTTTCGCGATGACTTGCCCATTAATTACAAAAGCAGATGGTTCAAAATTCGGGAAATCGGAAAAAGGAAATATTTGGTTAGATGCTGATAAAACGTCGCCATACGAATTTTACCAATTTTGGTTTAATACGACTGATGTTGATGCCGAAAAATATATTAAAATTTTTACATTTTTAGACAAAGATAAGATTGATGCTTTATTAGCCGAACATACTGAAGCACCTCATTTACGAGTATTACAGAAGAAATTAGCCGAAGAAGTAACCGTTATGATTCACGGTGAAGCAGAACACGAAAAAGCCGTTTTTGCTTCCCAAGCTTTCTTTAAACCAACTGTGGACGATTTAAAACAACTAGATTTAAAAACGTTAGCGGATGTTTTCCAAAGTTTAGAGCAAGCAGAAGTTACTTTAGCAGAAATCGAAGCAGGTTACCCAATTGTGGATGCCTTTGTGAAAACAGGATTTTTATCTTCAGGAAACGAAACCAGAAGAGCGTTAAAAGAAAATGCCGTTTCAGTAAACAAAGTAAAAGTTACAGAAGAATATAAAATTTCAACTAACGATTTAATTGCGAATACGTTCGTTTTACTTCAAAAAGGAAAGAAAAACTATTATATTTTAAAAGTGGTGTAAACTGTTGTTTTAAACTAATAAAGAAATAAAAAAGATTTCACTGGAAACTATATAAAATAAAAAAGGTGAAACTTTCGTTTCACCCTTTTTGCCCCAAATCTACCATAAAACTTAACCTACTAATTTTCTGGTGAGTTAAAAGTATATTAACTTATTTCATTAAAATAAAATAATTGTTGAATGGTTAATATTCTCGATGAAATGCGCTTTTTTAATAAGCACGCGCTCCATTTCCTTCATAAAAGTTGATAAAAGCGGTATTTACAACACGGTTTCCTCCAGGTGTTGGATAATTTCCAGTAAAATACCAATCACCTAAATTTTTAGGACACGCTTTGTGTAAATCTTCAACTTTTTGAAAAATAATTTTCACTTTTGCTTTTATTTCTTTTGTTGTTAGCATTTGAGCCATTTTATCTGAAATTTGCTCATCAGTAAAAGGATTGTAAATTTCTTTTACATGATTGACAACTTCTGTGTCTTTAAGACCTTGCTGTGCTTTACATTTTTTATAAACGTCTTCAACAATTTGATACTGATTGGTTTCCTTTAAAAGTTCCATTGCAGCTTTAAAAGCGATAAAACCTTCTAATGTACTCATGTCAATTCCGTAACAATCAGGATATCTAATTTGAGGAGCCGATGAAACTACTACAATTTTCTTAGGATGTAATCGGTCTAAAATTTTAATGATACTTTGTTTTAATGTTGTACCACGAACAATACTATCGTCAATAATTACCAAATTATCTGTAGGTTTTACTACGCCATAAGTGATGTCGTAAACATGTGCAACCATTTCATCTCTGCTACTGTCTTCCGTAATAAAAGTACGAAGTTTGACATCTTTAATGGCTATTTTTTCAGTACGAACTTTTTCGGCTAAAATTTCATTTAAACCTTTTTCATCTAAAGTATCTTTTTGCGCGATAATATCTTTAACTTTTTGTTCGTCTAAGAATTTTTGAGCGGCTTCAGCCATGCCATAAAATGATGTTTCTGCCGTGTTTGGAATAAATGAAAATACCGAATTATGAATGTCGTTTTCAATTTCTTTCAACACACTTGGAAAAACATATTTTCCTAATAATTTTCTTTCTTGATATATTTCAGCATCGCTTCCGCGAGAAAAATAAATTCTTTCGAAAGAACAGGCTTTTTTATCGGTACATTCTCTAATATTTTCGAAAAGAACATTTCCGTTTTTCTTGACAATAATGGCATCTCCAGCTTCTAATTCTTTCACATCTTCGAAGGCTACATTAAAAACCGTTTGAATTACCGGTCGTTCTGAAGCTACGACTACAATTTCATCATCTTGGTAATAATAAGCTGGACGAATTCCGTTTGGATCTCTAACCACAAAAGCGTCTCCGTGACCTAAAAGTCCGGCCATAGCGTAGCCACCATCAAAATTTTTAGAGGCTCTTTTTAAAATTCTCCCAATATTTAATCGTTCTGCGATTACTGGAGAAGCTTCCAATTTAGTCAGCCCTTCGTTTTTGCAATCTAAATATAATTGTGTGATTTCATCATCTAAAAAATGACCAATTTTTTCCATGACTGTTACCGTATCGGCTAGTAGTTTCGGATGTTGTCCCACATCAACTAAATCTTGAAATAACTCTTTAACATTGGTCATGTTAAAATTTCCTGCAACTAATAAATTTCTGTGCATCCAATTGTTCTGACGTAAAAAAGGATGTACACTTTCGATGCTGTTTTTTCCAAAAGTTCCATAACGTACGTGGCCTAAAAATAATTCGCCCACATAAGGAATGTGTTCTTTTTGCAGTGCTACATTATTTTGATACGAAGGATTTCTCGCTAATTCCTCTGAAATTCTGGCATTTATTTGTCCGAAAATATCCTGAATAGGTTGTGCTTGATTAGAACGAATTCTACTAATGTATCTTTGACCAGGTTGTACGTCTAATTTTATACTGGCAAAACCTGCTCCATCTTGCCCACGATTGTGCTGTTTTTCCATTAAAAGGTACATTTTTTCTACACCGTAAAAAGCCGTGCCATATTTTTCTCTATAGTATTCTAATGGTTTTAAAAGTCTAAGTAAGGCAATTCCACATTCATGTTTAATAGCGTCGCTCATAGTTATTGTTGTTTATTCTAAATGTAATACCGAAACGGATTTATATAATTTTCTATTAAAAATGCCCCGAAATTTCGAGGCATAGTTTGGTCTTATAATTGGATATCAAAATGTGTTAACGCTTTAAATTGTTGTAAACGAGCATAAACATCTTCTTTGTTTAAGTTTACCATTCTTTCTGTTCCGAACTTTTCTACACAAAAAGAGGCTAAATTTGAGCCATGAATAATGGCGTTTTTCATATTTTCAAAAGAAATATCTTCCGATTGAGCAATATATCCAGAAAATCCGCCTGCAAAAGTATCGCCTGCTCCTGTTGGATCAAAAACTTCTTCTAATGGCAGGGCTGGTGCGAAGAAAACATCATTATTATGGAAAATTAAGGCGCCATGTTCGCCTTTTTTAATGACTACATATTTAGGACCCATAGTTTGAATTTTTGCTGCGGCTTTTACCAAAGAATATTCTCCAGATAATTGACGGGCTTCTTCATCGTTAATGGTAATTACGTCTACACGTTTTATCACTTCTAATAATTCAGGTAAAGCACAATCCATCCAAAAGTTCATGGTATCTAAAACTACTAATTTTGGTTGGCTTGTCATTTGATTTAAAACGGACGATTGTACAATTGGATGTAAATTCCCTAACATAACAACCGATGCGTCTTTATATGCTTGTGGCACTACTGGATTAAAATCTGCTAAAACGTTTAACTCAGTAGCTAGCGTGTCGCGAGAATTCATATCGTTGTGATATTTTCCACTCCAAAAGAAGGTTTTCCCGCCTTTTACTATTTCAATTCCTTCAATATTTATATTTCTTTCTGATAATAAATCTAAATGTTCTTGCGGAAAATCTTCACCTACAACAGAAACTATTGCTGAATCAACATTAAAAAATGAAGCCGATAAACCAATATATGTTGCCGCGCCGCCTAAAATTTTATCTGTTTTTCCAAAAGGTGTTTCAATGGCATCAAATGCTACCGTTCCTACAATTAATAATTTACTCATTTACTTTGATTTTAATAAGCTGCAAAGATAGTTATTCCGTTTGAAGTTTAAAAATGTTAGACTAATTTTAGTAATAAAAATAATTCATGTAAAAGAATCCCATTTTTACTATTGTAAAAGTTGTTTTTTATAGTAATTTTGAATAGATATTTATTTAATATTTTTCATTGGAACCACCAAAAACCTCACATACAACAAACGAAATTATCAGCAAATTAGAGTATTACTGTTCTTACCAAGATCGTTGTCATAAAGAAGTGGAACAAAAATTACGAAGTTTTACCTTACTTCCTGAACTAAAGGAACAAATAATTGTGCATCTTATCGAGCATAAATATGTAGATGAAGAACGTTTTGCTAAAAGTTTCGCAAGAGGCAAACACAACTATAAAGGTTGGGGTAAAAACCGAATTGTTCAAGAATTAAAGTTCAGAGAAATCTCTAAAAGAAACATCGATTTAGCTTTATTGGAACTGCCAAACGATATTTATTTAGCTAATTTTCATGCGCTTGCAGAAAAAAATTGGAACGCCATTAAGGAACGAAAAGGACAAAAGAAAAATAAAAAATTTGTTGATTTTTTACTTCGAAAAGGATATGAAACCAGTTTAATTTTTGAAAAACTTAAGCAACTAGATAATTAGCCGATTAAAAAATTGACTGATTAACACATGAAATAATTGGCACATTAATTTCCTATCTTTGCAAAAAACAAAACCTCATGTTAGAAAATAAAGATCAAAAAACAACGAGCATTGCCAGTTTAGGTGAATTCGGATTAATTGAACATTTAACCAAGCATTTCAAAATTAATCAAGAAAGCACGATTAAAAGTATTGGTGACGATGCCGCTGTTTTAGATTTTAAAGAAAAAAAAGTAGTGATTTCTACCGATTTATTAGTAGAAGGTGTGCATTTTGATTTAAGTTACATGCCTTTAAAACACTTGGGATACAAAGCAATTGTGTCTAATGTTTCAGACATTTGCGCGATGAATGCAGTGCCAACACAGGTTACCGTTTCCATAGCTGTTTCTAATCGTTTCCCGTTAGAAGCTATGGAAGAACTTTTTGCAGGAATTACTTTAGCAGCCAACGCTTATAATGTAGATGTAATTGGTGGCGACACCACATCTTCTCAAAAAGGATTAATTATTAGTATTACTGCCATTGGCGAAGCTGATTTAGATGAAATTACTTACAGAAATGGCGCACAACAAACTGATTTGTTAGTTGTTTCAGGCGATTTAGGTGCGGCTTACATGGGCTTACAAGTTTTGGAAAGAGAAAAACAAGTGTTTCAAGTCAACCCGAATAACCAACCTGTTTTAGACGATTACACCTATTTAATTGAGCGCCAATTGAAGCCAGAAGCTAGAAATGACGTGAAAGAATTGTTAGAAAAATTAGAAGTAAAACCCACAGCTATGATTGATATTTCAGACGGATTGTCCTCTGAAATTATGCACATTTGTAAGCAAAGTAAATTAGGTTGTAATGTATATGAAGATAAAATTCCGGTGGATCCACAATTAATAAATGTGTGTGAAGAATTTAATGTAGATATTACCACAATTGCTTTAAATGGCGGTGAAGATTACGAATTGCTTTTTACAATTAAAATGGAAGATTTCGAAAAAATAAAACACAATCCAAATTTTACCATTATTGGTCATATGGTAGCGGAAAGCGAAAGCATGCATTTGGTGACTCGAGCCAACACAAAAATTGAACTAAAAGCCAGAGGCTGGAATGCTATAAACGAAGAATAAGATTGGTTGGAAAACTATTTTACAACAATTTCTGTTCTTCCGTCTCGTAAAAAGTATCAATGTTTAGGTTTTTTTGTTGCGAAGCCATCACGGCTAATTCGTCGCAGCGTTCGTTTTGAGGATGGTTGTTATGGCCTTTTATCCACATGAATTTCACTTGATGTTGTCTGTAAATTTTTAAAAACCGCATCCATAAATCGGGATTTTTTTTGTCTTTGAAGTATTTTTTCTCCCAACCAAACACCCAACCTTTTTCTACTGAATCTACCACATATTTAGAATCAGAAACAACCAAAACGTTGGTTTTAGGCGCTTTCAATTTTTCTAAACCTACAATTACTGCCAACAATTCCATTCTGTTATTAGTGGTATGTCGGAATCCTTCAAAAAACTCTTTTTTATAAGGCGAGCCAATCATTTCCATTACTACGCCATAACCGCCAGGACCGGGATTTCCTTTGGCAGCGCCGTCTGTGTATATGTGAACTTGGTAGGACATTTTAGTTTATTAGATTGTTAGAAGGTTAGATTTTTAGAGATTGAAATTAAGAAAATATTGCGGTTTGACTTTCTAAGAAGTTTAACCTTCTAAAAATCTCTCAATTACTTTCGGGAAATGTTCCATTTCCAATTCGTGAATTTTTTGTGCTATTTCATCTGCAGTTGTACAATTTTCAATATTTACTTTAGTTTGAAATATAAATTCCCCTTCATCAAAATGTTCGTTTACGTAATGAACGGTGATTCCTGTTTCCTTTTCTTTATTTTCTAAAACTGCTTGATGTACTTGCATACCATACATCCCTTTTCCGCCATAATTAGGCAACAACGCGGGATGAATATTTATGACTTTATTTGGAAATTCGTTAATAATATGAATAGGAAACTTTAATAAAAAACCTGCAAACACAATTAAATCAGGCTGCAATTGCATCAGCTGACTCAAAACGGTATCATCTGAAAGTTCCATTTTGTTAAAAATAAAAATTGGCACTTTAAACTTTTTAGCTCTTTCAATTACTTTTGCTTCAGAATTGTTCGAAAATACACCAACAACTGAAACAACATTTGACGTGTCAAAATATGCCATAATATTTTCGGCATTAGAACCGTTGCCAGAAGCAAAAAGTACAATTTTCTTCATGTAAAAATCTTATTTATCAATTTATAACAACTTTAAATTGTTAGAATTTCACACAAAAGTATAAATTCATTTAAGTTTAGCACCAAAAAAAGAAAAAATTAAAAATTATTTTAAGCAAAATATGGAGCAAATTAGGGTGTTTTAAGTTTTTTTTGTACATTCGTTGCTATATTTACTAACAAAAATGTTGTTTTAAAATAAAGTTTTTTATTTTTGCAAACAAATAAATTAAAAATTAAAAATTATGTCAGACATTGCATCAAGAGTAAAAGCGATTATCGTGGACAAATTAGGTGTTGACGAAAACGAAGTAGTAACAGAAGCAAGCTTCACTAACGATTTAGGTGCTGATTCATTAGACACTGTAGAGCTTATTATGGAATTCGAAAAAGAATTTGATATCCAAATTCCAGACGACCAAGCTGAAAACATTGCTACTGTAGGTCAAGCAATTTCTTACATCGAAGAAGCTAAGAAATAATAATCATTCATCCGTATAATTTTTTTTATACGGATGTTGTTATTTTTTGTTTCTGTTTTTAAAAATCTTTGTTTAGATTTGTAAAAACATTGATTGTATTACAATCATTCACATAAGACATTTATGTAATACCCAATGTTGATATTTAAAATATGCACATTGGGTTTTTCTATATAACTAAAAAATAATTTATGCAATTAAAACGTGTAGTGGTTACAGGTCTTGGGGCACTAACTCCAATTGGAAACAATATTCAAGAATATTGGAATGCCTTAATTAGCGGAAAAAGCGGTGCTGCGCCAATTACTTATTATGACACTGAAAAACATAAAACAAAATTTGCTTGTGAAGTAAAAAACTTCAATATCGAAGAATTTATCGATAGAAAAGAAGCAAGACGAATGGATAAATTTGCACAATATGCCATTGTAGCTGGTGAACAAGCCATTGCAGACGCAGGTATTTTAGATTCAAACGTAAATAAACAAAGAGTAGGTGTAATTTGGGGTGCAGGAATTGGTGGTTTAGAAACCTTTCAAGAGGAAGTGCTTAGTTATGCCAAAGGAGACGGAACACCTCGTTTCAATCCGTTTTTTATTCCTAAAATGATTGCCGATATTGCTCCTGCTCATATATCTATGAGAAATGGCTTTATGGGTCCAAACTATACAACAGTTTCCGCTTGTGCTTCTTCAGCAAATGCAATGATTGACGCTTTTAACTACATACGTTTAGGAATGTGTGATGTTATTGTTTCTGGAGGTTCGGAAGCAGCGGTAACCATTGCCGGTATGGGTGGTTTTAACTCTATGCAAGCGTTATCTACAAGAAACGATTCGCCAGAAACGGCTTCTAGACCTTTTGACGCAAACAGAGACGGATTTGTTTTGGGCGAAGGTGCAGGTGCCCTAGTTTTTGAAGAATACGAACATGCGAAAGCACGTGGTGCAAAAATATATTGTGAAGTTGGCGGCGGCGGAATGTCATCTGATGCCTATCACTTAACGGCTCCACATCCAGATGGAATTGGCGTTATTGCAGTTATGGAAAATACATTACGTGATGCAGGCATGAAACCAGAAGAAGTAGATCATATCAACACACACGGAACCTCAACACCTTTGGGAGATGTTGCAGAATTAAAAGCAATAAGCCATGTTTTTGGTGCACACGCTAAAAATATAAATATCAATTCTACCAAATCAATGACAGGACATTTGTTGGGAGCTGCCGGAGCGATTGAAGCTATTGCTTCTATTTTAGCAATGAAACACAGTCTTGTTCCTCCAACAATAAACCACACCACAATTGATGAAAATATTGATCCAGCATTAAACTTGACTTTAAACACGCCTCAAAAAAGAGAAATTAAGGTAGCAATGAGTAATACCTTCGGATTTGGCGGGCATAACGCTTGTGTGCTTTTCAAAAAATTAGAAGAATAATATCATGCGTAGCATTTTAAATAAAATATTGAAAAAAACCCCTTCTTCTAATCAAGACGGGGTTTTTTTTGAAAAAATTACCAAAATTTTAGGGTTCAAACCCAATACAGAAATTTATTATAAACACGCCTTCACACATCGTTCTTCTAACCAAACAGATGAAAACGGATTTCCAATTAGTTACGAACGATTAGAGTTTTTAGGTGATGCTATGCTAGGAAGTGTAATTGCTGCGCACTTATATAAAAGAGTCCCTACAGGAGATGAGGGCTACTTAACAAAAATGAGATCTAAAATTGTAAGTAGAGAACATTTGAATGAACTAGGTAAAGATTTTAACTTAGTCCAATTTATCGAAAGTAAAGTGAGTCCATCTCATTTTGGCGACAATATTCATGGAAATTTGTGCGAAGCTTTTATAGGCGCTATTTATTTAGATAAAGGGTACTTGTATTGCGAAAAATTTATTCAACAAAAAATTATCAAACAATATGTAGATATTGAGCGATTAGAAGGAAAAGTAATTAGCTATAAAAGTTTAATTATCGAATGGTGTCAGAAAGAAAAAATTACTTTCAAATTTGATATTTTTGAAGATGATGGTAAAGAAGGCGTAAAATATTTTGGCGTAAAATTTCTTATGGACGATCAGGTAATTAGCAAAGCCAGAGCTACTTCTAAGAAAAAAGCAGAAGAAACAGCTGCAAAAAGAGCTTTTTTTGCCTTGCAAGATAAAATAGAAAACAAATCCTAGGTTTTTTTATCAACTACAACGTTTGAATTAAAAAATTAACAGTTTAGAAACCTATTTTACTGAAATTTAATAGTTTTTACTCCTATCTTTACGATTATTAAAAAAATAAATGGCAAATCTTAAACTTACTTTTGACGATTTTGAATCAAATGATTTTGAGTTACTTGCAATTCATTCTAATTTAAAAGATTTTAAATTAACCTTTTTAATCAATTTAAAGTTAAGTGTTTTGATGGCAAAAAATGACAATGAAATTTCAATAAAATCAGTTAACGGGACAGGAAAATTTTCTAGATTTAGTTATAACGATTTAAACCAAGATATTACTTGGGAGCTCCTTAAAAATCAAACTAATTTTAATTCGAACCAAAACAATACAGGTTTCTTTTCAGAGGATAATATTACAATGAATTTAATTCCAGAATTAAAAACAGCTGATTATTTATTAAAAATTGACAATATAGATTCAAGCTTTAAAAGCGAAGAAGTAATACAAAAAATAAGTACCATACAAAACATTTCTACGATTTATAAAGTAGATACTACTAATTTAAAATCGATAAACAATTTAATTTTTTAAAGATGCATACAACAAAAAAAACAAAAATTGTTGCCACATTAGGCCCAGCTTGTAGCAGTAAAGAAGTAATTAAAAAAATGATTGACGCGGGTGTTAATGTTTTTAGAATTAACTTTTCACATGCTGATTATACAGATGTAAATGAAAAAATAAATATAATTCGCGATTTGAATGCTGAATTTGGATATACAACTTCTATCTTGGCTGATTTACAAGGTCCAAAATTACGCGTTGGTGTAATGAATGAAGATGTAATAGTCAATCCTGGTGATATTATTACTTTTCAGACTTCAGAAGACATTCCTGGAACGGCTGAAAGAGTTTACATGAACTATAAAGAATTTCCTAAAGATGTAAATCCAGGAGAAAGAATACTTTTAGATGATGGAAAACTAATGTTCGAGGCCATTGAAACCAATAGAGTTGACGAAGTAGTTTGTAAAGTCATTCAGGGCGGACCCTTAAAATCTAAAAAAGGAGTAAACTTGCCAAATACAAAAGTATCGCTTCCTGCATTAACAGTAAAAGATATTAAAGATGCTATTTTTGCTTGTGAAAACAAAGTAGATTGGATGGCGCTATCATTTGTTAGAACTAAAGAGGACATTAAAGACCTTCAAGATTTAATTTCGAAACATTCCGACCATAAAATTCCGATTGTAGCTAAAATTGAAAAACCAGAAGCGGTTGAAAATATTGACGAAATTGTTAATGCTTGCGATGGCTTAATGGTAGCTCGAGGTGATTTAGGAGTTGAAGTACCTGCACAAGAAGTGCCTTTGATTCAGAAAAAACTAATTTTAAAAGCAAAATTAGCCCGAATTCCAGTAATTGTAGCTACTCAGATGATGGAAACGATGATTACTAGTTTAACTCCTACTAGAGCAGAAGTAAACGATGTAGCCAATTCAGTAATGGATGGCGCGGATGCCGTAATGCTTTCAGGTGAAACTTCTGTTGGAAATTATCCAGTACAAGTAATTGAAACCATGACAAGTATTATTGAAAGTGTAGAAGACTCTCCGCTTATTAGTGTACCTCATATTGCACCCACAAAGAGAAACGAAAGATACATCACTAAATCTATTTGTTTTAATGCAGCGGCCATGGCAGATACAATAGACGCAAAAGCTGTTACCACATTAACCAATAGTGGTTATACCGCTTTTCAAATTTCAGCTTGGCGACCACACGCGCATATCTTAGTGTTTACATCAAACGAAAGAATTTTAACCCAACTAAATTTACTTTGGGGTGTTCGAGCGTATTTCTATGATAAGTTTACAAGTACAGATGATACCATTGATGACATCAACAAAATTTGTAAAGAAAAGAAATATGTAAAAACTGGCGATATGGTAGTTAATTTAGCTGCTATGCCTATTGCAAATAAAGGAATGGTAAATACAATAAGAATTTCAGAAATTGAATAAAAATTAGGAATATATAATGTAAAATCCCAAATTCAATATTGAATTTGGGATTTTTTTTGCCCATTTTTATTATCTTTTTAAACTAAAATGAGATTTGAAAACACCCACTTGTTTACTCTGTGTTATAAACTCCACAGAAAACCAATAATCTGTTGATGGCATATCTTTACCGTTGTATTTTCCATCCCAACCAGAACTAGCTGGAGAAATTTGTTTTAACAATTTTCCGTATCTATCAAAAATAGATATGAGACTTTTGGGTTGCTGTGCTAAATCAAAAATATTCCAAGTTTCATGAACGCCATCACCATTTGGTGTAAAATAATTTGGATAATTAATTATATAAATAGGGCCTATTTTTGTGGGGGTACAATTTCCTAAAGTATCAAAAATGGTAACAAAATAATCGCCTGTAATTAAATTTGTAAAAGTATTACTAGTTTGGATTGGACTTAATGTGCCGTTTGGGTATTCTAATTGATATGTATAATTTCCGTAACCACTAGTTATATTAACGGTAATAAAAGTGCCAACGGTGTCAAATTCTGGGCTTACAATAAAATCTGCTTTTGCAGGACTTGATTTGATAATGGTAACTGTAGTGTTATTATAATTACAAGCAGCGCCTACATCTGGGGTTAATTTTATAAACGACACATCATAAATACCTGCCTGTGTTGCTGTATAATTAGGACCTGTACCCATTAAAGTTCCATTTAATGACCAATTAACTGTAAAAAATGCAGGGTTTAATCCTGATTGAATTGTGTAAGGGCTAATAAGAGCATTTGTGATTGGGTTTACACAAATAACCCCTTGCGGTAAGGTAATGTTTAATAAAGGATGAACTGTGAAAGTAAACGACTGTTGGGCATTACAATTTATATTATTCAATGCGGATGCATACACATAATAAGTATAAGTACCAGGAATAGAAATATTTAAATTAGTAATTAAATTAGCAGCGTTTCCGCCTGGTTGCGAATAGTAATTTATATTATAACCAGCTGAAGGCAAGGTAGGTAAGATATAAGTGCCACATTCATCTGTATCAAATACCAAAGCTAAAGCGGCTAAATTTGGTGTTTCAGACACAATTATATCAAAGCTATCTTGCGCATTACAAATTGTTCTGTCTCCGTTAGATGCCACAACCCATATTGTTGTGTTAGTATTGGGTGTATTAAACACGGTACCATTAACAACTGGCAAGGTTCCAGCTTGATCATAAAAATATCCAACAGTATAATTTACTGGGTTTGGCGCCACATGCGCTAAAGCTGGTAATGTATAATTATCTGATTCGCATACTGAAACATTAGTGTAATTTGGTAAATTAATGCCAGCATATGTAACCGTAAATGGTCTGTTTATTGCACAATTTGTAACCGTATCAATATTGTACAAATGAAAAGTTTGGGTATTTGAAAAAACTGTAGTTGGCAACACTAGAGTGCCTCCTCCGGATGGGCCCCCTGGTGCAGTATATATTGTGCCGTTAACAGGTTGGGCTATAGAATAAGGTAGGCATTCAGATCTACTCAAAACGCCATCAGCGAGTGGGAACGGATTTAAATTTATTGTAAAAGATTGCTCATTTGTACAGCCATTTATATCCGGTCCATTAAACACATAATAAGTTCCAGGATTTAATCTGACTCCAGATAAATCGATTATATTTCCAGCAAAAAGAGGGATTTGACCAAAAGTTGAAGGTCCACCTGATAAAGTAAAATATGAGCCATTTGTTAAAACAGGTAAAATAAATTCTCCGCAATACACACTGCTAGGAATTACATCTACCAAAGGCAACGGATTAATGATAATATTATAATTTAAGTTGTCTGAACAGTTTGGCGCTAAGCTAGTAGTCGCATAATAATATACAACCTGCGAAGTTGTTATTGGAATGTTGGGGTCAACTAAAGATCCACCACCTAAAGGAGCGGTATAATAACCCCCAAAAGTAATAGGTGGTAAAGTAAAGTTTGCACATCTATTTATTGTTGTAAACAAAGTTGTGTTAATGATGTTGATTTGAAAATCGGTTTCTAAAGCACAACCCCCTGGGTTTCCATTTGAGTCAATAAAAGAAGTGCTATTATAAATGTACATTATTTGAGAAGCAGTTATTGTATTTCCAGCAAAATAAGGTGTTCCTATTCCACCTGATTCAGAAAAATAATTTCCATTAGTTAATGCTGGCAACGTATACGAATTACAATAAGTTACATCTAGTAAGGTATCAATTAATGGAAGCGGATGAATGTTAATATTAAATAATTCATCTCTACAGAAAACCCCATTAACCTCAGCATAATAATAAACTTGCTGAACGATATTTAATTGTGTGTTATTTGGAAAAACAGTGCCTGTAGGAATTAAAGTACCAGTACCTGTTGGTCCGCCTGGAGCGGTATAAAAAGCTCCAATATTATACGGCGTTGATGGTATAGTAAATGAACCACAATTGTCTAATAACGGCTCATATTCATCTATAAAATAAGCCAAAAAAGAAGATTCGTTGAAACAACCATTCACGTCAGGTCCATAATATATATAATACATGGCACTTTCATCAATTATATTTCCTGCAAATAATGGTGTCCCCGATCCGCCTGGACCTGTAAAATAATTTCCATTTGTTAAAACGGGTAAAACATAACTACTACATTCTACCACATCTGCCAAATCATCAATAAGCGGTAATGGGTTTACTATAATATCTACACTTGTAACATCAAAACAAGACGGATTAGAACTATTTTGCATTCTGATCCAAACTGTTACTGTTGTGGTACCATTAGGAATTGATACGGAATTAATTAGGCCTACATTTCCTGCAATGGCATCTGCCTGATTTAAAAAATATAATACACTATAACCAGTTAATCCATTTAAAACTTGACTATTTAAATTTTCTAAAAAATAGGAAGTTGTAGAAGGTGTTTGGCACAACTGAACATCAACAGGTTGCGTTGCTGTGACAATTGGATTTATAACCAAATCAAATTGATACACTGCTTCGCAAAATAAATTTGTTAACGTATTGAAAATTTTAACATAAATGGTTTGTCCTGAATTGGTAGAAAAATTTGTTGTTCCAAGAATTGGATTGTTTGCAGTTATATCAGCCAAAGATGCATAATAAAACAAATTATAAGTTGTGTTATTTACACCTAATTGGGTTTCATTATTTGTTGTTAAATCAAATGTATAACTCGCTGCGCCAATATTGCAAGTCTGCAAGTTAATTGGGTTGCTAACTGATAAATCATTTACAACTACTGTGTCTGTTAGAAAACATGATCCTTTAGTTACCTCAACAGTATAAGTGCCCGGTACATTTACTGTATAAATTGGCGTATTTCCTCCTACAGGATTCCCGTTTTGAAACCATTGAAAGTTATAAGTAGTATCTAATTGAGTAGTTAATTGGATAGGATTTCCAGTACAAATTGTTTGGTCTGGACCTAAATCCAAAGAAGTTGTAAAACTTCCTCCAGAAATAAAAACAGCTGAGTCATAACCAGAGTTATTATAATCCCCAATTACCATTCTTATCTTGTATGGCACGTTTGGTATGACCGCTGAAGCTGCATTCATTACTACGGTATGTCCTCTCATATTTAAAGTAGAGGCTGGAATATTATTCGGATTATATGTACTAAAAAAATTTGAATTAGCCGATACGCAATTGGCATTATATAAGTTATTTCTAATGTCTTTAACAGTTACGGGCATACTTGTTCCTGGAATAAGCGCTAAATTGGTTGAAACACCCGTATTTAAATTGGTTAGAACAAAAGCAAAAACATCACTAAAAGCGCATTGGTACTCGCCATATTCATTAGATGCAAATAAGAAATCGAAACTAAAACTGTTTGAAATTGGAATAAAATCAAACTCTAAAAAAGCCACATCAGTTATTGTGGAAGTTTGCCCACTATTGTTGCTTATGGTTTGTAAAAAGGCATCCGTATTGGTATTAATTTGAGAACTTAATGTGGTATTATTAATATAATTTCCTTGAGTATTTAACACCAAACCATTTCTAATAATAATTCCTTCGTTAATTGGGAAAGTGGAACCGTTTTTGTTAAAATAAGCAACAGATTGGTTAGAGGAAATGGCAATATTTGAAACTGAAACACAAGAATTTAATAGCAGTAAATCTACAAGTTGAGTTGGAGAATTAGTAGTATTATCTATTGTAATAGTTTGCGAAAAAACACTAGAACTTAATGCTAAAATTAAAACAGAAAAAGACTTTAAATTCATATTATTAGTGTATTTTTGAATTAGCACATAAATTTATGAAATATTTTAAATTAAAAAAATTAAAAATTTAGTAAGATTATTCTTTATTTATTTAATCGTTTAACTTTAAAACAGCCATAAATGCTTCTTGCGGAATTTCTACGTTACCTACTTGACGCATTCGTTTTTTCCCTTTTTTCTGTTTTTCTAATAGTTTACGTTTACGAGAAATATCTCCTCCATAACATTTTGCAGTAACATCTTTACGAAGTGCTTTTATAGTTTCACGTGCGATGATTTTTGCACCAATAGCGGCTTGAATTGGAATATCAAATTGCTGACGCGGAATTAATTCGCGAAGTTTTTCACACATTTTTTTTCCAATATTATACGCATTATCTTCATGAATAAGTGCCGAAAGCGCATCTACAGAAGTGGCATTTAATAAAACATCTAATCTTACTAATTTTGAGGTTCTCATTCCAATTGGGTGATAATCAAAAGAAGCATATCCTTTAGATACTGTTTTTAATCGGTCGTAAAAATCAAATACTATTTCTGCCAAAGGCATGTCAAAATTCAATTCTACACGTTCAGTTGTGAGGTAAGTCTGATTGGTTATTAAACCACGCTTTTCAATACACAAACTCATTACATTTCCAACATAATCGGATTTTGTAATAATAGTTGCTTTAATATATGGCTCTTCAACGCGGTCAAGTTTACTTGGCTCTGGCAAATCTGACGGATTATTGATAATGAAACCAACTTCTGGTTCTTTTTTGGTGTATGCTAAATACGAAACGTTTGGCACAGTTGTTATAACGGTCATATCAAACTCACGCTCTAATCTTTCTTGAATAATTTCCATGTGTAACATTCCTAAAAATCCACATCGGAAACCAAATCCTAAAGCGGCAGAACTTTCTGGTAAAAACACCAAAGACGCGTCGTTCAGTTGTAGTTTTTCCATAGAAGAACGTAAATCTTCATAATCTTCAGTGTCTACAGGATAAATTCCGGCAAAAACCATTGGTTTTACATCTTCAAAACCAGTAATCATATTTGTTGTTGGTTCCTTAGCGTCTGTAACCGTATCTCCAACTTTTACTTCTTTTGCTTCTTTTATTCCAGAAATTAAATACCCAACATCTCCTGTTGAAATTATATTTTTTGGAACCTGATTCAGTTTTAAAGTTCCCACCTCATCGGCAAAATATTCTTTTCCTGTTGCCATGAATTTAATTTTCTGGCCTTTTTTAATTTCACCGTTTACCACTCGGAAAATTACTTCAATTCCTCTAAAAGGATTGTAATGAGAATCAAAAATTAATGCTTGTAAAGGTTCGTCTTTTGTTCCTTTTGGATGAGGAATTTTTTCGATAATTGCTGCTAAAATATTTTCTACACCAAAACCTGTTTTACCTGAGGCGTGAATAATATCTTCTAATTTGCAACCTAATAAATCGATAATATCATCTGAAACTTCTTCCGGATTGGCAGACGGTAAATCTACTTTATTTAAAACAGGAATAATTTCCAAGTCGTTATCTAAAGCCAAATATAAATTAGAAATGGTTTGTGCTTGAATACTTTGTGCAGCATCAACAATTAACAAAGCACCTTCACAAGCAGCAATACTTCGAGACACTTCATAAGAAAAATCTACGTGACCAGGTGTGTCAATTAAATTTAAAATATATTCTTGCCCTTTATATGTATATTCCATTTGAATCGCGTGACTTTTAATGGTAATCCCACGTTCACGTTCCAAATCCATATTGTCCAATAATTGTGCTTTTTCTTCTCTGGCGGTTACCGTTTGTGTAGCGCCCAAAAGTCTGTCAGCTAAAGTACTTTTACCGTGATCAATATGTGCAATAATGCAAAAATTTCTAATGTGTTTCATATTCAATTTCAAAAATCAATAACAATTTCAAAAATCAATAAAATATTGAAACTAAAATTGCTTTACTTCGTTTATAATCTGCAAAGATAGCGTAATTATGCGGTTTTGAAAAAGATTAATTTAGGAATAAGATGCTAAAACTCAAATTTCAATTGATAAATCACAAATTTTTTCTGATGGGTGTTTAAATTATTTAAAGAAATCCCTAATAATCGGACAGAATTTTTCAATTTTTCTTGATATAATAATTCTTTTGCAGTTTCAAAAATTAGATTTTTATCGGAAATAAAATACTGTACCGTTTTACTTCTAGTTTGTTGTGAAAAATCAGAATATTTAATTTTTAAAGTAATAGTTTTTCCTGCTATTTTATTTTTTTTAATACGACGTTCAATTTCTTCCGCAATGTTTTTTAAACGTTCTTCCATATAAATTTCAGAAGATAAATTTTTGTCAAAAGTGCGTTCTGCTCCAACAGATTTCATTTCTCTATTAGATTTAACTTGACTAAAACTAATGCCTCGAGATAAATTATAGTACGATTTCCCACTGTTGCCAAAATGTTTTTCAAGATAGTCTATCGATTTGGTTTTTAAATCTATTCCTGAATAAATACCTAATTGATACATTTTTTCAGCTGTAACTTTTCCAATTCCGTAGAATTTTTTCACATCTAACACTTCAATAAACGCAGCTACCTCATCCGGATTTACTGTTTTTTGTCCGTTTGGCTTATTGAAATCACTTGCAATTTTGGCTACAAATTTATTTACAGAAATTCCTGCTGATGCTGTTAAACCTGTCGCTTCAAATATTTTTTGGCGAATTTCTTTAGCAATTAATGTCGCACTTGGATTTCCTTTTTTATTTTCCGTAACATCTAAATACGCTTCATCTAAAGAAAGTGGTTCTACCAAATCTGTAAATTCATAAAATATTTTTCTTATTTGTTTCGAGACTTCATTGTAGCGTTCAAAATTAGGTTTCACAAAAATTAAATCAGGACATAATCGAGCTGCTTGGGCACCGCTCATCGCACTTCGAACGCCAAATTTTCTGGCTTCATAACTAGCCGCACTTACTACACCACGAATTTCATTTCCGCCAACAGCAATTGGTTTCCCTTTCAAATCAGGATTGTCCAATTGCTCCACAGACGCATAAAAAGCATCCATGTCGATGTGAATTATTTTTCGTTGTATGATTTCCATAAGAATTACAAAGTAATGAAAAAATGCGTTTTATTGCACACAGATTTCACAGATTTTCACCAACTTGAAACAAAAGAATGATAAAACTTGTATGACTAATATATTTAAATATTGTAATTTTGATTCTTAATATTTTGAAAATTATGCAAGAAATAGAACGCAAATTTTTAGTCCACTCGTTAGATTTTATTACGGAAGCTATTCAATTTGAAAAAATTGCGCAAGGCTATCTAAATTCGACACCTGAAAGAACCGTCAGAATTAGAATTAAAAACCAAAAAGGATTTATTACTATTAAAGGCAAAGGCGACGAAACAGGAACTACTCGTTTTGAATGGGAAAAAGAAATTGATTTACACGAAGCTGAAGCTTTATTAAATTTATGCGAAACAGGCGTAATTTATAAAACCAGATATTTAATCAAAAAAGGAAATCATACATTTGAAGTAGATATTTTTGAGGGTGAAAATAAGGGATTGATTGTTGCAGAAATTGAACTTTCTGACGCAAATGAAACCTTTGAAAAACCAAATTGGCTAGCGAAGGAAGTTACTGGCGAGGAAAAATATTATAATGCATTTTTAAGCAAAAATCCTTTTACTAACTGGTAAAAGGATTTTTTTATTTCTTTACAATCTCAATATTTACATCAATATGTCCGCCATAATTTGAAGGCCTAATTTTCCAAAATGCTGCTCTAGTTAAATCAATATGTCTGTTTTTATGAAACGGTCCTCTATCGGTAACTGTAACGTATACTACTTTTTTAGTTTTTATGCCTGTAACTTTTAATTTTGTGCCAAAAGGTAGTTTTCGGTGTGCGCAAGTCATGTCGTTATTATTAAATCTGGTTCCGCTTGCGGTTCTTCTACCATTAAATTTATTAGCATAATAAGACGCGTGTGCCGATTCGTGATACATTTCTAATTTTTCAACAGACTTGGTTATACTGTCTTTTTTCTTTATTGTATCTGAAACTTTTAGTTTAGGTTTTTCTTGGGAAAGTTGTAATTTAATATTTTCCTTCTGAAAAAAAAGCACTACTAAAAGCGGTAATATGTATATAAATTTTTTCATCTTCATATAATATAAGATTAAAAAAGAAGTAAATTTCCACTTACTTCTTTTTATATTTTTATTGATTTGACAATAATTATGCCAACCAATTCGTCCAAGGGATTCTTGATAAAATCAGCAGAAGTCCTAAAGTATAAAAAATGCCAATTTTTTTAAATTTCCCGTTACTGCTTTCTTCTTTTTTATGTTTGCTCCAACCAATTGTAATTACAACAATTGCAATGATATTAATTAAAGGATGCTCCAAAGCTGTTAAGCGCATAGCCGAATTTGACATTTGACTCATAGCTGCTTTACCTAATGGAGAAACTATCCAAACTACAATTCCAACTAACAACTGTATATGACTAAAAATTAACGCAATTAAAGAAATGCTTCTATCTTTAGAAGTAAAATTTCTTTTCGCTGAAAGGCCCAAAAAAGCATTGATAATAGCTAAAACCAATATGGCTAAAACTGCATAAGCTAACGTAGAATGAATAGATTGTAACATGGTTTATTTATTTAGTAATAATTTCAAAAGTAATAAAATATATGGAATTTCTATGTAAGTTTATATTAAAAAATTATAAACTTTTGTTGGCGACACACAATAATCTAATTGAATATCAGTGGTTAAAGTATCAGAAATTATTGTTTCGGCCTCATAAAAAGATAACCCTATTTTTAGTGTTTGTGGACCACATTTTGATAAAAACTGATCATAAAATCCTTTTCCGTACCCTACTCTATTGCCTTTTTCATCAAAAGCTAATAAGGGAACAAAAACCACATTAATTTTAGAAACAGGAACTTCTAAACCGTCAACTGGTTCAGGAATATCGTAGTTGTTTTTCTTAATTTTTGTTGCGTCTGTTAAAAGAAAATGAGTCATTTCTCGGGTTGAAAAATCACTTGCTGACAGCACAATGTTTTTATCTTTTCCAGCCAAAACTTGTAAAATATATTCTGTGTTAACCTCTTTTTTGCTTTCAATTGGTAAAAAAAGATGGTAAAAACTGTGTTGCCAAATATCTAATTGGATGATTTGATTGGCAATTTGTAAAGACATTTCATCTATTTCGTGCTCTGATAAATTAGCTCTTAATGAGCTATACTTTTGTCGCAGCGCTACCTTATTCATCTTCTAAGGTTTTTGAAATATGAAAAACTGCATCACCTTGGTACACTATTGGGGCATCATTTACATTTATTAAATAGCCCGCATGTGGTGCTTTAAGTTTATGACTCACTTTTCCAAAAGGATCTGAAATTGTAGCTAACAATTCGCCTTTTGTTACATAACTTCCAATTTGTTTTAAACCATGAAACATCCCAGAAAAATTAGCCCGAATCCAATCCGACTTTTCAATATATATTGTTTGATGCGGTTTTGAAATTTCATGTTTCTTTTTTAGCATCCCAAAATGAGTTAAAACCCGTTTAGTTCCTTCTACTGCTTCTCGAGTAATAGCTTTATTAATGTCTACTGATTTTCCTCCTTCAAATAGTAACATTTTTACATTCATTTTATCACAAGAACTTCTAAATGAACCGGAAATATTATTGGAATATAATGTAAATGGAGCTCCAAATACATCAGAAAGTGTTTTTAATTCTGCGTTATCTGGTACAATTCGAATTTGAGGCGCATTAAATCTTTGGGCACCTCCAGCGTGAAAATCTATTGCGTAATCAATATGTGGTAAAATTTCTTTTATAATATAATATGCAAACTGACTTGCTAAAGAACCTGTTTTGCTTCCAGGAAAAATGCGGTTTAAATCTCTCCCATCAGGAAATTCTCTGGTTTGATTTACAAAACCAAAAATATTAATTACCGGAATACAGATAATAGTGCCTCGTTTGGGTTTGTTAATTTTTTGTACAATTAATTCTCTAACTATTTCAGTGCCGTTAATTTCATCCCCATGTAAACCTGCGGTTAACAAAACCACCGGGCCTTCTTTTTTACTTCTTTCTACAATAATTGGAATGTGCAAATCGGTCATAGTGTGCAATTTCCCAATTTGCATATTGATGGTTTTACTTTTTCCTGGTAAAATAGTTTCATTAAAAATAGTAATCTCTTTGTGCATATTTTGTTTTACTTTTTGGCTAAAGTAATAAAAAATTACTTTATGCTAAATCAATTGTTTTTTGCTATTTTTGTAAGACTTTCTCATGTCAAATTACTGAATACTATAAACTGAACACTGCATACTGCAAATGACGCCACTAGAACTACAAATACAAACCTTACCTGAAAATCCTGGTGTTTACCAGTATTACGACAAAGAAAATAAGATTTTGTACGTTGGAAAAGCGAAAAATTTAAAAAAACGCGTGCAATCTTATTTTACAAAAAACCACGAGAATTATAAAACTTCGGTGCTTGTAAAAAAAATTGTTACTATCAAACACATTGTAGTTCCTACAGAAACAGATGCGTTATTGTTAGAAAACAACCTTATTAAAACACTTCAACCCAGATATAATGTTTTGCTCCGCGATGATAAAACCTATCCTTGGATTTGTATTAAAAAAGAAGCTTTTCCAAGAGTGTTTTCTACTCGAAAAATGATAAAAGACGGCTCGGAATATTTTGGTCCGTACACCAGTTTTAAAACCGTAAACACGTTATTAGAATTAATTAGAGAATTATATAGTTTACGAACTTGTAATTTTGATTTGTCGGTAGCAAACATCAGAGCAGATAAATATAAAGTCTGCTTAGAATATCATATTGGAAATTGTAAAGGCGGCTGTGAAGGATATGAAACACAAGAAAATTATCAAAAACAAATTTCAGCTATACGAGAAATTTTAAAAGGAAATTTCAAAGAAAGTTTAAAAGATTTTAAAAATCACATGCGACTTTTAGCCTCCGAAATGAAGTTTGAAGAAGCTCAAAAAATTAAAGATAAAATTGAAGTTTTAGAAAATTATCAAGCGAAATCAACGATAATAAATCCTAAAATTACCAATATTGATGTGTTTTCCATTATTTCAGACGAAACGATGGCGTATGTTAATTTTTTACAGATTTCGCACGGAGCTATAATTCGCTCGCACACCCTAGAGTTAAAGAAAAAATTAGATGAAACCAATCAAGAATTATTAGAATTAGCAATTGTAGAAATCAGAGCGCGATTCTTTTTAACTTCAACAGAAATAGTAGTGCCTTTTGAAATTGATTTAGGAGATAAAATCAAAATTACTGTTCCTAAATTAGGAGATAAAAAAGAGATTTTAAACTTATCTGAACGCAATGCAAAATATTACAGATTCGACCAATTAAAACAAATTAAAATTTTAGATCCGGAGCGGCATACCAACAGAATTATGGCACAAATGCAAAAAGATTTACGCCTTTCTGAGGCGCCCAGACATATAGAATGTTTTGACAACTCTAATATTCAAGGAACAAATCCCGTAGCAGCATGTGTCGTTTTTAAAGATGGAAAAGCCAGTAAAAAAGACTACAGACATTTCAATATTAAAACCGTTGAAGGTCCAAATGATTTCGCATCAATGGAAGAAGTAGTATATAGAAGATACAAAAGATTACTAGACGAAAATGAATCGTTACCTCAACTTATTATTATTGACGGTGGAAAAGGACAATTATCTTCTGCATTAAAAAGTTTAGAAGATTTAGGTTTACGCGGTAAAATAGCCATTATTGGCATTGCAAAACGGTTAGAAGAATTATTTTACCCCGATGACCCCATTCCTTTATATTTGGATAAAAAATCGGAAACGCTAAAAATTATCCAACAATTACGAAATGAAGCGCACCGTTTTGGAATTACACATCATCGCGACAAAAGAAGTAAATCGGCATTAAATTCTTCCGTAGAAAGCATTCCTGGCATTGGAGAAAAAACCATGATAACCTTAATTTCACACTTTAAAAGCGTAAAAAGAGTAAAAGAAGCGTCTGAATCTGAAATTTCTTCAGTAATTGGACTTTCAAAAGCAAAAAAAATTACCGACTTTTACAAAAAAGAATAACACATGATGAAGAAACAAGTAAAAAGTAAAAAGAGCAAAGTGAATCACCTTCGTGGTACATTTTCTTGTTTGATGCTTTTTAGTTTTGCCTTTTTAGTTTTGCCTTTTAACTCAATTGCTCAAGAGAGCAACAAAAAGCCTAAAATTGGTTTAGTACTTTCTGGTGGTGGCGCAAAAGGTTTGGCACATATTGGTGTTTTAAAAGTAATTGATTCTTTGGGTATAAAGATAGACTATATTGGAGGCACCAGTATGGGTGCTATTGTTGGGGGTTTATACGCTTCTGGATACACAGGCAAACAATTAGATTCTATTTTTAAAACATTACAATTTGACGATTTAGTTCAAGATAATATCCCCCGAAAATCTAAATTGCTTTTCAATAAAAGAAATGATGATATTTATGCTTTGTCTTTACCCTTTAAAAAATTAAAGTTAGAAACGCCAAATGCCCTTTCAAAAGGTTTTTACAATTATAATTTTTTATCAAAATTAACTTATCACGCAAGAAATACAAGAGATTTTAAAAAATTGCCAATTCCGTTTTTCTGTATGGCCACAGATATTGAAACTGGGGAAGAAATCATATTAAATAAAGGAATTTTCCCACAAGCATTAATAGCAAGTAGTTCCGTTCCAAGTATTTTTTATCCTATTGAAATTGAAGGAAGACTTTTAGTTGATGGTGGGGTTACAAATAATTATCCAGTTGAAAAACTTAAAGAATTGGGTGCAGAATTTATTATAGGTGTTGACGTTCAAGAGGAATTAAAAGACCGAAATGAGTTACAAGGAATTACTACTATTTTTGGACAAATTTCTAATTTCAATACACAATCTCAAATGAAAAGTAAGCGCCAACTTACTAATATTTATATCAAACCAGAAATTAAAGGCTATTCCGTTCTATCCTTCGAAAATGGAAAAAAAATCATTGAAAATGGTGAACATGCTACAAGAAATTTTTTACCAGAATTACTAAAATTTGAAAACAAAGCTTATCAAAAAAGTGAATTAAAACCTGTTAAAGATTCCATTTTTATAGGCAATATTGCCTTTACAGAATTAAAAAATTATACAAGAGCTTTTGTGTTAGGAAAATTAAGATTTAAACCCAACTCAAAAGTAAGTTTTGAAGATTTTCAAAACGGTATTCAAAATTTAAGTAACACACAAAACTTTAGTTCGTTAAAATATCAATTTAACGAAAAAGATATTTTTATTAGTTTAAGGGAAAATAAGATAAATACTTATTTAAAATTCGCACTTCATTATGATGAATTATATAAAAGTGCTGCATTAATTAATATCTCTCAGAAAAAAATAATCTCAAAAAACGACATGGTTTCTTTAGATTTAATTTTAGGCGATAATTTCAGGTACGATTTCAATTACTTGATAGATAATGGTTATAATTTTAGCTTCGGAATTTCATCTAATCTAAATAAATTCAATAAAAATGTTAATTCAGCATTTGGAATTCAAAATTATTTAAGTAACACATTTGAAAAGATAAATTTAGATTATTCAAGTCTCAATACCAAAGTGTTTCTACAAACTATTTTCCTAAGAAAATTTAATATCGGTGGCGGATTAGAATTTCAAAACCTCTTTTTAAAGTCAGAAAATTTGTCAAAAGCTAATAAAACAATTGAAAACAGTAATTACCTTTCGTTCGTCGGATTTCTTAATTATGATACTTTTGATGACAAGTATTTTCCAAAAAAAGGTTGGTACCTTGAAAGCAATTTTAATAATTATTTTCATTCATCAGATTATACTTCGCAATTTTCAAATTTTTCAATTTCTAAAACAGATTTAGGAATCGCTTTTGCTCCATTAAAAAACTTCTCTTTTGTCTTTAAGAACGAAATTGGGTTTAAAATTGGTCATTCCACATTGCCATATTTTGATTTTGCTTTGGGAGGAACTGGATTTAAAGACAGTGCTAATATCATACCTTTTTACGGACATGATTTTTTGAGTATAATTGGGAATTCCTATATTAAAAGTGCTGGAACTTTTGACTACGAATTTTACAAAAAAAACCATATTAACCTAACCTATAATGCTACAATTATTGGCGATTTTATTTTTAATGCCACAAAAACCTGGTTTAACAAACCCTCATATACCGGATTTGGATTGGGCTACGGTTTAGAAACATTAATAGGACCACTTGAAATGAAATACACTTGGTCGCCAGAAACCAATTTTTCGGCTTTTTGGGTAAATTTAGGATTCGTTTTTTAACTATTTTTTTTGATTTTGGTTATTTAATTGAAAATATCCTATATTTGAAGCAAATAAAATTATTACTTTATGTCTATTTGGAGAGTTAAACCAGTATCAGCCTTTGAAGCTGATATGAAAAAAAGTGAATTAAAAAGAGTTTTAGGTAAATGGAGCTTAACAGCTATTGGTATTGGAGCTATTATTGGCGGTGGTATTTTTGTGCTTACCGGAACAGGAGCTTATTATCATGCAGGTCCAGCATTAGCCATTTCATTTATTATTGCGGGTATCGCTTGTGTATTTGCTGCTTTATGTTATTCTGAATTCGCTTCCATTTTACCCGTTGAAGGCTCTGCGTATGCCTATGCATATGGAACTATTGGAGAAATTTTTGCATGGATTATTGGTTGGGGATTAATATTAGAATACGCCATGGGATCCATGACAGTAGCGGTATCTTGGTCTGGATATTTTAATAAACTGCTCAAAATGTTTGGCATAAAACTCCCTGAATGGCTAACTACAGATCCTGGGAGTTATACAGGTGAAGGTTTTTCAATGAATTTACCCGCATTTTTAATTGTTTTATTTGTAATTTCTATTTTGATTAAAGGAACTAAAAGTGCTGCAAATGCTAATAATTTTATTGTAATTTTAAAAGTTTCCGCAGTAATTTTTGTAATTATTGCAGGGGCTTTCTTTATAAACACAGATAATTGGACTCCTTTTATTCCAGAAGTAACTCAAATTGTTGATAAAGCCGGTACACATCAAGCCTACGGTATAGGAGGAATTGTTTCTGGAGCTGCAGCAATTTTCTTCGCCTATGTTGGGTTCGATGCCGTTTCAACTCAAGCAGGAGAAGCCATTAATCCCAAAAAAGATGTGCCTTTCGCAATTATCGTATCTTTATTAGTTTGTACAGTACTTTATATATTAGTATCATTAGTATTAACAGGAATGATGAGCTACCAAGACTTCAATCCACTTGGTAAATATCCAGAAGCCATTAAAGCGCCTGTTGCTTACGCTTTTGATATTGCCGGACAAGCTTGGGCAGGTTATATTATTACAATTGCCGCAACTATTGGTTTAATATCAGTATTAATGGTTATGATTATGGGGCAATCTAGAATTTTCTTAGGTATGTCTAAAGATGGATTAATACCTTCTGTGTTTTCAAAAATTAATCCATTATCTGGGACCCCTAAAACCAATTTAATGATTTTAGGAGGGTTTATTGCTACTGTAGCGGCCTTCACTCCTATCAATAAATTAGCTGACATGACAAGTTTTGGTACTTTATTTGCCTTCACTATGGTTTGTATTGCTGTATGGATTTTAAGAATTAAACAACCTGGTTTGGAACGTACTTTCAAAGTTCCGGCTCTACCAGTTATTGCAGTTTGTGGTATTTTAATTAATACTTATTTAATGATTAACTTAAGTCATGATGCACAATTATTATCTTTAGGATGGTTAGCTATAGGTGTTTTAGTATATTTCTTATACGGAAAACGAAATTCAAAACTAAATAATAAACAAGAATAATATTCAAAACGACTTCAATTGAAGTCGTTTTTTTTTATAATAATTTTTTACGATATTTGTGATATGAAAAACTGGAACGGATTATTAACCCATTTGAAATTCCTTATCAAGAGAAATCCTGAGTGAATTGTTTAATTTGCAAATTTTAGAACATATAATTTGCACATTATCTAATTATTTTATTGTCTAATTATCTTATTAAAAAAAATGCCAATATATCATAAATTAGGAGAAATCCCTCACAAACGACACATCCAGTTTGAAAAACCAAACGGCGGATTATACTACGAACAACTTTTTGGCACCGAAGGTTTTCATGGACATTCTTCATTATTATACCATGTTCATAGACCAACACAGGTTAAAGAAATTACCAAATCCTATTCTGTAGAACCAAAAATAGCCATTGGTAAAAACATAAAATCGCTATTATTAAAAGGTTTTGAATTAAAACCAGTCGATGATTTTTTAGAAAGCAGAAAAGATATGCTTGTTAATAAAGATTGTATTATCGGATTAGCCGCGCCAAAAAAATCATTGCATAATTATTTTTATAAAAACGCAGATGCAGACGAAATGATATTTATTCATAAAGGTTCTGGAAAACTGAGAACTATGATGGGAAATATAGATTTTGAATATGGAGATTACTTGATTATTCCACGTGGAATGATTTATCAAATCGATTTCAATTCAGAAGATAATCGATTATTTTATGTAGAATCTTATACGCCTTTTTATACGCCAAAAAGATATAAAAACGAATCCGGACAGCATTTAGAACATGCACCATTTTGTGAAAGAGATTTCAAACTACCATCTGAAATAGAAACGCATGACGAAAAAGGTGATTTCTTAATCAAAATCAAAAAAGAGGGTATGATGCATGAAATGGTTTATGCCACTCATCCATTTGATGTTATCGGTTGGGACGGTTACAATTTCCCGTACGGATTTTCAATTCACAATTTTGAACCCATTACAGGTCGTGTACATTTACCGCCGCCAATTCACCAAACTTTTGAAACAGCAACTTTTGTAGTATGCTCTTTTGTACCACGATTGTATGATTATCATCCAAAATCAATACCCGCACCATACAATCATAGCAATATTGATTCTGATGAAGTGTTGTATTATGTTGATGGCGATTTTATGAGTAGAAACAATATCGAACAAGGTCACATCACTTTACATCCGAAAGGAATTCCTCACGGACCAGCTCCTGGCGCTATGGAAAGAAGCATTGGCCATACCGAAACAAAAGAATTAGCAGTTATGGTTGACACGTTCCGTCCATTAATGGTTACTGAAGCTGCAATGGGAATTGACGATGGTAAATATTATAAATCTTGGGTAGAATAAAATTATAACACAACTTTTAGGTAATTAATTTTTTACCAATAATATAAAAAATTATGAATAACGATTTAAAATCAGTCGAATACGGCTTAGAAAAAATATTTGAAGGCGCTCAAGATTTCTTGCCTTTACTAGGAACAGACTACGTAGAATTTTATGTAGGAAATGCCAAACAAGCAGCTCATTTTTACAAAACAGCTTTCGGTTTTCAGTCTTTAGCTTATGCAGGATTAGAAACTGGAGTTAAAGACAGAGCGTCTTATGTATTGAAACAAGACAAAATACGTTTAGTATTAACAACAGCTTTAAACAGCAATTCACCTATTGGCGAACACGTAAAAAAACATGGCGATGGTGTAAAAGTTATCGCACTTTGGGTAGATGATGCTAGAAAATCTTTTGAGGAAACTACAAAAAGAGGTGCAAAACCTTATTTTGAACCAGTTATTGAAAAAAATGAAGATGGCGAAGTAGTTCGTTCAGGAATTTATGGTGCTTACGGAGAAACTGTTTTTGTTTTTGTAGAGCGGAAAAATTACAACGGAATTTTCATGCCTGGTTATCAAGAATGGAAATCAGATTATAATCCAGCGCCTGTTGGTTTAAAGTTTATTGACCACATGGTCGGAAATACCGGCTGGAATAGAATGAATGAAGCTGTAAAATGGTTCGAAGACGTGATGGGTTTTGTAAATTTCCTTTCTTTTGACGACAAACAAATTACTACAGATTATTCGGCATTGATGTCGAAAGTAATGAGTAACGGAAACGGAAGAATTAAATTTCCGATTAACGAACCAGCAAACGGGAAAAAACGTTCTCAAATTGAAGAATATTTAGATTTCTATGAAGGTGAAGGTGTGCAACATATTGCAGTTGCAACGGATGATATTATTACAACAGTTGCGGATATGCGTTCTCGAGGCATCGAATTTTTAAGCACACCGCCACAGGCTTATTATGATGCTATTCCTGAAAGATTAAAAGATCACATGTCGAAATTTAAAGAAGACATCAATGAACTTCAAAAATTAGGTATTATGATTGATGCGGATGAAGAGGGCTATTTATTACAAATTTTCACCAAACCAATTGAAGACCGACCAACACTTTTCTTCGAAGTTATTCAAAGAATGGGTGCTAGAGGTTTTGGAGCAGGAAACTTTAAAGCACTATTTGAATCTATTGAAAGAGAACAAGCCAAAAGAGGTACGCTATAAAAACAAAAAGCATCTAAAATTAGCTGTTTTTTTATTAAAATATTCCAATTTAAAATCATAGAAACCAATTATTTAAAAGCAATATTACTAAATTCACAAAAAAAGAATGTTATTTTTTTGTTTTGTTAAATTTTATTAACTTTTATTGCGTTTTTTTCTGTTAAAAGTGTTAAAGTTGATTTTTTATTAAAAAATATATAAAATCTTAACATATATTTGCATGGCAATTGAGAGGTAGTAGACTCATATTGCTTATAAGTTTTCATAATTTATAGTTTTTTTGGTTGGTTAAACATAAAAACTCAGTTAATTCATTTGACTGGGTTTTTTGTTTTTTGTAACTTTGGAACAATAATTGCATTCTTCAAAGAAAACTTTATAAAATGAAAAGAATAATTTTACTTCTAACGGTGTTTGTGCTCTCAAACTCTTTTGACACTGTGGAAATAGATTCTTACGCCATTGGAGAATTTTTCAAATTAAGAATACATTACGGACTAATAAATGCGGGTTATGCCACTTTAGAGGTTAAAGATGCCGAAATAAACGGGAAAAAAATGCACCACGTTATTGGAAAAGGATACACAACAGGCTTGTCTAAAATGATGTTTAAAGTAGTGGACAACTATGAAAGTTACTTTAATAAAGAAACCAACAAACCTTATGTTTTTATTAGAAATATAAACGAAGGAGGGTATACAAAAAATCAACAAGGTTACTTCAACCAAAACAACAATACCGTTTTAGTAAAAGATTATAAAAATAAAACCGAAAAAACATTTAATGTCCCAGAAAATATTCAGGATATCGTTTCTTCTTTTTATTATCTCAGAAACCACCCTAAAATTGACAAATTAGCTTTGGGCGAATCCATAACAATAGATATGTTTTTTGACGATGAAACAACAAAATTTAAACTAAAATTTGTTGGTAAAGAAAATATAAACTCTAAATTTGGAAAAATAAACTGTTTGGTTTTTAAACCATTAGTTCAAGCAGGCCGCGTTTTTAAAGAAGAAGAAAGTTTAACAGTATGGGTGTCAGACGATGATAACAAAATTCCTATCCGTGTAAAGGCAAATTTAGCAGTCGGTTCTATTAAAGCAGATATTGATCAATATAAAGGATTGAAACATCCAATAAATTTTAAATAATAATTATTTTGCAAGAAACTATTTCAAAAAAAATCGAGCAATTAGATGAAAAGTTCGAAAAAATAAATCAGAAAACAGATACACATTTAGAAGGATTACTTTGGGCAAAACCAATAACTTATTGGGATTACATTCAAACTGATGCCCTTTTAAATTTGCAAATTCAGCGTTCTACCTTACCTGATGAAATGGTGTTTATTATGTACCATCAAATGAACGAATTATTGTTTAAAATGATACTTTGGGAAATGGATCAAGTGTGCCATAATACCGCACTAAGTACCGAATTTTTCACAGAAAGATTAAATAGAATTAGCCGTTATTTTGATATGTTAACCACTTCTTTTGATATTATGAAAGAAGGCATGGAAACCGAACAGTATTTGAAATTCCGAAACACTTTAACGCCGGCAAGTGGTTTTCAAAGTGCTCAATACAGAATGATTGAATTTGCATCAACAGATTTGATTAATTTAATCGATTTACGTTTTAGAGCAACTATTGACAGAGACACTTCTTACACACATGCTTTAGAACATTTATATTGGCAAGCCGCAGGAAAAGATCACCAAACAGGAAAAAAATCATATTTGTTAAGCGAATTTGAACGAAAATATAAAAAAGAGTTTTTGGCTTTTATGGAAGAATACAACACCATAAATCTGTGGCAAAAATTTAAACTATTACCAGATAACGATCAAAAAAAACCGGAATTAATAGCCGCTATGCGTCATTATGACAAAACTGTAAATATTACTTGGGTGATGGGACATTTTAATGCTGCAAAAAAATATATAGAAAGTGTTCCAGGAAATCATGAAGCTACTGGCGGAAGTGATTGGAAAAAATACATGCTGCCAAAATACCAAAAAAGAATTTTCTTTCCTGAACTTTGGAGTGAAGAAGAATTAAAAAACTGGGGAGAATAATTAAAAACCAAAATTTGAAATACATCTTATACGCTATATTACTACTCACGTTTTCTTGTCAAAACAACAAAAATGACAAAAAAACGGCAGATAAAATCGCAAAAAAAATCCCCATAATTAAAAAATACGGATTTACTTTTAATGATTTTTCTGTGGTACAAGATACCTTACAATCTGGCGATACTTTTAGCACAATTTTAGAAGCATATACACTATCCGATAGTATAAAAACGTTTGATGTTACAGAAAAAATTAAAGATTCATTCAACATAAAAACCATCCGAGCAGGTAAAACTTTTTTAACTTTTTCCGACAAAAAAAACAAGAAAAACTTAAAAGCTTTGGTTTATGTGCAAGACAAAACCAGCTTTTTAGTAGTCGATTTAAGAGATTCTATCCGTGTAATAGTAAAAAAACGCCCCACCATAATAAAAAGAAGAACTATTGCAGCAGAATTGGACGGCTCTTTATCAGAAACATTATCAAGAAAAGGTGTTAGCGCTGATTTAGCAAACGAATTGGCACAAATTTATAAATATTCAATCGACTTTTTTAAGCTAAAAAAAGGTGATAAATTTGCCGTAACCATCAAAGAAAAATATTTTGAAAACGGTGAATATTTAGGTGTAGATGAAGTAGAAGCCTCTTATTTTGAATACAAAGGGAAAAAAATATACGCTTTCCCATATAAATTAAATGAGAATCAAAAAAAAGTAGAATACTATGACGAAAAAGCTTCTGGCGCTAAAAGTATGTTTTTAAAAGCGCCTTTGTCATTTTTCAAATTAACCTCAAAATTTACAACTCGGCGATTTCATCCGGTACAATTTACCTGGAAAGCACATAACGGAACGGATTATGCCGCGCCTCACGGAACGCCAATAAAAACGACCGCTTCAGGAGTTGTAGAAGCCACGGGATACACTTCCGGAAACGGAAATTTTGTGAAAGTAAAACACAACGGAAAATACGCCACACAATACCTTCACATGTCGAAAATATTAGTTCGTAGAGGGCAATCTGTAACACAAGGTCAAGTCATTGGAAAAGTGGGAAGTACAGGTTTAGCTACTGGTCCGCACGTCTGTTACCGTTTTTGGAAAAATGGTGTACAAGTTGATCCTTTGCGTTTAAAATTGCCCACATCGGAACCGATGTCAAAAAAACAAAAAACAAAATATTTAGCTACAATTGCGCCGCTAAAAAAAGAATTAGACGAAACCACTGCAAATACATTTAAAGAATAAATTATTTAATTATGAAATTACAACATATCAATCCAACAGAAACAAAGGCTTGGCAAAAATTAAAAACTCATTTTTCAGAAATTGAACAACAATCTATTCAAGATTTGTTTCAAAATGATGACAAAAGAGCGGAAAAATTTAAAATTGAATGGCAAGATTTTTATGTTGATTTTTCTAAAAATAATTGGACGGAAAACACCATACATTTGTTAATTGAATTAGCTAATGAAGTAGGATTAAAAGATGCTATTTCAAAATATTTCTCGGGAGAAAAAATAAATGAAACCGAAAACAGAGCAGTACTTCACACGGCATTGCGTGCTAATGAAAATGAAGTGGTTTTGTTTGAAGGAAAAAATATAATTCTTGAAATTTTTGAAACTAAAAACAAAATAAAAGATTTTACCAATTATATTGTTTCTGGTGAAGCAAAAGGATATTCTGGAAAAGCATTTACTGACGTGGTGAATATTGGAATTGGCGGTTCAGATTTAGGTCCTGCTATGATAGTCGAAGCGCTACAGTTCTATAAAAACAATTTAAATACCCACTTTATTTCTAATGTAGATGGTGATCATGTGCAAGAAATAGTAAAAAAATTAAATCCAGAAACTACTTTATTTGTTATCGTTTCCAAAACGTTTACCACTCAAGAAACCTTAACCAATTCGGAAACTGTAAAAAAATGGTTTTTGCAACATGCTACTGATAAAGACATTGCCAAACATTTTGTAGCCGTTTCCACTAATTTGCAAAACGTAACCAACTTTGGTATCGCGCCGGAAAATATTTTCCCAATGTGGGATTGGGTTGGCGGAAGATTTTCGTTATGGAGTGCAGTTGGTTTGACTGTAAGTTTAGCTGTTGGATACGATAATTTTAATCAATTATTAAAAGGTGCAAATAAAATGGATGTGCATTTTGCAGAAACTCCTTTTGGTAAAAATATTCCAGTAGTTTTAGCGTTGTTAAGTATTTGGCATAATAATTTCTTTGGTGCCGAAACCGAAGCATTAATTCCATACACGCAATATTTACAAAAACTGGCGCCTTATTTACAACAAGGTATTATGGAAAGTAACGGGAAATCTATTGCTAGAAATGGAAAGCCTGTAAATTACCAAACGGGGACAATTGTTTGGGGCGAGCCAGGAACCAATTCGCAACACGCGTTTTTTCAATTAATTCATCAAGGAACAAAATTAATTCCAACAGATTTTATTGGTTTTATTGAACCACTTTACGGCGAAAAAGACCACCATAACAAATTAATGTCTAACTTTTTTGCGCAAACAGAGGCCCTATTAAAAGGTAAATCTCGTGACCAAGTACTTTCAGAATTTTTGGCACAAGGTAAAACAGAAGCTGAAGTAGCTCATTTAATACCTTTTAAAGTTTTTGATGGAAACAAACCGACCAATACCCTATTAATTAACAAACTCACTCCAGAAAGTTTAGGCGAGTTAGTAGCCATGTACGAACATAAAATTTTTGTACAAGGCATTATTTGGAATATTTATAGTTATGACCAATGGGGTGTTGAACTTGGGAAACAATTGGCCAATTCTATTTTAAGTGAAATAGAACGCGGTAACATCTATAACCATGATAGTTCAACAACTTCGCTATTATATAAATTTATTAGCTAAAATTGTTAATAAAAAAGTTAAAATGTTAATGTTTTCTTAATATTAGAAGTAAATATTTATTCTAATTTTGTGGAAAATATTTAACTAACAAAACATGAAAAAGAACATTTATTGGTTTTTTCTATTTATCTCAGCTTTTGGTTTTTCACAAGTTACAAAATCAGCTATAACTGGTACTGTAAAATCTTCAACAGGTGAAACGCTTGCAGCAGCAGTAGTAGAAATTAAGCATGTTCCTACTGGAACAAAATACTTTTCGACAGCTGACGAAAAAGGAAATTACTCGGCTAATTCTGTAAGACCAGGTGGTCCTTACACAATTAAAGTAAATTACGTAGGGTATAGCCCATATGTAATTGAAGAAATTACTGCTCCGTTAGGAAACTCAATTGTAATTAATATTGTGTTGCAAAGTGCAATTAATTCTATTGAAGAAGTTAAAATTGTTTCTATAAACTCTAAAGACGCGTTTAACAAAAGTAAAACGGGTGCTGGACAGCAATTTTCTAACAGAGAGATTAACGCTGTGCCAATTATTGGTTCTAGAAACATCAACAGTATTACAAAATATAATGCAAATGCTGGAAGTAATGGAACTTTTGGAGGGCAAGACTCTCGTTTGAACAATTTTACAATTGATGGTTCAGTATTTAATAATGGTTTTGGTTTGGGTTCAGATTCTCAAGCTGGAGGTAGAACAGGTTCTACTGCAATTTCATTAGATGCTATCGAACAACTTCAAGTAAACATTGCTCCTTTTGATATTAGACAATCAGGTTTTACAGGTTCAGGAATTAATGCTGTAACTAGAAGTGGAACCAACGAAATTGAAAGTTCTGTTTATCACTCATTCAGAAATAATAATAAAGAATATTTAGGAGATAGAGCCGGAAATATTATGATTACTCCTGCAAAATTTGATGAAAAAATTTGGGGAGCTCGAATTGGTGCGCCAATTATCAAGGATAAATTATTTTTCTTTGGTAACTTTGAAACTATTGACAATACTAGTCCGGCAACAACTTGGACTTCATCAGGTTCACCAAATCCTGGATCACAAGTATCTGAAACAGCTTACACTGATTTAGTAAGTGTATCAAATTTATTACAAAATTCTTTTGGATACGAAACTGGTGCTTTTGAAAACTTTGATGCTGTTAAAGAATCTAAAAAGTTTTTAGCTAGAATTGACTGGAATATTAATGACAATCATAAGATAACAGCTCGTTATGTACACCACGATTCTGGTTCAGATGAATTAATTTCAAATTCAAACTCTGCTGGTTTTGGTAACAGAAGAACGAACGTTTTTTCTATGTCATACAAAAATAGTGGTTACGTTATTGAAGACAATACTAGATCTGCAGTTTTAGAATGGGATTGGAAAATTTCAGAAAGATGGTCGAATAACTTTATCGGTGGTTATGATAAACAACTTGAAAATAGAGGTTTACAAGGTGGTGGACTTTTCCCAACTATTGATATTAAAAAGGGATCAAACAATTATATTTCTGCTGGTTTAGATCCTTTTACGCCTTCTAACTTATTAGATTATTCTACATTGCACTTTACCAATAATATTACTGGTAACTTCGGAAAACACACACTATTATTTGGAGCAAATTTTGAAAGATTTGTGTCAAATAACAATTTCTTTCCAGCATCAAATGGAGTGTATATCTTTGATACTTTAGCTGCTTTCCAAGGAGCTGTAGCTGAAACAGTAGCAAATAATGGAGCGCCAGCAATTACAGCTGCAAATTTGCCATCTAGATTCCAATACAGATATTCTGCTTTACCAGGTGGTGCAGAACCAATGCAAGTGTTAAAATCAAATAAAATTGATGTTTATGCACAAGATGAATACAAACCTACAGATAATTTAAAACTGACATTTGGTATTAGAGCTACTGCTGTTAGTTTTGAAGATACAGCATTAGAAAATCCAGTAGTTACTGCAATGACTTTCAGAAATGGTGAAAAATTCAATACAGGAAACATGCCAAAAACACAGTACATGTTTGAACCAAGATTTGGATTTAACTTTGATGTGAACAAAAATGCTAGAACTATTTTTCGCGGTGGAACAGGAATATTTACAGGTAGACCACCACTTGTGTTTTTATCTAACGCAATTGGAAACAATGGTGTATTAACTGGTTTTGTTGATGTAAGTGGTGCAGCTATAGCTGCAGGCGGATATGGATTTACAGCAAATCCTGGTCAATATTTTACACCTAGCACGCCTCAAGCACCAACTTCATATGATTTAGCATTTACAGATGAAAATTTCAAATTTCCACAAACTTGGAAAACAAATTTTGCTGTAGATCAAAAATTACCGTTTGGTTTAGTAGCTTCATTTGAAGGAATTTACAGCCAAAACATCAACGAAGTATTTTATTATAATGCTAATTTAGAAGTTGCACAGAGAAACATTAATAATGGTGGTGATACAAGACCTTTCTATTCTGGTACTGATAATGGAGCAAGAATTAATGATAACGTATCAAATGCAATTGTTTTATCAAATTCAGACCAAGGTTATTTTGTTTCAACTACATTTAAGATAGAATATCCTTATAATAAAGGATTTTGGGGATCAGTTGCCTACACTAAATCAACTGCACAAGATTTATTATCTGCAGGTTCAATTGCATCTGGTTCATGGACAGGAGCAAGATCTGTATTAGGAAACAATAATTTAGATTTATCTAATTCAAACAACAATACACCTCACAGAATTGTAGGTTTAATTGGTTATAAATTAAATTATGGTTCTAAATATGGTGGATCTACTTCATTTAACCTTGGTTATGTTGGAGAAAAAGCAAGTCCTTACACATACACTTATGGAAGTGACATCAACGGTGACCGTGTAAATGGTAATGACTTATTATATGTGCCAAATAACGTATCAGAAATTAGATTTGCTGATATCACACAGAATGTTGGTGGTGTAAGTCAAGTATTATTTACAGCAGCTCAACAAGCAGAAGCTTTTGATAAATATATTCAACAGGATTCTTATTTAAAAACAAAACGTGGACAATATGTTGAAAGAAATGGATCTACGTTACCAATGTTACACCGTTTAGATTTATCTGTTACTCAAGATTTCTTCTTAAAAATTAAAGGTAAAAAACAATCTTTTCAATTTAGAGCAGATATCTTAAACTTCACAAACATGATAAACCATGATTGGGGTGTTTCAAAAAGAGCAACAAATACACAAATATTATCGGTTAGTACAGCGCCAAGTGCTGCAAATAATTATGTTCCAAGTTTTCAATTGGCACAACAAACAGATGATAATGGAAAAAGATATTTAATTAAAGATACCTTATCTAATAATTCATCGGTATTTGATGTATGGCAAGCACAATTCACATTAAGATATACATTTGGTAAATAGTGTAAACTAAAAACAATCAAAACATGAAACTAATTAATAAAATATCAAAAGCGTTAGCAGTAGTAACTGTAGCTTTACTGTCATTTTCTTGTGAAAGTGATTCAGACAATGTAATTGAAAAATATCCTACAATTGTAGAGATATTAGATGCTGATGCAGCAAATTTCAGTATCTTAAAAGCTGCTTTAGTTAAAACTGGCTTACTAAATACATTCAGAAACCCAGGTTCTTACACAGTATTAGCACCAAAAAATAGTGCTTTTATTGCTGCTGGAATTACTGAAGCTTCTATAGCCGCTACTACAACAACTGGTGACATTGCTACATTAAGTAGAATACTAAGATACCACTTATTAACATCAGGTATGGTAGCTGCTAATTTACCAACTAATGCATACATAAATACGTTTTCTCCATATGGAAGCTCAACTTCAGTTGCAATTAGTTTATATATTAATAAATCTAATGGTGTTGTAATTAATGGAGGGAATACTAACGGTGGTGCAACTGTTTTACAAGCGGACATCAATGCAAGTAATGGAGTAATACATGTAATTAGTCATGTATTAAGTATACCAAAAGTACACAACTTAATTATTGCAAATCCAGATTTGTCTAGTTTAGTAGGTGTGTTAACTTCTGCGCCTCAAGCTGCTGTTTTAACAGATATTACTACAACTGCAACGGGTGCTACAACAGCATTATCTCGTACGGTTTTTGCTCCAACTAATGCTGCGTTTGGTAGTGCTGCGTTTTTAGCAGGTCAATCGGATGCAAATATCACTAAAGTGTTGAGATACCATTTAGTAAATAATAATCTTAGAGCTAGTTTTGCAAATGCATTTGCTACAACTGCTACAACTTTAACTACGCAATTAACAGGGCAAACCACTACTATTGCAGCTGGAACTCTAAATATTGCTGATATTACAGCAGTTAATGCCGCTATTAAAAGCATTAACATTCAAGGTTCAAATGGTGTGGCACACATTATTGATAAAGTGTTACAACCAACTTTATAATAAACACCTAAAAAATACTAAACCGTTCCAATTGATTTTGGAACGGTTTTTTTTTATCTTATAAAATCATACATTTACAAAAAAATACAATATGGTTTTAAGTAGATTTTGGTTGGCTATTTTTATTTCTTCTATAGTATTTATTATAGTAAGCTTATTTGCAAGTAACACCTATTCTGTGGATTATGTGTTAAATGGAAAAAAAGACGATCCTGTTTTAATTTCGGAAAAGTTTTTAAAAGAAATACCTGCTTTTATTAAAGATAGTATTCAAAAATCGGATGAAAAAACGTTTATCATCAATAGAGATACCTTAAATCCGGATACAACATACGTTTATAAAAATCAAACGGTAAAAATTTACAGTGGCACGCAAAAATCAGATGGTTTATTACCCACATGTAAAAATAGTTTATTCGATATTATTTTGCCGCTTATGGCCTATTTGGCTTTCTTTTGCGGTTTAATGGAGTTGCTAATAATTTCTGGTGCTTCCGAAAAATTAGCCAAAAAATTAAGTCCTTTTTTCTCACAAATATTTCCTTCCGTGCCTAAAAATCACGAATCGGTTTCCTACATGACCTTAAATTTTGCAGCTAATTTCTTAGGATTAGATTCTGCTGCAACGCCTTTCGGATTAAAAGCCATGGAAAGTCTACAATCGCTTAACCCAGACAAAGACAAAGCCAGCGATGCTCAAATTATGTTTATGTGTTTGCATGCAGCGGGTTTAACTTTAATTCCAACCTCTATTATTGGTTATCGTGCAGCAGCAAATGCAGAAAATCCTGCAGATGTAATGTTGCCTTGTATCATCACCTCATTTATAGGTACCATTGCAGCGCTATTAATCGTAGGCATCAAACAGAAAATAAACTTTAAAAGCGCCACTTTAATAGTTGGATTAATGTCAGTAATTGCCGCTATTGCTGGTTTATTATTTTACGTTAACGGATTAAATTTAGTAGAAAAAAACTTCTTTACCTCTAATTTATCGGGTTTAATGTTAATTGCAATTATTGGGATTACATTGCTTTACGCATTTACTAAAGAAAGTAAATTTATAGCAAATAAAACAACTATTTTTGACGCATTTGTTTCTGGTGCTAAAAATGGATTAACAACTGGAGTAACCATTTTCCCTTATGTAATGGGAATGTTGGTGGCGATTTCATTTTTTAGAAATAGTGGCTTGTTTGAAATTATGAGCAACGGTATTTCTTTTGTATTTTCTAATATTGGCGTAAGCAAACAAATTACCGATTCCTTGCCTGTTGCTATGCTGCGGCCTTTCAGTTCAAGTGGTTCGCGAGGATTTATGATTGACGCCATGAATACTTTTGGAGTAGATTCATTAACAGGAAGATTAAGCGCCATTTTCCAATGCAGTGCTGAAACTACATTTTATGTTATTGCCGTTTATTTTGGAAGTATTAACGTAAAAAACACGAGATATACTCTAGGAATTATGCTTTTGGTAGATTTAATTTGTGTAATTGCAGCAATAGGGGTGGCGAGTTGGTTTTTTTAGAAGATGGATAAATTACTTGATTTTCTTTCATAATTTATTAGGCAGTTCGAGTCATACCACGCGAAGGTATTCGCACGTCAGCGGGGGCAAATAACCACTTAAAAGTGGTCTTGAACTAGTTAAAAGTGGTTTGGAACCACTTAAAAGGGGTTATGCAACGTATTAAAAGTGGTTCGGAACCACTTTAAAGGGGTTATACAACGTATTAAAAGTACTTAGGAACCACTTTAAAGGGGTTATCCAACGTATTAATAGTACTTAGGAACCACTTTAAAGGAGTTATGTAACGTATTAAAAGTACTTCGGAACCACTTTAAAGGGGTTACAATAAAGAAAAACCGAATAAGAATTACGAAAAACCGAAAACTGATGAATAGGCTAGGATTGCAAATCCGCGCTATCGGGCTACAAGGATAAAAAAAGACTTTGCATGTGAAACAGTAAACTTTTGGAAAGCTTGTGTGATATACTTAACTTTACATTTCAAAATTCAAACAAATGGACTTTATATACCAAGACCCGTATCCCATTTTAAAAGACGATACGCAATACAAAAAATTAACTTCAGATTTTGTAAAAATTGAACTACATGGCGATAGAGAAATCTTAGTGGTGGACCCAAAAGGATTAGAATTATTGGCTCAAGAAGCGATGGACGATGTTTCATTTATGTTGCGTTCAACACATTTGCAAAAATTGCAACACATAATTGAAGACCCAGAAGCCACTGACAATGACAGATTTGTAGCCTATAATTTGTTACAAAATGCTGCGGTTGCAGTTGAAGGTCAATTGCCTTCCTGTCAAGATACTGGAACAGCTATTGTAGTCGCTAAAAAAGGTGAAAATGTGTACACAGGTGTTGAAGATGGCGAATGGTTATCCAAAGGAATATACAATACGTACCAAAATAAAAACCTTCGTTATTCGCAAATTGTACCCATTTCGATGTTTGAAGAAAAGAATTCGGGTTCAAATCTTCCCGCTCAAATTGATATTTATGCCAAAAAAGGCGCCACTTATGAATTTTTGTTTTTAACAAAAGGTGGTGGTTCGGCCAATAAAACGTTTTTATATCAAAAAACAAAATCGTTATTAAACGACAAATCATTAGAAGAATTTGTTCGTGAGCGCATTATGGATTTAGGAACAGCGGCTTGTCCGCCCTACCATTTGGCATTAGTAATCGGTGGCACTTCTGCGGAAGCGAATTTAGCAACTGTTAAAAAAGCATCAGCAGGCTATTATGACAATTTACCAACTTCTGGTAACATGTCGGGTCAAGCGTTTCGCGATTTAGAATGGGAAAAAAGAGTACAAATTATTTGTCAAGAAAGTCAAATTGGTGCGCAGTTTGGTGGAAAATATTTAACGCATGATGTTCGTGTCATTCGTTTGCCTCGTCATGCGGCTTCTTGTCCTGTAGGGATGGGCGTTTCATGTTCAGCAGATAGAAATATCAAAGGAAAAATTACAAAAGATGGTATTTTCTTAGAACAATTAGAAACCAATCCGAGTCAGTTTTTACCAGCAAAAGCCCCACATTTAGAGCCAGCGGTAGAGGTAGATTTAAATAAACCAATGTCGGAAATTTTAGCAGAATTATCGAAATACCCGATTAAAACCCGTTTAAAATTGAACGGGACTTTAATTGTAGCTCGTGACATTGCACATGCAAAAATTAAAGAATTATTAGACGCCGGAAAACCCTTGCCAGACTATTTCAAAAATCATCCGGTATATTATGCTGGTCCCGCAAAAACTCCAGATGGCATGCCTTCGGGAAGTTTCGGACCAACCACTGCAGGTAGAATGGATGTGTATGTAGATGAATTCCAAGCCGCTGGCGGAAGTATGGTAATGTTAGCCAAAGGAAACCGAAGTAAAGATGTAATGAATGCTTGTCAAAAATATGGTGGTTTCTATTTGGGTTCAATTGGAGGTCCTGCTGCCATTTTAGCAAAAGAAAATATATTATCTGTAGAAGTTGTTGACTTTGAAGAGTTAGGCATGGAAGCCGTTCGTAAAATAACAGTAAAAGACTTTCCTGCATTTATAATTACCGATGATAAAGGAAATGATTTTTTTGCGAATTTGTAAATAACATCAAAAAAGTAAATTAATGGATTATATAACAAATGTTAAAGTTCGGTAATTTAAAAACATGATATTGTTATTAAAACTTAAATTAATATATTTGCTAACTGTACCACAAGATTTTACCCGAAAAAATGAAAAAAATGAAAAATAAAATATTTATACTTTCAGTATGCTTAACAAGCCTTTTTGGATATGCCCAATCTGGAAAAGACATTTTAAATATCACTAAAGATTATGATGTATCGCTTATTAAAAGTAAAGCACTAGAATTCAAAATTTTAGAAGAAAAGGAAAGAACAAGGGCTTATAATTATGCTTTGCAAAATAATATTCCATTAAGTTATACAGATGAAAAAGGAAATTTTCATCAATTAATGAAGTTAACTCCAGATGGTTATCCTATATACTTTGCTACTGAAAACCAGGCAGCAGCTAAATCAACTAGAGCGGTACAATTAAATACCGGAGGAAGTTTAGGGCTAACCCTAAACGGACAAGGAATGGTAGCCCGAGTATGGGACGGTGGTACAGTTAGAGCCGAACACAATCATTTTGGAGGAAGAGTAGTATCAATTGATGACGCTGGAGGTACCACATATATTCAACACGCTACACACGTAACGGGTACGGTATTAGCTAATAGTACAAATCTAGCCCACAGAGGAATGGCTTATGAAGCAACTGGAAGAACATTTAATTGGACAGATGATGAAACAGAAGCTCTAAGTGAAGTTTTGGAAGGGATGCTTATTTCAAACCATTCTTATGGCGTGCCTTTAACAGGTTCTACTGGAACTCCTTTACCAGCTTGGTATATCGGAACGTATGATTCTGATGCTAAAAATTGGGATGAAATTGCTTATTTGGCACCTTACTATTTAATGGTGGCATCAGCAGGTAATTCTGGAGAGGATCAAAATAATGCTGAGCCTATAACTTTTGGAATTGATAAATTAACTGGAAACAAAACTGCTAAAAACAATTTAGTTATTGCAAATTGTCTAGACGCATCTGTTAATTCAGCTGGAGATTTAACGGCGGCGGTTGCAATTAATAGTTCAAGTAGTCAAGGACCAACAGATGACAGAAGAATAAAACCGGATTTAACTGGGAACGGAACAGGTTTAATCTCAACTAGTCATACAAGTAATACTGCTACTGCTAACCTCACTGGAACATCAATGTCATCGCCAAATGTAGCTGGTACGTTATTGCTTTTACAACAACATCACAATAATTTAACAACTAAATTCATGAAAGCGGCTACCTTAAAAGGTTTGGCTTGTCATACCGCAGATGATTCTGGGAATATTGGACCAGATGTATATTTTGGTTGGGGATTATTGAATGCTAAAGCAGCAGCGCAAGCTTTGACATCAAATGGTTTAAACGCTTGGGTTTCTGAAGAAAAACTAAATCAAGGACAAACATACACAATAACAGTAAAATCCTTAGGAACTTCTCCGTTAATTGCAACTGCTTGTTGGACAGATGTTCCTGGAGAACCAAATAATGGACAAAGACCTGCAAATGATTTAAAAAGAGCATTAGTAAACGATTTAGATGTTAGAATCACAAGAAATGGATCAACTTATTATCCATGGAAATTAGCTTCAGACCCAACCCTTGACGCCATTAGAATTGGAGATAATAATATTGACAATGTAGAACAAGTAAAAATAGATAGTCCAGCTGCCGGAGATTACGTTATAACTGTAACCCATAAAGGAACCTTAGTTACTAACAAACAAGACTTTTCACTAATTATTACTGGTGTTAGTTCTGGGTTTGCAATTATTCCTACTTCTAATGATCTTGAAGTTTGCGCCAATCAAGACGCTACATTTACATTTAACTATATTCAAACGGGTACAACAACAACAAATTTTTCTACAACTGGCTTGCCAAGTGGCGCTACAGTTGTTTTCACGCCATCATCTAGAAATTCGAACGGACCTGTTACTTTAACAATCTCAAATTTATCTGCAGTAAATCCAGGAAATTACAACATGGGTATTGTAGGTAATAATGGTTTAGAAACTGAAACAAGATATAGAAATTTAAAAATATTTAGCAGCACTTTTACGCCAGTTGTTGGCTCTAGTCCAGCTATTAATCAAGTTGGTGTGGCTACTACTGTAAATTTAGTTTGGAATGCACAAGCAAATGCTGAATCATACCAACTACAAGTTTCTTCTTCTCCAACTTTTGCAACTACAATTCTGAATGTTTCAAACATAATTGGAAATTCTTATATAGTATCTAATTTAGCCCAACAAACCAATTACTATTGGAGAGTATCACCATCAAACAGATGTGGAGCTGGAGTGCTTTCAAACGCAACGGTAAATAATTTTCAAACTGGTGTTTTATCTTGTGGCAACGAATTTTCTGCTACTAACTTTTCAAATGCGTCGATTGCTAGTACTGCAAACGCTACAGCTTCTGTGCCAATTGTAGTTACAGGCGGATTAACTATCGGAGATTTAAATGTTGCACTAAATATATCACACACTTATATACAAGATTTTAAAGTTAAACTAACCGGACCAGCTTCAATTGGAAGTCCAGTAATAATACTCTTAGATCAACCTTGTGGTGACAATGATAATGTAAACTGTACAATGGATGATAGTGGTATAGCCGTTGCCTGTGGCACTACTGTACCTGCATTAACCGGAAGTGTAATTCCTTCTCAGACCTTAACTGCATTAAATGGTTTGATTGCAGATGGAACATGGACACTTACCGTTGATGATCCTTATAATGGTGATGGCGGAACAATCAATTCTGTCAAACTACAAATTTGTAACATCCAGGTACCGCTGGCAATTGAAGACACTACTTTTTCTAACTTAAAAATATATCCTAATCCAACAACTGGATTTGTAAATATAGATTTAGGTAATCAAAATTTAGAAAGTAATTCAATTGTAAAACTATTTGACATACAAGGCAGAATGATTTTGACTAAAGAAATGAAAACTGCTATAGACAATGTCAATATTTCCAATTTATCTGACGGCGTTTATTTAATAACCATAGAAAACGGAAGTTCTAGAACAACCAAGAAAATTGTGTTAGCAAGATAATCAAAAAAAGGAGTTCTAATTAGAACTCCTTTTTTTGTATAATTAACACTATAAATTTTGGTTAAATTTCATCTCCCATTTACTTTTATAATAAATCTGCTCAAGCAGCAACGCTAATTAATAACGTGTAGAAAATTTCCATAAAAAATCCCGATAAGTAAAAACCTATCGGGTATAATATAAAAAAATTTATTATTTTGAGGCTGGAGCAGCTACGGCAGGTGCTTCATTAACTTTTACAGTTCCTTTAATTGTAATTGTTTTAGGAATAGTGTTCTCCTCGCTTGTAATTACAGTAACTGTTTTGTTGAATGCGCCACCTGATGCTGCATTATAAGTAGCTGTTACGCTTCCTTTTTCACCTGGTTTAATAGCTGTTTTAGTGTAATTTGTAGCAGTACATCCACAAGATGCTTTTACATCCTTTAAAGTAACTTCTTTGTTAGTTGTGTTGGTAAAAGTAAACTCGTAAGAAACTGGTTTCCCTTGTTCAATAGTTCCAAATTCATGTGCTTCTTTTTCCCATTTCATTTGAGATGGTGTTTGTGGTGTTGCAACAGCTATTGGAGCTGGCGCAGCAGTTTGAGCAAATGAGAATGAACCCATAAATAAAGCAAATGCAAGTAATTTTACTGTTTTCATAATTATTATATTTAAATTAGTTATTATTAATAGTACAAATGTATTTATTTTTTTAATTAATATTGTAACTCTACGCTTTTTATTATGTTAATGAGATGTTAATGATTAATTTCGATTAATTATTTGTTTTTGTTTTCTGGTTTCTCTTGCGTGCGTTCTTTAACCTCATCGTACCATTTTCCCAAGTTTGGCAATATAAATTTAGAAACTTCTTGAACAGGTTGATATAATAAAGATTGGTTTAGCGTTGCTTGTTTTACCAACATACCATTAGTGTTTATTCTTTGAAGCAAACTTATTAAAACCCCCAACATTAAAACGGTTTTCAGCATACTAAAAACTGCGCCTCCTAATTTATTTAGCCATCCTAAATAGGCAAAACTTACAATTTTTGTAAAAAATTTTGCTAATAAATGAATGCCAATCAATACTAAAATAAACGTAATCGCAAAAGCAATCATTTCAATGTATTTCGGATTGATTTTTATTTTTTCTTCTAATGCCAATCGGACAATATGAGAAAATTTTATAGCTGCAAAAATCCCTACAATCAAAGAACTAAAAGACGCTATTTCTACAAAAAGTCCATTTTTTAAACCATTATATATGCTGTAACCTAATAAGACGGCAAAAACAATATCAATAAATTCCATAAATTATATATATTTTATAAAAACAAAACTACAAAATGCAAACCTCAAATACTATCTTTGCAAAAACAAAACTTAAATGTCTAGAGATATACAATTAAAAGAACGCTGGGAAAAAGTGGTAACTTTTTTATCTGAAAAATTTGCCGATGGAGACGTATTGGATTTAGATGCTATTATTTACTTAATTGGTGTGCAAGAATTAGGCAAAATAAATATAGAATTTAAAAAAGACGAAAAAGTAAACCTGATGCACATTGCCATTTGTAAACTTTTAGAACCTTACGGATATTACGAATTTGAATTTTTTGATAAAGATGGCTGGCCACATTATAAAGTAGTAAAAGAACTTCCACCCTTAAAAGCAGGAGAACAATCAGTTTTAATGAAAGAAGCCATCGTGAATTATTTTTTAGAAAAAGAGATAATTAATTAATGTTCCTTTGAAACTAATTACTAATCCGTTTTCGCTAATCGCTAAAAAATACATAAATTTACACATTATTACCTTTTTATAATGATAGACAAAATAAAACAACATATTGAAGAAGCCAAAGCTTTCCAAACTGAAGACAAAAATACTTTAGAAGAATTTCGTATTAAATACTTGGGAAGTAAAGGTTTATTGAAAGATTTTTTTGCAGAATTTAAAAACGTACCTAACGAACAAAAAAAAGAGTTTGGACAGGTAATAAACGAGTTAAAAAATACTGCCGAAGAAAAAGTAAAAACCATTCAGGAGCTTCTTGAAAATAAAACGGAATCTATAAATTTATTTGGCGATTTAACTCGACCAGGAAATCCTATTCATATTGGTTCGCGTCATCCAATTTCATTAGTAAAAAATCAAATTTTAGATGTTTTTTCAACCATTGGTTTTAACCTTTCTGAAGGTCCAGAAATTGAAGACGATTGGCATAACTTTACCGCATTAAATTTACCAGAATACCATCCTGCGCGTGACATGCAGGATACGTTTTTTATTCAAACCAATCCAGATGTTTTATTGCGTACACATACCTCATCTGTTCAGGTGAGATATATGGAAAACAACCAACCACCTATTAGAACTATTTCTCCTGGAAGGGTTTTCCGTAACGAAGCCATTTCGTCTCGTTCGCATTGTATTTTCCACCAAGTAGAAGGTTTATATATTGATAAAAATGTTTCGTTTGCCGATTTAAAACAAACGCTGTTATATTTTACAAAAGAAATGTTCGGAAAATCTAAAATCAGATTGCGTCCGTCTTATTTTCCATTTACAGAACCAAGTGCGGAAGTAGATATTTATTGGGGTTTGAAAACAGAAACAGATTACCGAATTACAAAGGGAACTGGCTGGTTAGAAATTATGGGTTGCGGAATGGTAGACCCAAATGTGTTGAAAAACTGTGGTATTGACCCAAACGAATATACAGGATACGCCTTTGGAATGGGAATTGAAAGAATTGCTATGTTATTATACCAAATTGGCGATATTAGAATGTTTTATGAGAACGATGTTCGTTTCTTAGAACAATTTAAGTCAAGTTTATAAAATAAAAAAATCCCGATAATATCGGGATTTTTTATGAATTTATTTTTATTTAAGTACACCTAATTGTGTTAAGAAACTCATGTTGTCCATAAAATCTCTTTCTTCAACAATTTTTCCGTTTACCATTTTTGCTATGGTACAACCTTCAATATCTACTGTTTTTCCAGATGCAGGAATTCCCATAAAATCACCGGTGTGCGTTCCTTTAAATTGCCAGTATTTTGTTACTTTGTCACCACTAGCATACATATCTTTCACAATGAATTTTCTGTTTGAGAATCCAGTTACAAAATTAGCATAATAAGCTTTTGCACCTGCTATTCCTTTAATTTCAGGCACTGTATGTAAAACGATTTCTGGTGCGTAAGCAGTGTCTAACACATTTACTTTACCTTCATTTACAACTAATTCCCATGTTTTAGAATAGGAATCGATGTTGGCTTGTGCAACTTTCTCTCTTTCGGCACTTTCATTTTTACAACCTACAAATAGTAAGCTTGTTAACGCAATAACTAAAATTGATTTTTTCATAATATGAATGTTTAAAATTTTGGATGATTATTTTAATAAGTTCATAATTGGAGCAGAATCATAGATGTCCCATTCTTCAACAACTTTCCCGTCTTTGATAGCGAAAATCATATTGTAATTGATTACAACTGATTTTCCACCTCTTGAAAAAGTAGCGTCATAATAGGTAAACACGTAATTTTTAACACCTGTTTTTTCATCTGCTTTATCATTAATAATTTCCCAAATAAGCGGTTTTTTACTTAATGAAATTGTCATCCCATTTGCTTTAATATCTTCTAACATTTTAATGTTTTCGTCAATATTTATATCATTCATATTATCATGAATAACGGCTTTTGGTGCGAAGTTGGCTTTAAAATTTGGGAAGTCAGAATTTTCAGCCATAGCAGTCAATTTTTTCACCATTTCAATATTGGCAGATTTACTAACCGTTATACCATTTTGATCTGGATTTTTAGCTTCTACAGTTGAAGCCGTTCCTTCTTTTTTACAAGAGATAAATAGCAACCCAACTAATGCTATAAGGGAAATTGTTTTTTTCATTTTTTTAGGATTTAAATTAATAAAGATTACCAAATATATAAATATAACTGATTAAAAACCAACTAATTAAATAATATTTCCTTTTTTTATAAACACTTAATATGTTAAGTCAATAAATTATATATTTCAATACTTTTGAAATTCAACTAATTCAAAATTTTTTTATGTAAGAAAATAAGAAAAAGAGTACCTTTGAAATAAGTGCATAAAAAAAGTCCAACATTTTCATGTTACTCTTTTTAGTAGCTCCCTCTCTTGGAGAAAGTTACAATTTTAAATAGAAAAATAGGAATAGCTAATTTAAAATAAGGTTTTATGATTGTATTGTTAAAGATAAGTTGTTCCCAAATTAAAAAAATTTAAATGCAATTAAAAAGTTTGTTTTTGAATTATAATTTATTTTCATTAATTACTTTTTTTACTAACGATTCTGCGTTAGGGTAACATTTTTTTAGCAGGTAAGGTGCATTAATATGAGGACGCTTATTTTTCATTTTTAGAAGTTGTAAATAAAATTTTACTAAATCCGCCTCTTTGTATGTAACTTCAGAAGTATTTTTTTTTCTAATTAAATTTAAAAAAAAAATTAAATTTCTCATATTAATAGACGAATTAAATTAAAAATTATTTTCAAATTTAAAAAATTCAATTCACCAATAAAAACAGTAATCTTTGAGTGAAATTAATACTAAAACCTATATAATGTTTAATTAACCTTATGAAAACAGAGAACAAAAAATTATCAATGGTAAAATACAAATAGAAGAAAATCAAAATTACATAATAATCTTGTAATTGGCCAAAAACTATAACTTAAAACAAAGGACTGAAACCTATACAAATAGCTATTTGATCTAATAATTGTCGAAAACAATATCACTCTTGTTCCTATTTAGTAATTTCGATTTAATTTCAGAATATTAAAGTAAAAATTTCTTGATTGAGAATCATTTTATAAAAACCGCAAATCTTTGAAAAAGATTTTCTGTGATGAAAATATAATATAAATTTAACTTCCAAGAAAACAGAAGGAAAACAAAATATCTGATAATTTATTGTATAAAAAAAGTCCAACATTTCTGCTGGACTTTTGCTCCCCCTCTTGGAGAAAGTTACAATTTTAAGGCGATGAGTATTTACTTAACTAAAAGAAAATTATCGGTTTGAAAAATTATTGATTTATATGAAAGATTTAATTATATCTCTAAGTAATAAGAATAGAAAAACTAAAATTCCAATTGTAACTTCACTTTTATATTTTTTAATAAAATTTGTAATCATAATTTTTAAGATTTTTATTTACTATGTAAAAATAAAAAAAATTGAAATAAGTTTCATAAAAAGTTGGAGGATTACCTTATAAACAAAAAAAGTCCAACATTTCTGCTGGACTTTTGCTCCCTCTCTTGGGCTCGAACCAAGGACCCTCTGATTAACAGTCAGATGCTCTAACCAACTGAGCTAAGAAGGAAGTTGCTACTTTATTTGAGCGAGTGCAAATATAATTAAAATTTTATTTTATCAAAAATATTTAAATACTTTTTTATTTTAATTTGCTAATTTATCTAAAATCAACTGATAAATATCTTTTCCAAACGTTAATGCCATTAATGAAAGTAGAAAAATCATACCTCCAGTTTGCACGTAACCCGCTGCTTTGTCTGATAATTTTTTGCCTGTAACCATTTCTACAATGGTAAATAATGCGTGTCCTCCATCTAAACCTGGAATGGGTAATAAGTTCATAAAAGCCAAACCAATTGAAAACAAAGCAGTGAAATTCCATATAAATTCCCAATCCCATGAATCTGGTAATTGACGCGCAATTCCAATTGGACTTTTAACCTGTTTGTAAGCACCAGTAGCTGGTTTTAATATCAGTTTAAACTGTTTAACATTATATACTAATAATTGATAGGATTCTTTCACTGCAGCTGAAACTGCCTCACCAAAAGAAAGCTTGTTTATAATTTGAAAATCAAATTTATCTTGGATTTTTGGCACAAAACCTAATTTACCCTCTGGATTTACTTTGGCGCTAACATTTACTAATTTAGAATTTCTTTCAACAACTATATTTATGGAATCGTTTTTTAAATTTTTCAAATCTTCTGCAAAAACATCAAAATAACTAAATTGCTTTCCATTTACCGACTGAATTATATCACCTTTTAATAATTTAGCTTTAGCGGCCTCAGATTTTGGCATTACTGAATCGATGGCAATCTTTGAAATTCTTGGTTTAATAAAATTTTTCCCTTCGCCTCCTAAAATTTCTCCTTTTTGTTCATCTGTTAAATTTAATTTTACTTCGGTTCCGTTTCTATCTATAATTACTTCTTCGCTCAATAAAACATCAATGACTGCCCAATTAAATTTGGGTTGCAAAGTGCCGTCTATTGAAACAATTTTATCGCCATTTTTAAATCCTACACTTTGTCCAATTTCTCCAAAAGCCAATCCGTTTTTTTGGAGTTTTTCCATAGAAATGTATTTTTGACCTACTGTAGAAAACATCACAGTGTAGATAAACCAAGCAAGTAAAATATTTACAATAATTCCGCCTAACATCACTATTAAACGTTGCCAAGCTGGTTTAGAACGAAATTCCCATGGTTGTGGTTCTTGTTTCATTTGGTCTTCATCCATGCTTTCGTCTATCATTCCGGAAATTTTTACATAACCGCCTAATGGCAACCAACCAATTCCCCATTCGGTTTCCCCGATTTTCTTTTTTAGTAAAGAAAAACCAACATCCATAAACAAATAGAACTTTTCTACTCGCATTTTGAACATCTTTGCTGTTATATAGTGACCAAATTCGTGAAGAATTACTAAAACCGATAATATAAAAAGTATCTGTGCTACTTGAATCATTGTAATTTTGATTTGTATTTAAAAAGCAAAAGTAAGGTTTTCGCCTTACTTTTTAATATTATTTTATGGTTACCCTATTTTTTTATGAAATTTTTGTGAAATAGCCCTTCTGAAGTGTCAATTTTTAAAAAATGAACGCCATTTGCAAGTCCAGAAATGTCAATAACGTTTTTGAAATCTGTTTTCAAAAGTTGGCCTAAATTATTATAAATTTCTACTTTGTTTAAAGATACATTATTAGGGAATTGGATAGTTAATTCGTTTTCTGACGGCACTGGATAAACAGAAATCGCCGAGTTCATATCAAAATTTTCAGTACCTAAAGTAGCCGTATTATTTTTGGAAATGATATGTTTGTTAGGATCAAAAACAACGCCCGTTACTACAAACGGAACCGAAACAATAAATTCTTGAGCGTTATTGGTATTGTTTACTATAACGTCTAAAACTTGTGAGCCGCTTCCTGTTAATCTGATTTCTAAAGGCATTTCGAAAAATGAAACACTTGCGTGCGATTGCGTTTGATTGACAATAATTTTAGCTTGTCCTGCGCCCCAATTTTGAGCCGTAATAGTATAAGTTGGATACCCTTGATTAATCAACCAATCGTTAAAAAATTCAGTTAAACTATTGCCATTATCCGCAGCTTCTAAATGCGACTTTAAATTGGCTGTAATTGCATATCCGTAGGCTAAAGCGGGATCTGCTAAATAACTTTTTAATGCCTGAAAAAATTTCACATCACCTAATTTCCATCGTAACATATGCGTTATCATAGCGCCTTTATTATATGTTAATCTTGAGCTAAAAATTGTATTTACACTTAATGCGCCAGCATCAGATAAATAAGTAGCGCCTCCGGGTTGTGAGGTAATACTGGTTATTTTATTATTTTTCCAAGTTACAAAATTAGACGGCCCATCTTGTTCATGAACCAAACCAGACATGTATTCAGTTAATCCTTCATTCAACCAAATGTCTTTCCAAGTGCCACAAGTTATTTTGTTTCCAAACCAATGGTGAGCTAATTCATGTGAAATTAAATCCCTTCCAAAACTTCCCATTGAGGAAACTGTGGTGTGCTCCATTCCGCCACCCCAACCAAACTGTGCATGACCATATTTTTCGTTTCTAAACGGATAGGGTTCTAATAAACTTTCAAATAAATTCATAATCCCCGGAGTTACGCCCAGTTGGTTTTGAATTGTAGTTGTATTAGATTCTGGATACAAATAATTAATTATTGGGAAGTATGGAGAAGCTAGCGTTCCTAAACCTGCTTGTTGATTATATACCTGATAATTGGTTATATTTAAAACAATTAAATAGGCCGGAATTGGATATAAATGTTTAAAATGTGTGGTGGCATTTGCACCTGTTACAATTCTGCTTTGCTCTAAACCGTTTGAAACACTACTGAAAGTAGAAGGCGCCGTAATATACATATCAAAACTGTTGATTTTATCATTTAAATCTTGCTTACAAGGCCACCAATCTCTAGCGCCAAATGGTTCGGAAAGTGTATATATTATTGGTGTTCCTGCGTGTGTTCCTCTTGTAAAAGCACCTTCTGCAGTTGGAGGAATTCCAGCGTAAGTAATTATAACTGAAGTACTAGTTCCAGATGTAATTGTACTTGGAAAATTAATGTTCAATTCGTAATTACTTTGCGAAAAAGTTAAATTAATGCTGTTCATGGTAACCGAACTCACCACTAACTGAGTAGCCATATCAAAAGTGATCGTGTTCATGTTTGCCAAAGCTGTAAATGTTGTTTTTACCACACCACTAATTGCCGCTGGAGAATTGTTTGGATTCACCGTAAAACGCAATTCATGATAGGTGATATCATAATTTTGCGTATTCGGATTGACTTGAACATTCATCGTGGAAGCTGCCGATTTTGATTCGGACAGCACCATTTTATCAAATTCAGATTCTGCAGATTGTGAAAAACAGAAAAAAGAAGATAAAACAAAAAAGAATTGGGTGATTTTTTTCATTATTATAAATTAAAGCACGAAACTAGGTAATTATTTTCAATTTTTAAACATTGTAAGCATTTGTATGCGCACTTTTCTAAAAAATTTACAACAATTTCTTACATTTGTTTTCCAAAAACAAACAAACATGTTACAAGTACATTTTATTAGAGAAAACAAAGAAGAAGTAGTTTCGCGTTTGGCGAAAAAAAACTTCGATGCTTCTGCCGTTGTTGAACTAGTTATTGAATTAGACGAAAAACGTAGAAATACGCAAGTAGAATTAGATAATTTGTTAGCAGAATCTAATAAATTATCCAAAGACATTGGCGAGATGATGAAAAATGGCGAAAAAGCCAAAGCCGAAATCTTAAAGGAAAAAACCACTCAAATAAGAGAAAATTCTAAACAATTAAACGAAAGTTTGAATGCAGTTGCCAATCAATTGCAAGACGAATTATATAAATTACCTAATTTGCCTGCAGAAATTGTCCCTTTTGGAAAAACACCTGAAGATAACATAAACGTTTTTGAAGAGGGAGACATTCCAAAATTACATGAAGGCGCATTGCCTCATTGGGAATTAGCGAAAAAATATAACATTATCGATTTTGAATTAGGCGTAAAAATCGCCGGTGCAGGTTTTCCTGTTTACATAGGAAAAGGTGCCAAATTACAACGCGCTTTAATTTCATATTTCTTAGATAAAAATACAGATGCGGGATACAAAGAATACCAAGTGCCGCATTTGGTAAACGAAGCATCAGCTTATGCAACGGGACAACTTCCGGATAAAGACGGGCAAATGTATCACGATGCAACGGATAATTTATACTTAATTCCAACTGCAGAAGTACCCGTTACAAACATTTTTAGAGACGATTTATTTTCAGAAAACGATTTACCTATTTTGTGTACAGGCTATACGCCTTGTTTCCGAAGAGAAGCAGGTTCTTATGGTGCGCACGTTCGTGGATTAAATCGTTTACATCAATTTGATAAAGTTGAGATTGTTCGTATAGAAAAACCTGAAAATTCTTATGCCGCTTTAGACGGAATGGTAGAGCACGTAAAAGAAATATTACAAGAATTAAAATTACCATACCGAATTTTACGATTATGTGGTGGCGATATGAGTTTTGCGTCAGCGTTAACCTATGATTTTGAAGTCTTTTCAACTGCACAAGATCGTTGGTTAGAAATTTCTTCTGTTTCTAATTTTGAAACCTTCCAGGCAAACCGATTAAAATTAAGATACAAAGATGCGAATGGTAAAAACCAATTGGCACACACCTTAAACGGAAGTTCATTAGCCTTACCTCGTGTCTTAGCAGGAATTTTAGAAAACTACCAAACACCAGAAGGCATCGTAATTCCGGAAGTGTTGAGAAAATATACTGGTTTTGATATTATAAACTAATCTTAAATCTTTACTAATAATGCGCTGAGTTAACGGTTTTTTGTTACTTTAGTGCATTCTTTTTATGAATAAAATTTATACCATCATATTGTCCTTTTTCTCGTTAATTGTTGTCTCTCAAAACGAACAATTGGCACAAAATTATATTGACAAAGGCGAATTTGATAAAGCGGCATCTTTGTATGAAGAATTGGAGAAAAAACAACCCAATAATTTCTATTTTATTCAAAAATTAGTGAGTTGTTACCAAGGTTTAAAACAATTTGATAAAGCAGAAATATTACTTTTAAATAAAAAAGAAGCAAGCAATCAGCCAATTATTTTTGTTGAATTAGGTTACAATTCACAACTGCAAAAAGACACAAATAAAGCGGAAACGTATTTTAAAAAAGCGATTGAAGCAGTAGCAAATCAACCTAATTATGCCTATCAAATTGGGCAAGCTTTTGAGCAAAAATCGTTATTACTTCAGGCTTATTCCACTTATGAAATAGCACAAAAAACCAATTCTAGTATGAATTTCGATTACCAAATGGCACTGCTTCAAGGCCAAATGGGGAATTTAGATGTTATGGTAGTAAAATTATTAGATTACTCCTATGCCAACATTAATTCGACGTTAAGTGTACAAAATCAGTTGGTGTTTTTTATGCAAGATGATGCAGAAAATGTGTTTGCCAATTCGCTAAAAAAAGAACTTTTACTTCGCACCCAAAAAACCCAAGACATTTATTGGAATCAGTTTTTAAGTTGGTTGTATGTAAATCAGAAAGAATACAACAAAGCCTTTATTCAAGAAAAATCGATTTATAAAAGAAATCCTGAATCGTTTGATGATATTATTCAACTCGCACAAATTTGTGTAAACGAAAACGAAAACGACACCGCACAAGCTATTTTCCAATTTATTTTACAAAACACAACAGACGAATCTACTGTTTTAAACGCGCAATATTTTTTGTTGAAAAATGAAATTTCAGCTGCAAAACCAGAAACTTATCCATTAATTCAAAGCAAATTTGATGCCTTATTGAGTCAGTTTGGCGAATCTCCTTTTTCGGTAGATATTCAAATTTTAGCCGCTCATTTCAAAGCGTTTTATTTGAACGATTTTGAAAACGCAAAATCGCTTTTGGATACAACCATTGAAATGCCATTAAGTATTCGTCAGAAAGCAAAAGTGAAAATGGAGCTGGCTGATGTTTTTGTGTTTAATGAAAAGTTCAATCAAGCGATTATTTATTACGCACAAATTCAGAACGATTTGCCTAATGATGAATTTTCTCACGAAGCCAGTATGCGAATGGCAAAAACCAGTTTCTTTAAAAAAGATTTCAATTGGGCAAAAAAACAAGCTAGTGAATTGAAACAAGCATCAACCCAATTAATTGCAAATGATGCGGTAGAATTGTTTTTATTAATTAGCGATAATTCTGCAGAAGATTCACTTCAAGTGGCGTTACAAGATTTTTCAAAAGCGGATTTATTAGCATTTCAAAACAAACCTGCAGCAGCTTTAGAGGCGTTTTTACAAGTTTTAGAAAAACACAAAGGACAATCAATTGAACCAGGAACTTTGTTTAAAGTGGCTAAAAATTACGAGAAATTAGGTAATTTTGCCAAAGCAATTATTTATTATCAAACGATTTTAGATAACCACAAAGACGGAATTTATATTGATGAAGCCTTATTTTATTCGGCTGAAATTTATAAAAATCAGTTAAACGATATTGAAAAAGCCAAAAATTTGTACGAAAAAGTAGTCCTCGAACATCCAGATAGTATTTATTTTACAGAAGCCAGAAAACAATACCGCCAATTGCGAGGAGACAAACAACAAGGAATATAATAGTTTAAAAAAATAAAACATGAAATTCAACACCAAAGTCATTCACGGCAATCAGCATCACGATCCAACTACAGGAGCGGTTATGCCACCAGTTTATCAAACCTCAACATTTGTACAAACAAGCCCAGGTGTGCCTTTAGCAGTAGGGTACGAATATAGTAGATTTTCCAACCCCACTCGTACCGCTTTAGAACAAGCGTTAGCCAGTATTGAAAATGGTGTGCGAGGTTTGGCATTTGCTTCTGGTTTGGCCGCAACAGATTCTGTAATGAAACTATTAAAACCTGGCGATGAAGTCATTGCCATGGACGATTTATATGGGGGTACTTACAGAATGTTTACTCGTATCTACCAAGAATTTGGGATAAAATTTCATTTTATTGATATGACGAATTTGGAAAAATTGCAGTCGTTAATTAATGAAAATACGAAATTGATTTGGGTAGAAACGCCAACCAATCCTTTAATGAAATTAGCTGATATTGCAGAAATTGCTAAAATCACTAATAAACATAAGTTGCTTTTTGCAGTTGACAATACGTTTGCGACACCCTATTTACAAAAACCATTAGATTTAGGTGCAGATATTGTAATGCATTCCGCAACTAAATATTTAGGCGGACATAGTGATGTAATTGCTGGTGCCTTAATTGTAAAAGACGAAGCGTTAGGCGAAAAATTACATTTTGCACAATTTGCAACTGGTGGAACTCTTGGCCCAATGGATAGTTATTTGGTATTAAGAGGTATCAAAACTTTACATTTACGTGTACAAAGACATTGCGAAAACGGCGAAAAAGTGGCAGAATATTTAGTCAATCATCCAAAAGTTGCTGCTGTTTATTATCCTGGATTAGAAAGCCATCCCAATCATGAAATTGCAAAAAAACAAATGATTGGTGGTTTTGGCGGTATGGTTTCTTTCACTTTTAAATCGGGTGCAAAAGCGGATGCGATTAAAATGTTAGAAAAAGTAAAAGTATTCACGTTAGCCGAATCTTTGGGTGGAGTAGAATCTTTAGCAAATCATCCTGCTTTAATGACACACGCATCAATTCCTGAAGACAAACGTAAAGAAATTGGCATAACGGACGATTTGGTTCGCTTGAGCGTTGGAGTAGAAGATATTTCAGACTTACTTGCCGATTTAGAACAAGCGTTTCAATAAAAAACATAAAATAAAAAAGCGAGATATATCTCGCTTTTTTTATTGTTCTGGTGCTATTTCTATTTCCAAGCCCTCTAAGTCTTCCGAAATATGTATTTGACAACCTAATCGGCTATTGTCTTTCACGTGATAGGCGTCTGTTAACATAGCTTCTTCATCGTCATTCCTTTCGGTTTTTAGAATATCGTTTAAAACATAACATTGGCAAGAAGCACACATCGCCATTCCGCCACACACACCAACAGTTCCTTCTTCAGCCAATTCGTAGGAACGGATGAGTTCCATCACATTCATGTTCATATCCGTTGGGGCTAAAACTTCATGTTTTACTCCGTTTCTATCGATAATAAATAAAGTTACGTCTTGACTCATATTAATCTATAGATTTCACAACCGCTTTTTCGGCTTCTTTTCTGGTGCCATCAAAACCATTTACGCCAGAAACAGTAGTGTATTTTAAAACATAACGCTTTCCTGGATTAATTCGGTTGTATACGCTTTGACACATTAGTGTGGCTTCATGGAATCCGCATAAAATCAACTTCAACTTTCCTGGATAGGTGTTTACATCGCCAATGGCATAAATTCCGTCAATATTTGTTTGATAATCTAGGGCATTATTTACTTTAATGGCGTTTTTCTCAATTTCTAATCCCCAATTGGCAATGGCGCCTAATTTTGGCGTTAGTCCGAAAAGAGGAATGAAATAATCGGTTGGCACATTCATACGTGCGCCGTTCATTTCTATATCTAACGATTCAATTCTTGCACTTCCTTTAAAACCTACAACTTCAGCTGGAGTAATTAATTTTATTTTGCCTGCAGATTTTAATTCTTGCACTTTTTCAACAGAATCTAAAGCGCCGCGAAACTCATTTCGGCGGTGAATTAAAGTCACCGATGTAGCCACGTTTGAAAGGAAAATACTCCAATCTAAAGCAGAATCTCCACCACCAGCAATTACAATGTTTTTGTTACGGTATTTTTCTGGATCTTTTACAAAATAATCAACACCTCGGTCTTCATTTTCATAAAATTCTATATCTTTTAAGATAGGTTTTCTGGGTTCAAATGTTCCTAAACCTCCCGCAATCGCAATGGCTTTGGCTTTGTGTTTTGTGCCTTTATTTGTGGTTACTATAAACGCGCCATCTTCTAATTTTTCAATGGTTTCAGCAGTTTCTGATAAAGTAAATCCGGGTTGAAATTGCTTAATTTGCTCCATTAAATTGGTGACCAAATCGCCTGCCATTACTTCAGGATAACCGGGAATGTCGAAAATAGGTTTTTTTGGATATAATTCTGCTAACTGTCCTCCAGGTTGCGGAAGTGCGTCAATAATATGGCATTTTAATTGTAATAAACCGGCTTCAAAAACTGTAAAAAGCCCTGTGGGACCTGCTCCAATTATCAATATATCTGTTTCAATCATTTCATTTAAGTCTTAAAGTCAAAGGTCTAAAATCTAAAGTCCGAAGTCTCCTATTTTATATTTTCTACTGATTCAATCTGAGGTACGTACTTTTTTATAGTAGTTTCTACGCCAGCTTTCATAGTGCTAATGCTCAAACTACAACTGGTGCAAGCACCTTGTAATCTTACTTTCACATGTTTTCCATCAAGCACTTCTACCAACTCAATATCGCCACCATCAGAATTCAAAAACGGACGAATTTCTGCTAAAGCTTTCTCAATGTTTTCGGTTATTTCAATTTCTGTCATTTTTTTAGACTTTATAGATTATTAGAATCTTTAGATTTTTAGACTGAAATGTCTAAGAAATTTAAAATGTCTATTTTTTAACAGCAGCACATCCTGCCATTGTTGTTATTTTTATCGCTTCTGTAGCAGGTAATGTTTCATTTCTTTTTACCGTTTCTGCTACTACACTTCTGGCTAACTCTTCAAAAACGGTTTCTAAAATCGTTCCAGTTTGCATGGCTGCTGGTCTTCCATAATCTCCCGCTTCTCTAATGCTTTGTACTAAAGGAACTTCCCCTAAAAACGGCACTTCTAAATCTGCCGCTAAGTTTTTGGCACCTTCTTTACCAAAGATGTAATATTTATTTTCTGGAAGTTCTTCAGGTGTAAAATAAGCCATGTTTTCGATAATTCCTAATACGGGAACCTGAATGGCATCTGACATAAACATCGAAACTCCTTTTTTGGCATCTGCTAAGGCAACCGCTTGAGGCGTGCTGACTACAACAGCGCCAGTAATTGGCAACGATTGCATAATTGACAAGTGAATATCACCCGTTCCAGGAGGTAAATCGATTAGCATGAAATCTAATTCGCCCCAATTGGCATCAAAAATCATTTGGTTTAAGGCTTTTGAAGCCATAGGACCACGCCATATAACCGCTTGATCTGGTTTGGTAAAGAATCCGATAGATAAAATTTCAACCCCATAACTTTGTACGGGTTGCATCTTAGATTTGCCGTCAATTTCAACTGAAATGGGTTTTGCTGATTCTACATCAAACATAATTGGCATCGATGGTCCGTAAATATCGGCATCTAAAATTCCGACTTTGAAACCCATTTTAGATAAAGCTACAGCTAAATTTGCGGTAATGGTAGATTTACCGACGCCTCCTTTTCCTGAAGAAACGGCAATAATATTACTAATTCCAGGAATTTGTTTACCTTTAATTGTGTTCGCTTCTTCTTTTGTTGGGGTAACTACTTTAATATTTACCTTCACTTTTGCGTTGGCGTTTATTTTTTCAGTAATGATTTTTTTAATATCAGCTTCTGCACGATTTTTTATATGTAAAGCCGGCGTGGTTAAAATTACATCTACAACTACTTCATCTCCAAAAGTTACCACGTTTTGCACGGCACCACTTTCTACCATATTTTTTCCTTCTCCGGCAATGGAAATGGTTTCTAACACAGCTAGTATTTCTTTTCTATCTAATTTCATTTTGTTGTGTAAACTTTTTTACTTTTATTTAAACTGAATCTGAATTGCAAAGATAGTTTGAAAATGACAAATGACAAATGACAAACGATAAAAGTTTGTTAAGTAATGAAAAGGAATTTTACGGGTGATATAAATATGGAAAGAAACGAAACTAAAAATCAGGTTCCCAAAAGTGTTTTTTGAAATCGATAATTTGATTATCGGTAACTTGAATCCCTTCGCTTTCCAATAATTGTTGCATTAAATTAGTACCTTCAAAATGGTGTTTTCCTGTTAGAAACCCTAATCGATTGACTACGCGATGCGCTGGAATATCATCTTGTCCGTGACACGCATTCATAGCCCAACCTACCATTCTGGCAGAACGGCCTGCACCTAAACTTTTGGCAATAGCGCCATAAGAAGTTACTTTGCCGTAAGGTATTTTTCGGGCAACTTCGTACACGCGTTCAAAAAAATTGTCTTCTTTTATTTTCAAGTTACTTATTCAAGTTATAAATCGTAAAAACGGCGATGAGTCCTGTAATAATAGCAATTATAAAGTTAATATTTTTAATAAAAAAAGCTACTTTATGTTTGATTTTTCTGAACAAAAAAGCATAGCCCATAAACACAGCAAATGTGCCTAAAGTTGTGCCTAAAGCAAAAGCTAAACCAACCAAATTAGTGAAAAAATCTTCGATAAAAGCTGACAGATATAAGCTTACAAAAGCATAATATGGAATTGGAAAAATATTTAACCCTGAAATAAAAATGCCATGAAAAAATGGTTTTTGTTTGCTTTTTGTTGCATTCTTTTTAATTGGATCTTTAGCATGAATGACTTTTTGAATACCCTTGCCTAAAAAAAAGAGTGTTAATAATATAAAAACTAAACTTCCAACTAATTTTAAATTTTGCATTACTTGTGGGTGATTCTCTAAAAAAGTAGCAAAGTAAAACCCTAAAACACTTTGAATAAAAACCACTAAAATAGCGCCATTGATAAACTGTCTGGCTTTATTTAGTGATTTTTTAACGCTGTAATTAGCTACAGTCATATTTACAATTCCCGGAGGCAAAACCCCCACGAACGAAAACAAAACTGCAAAAGCAAAAGCGAAAAGTATAGACATTATTTAATTTTAAATTGAATGTAGGTGATGCTTTTATTTATTTTTAGATACTGACTTTCATAAAAAGTTTGAATACTGGTAACTTCTTCAGGCGCGCCGGCGTTGTTGTAAACGTTATGATTGGCGTACAAAACTTCATGTCCTTCACCGTGTAATAAGCCCAAAGTGTATCCATGCATAAACTCGCTATCGGTTTTTAAATGCATCAAACCATTGGGTTTTAATATTTTTTTATAGTTCTGAAGAAATTCAGAATTGGTCATGCGGTGCTTGGTGCGTTTGTATTTTATTTGCGGATCTGGGAAGGTAATCCAAATTTCATCAACTTCATTTTCGTTAAAACAATGCTTAATTAATTCAATTTGCGTGCGAAGAAATGCCACGTTATGTAACCTATTTTCAACAGCGGTTTTAGCACCGCGCCAAAATCGGGCACCTTTAATATCAATTCCAATAAAGTTTTTGTTTGGAAATTTTTCTGCTAATCCTACAGCATATTCGCCTTTTCCGCAACCTAATTCTAACACAATTGGATTATTATTTTTAAAGAAATCTGAATTCCATTTTCCTTTTAATGCTAAACTATCAGTAACAACTTCTTCACGAGTTGGTTGAAAAACGTTTGAAAACGTTACATTCTCGTTGAATCTTTTTAATTTATTTTTACTTCCCACAACAATTAATTTTATCCTACAAAAGTATAAAAATTAAAGTTTTTAAGGTCTAATTATTTACTAGTTTTCAAGGTAAACGAAAACTCAGAACCTATTTGATGCGTGCTTTGTACAAATATTTTTTCGTTATGTGCTTCAATAATGTGTTTTACGATGGCTAAGCCCAAGCCAGATCCGCCCTCTTCTCTTGAGCCGCTTTTGTTAACTCTGTAAAAACGTTCAAAGATTCTAGGAAGGTGTTGTTGCTCGATTCCTTGTCCATTATCGTAAATGCGCACTAAAATTTTGGTTTTACTTATTTTTTCAACGGCAATTTCTGTGGTACCATTTTCTTTTCCGTATTTTATTGAATTCATGACTAAGTTGGTTAAAACTTGTTGAATTTTATCTTTATCGGCATAAACAATTATGGGAGAAACGTATTTTTCATCGAACATTAAAATAATGTTTTTGGCATCGGCTTTCATTTCTAAAAGATCAAAAACATTTTGAATTTCGGCAATAATGTCAAAACCATCGATATCTATGTTTAAATCACCCACTTCAAATTTAGAAATCATATCTAAATCTTGCACAATATTAATTAGTCTTTCAACGCCTTTTGATGCGCGTGCAATATATTTTACACGTAGTGCTTTGTCTTTAATGGCACCGCCTTCGATAAGTGTTTCTAAATAACCTTGAACTGTAAAAAGTGGTGTTTTTAATTCGTGAGAAATGTTTCCTAAAAATTCTCTCCTGTATTCTTCACGAACATTTAAAGATTCAATTTCAATTTTTTTCTCTTTGGCGAAGTTTCTTATGTCGTTAGTTAAAGTAGAAACGTCAGTTGTAACGGTTTTGTTTTTTAAAGAAGTGGCGTCTAAAAGAGAAACCTCATCGTATAGTTTTTTAATTCTTTTGTAGATAAATACTTCTACCCGATATTGCATTAGAAAAAAACTAAAAAAGAATAGCGTAATAGGAAAAACAATAAGTATTAAGTAGTCTACTAACTGAATAAAATTATGGTAAATCAACAAACTTAATACAACAAAAAACGAAATGTAAAGCGAAGATTTAAAGGCAAATTTGTAAGATTTTTTAAAACTAATCGCCATTTATTTCAATTTTGTATCCCACACCTTTAATGGTTTTAAATACATCTTCGTCAATTTTTTCTCTAAGTTTTCTGATGTGAACATCAATGGTTCTTCCACCAACAATGACTTCATTGCCCCAAACTTTATCTAAAATTTCGGCTCTGGTGAAGACTTTTCCTGGTTTTGAAGCTAATAAATATAAAAGTTCAAATTCTTTTCTTGGTAAAACGATGGTTACTCCGTCTTTGATAATTTTGTATTCTTCGCGGTTTATTTGAAGATTTCCAACCGTTAATGTTTCGGAATTTTCTAATTCTGTATCTTTTAATCTACGTAATAGACCTTTTACCTTGCTAACTAATAATTTTGGTTTGATAGGTTTTGCTATATAATCGTCGGCACCAACTTCAAAACCGGCTACTTGCGAATAATCTTCGCTTCTAGCTGTAAGAAAGGTAATAATGGTGTCTTTTAATTCTGGAATTTCTCTAATTTTTTCACAAGCTTCCATTCCGTCCATTTCTGGCATCATCACATCCATAATAATTAGATGTGGTTTTACTTTTATAGCCAATTTAACAGCTTCTTTACCATTTTCTGCTTTGGTAACGTGGTAGCCCGCTTGCTCTAAATTATAACCAACAATCTCCAGAATATCCGGTTCATCGTCAACCAGTAATATTTTTATGTCTTTCTTTTTCATATCAAATATAAAAGTAATTAAAAAAATTTAACTTCCGTAAAATTATATATAAAAATGATATAACATAGGTATTTACTATTATTTAATCTGTTAACAATTTATTAACATTAATTATACTCATTAATAATAAGAAACTAACAATTGAATAACATTAGCGGTTGAACTTTGCCACAAATAAAATTAGACATGAAAAACACACTATTATTGTTATTATTATCTTTCGCAAGTTTATCATTCGCACAAGATGCTACCGTAAGTGGACAAATAACCGATAAGGAAAATAACAATGAGCCGTTAGCTTATATTACTGTATCTGTAAAAGAAATTAACCAAGAGTACACTACGGATGACATGGGAAAATACACTTTTATCATTAAACCAGGTAAATATACGCTTGTCATATCAAATTCAGGTTATCAAACTAAAGAAATTCCTTTTACAATTGCTGAAGGTGAACAAAAAATAATTAATCAAAACTTAGTTTCTACTGGCGGAAGTCAACTTAAAACTATTGTAATTGAAACAACAGTAAGAAAGAATACAGTAAATTCTGTTCTTAAAGAAATTAAAGCTGCAAGACAAATTACCAACGCTATTTCAGCAGAACAAATGTCGAAAGGTGTTGATGGAAATGCTGCGCAAGCCATTCAAAGAGTTCCTGGTGTTACAATTGTAGATGGTAGATTTATTATGATTCGCGGTTTAAGTGAAAGATATAATAATGTACTTATTAATAATTCACTTGCGCCTAGTACTGAAGTTGATAGAAGAACTTTTTCATTCGATTTATTACCTACCAATACCTTGGAAAAAATGACTATCAGCAAAACTGGAGCTGCTTTTATGCCTGGTGATTTTGCTGGAGGTATCATTAACATTACTACATCCGAAAACTTTACAGATTTTACACAACTTTCATTTAATACAGGGTATAGAGTAAATACAACTTTTAATGATTACTGGCAGTCAAAAGGTTCTAAAACTGACTTTTTAGGATATGACAATGGTTTTAGACAACTTCCTGCTGGGTTTCCAGGTAACACTGGTGTTCTTAATGACAACAATCAAAGTGTTAAATATGCCAATCAATTAGAAAACAATTTTAATCCTGAGAGAAATTCTGCTTTCTTAGACACAGGTTTTGGATTAAGCATTGGTAGAAATATTGATTTTAAAAATAACAAAAGGTTGAGCACAGTTAACATTTTATCGTATTCAAACAAATTTGAGAATTATAATAAATCTGTAAACACTTTTATTAATAATTTTTCTGGCGGCAACGGCTCACAACAACAGCAACGAGCTTTTAATGACAACTTTAATTCAAATGAAACCAAGTTAACGCTTCTTTCTAACTGGTCATTAAAATTAAACGATAAAAATAAAATAAACTTTAAAAACATCTACAATCAATTAGGCGAAAATTTTACTACTATACGTGAAGGTTTCGATTATGATCAAAGACCAGGTCAATTGTTAAGAAATTACGAACTTGGATATTCTGGACGTAGTATTTTTACTTCTCAATTTAATGGAGATCACAAATTTACTGAAAATAAAAATTTACATTGGGTAGTTGGAGGTAATTTAATCAGTGATATTATGCCTGATTTAAGAAGATTCAGAACTTTTAGACAAATTAATGACCCTAATAGTCCTTTCTTAATGATTGACCCGCCAAGTTCAAACCCATTTGACACCGGAAGATTTTACTCAGACTTAAAAGAAAAAACTGTAAACGGAGCTGTAGATTATACTTACAAAATAGACAATCCAAACGGTGATGAAGATGCAGATAAAATAGTTATTAAAACAGGATTGTTTGCTGATTATAAAAGCAGAGACTTCAGCGCAAGGTATTTTTCTTATGTTATTCCCGGAAATGTATCGTATGATAGAAAAGAAGAACTAATAAGATACCCATTGGATCAAATTTTTTCACCAGCAAACGTTTCCGCATCAAATGGTTGGGTGTTAAGAGAAGGATCTAATTTAAGTGACTCTTATTCTGCAAATAATTTACTTACTTCAGGATATCTTTATGGTGAATATCCAATCAAGAAGTTTTTAATAACTGGAGGTGTTAGAATAGAAAAAAACATACTTGAAGTAAATGGTTATTCAGGAATTACAAAACTTCTTATTGAACAACCTATCACATCTTTACTTCCATCTTTTAACGTTAGTTACAACGTCAACGAAAAAAACATCATGCGTTTGGCCTACAGCAAAACTGTAAACAGACCTGAATTTAGAGAAATAGCGCCATTTTTATTTTACAATTTCCAAGAAGATACAGAAGTTGAAGGAAATAGTAATTTAACAACAGCTACAATTGATAATTTAGATGCTAGATACGAAATATATCCTGCAAAAGGGGAAACAATAAGTTTAGGCGTATTTTACAAAAACTTTTCAAACCCTATAGAATATATCTTACCTGTTGTAAGTCAACAAAGAAGAATGAAATTTAATAATTCTGAATCAGCTACTTTATATGGAGCAGAAATTGAGTTGAGAAAATCATTAAAAGAAGTATTTAAAGTAGGTGTATTATCTGACTTATCTATAAATTTAAATGCTTCGTACATTGTTTCAGAAGTAAATTTAGGTTCAGCTGCAACAGCACAACAACAAACAAGATCCCTTCAAGGACAATCTCCATATGTTGTTAATTTAGCTTTAGGATATGATAATAAAGATAATGGATGGAATGGTAGTCTTGTTTACAACCGTTTTGGAGATAGAATATTTGGAGTAGGTGGTGATATTTTTCCAACAATATATGAATTAGCAAGAAACCAATTGGATTTATCAATTTCAAAATCATTTGAAAAATTTAGCTACAAATTAGGAATTGCCAACGTATTAGATGACATGTATAGATTTTATCAAGATTCTAATGTAGATAATAAAATTGATAAATCTAAAGATGATGCTATTTTTACACACAAAATTGGAGCATTATTTAATTTTAACGTTACATACAAATTTTAAATTAACAACTATAAACAAATTTTTAAACACTTTAATTATGAAAATTACTAGATTTTTTTTATCGAGCCTTTTAATTTCGGCTTTGACTTTGGTAAGTTGTGAAGACGACGAAACAACAACACCAACACCTACACCAACACCTGATGCTGTAATTGTATTATCAGGTAATCTTGAAACAATGACTTTAAGTAAAGACAAAAAGTACTTAATTCAAGGACAAACATTTGTTAGAACTGGAAAAGTTTTAACTATTCAGCCAGGAACTATTATCAAAGGTGACAAGGCTACAAAAGGAACACTTATTATTGACAAAGGTGGTAAAATTGAAGCAAACGGAACAGCTGCTGAACCAATTGTAATGACATCAAACTTACCTGCAGGATCAAGAGATAGAGGTGACTGGGGAGGTTTAGTGATTTTAGGTAATGCACCAACAAATCAAGTTGACCCGTTTATTGAAGGTATTACTCCAGCGGTTACTTATGGTGGAACTGTAGGAGCTGATAACTCAGGAACTTTAAGATATGTAAGAGTAGAATATGCAGGTATTGAACTTACTCCAAACAATGAAACTAACTCTATTACTTTAGGTGGTGTAGGAAGTGCTACAACTATGGAATACGTACAAGTTACTTATGGTGGTGATGACGGATTTGAGTGGTTTGGTGGAACTGTAAATGGAAAATACTTAATTTCATTCGCATCTTGGGATGATAGTTTTGATGTTGACTTTGGATACATGGGGAAAAACCAATTTGGTGTAGAAGTAAGATACCCTTCTTTCGCAGATCAATCAGGTTCAAACTCATTTGAGTGTGATAACGGTCCAAACGATAACGTAACTACTTTATTAACTGAAGGTGTGTTTTCAAACTTTACTTGTGTAGGTCCAAAAGCAACTGATACTCAATCTGTAAATGCTAATTACCAACATTCAATAGATTTAAGAAGAAGAACTGCTGTAACAATTGCTAACTCTGTATTCATAGGATATAACCTTGGTGGATTAAGAATGAACCAACAATCAGTATATGATAATTATGCACCAGCAACAGGAACTCCTGTAGGAAAATTATTAAACAACATTTTAGTAATCCCTGCTTCAAAAGATTTCCTTGTTGGAACTGGAATGACTGCAACTACAACTATGATCAGAACTTGGTTTACTGCAACAAATACATTAATTACAACTGCTACTGCTGATGCATTCATTAGTTTAGGAATAGCTGCTAATGTACCTTTCGGAACAAATGTAGTTTCTGCTTACCCAGCAAATCCAACATTTGAAGTTACAACTGGAACTTTAACTACTGGAGCTACATTTACAGATGCTAAATTAACAAGTTTACAATCTGTTGCTTACAGAGGTGGTTTTGGAACAACTGACTGGACTAATGGTTGGGCTGAATTTGTACCAAACAGCAAAGCATACTAATAAAAAAAGAATTTTATTTTTTTAATATAGCCCCAAAGTTTATCTTTGGGGTTTATTATTATAACCCTTTTTATGAAAAAATATTTATTATTGCTAATTGGCATAGTAACCATTGGTTGCCAAAAAGAAATTAAATCCAATCCTGTTAACTATTTAAGTTCGGAAGAAAATACGGCATTCAAAAACAAAATAGTTAGATATTTTGAAGAAATGCCAAAAAACACCAACCAAGATTCTAAATGGGATACCATTCACAATAGTTATTATAGTCAAAAAGCAAATCAGGCTGAGTTATATAATTACTACAAATCTGATGATGGATTTATCTATTTCGCAATTGCAAAAATAGCACCTAGCTTAAAGCTAAAAAAAGTAGCAACAATTGGAAAATTGAAAATTGAAAAAGACTCCATTGTATATTACGAAGAAATATGTCGCACTTGGAAAATGGAAATTCCTGAACTTAAAAATAAAACAAAAACCATTTTTGATAAGGTTGCCAATAACAAAAGTGTCACAGAATATTATACTGAAAACTCACAACCTGAATTTTGGATAGAGTTCCCAGATAAAATGACTTACTACGACAACAAAGAAAGAAGTTGGAAAACTAAATAATTAAGAAATAAAGTAGCTGTCAGGGAAGTGTGTGTTTGTCAAGCAGAACTAGTTTCAGCTTCTAACCATGTTTGATTTTTAATCACATTTAGATTCCGAAATAAATTCGGAATGACAAAAAATTGACTTTTGTGACAGCTACTTTTATTACTTATACTTTCAAAATTTCATCTGAAGTTAACAATTTTTGTAATCGCAACTTTAAAATAATTTGCGCTACAGCAATTACATCTTTTTCGCAATAGGTTGCAATTCGGTCAATGTCTTTGTCCTTGTAGAAAACTTTTGCTACTTCACTTCCATCAATATCATCTTTAGGAGAAGGCACACCCAACACTTTCGTTAGTAATTTTAAAGAGGTAAAATGTTTATAATCGCCGAATTTCCATAATTCTAACGTGTCTAAATGCGGCACTTCCCATGGTTTTTTGCCCATTAAATTCAATTTAGCTGGAATTTTTATGCCATGAATCAACATGCGTCGTGCGATAAAAGGAAAATCAAATTCTTTTACATTATGTCCACACATCACGTGCTGAGGCAAATTAAAATGATTGTTTATTAGATTAGAAAAATCTAGTAATATCCGTTCTTCATCACCTTGAAACGTGGTGACTCTAAATTGTCTTACGCCATTTTTTTGCGTAAAATAGCCTACAGAAATGCAAATTATTTTACCAAATTCTGCCCAAATCCCGGCTCTTTCATAAAATTCTTCTGCAGAAACGTCTTCTTTTCTTTGGTATTGCGTTTTGTGTGCAAAAAGTTCTTGAAAATCGGAATCTAAATCCGAAAAATGTTCCGTTTCAGGAACCGTTTCAATATCTAAAAATAAAATATTGTCTAATTGAATGGTGTCTAACATATCTATTTCTTTTTATTAATCATTTTTAAAGCTTCCTCTATATATATGTACAAATCGTTACTGTGTGGATCGGTTTTCGTTTGTTTGCCTTTTAAATGACCTAATCGTACAATAATAACATCGTCTTCCGGCAAGACAATTACAAATTGCCCTAAATGACCTCGCATATAAAATACTCTTTTCCCATTTATTTGATGCAACCACCAACCATAACCATATTCTGGACTTTCCGGAAAACGAGGTTGCAACGATTTTTCCACAAACGTACGCTCTAGAATTTGCTTGCCATTCCACACACCATTTTGTTTGTAAAGTTTTCCAAAACGGGCAAAATCTCGAGCGGTACTGGCAATACAGCAATATGCCTTTTCTATTCCAAAATCGGCTGCATCTAATTGCCAAAGCGCATCGTTTTCAGCACCCATTGGTTTCCAAAAATGCTCAGACACATAATTAGAAAGATAGATTCCAGTGGCTTTTTCAATACACATGGCCAATAATTGTGTGGCGCCGCTTAAATAACGAAACTGTTGTCCTGGCTTGTCTTTGATGCTTAATCCTAAAATAAGTTCTTTTAAATTGTCGTCAAAGTAGGCACGAGTTACAATAGAAAACGGACTGTAGTATTTTTCGTCCCAACTTAAACCAGATGCCATAGACGACAAATCGCCTACGGTAACTTCTTTAGCAAATTTGCCTTTTAATTTTGGGAAAAAATCGGTGACTTTTTGATCTAAACTTTTAATTTTTCCTTGCATTATGGCTTTACCTAAAGCAGCTGAAACAATACTTTTTGCTATAGAAAAAGAATTACTTTTAGAGGTATTGGTGTACCCATCGAAATAACTTTCATGCCAAATACTGTCGTTTTTAATGATTAAAAACGCTACGGTTTGTAAGTTTTTGTGAGACGTATTTAACTTGTCAGAAGCTGGAACGCTATTGTATGTTTTAGAAATCGCCCAAGGTTGTGCCGTTCCTTTTTGAATGGTACGATTTGGAAATTCTTTATAATCTTCTAAAAAAGCGGTGGTATGTCCTTTTAAATAAACGGTTTTTACGGCTCGAAGCAAATAATCCACATCAAATATATATAAGATAAGAATAAAGCCAACACTGCTAATAAAAAACCATTTAAAGTAGGTAAATAAACGTTTCATGGGGCAAAAGATTTGATAAGCAATATAATAAAAATTATTTTCTTATCGTTTCTTTCTAATAAAAAATTAATAATTGAAGAGGAAAAAGTATTTTTTAAAGAAAAACCCTCTCAGAGTTTGAAACGCTGAGAGGATTAATTTATTTACTCAACTTTTATAAAATTAATTCGTGGTTATCCACTATATTAATAATAATTTTAGATTTAGATTTTTTATTTATGATACAAATATTTTTTATTACAAATTTCCAATGTATACCACTGTTTTTTGTAATATTTGATTCACAACCACAAATCATTTTTTCAATAAACTCATGTAAATTAATTATAATGAATTGACTAAAAAATCTAATAATCAAATAAGCTTTTTTAGTCTTGTCAATCTTATTAATATTTACTTCTCTAATATCAAACCATTTTTGTTTATTTTGAACTGAAGGCGATAACACAAACAAATTATCATTTTCAAAAATAGTTGTGTTTTTATATTGAATTAAACATAACTTATTTATTAAAATTTCTTTATTTATTTCAGATGAAGCTTTTCTATTATTAATCATTAGCTTTTATTAATCTTTAATACATCTAACAGAATTTCCGTCTTTAACAGTTCTATTTATTACAGAAATTTCTGTGCTTGCATAAGATAAAATCCTACCTAAAGCAATGGTTGGAATGCCGGCTATATTGCCATATTGTGTTGATGACCAACAATAAAAATAATTTCCTTTATTACTGAAACCAACACTTCCATCTATAGATGAAATTTCTCTTAACCCCCCGGCTCGTGCAGAAAAACCGCTGCTATTTGTTGCGCCAGTATTACTTCCATTCCAAAATAAATTTCCGGTTTCTTTCATTTTACCACCAGCTACTGTAAGACCGCCTAAAAATGTAGTCAAGGTTGACCATTCAACATCAGAAGCTATATGCCAGCCAGTTGGAGCCAATTCTTTTCTTAAATTTGGATTAGAAAAAGATGCGCTGTCATAAATGCCGGCTACAGCATACCAATTATATAACTTTCCGTGTTCTATTCCATTTTGGGTTAAATTACCATAATAACACCATGCACCACTGGTTAAATTTTGCCATTGTGTTGGATCTGTTACTTGAGGTATTGGGGTTCCATCTCTATATGTAACAACGTCTAAGTTGTTTTTTTGCCAAACTTGTGTACCTATCGCAACTGTTATCATATTTATTGGTGAAGTTGTTGAAATAGTAACTTCATTACTATATGTGGGTGAATCACCTCCTGTATTATAAGAATAAACTCTATATACATATTCTGTATTTTGATTTAATCCCATATCACTATAAGTATTAACATTTGTACTCACAGTGCCTACAGTAGCAAAAGAACCAGTTCCCGTTTTTCTTTCAATTTTAAATCCTGTTTCGTTTGTAGAATTGTCTGTCCAAGTTAAAATAACTTGATTTGTAAATACGCTAACAACTGATAAATTTGTTGCAGGTAAAGGCACGGGAATATTTGAATTGTCAACCGTACTAGATGAAGTACAGCTAATAAAACATAGTAATTGTACAAAAATAATTAATCTTAATATCATAAATTTTTAATTTTTTATAAAATTATCACTTCACATCAAAAAAAATTACTAAAAAATTTCTTTATTTGATGAATTAATTCTAATTTTGAACTATTAATTCTTATTGCTATGATACAACAACCCGAAACTAAGATTAAACAAATACGTGAATTAAAGAATTTTACACAAGAATATGTGGCGCAACAACTGGGCTTATCTACTCGTGCATATAGTAAAATTGAAACTGGAGAAACACAATTAACCATTAACAGATTAAATGAAATAAGTGCTATTTTTGGTGTGCCTCCAATGGAAATTTTAGGGTTTGATGATAAACAAGTGTTTAACAACTGTAAACAAGACGGCTATATTGGTATAAATCATATAAATATGCCCGAAAAACTTATTCAACAATACGAAGAAACCATACAGGCCTTAAAAGAGCAAATTGCATTACTAAAATTATTAATAGATAAATAATATATCCTGAAACAAGTTCAGGATGACAAATCATGAGCTAACTGCTATTTACTAAAAGCTGACAGCTAAATCCTACTCCACAAACAAAACCAATCCTTTTAAATAATGCCCTTCTGGGTGGTAAATATTGGTTGGGTGATCGGGTCCTTGTTCTAATTTATGTAAAACTCTTATGTTTCTTCCTGTTTCTATGGCTGCTGCGGCAACCGTGTTGTAAAATAACACATCGTCAATAACTTGCGAACACGAAAACGTAAATAAAATTCCGTTAGGTGCTAAGGCTTTTAAACCGGCAATATTTAAACGTTTATAGGCCTGCGTTGCAGTATGTTTGCTTTTAATGCTTTTTGCGAAAGCGGGTGGGTCTAAAATAATAACATCATATTGTTGCGTGTGTTCTTTCATGAAATTGAACACGTCATCGGCTACAGCTGTATGGTTGGCTTTTGGAAAGTTCAATTCCATATTACTTGCCGCTAAATCCACCGCTTTTTGAGAAATATCTACCGAAGTTACTAATTCCGCTCCAGCGTTCATCGCATAAATAGAAAATCCGCCTGTGTAACAAAACGTATTTAATACTTTTTTGCCTTTTGAGAATTCGCCTAATAATTTTCTATTTTCGCGTTGGTCCAAGAAGAAACCTGTTTTTTGACCTTCTACCCAATTTACAGAAAACAAAATGTTGTTCTCTTTTGCAACGGTTTCGGTTTTGTTTCCAAACAAGAAATAATCGGTTCCTGTGTTGGGTAATGTTCCTGAGCTTTTACAATATATGGTTTCGCAATACTCGGAAAAATTCGATTTTATAGCTTCGGCAATTTGCTCTAGTTGAAGAAAAATTCCTGTTGAATGCGCTTGAATGACCCAATTTTTATCGTAATAATCTATGATTAATCCAGAAATTCCATCGCCTTCACCATGAATAACACGAAATGCGTTAGTTACTTCAAAATCTAATAACTGAGTTCGTAAATACCAAGCTGATTGTAATTTGTCTTTCCAAAAAGATTCAGAGAAAGTTTCTCCGGCAAACGTCAAAATTCGCACTACAATACTTCCTTTATCACTGAAATAACCTGTGCCTAAATGTTGGTTTTTTGAATCTACTACATCTACCATTTCGCCATCGTGTATTTCACGACTTACGCCATACACCGCACCACTGAAAATCCAAGGATGACGACGTTGAATGGATTTTTCTTTACCTGATTTTAGAATTACATTTGGAAACATAGTTTGATTTGAAAATGAAAAAATTTGAAAATTTGAAAATAACCGAGTAGTCCATTTTCAAATTCTCAAATCTTCAAATTGATTAATTATATACTCATTTCAGGAATGTCTCCTTCAATGATTAAATTAGCTTCTGTGGCTTTGATAATATCTTCTACTGAAACGCCTGGTGCGCGTTCTACTAATTTAAACCCTTTTGGAGTAACTTCTAAAACCGCTAATTCGGTAACGACTTTTTTCACGCAACCTACACCGGTTAAAGGCAGTGTACATTTCTTTAAGATTTTTGATTCGCCTGCTTTATTTACGTGCATCATGGCTACGATAATGTTTTCTGCCGAAGCTACTAAATCCATAGCGCCACCCATTCCTTTTACCATTTTTCCAGGAATTTTCCAGTTGGCAATATCACCATTTTCAGAAACTTCCATAGCGCCTAAAATCGTTAAATCTACTTTTTGGGCACGAATCATTCCAAAACTAAATGCTGAATCAAAGAAACTGGCTCCAGGCAACGTAGTAATCGTTTGTTTTCCTGCGTTGATAATGTCGGCATCTTCTTCTCCTTCAAAAGGAAAAGGACCCATACCTAATACGCCGTTTTCAGATTGAAATTCCACCGAAATATCGTTACGAACATAATTCGCCACTAAGGTTGGAATGCCAATTCCTAAATTTACGTAGTACCCGTTTTTAACTTCTTGGGCGATTCGCTTAGCTATATCTTCTTTTGATAACATAATTCTCTCTTTTACTGAATACTAAAAACTGAACACTAATTACTTTTGTCTCACCGTTCTTTGCTCAATTCTTTTTTCAAATTTTTCCCCTTGAAAAATACGATTTACCATAATTCCTGGGATATGAATTTCATTTGGATTCAACGTTCCGGCTGGTACTAATTCTTCCACCTCAGCAATCGTAATTTTTGCAGCTCCTGCCATACAAGCATTAAAATTTCGAGCCGTTCCTTTGAAAATTAAATTTCCCGCTTCATCGCCTTTCCAAGCTTTTACTATAGAAAAATCGGCTTTATAGGCCAATTCCATTACGTGCATTTTTCCGTTAAATTCGCGTGTTTCTTTGCCTTCTGCTACTTCTGTTCCGAAACCTGCAGGTGTAAAAAACGCAGGGATTCCTGCTTGTGCCGCACGACATTTTTCGGCTAAAGTGCCTTGTGGTGTAAGTTCTACATCTAATTCGCCCGAAAGCATTTGACGTTCAAATTCGGCATTTTCTCCTACATAAGAAGAAATCATTTTCCTAATTTGACGCTTTTGTAATAACAATCCCAATCCGAAATCGTCTACACCGGCATTGTTTGAAATGCAAGTTAGATTGGTAATGTTTTTTTCTACTAAAGCAGCAATACTGTTTTCGGGAATGCCACAAAGTCCAAAACCTCCTAGCATAATCGTCTGTCCGTCTTGAATTCCTTCAAGTGCTTCTTGTACGTTGTTTACTTTTCTTGAAATCATAA
>CAYOCC010000002.1:0-250825 GCA_964402375.1 uncultured Flavobacterium sp. | reverse complement strand
GTAGCTGTTGCGTTTGAAGTTACTGTATTTCCAAGAGTAGTAATAGCTGCTGTATTTGCAGTGTTCGAAGTGGAAATATTTGTATCCACATAAGTTTTCACCGCTTTTTGAGTTGGAAATAATAAATCACTTGTTCCTAATGTAGTTGTAGTGGATTTGTTTGCTGCATCTTCTTTTAACGCTAAAGCAGCCGTAGTAGCTGTTGCGTTTGAAGTTACTGTATTTCCAAGAGTAGTAATAGCTGCTGTATTTGCCGTATTGGAAGCAGAAATATTTGTATCTACATAAGTTTTAACCGCATTTTGAGTAGGGAATAACACATTGCTGGTCCCTAATGTAGTTGTAGTTGATTTGTTTGCTGCATCTTCTTTTAATGCCAAAGCAGCCGTTGTAGCTGTTGCGTTTGAAGTTACTGTATTTCCAAGAGTAGTAATAGCTGCTGTATTTGCCGTATTGGAAGTAGAAATATTTGTATCCACATAGGTTTTCACAGCATTTTGTGTTGGAAATAACACATTACTAGTTCCCAAAGTAGTTGTTGTGGATTTGTTTATGGCATTCTCTTTTAATGCTAAAGCTGCATTTGTAGCAGTTGCATTTGCAGCTACTGTAGCTTGAAGTGCTGTTAATGCCGCCGTACTTTCTGAATTAACAGCAAACAAAGCAAAAGGAACCGCTGTAAAAGGTTGGTTGCTAATTTCTAAGTAATAAGGAGATAATTCAGTTGTACTTAAATCCACTTTTAAGCGCTTTGGATTGGCATTCCAAAGTATATTTGAAAAAGAAGAAGCATATCCACTTGTTTGAACGCCAGTACCAATGATTAAATTAACCATACCAAATTCGTCCGTAGTGGTTTGTACCGTTTCAACATATTCATATTGGGAATTCTGATCAATAATTGAAAACTTTAAGCTAATGTTTTTATTTGCCAATGGTGCATTTGTATTGTTTACTCCAGGCAATTGGTCACCCAAAGGATTTAATATTACAGCTTGATAGGTAATCCCATTTGTTTGAGAATAACCAATTAGGCCAATAAATAATAAAAATGTAATTGCTATTTTTTTCATGATGTACGATTTATTTTAATGGAAAATGTAATCCAAAATGGATTTGATTATTGGTAAACGAAAGTTCTTCTTTGGATTTATTGGAATCATTAAATGCTTTTGAAAATTCGTATCCAGCACTTATTTTGATGTTTGGATTGATGGCATATTGAAAATCAACACCAATGTTTGGTTGTATAGTTATCCCTTTAAACTCTTCTTGTTTAGAAATGTTGTACACAACATTATTTATATACTGTTCGCCTTTGATTATAGTTGAAGTAGCAAATCCTATTTTAGTTTTAACTTTAAAAGATTCAGCGTTTTGAAACAACGTATAATTAAGCGCGTTTTGAATGCCTAAATAATTAGTCTTCCAATTATAATTAGCTGTGCTTGTTCCACCAACAGCATTAAATTGATTGTAAACCAAACTAACTGCATAACTTAATTTATCAGTTTTAGCTGATTTATTCAACATGAAAGCCATACCCATTTCATAAAAAGAACCTTCGCCACTTCTTATATCAGGATTTGAAATTCCAATTGAATTTTTATAATCGTATTTCGTGAAATTTTTACCGTTGGAAATAAACAGTTCTTGGGCTTGCAAGTAACATCCCGAAAATAGTAATAAAAAAAGTATGTGTTTTTTAATCATTTTGTTTTAGTTTTTAATTATTTTAGTGTGATAAGTGAATGTATTATTTGAAAGTTGTACAAAGTATTCTGCACTTTGTAACACTTGAAGATTAACACTGGTTTTGTTATCAAATACCTGAAGCATATTTGAATATACTTGACGACCCAACACATCATACACCAACAAAGAAACATTTTCACCAACAGCTTGGGAAAATTGAAAGTTGATGATGTCCACGTATGGATTAGGAAAAGTTGTGGTGTTAACAAGTACTAAATTATTAGCTATAATTTTATCCCAATTGCTTTGTTGAAAGCCTTGTTGGACAATTACATTTCCAGTTTTGGTACCAGTAACAGATTGTTGACCAATAGTGTATTTAACTACTATTCCAGAATTCGTAACGGCATTTCCGCCTTGAGAGCTTATCATTTGATGATGTAATGTCTGAGAATAAGCATTACATGCAAAAAGTAGAAAAAGTATTTTTAATGCTTTTTTCATTGTTAAAATTTTTCACAAAACACGTAATTATATGCTCCTCACAAAAGGATAAATGTTCTTATTTTATATCAAAAAATAGTTTTTGACATAATGCAACGTCTTTAAATTAATGATATAATTTTTTTTTAACATAATTATTTATAAGTTTGAAGATTAAAATCATTTTATGAATTTACATTTATCCATACCAGATTTTTTATTATTTGCAGCTATAGTACTTCTGATATTTACCACACTTTTGTTAGTCAAAAAAGTCAACTCAAAAAACTATATGCTTGTAGGTACATTAGCAATATATTTTAGTTTAATTACCGCAACCATAGTACTAATATTATTTACCCGTTACAACATTAAACTTCTCGATTCAGCAACTATTCTAGTTTTAATGGCAATTGTATATTCACTTTATAATGTCTTTCACTATTTCAGTTTACAGCAATTGATTGCTAAAAAAACTCGGTTTACTTTACAACATGGTTTCCACTTAGGAGTTATTTTATTAGTTGCCATTTTGATTTTTTATTTTTACGAACCAATAGATTTCATAAAAAGCAAGGGATACAGTTTTGTTTTTGAAACCCAACATTTGATGTCCGTTCAAAAGAAAAATTTTATATTACGTTTAATACGAACTATTTATCCGATATTTTATTTTATACTTGGGGGTTATTTATTATTTGCATTTTATAATTCTCCCCGATACCTTTCCGTGCAAAAATCAACGCGTTTTTTTATTTTCTTTTTTTACTTTCAGAGATTATTACTTTTCTTCTGGGTTTCAATTGGGTTTATAGGATATAATATTGATGAAAATCTTTTTAGTTCTATTTCAATGATAGGTTTTTCTATAACTGTCTTACTAACGTCTAGCTATATTTTGTTAAGTCCAAACTTGTTGTTGCAAATTACAAAGCTTAATCATAAATCAATAAAAAATGCAGTTGATGTATCTAAATTTCAAGATTTATTTACACAATTGAATCGTTTAATGGATCAGAATAATTTTTATTTAGATGCTAATTATAGCCTTACCAATTTATCATCTGATACTGATATATCAGCTAATACAATTCGAGAAGTAATAGCCGCAAACGGCTACAAAAATTTCTCAACTTACATAAATTCGTATAGAATTGCACATGCTGAACAATTAATTTCCAATGGCTACTTGGATACCTATTCTATTGAATCCCTATGTAAAGATTCTGGATTTCAATCTGAAGTAACTTTTTACCGAGTTTTCAAAAAAGTTAACCACTGCACTCCTAAAGAATTTACTTATAATTTGAAGAACTATAAACAAACAAGTTGATAAAAAATTATTAGTTTGGGTGCTTTTAAAACAGTTTTAAATCTGAATTTAAAAAGTTTGTTCCATAGATCCTACAACTATTATTTTATATAATAGTTTTAAATTATAGTCTTTTAAGTAAGAATAAATTAGATTCAAATAAAATGCATTTTTTCGGAATGTTGGGCGATATTTAAATAACTTAAAGTCAAATATCGAATTTTATTTAAAATTTTATTGATAAAATAGCATAAAAAAAAATCCTACATTTCTGTAGGATTTAATAAGTGGGCAATGAGGGGTTCGAACCCCCGACCCCCTCGGTGTAAACGAGGTGCTCTGAACCAGCTGAGCTAATTGCCCCAATAAAATGCGCTACTTTAGTAATGCGAGTGCAAATATACATCTGTTTTCGGTATATGCAAATAAAAAACAAAAAAATTATAGTATTTCAGCAACTACAAAGTTACTGCCTCCAATAAATATTACATCTTTTACAGAAGATTCGTGTAATGCGTTTTTGTATGCTTTTGAAACAGAGGCGTATGTGTTTCCAATAAGTTGGTATGATTTCGCTTTTTCTTGAAGTATTTTTGCGGCCAAACCACGTTCAATTTTTGGTTTACAGAAATAATAATTGGCGTTTTTTGGAAATAATGGTAAAATTGATTCTAAGTCTTTATCATTTACAACACCTAAAACAATATGTAATTGGTAGTATTTTTCGTTTTTTATTTGATTCATAACCATTTCAAGACCATGTGAGTTGTGTGCCGTGTCACATATAACTTTCGGATTTTGTTGTAAAATTTGCCATCTTCCTTGTAAACTTGTGTTTAGTACGACATTCAAAATTCCGTTTTTTATATTTTCTTCAGAAATTTTGAAATCAGATTTGAATTTTCTAAAGGTTTCAATTACAGTTTTTTTGTTTTTGAATTGGTAGTCGCCTAAAAGTCCGCAAGGATAATCTGGATGGTTTTCATCCTGTGCAAAATAAATTTCCGAGTTATTTTTCTTAGCCGCTTCTAAAAAAACAGATTTTGTTTCTGCGGTGTATTCTCCAATTACTACCGGAATATTTGGTTTGATTATTCCTGCTTTTTCAAATGCAATTTTTTCTAATGTATTACCCAAAAACTGCGTGTGGTCTTTTCCAATATTTGTAATTACTGACAGCAAAGGCGTTATTACATTTGTTGCATCCAGTCTGCCACCCATTCCTACTTCAATAATAGCAATATCTACTTTTTTATCTGAATAATATTGAAAAGCCAATCCAACAGTCATTTCAAAAAAACTTAATTCGGTTTTTTCAAAAAATGATTTATGCTTTAAAATAAATTGATGTACATAATTTTTTGAAATTTTCTTACCATTAATTGTAATTCGTTCTCTGAAATCTTTCAAATGAGGCGAAGTGTACAAACCTACTTTATATCCTGCTTCCATAAAAACAGAAGCAATCATGCTACTTGTAGAGCCTTTTCCATTCGTACCAGCAACATGAATAGTTTTAAAATTTCTTTCCGGATGGTTCAAATGGGCAGTTAATAATAACGTATTGGTCAAATCTTCTTTATATGCAGCAGCACCAATGTTTTGAAACACGGGCAGTTGATTGAAAAGCCAGTTAATGGATTCTTTATAGGTCATATTTTTTTGATATTTATAAAAAATTTGGACTTAAGTAAAATAAAATATACTTTTTTTAGTTTTATACTTTATAGAAAAATGTATCTTTATTGCAAATTTCAAAAAATTAATTAAGAATAGTATTACTTATGATCGGATTTTTTTTACAAACTACTATAGATTCTGTTGCACAAGCTGTAACAAATGTAACTAATACCAGTACAACACCTGTTAACGAAGGCATATCGGTTTTTGAATTCATTTTAAAAGGTGGTTTTTTCTTAATACCAATTATTATTTTGATGATTTATACCATTTATTTGATAGTTGAAAGGTATTTATACATTACTAAAACTACCAAAAATGATGATTTTCTGCTTAAAGAAGTGCGTACACATTTAAATGGTGGAAATATAAATTTAGCAGTTGGTGCTGCAGAACGCGTAAATAACGCAACAGCAAGAGTTGTAAAAGAAGGAATTTTAACGATTGGAAGACCAATTTCTGAAATTGAATCGAATATGGAACGTATGGCTCAAATTGAATTGGGTGAAATGGAACGTAAAATGGGGCAATTAGGTTTAATTGCTGGTATGGCACCTACTTTGGGTTTCGTTGGAACAATTTCGGGTGTAATTAAAATTTTCTATAGTATTTCTATTACCGAAAACATTAGTATTGGAAATATTTCTGGCGGATTATACGAAAAAATGATTTCTTCAGGAGCAGGACTAATCGTAGGTTTAATTGCTTACGCTGGATATCATTTATTGAATGGAAAAATTGACCATTTTATGTTAAATGTTCAAAAACAAGTATTGGAATTTGTAAACATAATTCAGCGACCAAATGGCAATTAAAAGAAACAGACGATTTCATGCAGAAGTTCATGCGTCCTCTATGAGTGACATCATGTTCTTTTTGCTGTTATTTTTTCTAATTATCTCTACATTGGCGAATCCGAATGTGATTAAAATGACGTTGCCAAAATCGAAAACAAACGAAAAAACAAATAAACAATTTATAAGTATTTCAGTTACGGAAGACAAAGCTTTTTTTATTGACAAACAACCTGTTAATTTTGAAGAATTGGAAAAAGAATTGTTAGCCAAAATTGGCACAGATAAAGAACAAACAGTCGTAGTTCGAATTCCGTTTAATTTGCAAGTGCAAGATTTAGTTGATGTGCTTCAAATAGGCGTGAAGAATAACTTAAAGTTTGTAATTGCAACTAATCCCAAGTAAATAATTATTCAATTTACTAATAAAAATAAGTAAATGTCTTTTTTTACTTTTTATAATTTGTGTAATCTGTGTTTTAAAATTACTTTTGCATAACAACACAACTCAAATTATGTATAAATTACTTTTACGCCCCATTCTTTTTTGTTTCGATCCTGAAAAAGTGCATTATTTTACCTTTTCATTGGTGAAATTCATCTCTAAAATCCCATTTGTAACTTCAATTATAAAAGCGATTTATGTAGTCGAAGACAAACGATTAGAAAGAGAAGTTTTCGGATTGAAATTTAAAAATCCAGTTGGTTTAGCTGCTGGATTTGATAAAGACGCTATGTTGTTCAATGAATTATCTGATTTTGGATTTGGATTTATAGAAATTGGTACGCTTACACCAAAACCACAAGAAGGAAATCCGAAGAAAAGATTGTTTCGCTTAAAATCAGATTCGGCAATTATTAACCGAATGGGTTTCAATAATGGCGGAGTAGAAGCAGCAATTTTAAGATTAAAAGAAAATAAAAGCATTTTAATTGGCGGAAATATTGGTAAAAATAAAGTTACACCAAATGAAAATGCTATTGATGATTATGTGATATGTTTCGATGCATTATACAATTATGTTGATTATTTTGCAGTTAATGTAAGCTCACCAAACACACCAAATTTACGTGAACTTCAAGAAAAAGAACCATTGACAAAATTATTGCAGACTTTACAAGATTTAAACAATACTAAAGTTAAGGCAAAACCAATTCTTTTAAAAATCGCACCTGATTTAACTAACGAACAGTTATTAGATATTATCGATATTGTTAATGAAACTAAAATTGCAGGTGTAATCGCAACAAACACCACCATTTCTCGTGACGGATTAACATCTGAAAATAAAGAGGAAATGGGCGGATTGTCCGGAAAACCATTAACCAAACGTTCTACTGAAGTGATTAGATTCTTATCAGAAAAAAGCAATAAATCTTTCCCAATTATTGGAGTTGGAGGCATTCACACTGCTGATGATGCCATCGAAAAATTAAATGCAGGCGCAAGTTTAGTGCAATTATATACAGGTTTCATTTACGAAGGTCCACAGTTGATTAAAGATATTAATAAGAAGTTGCTTCAATAACAATGGCAATAACAAAAATCAATAACAATTTATAAACTTAACCAAAATGTCAATTTGAAATTCTAATTATTGAATTTTGATATTGATATTGAATTTTGCCATTGATATGAAATTAGTCTTAGCATCCAACAATAAAAATAAAATTGCTGAAATCCAACAACAAGTCGGTGCTCAATTTGAAATTGTCTCTTTAGAAGACATTGGTTGTTTTGTGGACATTCCGGAAACTGCAGAAACTATTGAAGGCAATGCGATTTTGAAAGCCAATTATGTTACAGAAAATTTTGGTTTACCCTGTTTTGCTGATGATACAGGTTTGGAAATAGAAAGTTTAAATAACGAACCAGGTGTTTATTCTGCTCGTTATGCTGGTGAACAAAAAAATGCGGAAGACAACATGAATTTGGTTTTACATAAATTAGCTACTGAAACCAACAGAAATGCGCAGTTTAAAACTATTATTGCCTTAAATATCAATGATCAACAACATTTATTTGAAGGCATTGTAAAAGGTGAAATTACTAATGAAAAGTCTGGAAATCAAGGGTTTGGCTATGATCCGATTTTTCAACCTCAAGGATTATCTATCACTTTTGCAGAAATGTCCTTGGAGCAAAAATCTAAGATTAGTCACAGAGGAATTGCCGTGCAAAAATTGATAAAATTCTTATCCAATTTATCATAGTAACTATAAAATCATACATAAATCGCAGCAACTATAACGTAACTTTCTGAAAATCAATAACAAACAAATTAGTTATATCCGATTTTAAATCCTACCTTTGCACCCAATTTAAAAATATATAATGAATAAATTTGAGCAATTAGGGTTAAACGAATCGTTGTTAAAAGCAATAAGTGATTTAGGATTCGAGACCCCGTCGGAAGTACAGGAGAAGGCTATACCACTATTATTGGAAGATGACACAGATATCGTCGCTCTTGCCCAAACAGGAACAGGAAAAACCGCAGCTTTTGGTTTTCCGCTAATCCAAAAAATTGACCCATTCAACAAACAAACACAGGTTTTAATACTTTCTCCTACAAGAGAATTGTGTTTGCAAATTACAAACGAGATTAAATTATACTCAAAATACATCGACGGTTTATATACTGTTGCAGTATACGGTGGCGCGAGTATTCATGATCAAGCGCGTGATATTAAGCGAGGCGCGCAAGTAATTGTAGCCACACCGGGTAGAATGCAAGATATGATTAACAGAGGCATGGTGAATATAAAAAACATCAGCATCTGTGTTCTTGATGAGGCAGACGAAATGTTAAACATGGGTTTCTATGAAGATATTACAAGTATCTTATCAGACACTCCAAAAGGCAAAAACACTTGGTTATTCTCGGCTACAATGCCGCAAGAAGTAGCTAGAATCGCTAAAGAATTTATGAGAAATCCGCAAGAAATTACGGTTGGACATAAAAACTCTAGTTCGGCAAACATTTCTCACGAATATTATTTAGTTAATGCACGTGATAGATACGAGGGATTAAAAAGATTAGCAGATGCAAATCCAGATATTTTCTCCGTAATTTTTTGTAGAACTAAAAGAGATACACAAGCGGTTGCAGAAAAATTAATTGAAGATGGTTATAATGCTGCTGCATTGCACGGAGATTTATCGCAAGCACAACGTGATGGCGTAATGAAATCTTTCCGTGGAAGACAAATTCAAATGCTTGTTGCAACTGATGTTGCAGCTCGTGGAATTGACGTAGAAAACATTACACACGTAATCAATTATCAATTACCAGACGAAATCGAAACCTACACGCACCGTTCAGGTCGTACAGGTCGTGCCGGAAAATCAGGTACTTCGTTTGTAATTATTACAAAAAGTGAAATCAGAAAAATTCACTCTATTGAGAGAATTATCAAAACTAAATTCGAAGAAAAATCTATTCCTTCAGGTATGGAAATCTGCGAAATTCAGTTGTTACACTTAGCCAACAAAATTAAAGATACAGAAACGGATCATTCAATTGATACGTATTTACCTTCAATTATGGAATTGTTACAAGACATACCTAAAGAAGAATTAATAAAGAAAGTAATTTCTGTAGAATTTAATCGTTTCTTAAATTATTATAAAAAATCTAAAGACTTAGCTTCTCAAGAAGGTTCGTCAAGTAGAGCTGAAATCCCATCTGATGGTACAGTTAGATATTTTATTAATATTGGTACAAGAGATGATTACGACTGGATGACTTTAAAAGATTATTTACGTGATACCTTACAAGTAGGTCAAGATGACGTATTTAAAGTTGATTGTAAAGAAGGTTTTTCTTTCTTTAATACCAATGCCGATTTGGCAGAAAAAGTAATGGAAGTTTTAAATGCTGTGAATATAAACGGTAGAAAAATTAACGTTGAAATTTCTAAAAATGACGGTGGCGGACGCAGAGACCATAACGGAAGAAGTGGTGGAAGATCGGGCGGAAGCGGATTCTCAGGAAGACGTGAAGGCGGAAGTTCTGGTGGATACAGAGGAAATTCTGGTGGTGGAAATCGCGAAGGCGGAGGATACAGAGGAAATTCTGGTGGTGGAAAACGTGAAGGTGGTGGATACAGAGGAAATTCTGATGGTGGAAACCGTGAAGGAGGAAGTGGTTTCAGACCAAGAACTTCATCAACTGGTTCAAGCGATAGAAGATCATCGTCATCAGATTCTCGCGATAGCGGAAGAAGAGGCGAAGGGCGTTCATCATCTGAAGGACGTTCGTCAGAAAGAAGAAGTTCTGGCTTTGATAGTGCAAAAAGAACTCCAAGAAGATCAAATGACTAAATTTTTAGTTTAAATATATTAATCCCGATTCGTATTTTTCGTTTCGGGATTTTTTATGCTGTAAAAATTTAAACTTTCTTATAATCTTATGTTAACACTATTCAACATTAAAAATTTAATCTTATTTTTGTGTAAATATATTTTCATATGAAAAAAATAGCTTTTCTTTTTTTAATTTTTAGTTCCGTATTTGGGTTTTCTCAATCCGATTCTTTGCAATTAAAAATAAAAGGAAAAATTATTGAATTGAAAACTCAAATGCCTATTGCTAGAGTAACGGTTTTAAATAAAAATACCGCTACTGTAGTATTAGCTTCTGAAAATGGCGATTTTGAAATTCCAGCTAAAATTAACGATAAATTATTATTCTCTCATTTAGGATTTACTTATGCTGAGGTAGAAGTGAATCAGAAATGGATTTCTGGAAATAAAATCATTTCATTAATTGAAAAGGAAAATCAAATTGAAACTGTTTTGGTAACCAGTTATACCTTAACGGGTTATTTAGAAATTGACACAAAATTAATTCCTGTTAATGAAAATTATCGTTACAATATTGTGGGTTTAAATTTAGGTTATGAACCAGGAATGAAAGCCAAAAACGCCACAGAAAATTTATTAAAATCATTATCAAATCCAGTAGATTTAGTGTATTCTTTATTTAATTCTAAAGAAAAAGATTTTAAAAAATTAATAAACTTAAAAAACGATACACATTTTTCTGCAATTTTAAGTAGCAATACTAATCGAGAAGTTTTGGTGATGTTATTGCAATTAGATAAAAATGAAATTGATAAAATATTAGAAAAATGTAATTATTCTAAAAATTTTATTTCAACAGCTAGTGATTTGCAAGTTTTAGACGCCTTGGCAACATCTTACAATGATTATAAAGTTTTGAAGAGAAATTAATTTTGTCAGAAAGTCAAAATTCAAAAAGTCAAGTTGCTTTTACAACTTCTAATTAATTTTGAACACTATTTAAAAACTGCTTTTCAATATACGCAATGTCTTTTATTGTTTTTCTGGTCCAATCCAATCGTTTTTCTAAAATTTCTTCTTCGGTTAGTTGCCAATTAATATCCGATTGTCGCATTCTGTTTGTAACATCTTGAATTACCAAAGCCGCTGAAACGGAAATATTTAAACTTTCAGTAAAACCAACCATTGGAATTTTAATAAACCCATCCGCTTGCCGCATTACTTCTTCTGAAAGTCCATCAATCTCAGTTCCAAAAAAAATAGCCGATTTTTTCGAAACATCAAATGTATCTAGCATACAAGAATCATTATGAGGTGTGGTGGCAATTATTTGATAGCCTTGTGCTCTTAAACTCGCCATACAACTTTTCATATCTTGATGTTGGTTAATATCAACCCATTTTTCCGCGCCCATCGCAATTTGTTTGTCAATTGCTTTTCCGTAACGTTGTTCTACTATATGCAAATTTTGTATGCCAAAAACTTCACAACTTCTCATTACAGCACTAGTATTATGTAGTTGATATACATCTTCCATAGCAATCGTAAAATGATTGGTTCTGTTCTTTAGTACCTCAATAAATCTGTTTTTTCTGTTTTCAGACATGAAGTTTTCTAAATATTCTAATAAAGCGAGTTTGTTTTTTGGCATTTTTTTTAATTTATCGCAAAGTAACAAAAATTATATAAAAGAAAATAGTTGAATTGTGTGCGTCTATTTTTTGAATTTATATTATTTAAAAATTAATTTTTCAAAAAACACTTAACTAATTTCGGATTACTAATCGCTAATTACTAAATTTGCATTTTTAATAACAACACAACATCATGCAATTAACCGAATTAAATGCCGTGTCACCAATTGACGGTCGATACAGAAGTAAAACAAAATCGTTATCAGCTTATTTTTCGGAAGAAGCGTTAATTAAGTATAGAGTTTTAGTTGAGGTAGAATATTTTATTTCTATGTGTGAATATGATGTACCACAATTACTAGGTGTTGACAAAAATGTGTTTGGAAAATTGAGAAATATTTACGAAAATTTTTCAACGGAAGATGCACTTTGGATTAAAGAAACAGAAAAAACAACCAACCACGATGTAAAAGCGGTTGAGTATTTTATAAAAAAGAAATTTGACGAATTTGGTTTAGAAGCATTTAAAGAATTCATTCACTTCGGATTAACTTCTCAGGATATTAACAATACTGCAATTCCGCTTTCTACAAAAGAAGCTTTTGAAAATGTGTATTTGCCAGGTTTAATAGCAATTGTTCAGAAGTTAAAAGAACTTTCTGTAGAATGGGTAAATATTCCTTTGTTGGCTCGTACTCACGGGCAACCTGCATCTCCAACGCGTTTAGGAAAAGAAATTTTAGTTTTTGTAGAACGAATTGAAGAGCAAATGCGTTTGTTGTTCAATGTGCCTTTTGCAGCTAAATTTGGAGGAGCAACTGGAAATTATAATGCACATAAAGTAGCTTATCCAAACCATGATTGGAAGGCATTCGGTTCTCAATTTGTTGAAGAAAATTTAGGATTACGCCATTCGTTTCCAACCACACAAATTGAACATTACGATCATTTTGCTGCTTTTTTTGACGCGTTAAAGCGAATAAACACAATATTAATCGACTTAGATAGAGATATTTGGACCTACGTTTCAATGGATTATTTCAAACAAAAAATCAAAGCTGGAGAAATCGGTTCTTCGGCTATGCCACATAAAGTAAATCCTATTGATTTTGAAAATTCAGAAGGAAATTTAGGAATTGCCAATGCAATTTTTGAACATTTATCTGCAAAATTACCATTGTCAAGATTACAACGTGATTTAACTGATAGTACTGTTTTACGTAATATTGGTGTACCAATTGGACACACGCTTATCGCATTTGAATCGACATTAAAAGGGTTGAATAAATTATTGCTAAATGAATCAAAATTTGCTGAAGATTTAGAGAAAAATTGGGCTGTTGTTGCAGAAGCCATTCAAACGATTTTACGAAGAGAAGGCTATCCAAATCCTTATGAAGCTCTGAAAGATTTAACAAGAACCAATACAATTATCAATAAAGATTCTATTCATGTATTTATTGAGTCGTTGAACGTTTCTAACGATATTAAAACAGAATTAAAAGCGATTACACCAAGTAATTATTTGGGAATATAATTTTGTCATTCTGAACTAGTTTCAGAATCTGGCAATCAAAAAAATCCATTCCAATTAATCGGAATGGATTTTTGCTTTTTACTAATTATTTTCACTAATTACTTAACGGGAATAATTTGGAGCTTCTTTAGTTATCGTAACATTATGTGGATGACTTTCACTTATTCCGCTTGAGGTTAATCGTACAAATCGGCTTGTGGCTTGTAAAGTTTCTATGTTTTTAGCGCCACAATAACCCATTCCGGCACGAAGACCGCCAATAAATTGTTGCATACTTTCGTTTAATTCGCCTTTGTAGGGTACGCGACCAACAATTCCTTCCGGAACTAATTTTTTAACATCATCTTCTACATCTTGGAAATACCTGTCTTTTGAACCTTCTTCCATAGCTTCTACAGAACCCATTCCACGGTACGATTTGAATTTTCTTCCTTCAAAAATTATAGTTTCTCCTGGAGATTCTTTTGTTCCTGCTAGCATCGAACCTAACATTACACATGAAGCACCAGCAGCCAATGCTTTTGGGATATCTCCAGTGTATCGAACGCCGCCATCAGCAATTACTGGAATTCCAGTTCCTTCCAAAGCAGCAGCTACTTCTAAAACGGCAGAAAATTGAGGAAAACCAACACCTGCAACAATACGAGTCGTACAAATAGATCCAGGTCCGATTCCAACTTTTACAGCATCAGCACCATTCTCAACTAAATATAATGCGGCTTCAGGAGTAGCTATGTTTCCAACTACAACATCTAATTCAGGAAATTTGTTTTTTACTTGTTTTAAAACGTCTACCACGCCTTTTGTATGTCCGTGTGCAGTATCAATAATTACAGCATCAACACCTGCTTTTACCAGGGCTTCTGCTCTTTCTAGCGCATCGGTTGTAACGCCTAAAGCAGCAGCTACTCGTAAACGACCAAATTTATCTTTATTAGCGTTTGGTTTTTGTGTTAGTTTGGTGATATCTCTAAAAGTAATTAATCCAATTAATTTAAAATCGGCATCAACAACTGGTAATTTTTCAATTTTACTTTCTTGAAGAATTTCTTCTGCTGCAGCTAAAGTTGTTCCTTTTCCAGCAGTAACTAAATTTTCAGAGGTCATTACTTCTGTAATGGCACGACTGTTTTCTTTTTCAAAACGCAAATCTCTATTGGTCACAATTCCTTTTAAAATTCCTTTTTCATCTACTACAGGAATGCCACCAATGCCAAATTCTCTCATCGCATTTTTGGCATCACCTACATTTGCAGTTAAAGGTAGCGTTACAGGATCTAAAATCATTCCGCTTTCTGCACGTTTTACTTTTCTAACTTCTGCAGCTTGTTGCGCAATAGTCATATTTTTATGTAGCACACCAATACCACCTTCTTGCGCCATAGCAATAGCCATAGCACTTTCTGTAACTGTGTCCATTGCAGCGGAAACAATTGGGGTGTTTAAGGTAATGTTTTTACTAAATTTCGATTGGATAGAAACTTCTCTTGGAAGAATTTCTGAGTAATTTGGAATCAAAAGAACGTCGTCATACGTAAGTCCTTCCCCTATTATTTTTGTAGTGTGTGCTTTCATGCTGCAATTGAAGTTAAATTGCGTGCAAATATACGAAAAAGTTAGTTGTAAACCATGATTTATTTCAAAACAATTGCATTTTTCTAAATAATCAATGCTTTAAGTTTATCTTCTAATGAAATGCGCCAAATAATTTAGTAGCTTCATTATACGCACTTTCAAAGCTCATTGGACTGGTGTTGGTGTTTTCTTTTTTGGTGGTAAAATAAGATAATAACTTTTCGGTTGGCATATTTCCGGTTAAGTCATCTTTTGCCATCGGACATCCGCCGAATCCTTGAATAGCGCCGTCATATCTTCTGCAACCTGCTTTGTAAGCCGCATCTATTTTTTCAAACCATTTATCTGTTGTTGTATGTAAATGGGCCCCAAATTCAATTTTTGGATATTTGGGTATTAAATTACTAAATAAATAATCAATAACTTCTGGAGTTGACGAACCAATTGTATCGGAAAGCGATAAAATTTTTACGCCCAAGTTAGACAATTTTTCTGTCCAGTTACCTACAACATCTACATTATAAGGATCGCCGTAAGGATTTCCAAATCCCATAGAAATATAAGTTACCACTTCTTTGTTAGATTTGTCAGCTATTTCTAAAATTTCTTGTAATGTTATAAGGCTTTCAGCGATGGTTTTGTGTGTGTTTCGCATTTGAAAATTTTCAGAAATAGAAAAAGGAAAACCAAGATATTGTATTGCTTTGTGTTTTGCTGCTGTTGCTGCACCCTGTGTGTTGGCAATTATAGCTAATAATTTACTTTGTGTTTGCGATAAATCTAATAGGTCCAATACTTCAGCCGTGTCTTGCATTTGCGGGATGGCTTTTGGCGACACAAAACTTCCGAAATCTAGTGTATCAAATCCTACTCGCAATAAAGATTGAATATATTGTACTTTTTTTTCGGTAGGAATAAACATTTTAATGCCTTGCATGGCATCGCGTGGACATTCGATAATTTTTATTGCTTTCATAGGATTGTCAAAGATAAGTAAAACTTTATTTTTATCAAATATGTTTTTTTGGTCTTAGATTTATTAGATTTTGTTGTTAAAAAAAAATTATAAAAAATGTTTTTTTATTTATACTTTTGCAGCACTAAATAAGTAAGAAATTATGGTTAAAGATTTATTTGAAAGAATACAACAAAATAAAGGACCATTAGGAAAATGGGCTTCACAAGCAGAAGGTTATTTCGTATTTCCAAAGTTGGAAGGTGAATTGGGTCCAAGAATGCAATTTCAAGGTAAAAATATATTAAACTGGAGTTTGAATGACTATTTAGGTTTAGCCAATCATCCAGAAGTTCGTAAAGCAGACACGGAAGCAGCAGCGCAATATGGCGCAGCTTATCCTATGGGTGCTCGTATGATGAGTGGTCATACCAAATATCATGAACAATTAGAAGAAGAATTAGCAGCTTTCGTAATGAAAGAATCGGCTTATTTATTAAATTTTGGTTACCAAGGAATTTTGTCTACAATTGATGCTTTGGTTAATAGAAATGATGTTATTGTTTATGATGTAGATGCACACGCGTGTATTATTGACGGCGTTCGTTTGCACAGTGGAAAACGCTTTACTTACAAACACAACGACATTGAAAGTATGGAGAAAAACCTACAACGTGCTACAAAATTAGCTACTGAAACTGGTGGTGGAATTTTGTTTATTACGGAAGGAGTTTTTGGTATGCGAGGACAACAAGGTAAAATAAAAGAAATTGTAGAAATGAAGAAAAAATACAATTTCCGTTTGTTAGTTGATGATGCGCACGGTTTTGGTACACTTGGTAAAACAGGTGCTGGAGCAGGTGAGGAGCAAGGTTGTCAAGACGGAATTGATGTATATTTTTCAACTTTTGCAAAATCAATGGCAAATATTGGTGCTTTTGTAGCTGCTGATAAAGACGTTATTGATTATTTAAAATATAATTTACGTTCGCAAATGTTTGCCAAATCATTGCCAATGATTCAAACAATTGGTTCTTTAAAACGTTTAGAAATATTGCGTAATTCATCTGAAATTAAAGATAAATTATGGGTAAATGTTAATGCATTGCAAAACGGATTAAAAGAAAAAGGTTTCAATATTGGAGACACAAACACTTGTATTACACCTGTATATTTAGAAGGAAGTATTCCTGAAGCTATGATTATGGTGAATGACTTAAGAGAAAATTATGGTATTTTCTTGTCGATAGTGGTGTATCCTGTTATTCCAAAAGGGATGATTTTATTGAGAATGATTCCAACTACAACACATACTTTAGAAGATATTAATGAAACGTTAACGGCTTTTGAAGCCATACGTGAAAAATTGGAAAACGGTACTTACAAAAAAATTGCCGAATCAACAATTACCGATAAATAGAAAAATAATATTTCTAAATTTAAAAGCGTTGATTGATTTTGACGCTTTTTTTATTCTTCTTATTTTGAGTCACTTAAAAGTATAAAAAGGATAAATTTATCGTAATGTTGATTGAATATTAATAAAAAATGAATTTTAGGCTCAAATAAAATTGTTTTATCCTTAATGAAATGATATATTTGTCCGTTTTTAAAGAAAATAACTTAAATTAACTATAATGCAGAACAAAGGACTAATTAAATTCTTCGCAATCATTTTTACGATTGCTTGTATCTATCAACTTTCTTTTACGTTTGTTGCTAACGGAATTGTAAAAGATGCGAAAGAATTTGCGAAAGGAGATTCTCAAAAAGAATTAAAATACTTAAAAGATCTAAAGAAAAAAGATGTTTTTTTAGGTTTTACTTATGAAGATGTTGAAAAACAACAAATCAATAAAGGATTAGATTTAGAAGGTGGAATTAACGTAACGCTAGAAGTTTCTGTTAAAGACGTTTTAAAAACTTTATCTAACAATTCTAAAAACCCAACTTTTAACAGAGCTTTAGAAAGAGCTACAAAAGAGAGAAAAGGAAATCAAGATTATTTAGATGCCTTTTTTGATGCTTTTGCTGCAGAATCTAACGGAACGATAAAAATGGCTTCAGCGGAAGCATTCTACAATAGAACTTTTGAGGAAATTCAGTTAAATATGACGGATGACCAGGTGAAAGTAATCTTGAAAAAGAAAGTAGCTGAATCTATTGAAAGTGCTTACAAGGTATTAACAAAACGTATTGACAAATTCGGAGTAGCGCAACCAAACATTCAAAAAATTGGTGAAACTGGAAGAATTTTAGTAGAATTACCTGGTGCAAAAGATTTGGATAGAGTTGAAAAATTATTATCTCAAACCGCACAATTAGAATTTTGGGAAACTTTAAAACCAGAAGAATTAGGTAATTTCTTTAATGCAGCAAATGATGCCTTAAAAGTTACTGAGAAAAAACCTACTGCAGCAGTAGCTGTTGTAGATACAACTAAAGCCGTTGATGCAAAATCTAAAGTAAATGAATTATTAGGCGATAAAAAAGACTCTGCAAAAAAAGCAGCTAAAGATTTAGGACCTTTATTTGAAAAAGCAATTCCAAGTCCGTCTGGATTAATTGGCTACAATGTTAAAGATACTGCTACAATTAACTCCTATTTAAAAAGAGCAGAAATTAGAGCTTTATTGCCAGCAACTGCTTCAAATGCAAAATTTGCTTGGGGAAAAACAACTTCTAAAGCAGAAGATGTTACAGAACTGTATATTTTAAAAGGAACTGTAGACGGAGTTGCGCCATTATTAGGTAGTGCCATTACAGATGCTAATGCTGATTTTGACCAATTTGGTAAACCTGCTGTAAGTATGCAAATGAACCCAGTTGGATCTAGAAAATGGGAACAATTAACAGGTGACATTGCTAAAAATGGAAACCAAGTTTGTATTGTATTGGATAATGTAGTGTATTCTGCAGCTACTGCAAAAGCAGCTATTTCTGGTGGACAAACACAAATTTCTGGTGCTTTCACATTAGAAGAAACTGCCGATTTAGAAAATGTATTAAGAGCCGGTAAATTACCTGCTAAAGCAGATATTGTTCAAAAAGCAGTAGTTGGACCATCTTTAGGTCAAGAAGCTATTGATAATGGTATTTTGTCATCAATCATAGGTTTATTATTAGTTTCTTTCTGGATGGTTTTCTATTACGGAAGAGCAGGTTGGTATGCTAACGTTGCTTTATTATTAAACTTAGTATTGTTATTTGGTGCAATGGCCAACTTCGGTTTTGTATTAACATTACCTGGTATTGCAGGTATCGTATTGACAATGGGTACTGCGGTAGATGCAAACATTATTATCTACGAAAGAGCAAAAGAAGAATTAAGAGCAGGCTTGTCATTAGAAAATGCAGTAGTTACTGCTTTTGGATGGAAAGGCGCTATGCGTTCTATTATTGATGCCAACGTAACACATATTTTAACAGGTACAATTTTATATATTTTTGGAGAAGGTATGATTAGAGGTTTTGCCATTACATTATTAATTGGTATTTTAACTTCATTATTTACATCAATTTTTATTGCGCGTTTCTTTATTGATGCAGATATTGCAAAAGGAAGAAGTTTGCAATTTTCTACAAATATTACGAAAAACTGGTTTACTGGTTTCAATTTCGATTTCTTAAAAATCAAGAAATTTACTTATGCATTCTCTTTAATTGTCTGTATAGTTAGTTTTATTTCTTTCTTTACAAATGGTTTTGATCAAGGAATTGACTTTGTAGGAGGAAGAACATTCCAAGTACAATTTGACAAAAAAGTATCTTCAGAAGAGGTTTCAAATGCGCTTTCAACTGCTGAGTTTTTTGACAAAGCGGAAGCGAAAACTTTTGGAAACGACAATCAGTTGAAAATTACTACAAAATACAAAATCGACAAACAAGGTGTTGAGGTTGATAAAGAAGTAAACGAAAAATTATATGCAGGTTTGAAAAAATTCTTTGCTAAAGAAATTTCTTACGATCAGTTTACAAATACACAAGAAGGAAAACAATTTGGGGTTTTACAGGCCATGAAAGTTGGACCTTCTATTGCAGATGATATTAAAACAAATGCTTATTGGGCAGTATTAGGAGCCATGTTATTGGTTTGTTTGTACTTAGTAATTTCGTTCAGAAAATACCAATATTCATTAGGTGCAATTGCTGCGGTGGCGCACGACGTTATTTTTGTATTAGGAATTTACTCTTTATTATACAAATACATGCCTTTCCACATGGAAATTGACCAACACTTTATTGCTGCAATTCTTACTGTTATTGGTTATTCTATGAATGATACAGTAATTGTATTTGATAGGGTTCGTGAATTCTTAGGAGGAAAATCGCACCATGGTAACTTTAATAAAATTGTAAATGATTCTGTAAATACTACATTATCACGTACATTAAATACATCTTTAACGATGATTATGGTATTAGCTATTATGTTTGTATTTGGAGGAGATTCTATCCGTGGATTTATCTTTGCTATGTTAATTGGTATTATTGTTGGTACGTATTCTTCACTATTTATTGCTACACCAGTATTAGTGGATACAATGTCGGCAATGGATAAAAAACAAATTGAAGCTGAGCATAACGTATAACGTTGTGTTATAATATAAGTAAAACGTCCCGATGAAAATCGGGACGTTTTTTTTGTTATAAGTTATAAGAAGAAATTATAAATGTTGCTGTTTTAAATAATCCACTGCATATCTTCCTTCATTAAACAATAAATCTAAAATGGATAAATTATTAATAAATCCATACTTGTTATCAAAAACTTGTGTGTAAGGTTCTATTTGAGTGCTGTCCTTTTTTCCATTAACTAAATATCGAAAATCAGTTTTGTCAGTAACTTCATGAAAATATTCCGTTGTTTTCTCAAAAGGAATAGAAATTCCTAATGCCTCATTTACCAATTCAAAAACTTCTAAGTTTAAATCTAACATAAACTCGTGTTTCTTTTGAAATATTGGGTTTAAATCATCAACAAAGTATTCATAAAATGGCGAATTCTTATAAGCGGCTTCTAGTGACTTAAAATGGTTTTTTTGCCAATTTTTCTGATTGTCTATTTTGATGTCTTTAAAGTTGCTATTTGCACTGTCATGCTTCACAGGAATGTTTAACATTTGAATTCCATTCGGACTATAAATATACATTCGGTTTCTGTTTGTTTGCTTTTGAAAGGTATCTTCTACTTCAAATGTAACCGATTGAGCATCAATCATTGCTATATAGTGACTGATCGATGGAAAGTAAGTAGGATAAATTAAAATTTCATAGTTCATAATTCTAATGTAATGAAAAAAGAGTTGCAAAATAAATTACAACTCTTAAATTATTTAAAGTAAATCTGCTTCTTTTTTCTTTTTCTTGTTTCTATACCAATCAAAGGCAAAATAACCTGCAAGCGCAATTAAGAAGTATATGAAATACGATTCTGGTTGGCCTTCTCCGCTAACTGTTGTGAAGAAACGTTCGGTTCTGAATTTATTTAGTAAACCTTTAGCGTTCCAATCTAAACTCATCCAAATAAAAATGGGTTTTCCAACAATATGATCAGCTGGCGTAAAACCGAAATAACGCGCATCTAACGAATTATGTCTGTTGTCTCCCATCATCCAATAATAATCTTGTTCAAAGGTATAGGAATTAGCTATTTTTCCGTTTATTTTAATTTCGTTGCCATTTACTTCTAGCTTATTTCCTTCATATTCTGTAATGATAATTTTATATAATGGTAATGTCTCTCTGTTTAAAGCTACTGTTTTACCCGCTTGTGGAATATAAATTGGACCAAAATTGTCTCCATTCCAATTATTAGTTACAGAAGGATTTCCATCTTTAAAGTCAGGAAATACGCCGTCTTCTGCTTTTTTGTTTATCATTCTTTTTACAGAAGTAATACCGCTAATTGATTTTAATTTTTCTGCGTTTTCAAAAGTTAATGCTTGAACATAAAGTGTGTCGCTAGTTATCATTCCTGCCGGATCAGTAACTTTCATATCTCTTAAAATTGTCTCAAAATCAACTGCTGTTTTGCCATCAGTACTAATTTTATAAGAATACTGTGGTTTGGCTCTTTCAGGTAAAATTAATTCTTTACCGTTTACAAAAACAATTCCGTCTTTAATTTGCAAACTGTCGCCGGCAATACCCACACAACGTTTTACATAATTTGTTTTTTTGTCACGAGGTTTGTCAATTCTTTCAGTAGCTGGCAAATACATGTTCGAAAGTGTATCTCTTGGCCAATTGAAAACAACAATATCGTTATTTTTTATTTTTTCTAAAGCCGGAAATCTGAAATAAGGCAATTGTGGTTTACTTAAATACGATAGTTTTTTTACAATTGGAATTGAGTCGTGTACCATTGGCGCAGCAATTGGTGTCATAGGTGTTCTGGCGCCATAATTAAACTTACTTACAAATAAAAAATCACCAATTAATAATGATTTTTCTAACGATGAAGAAGGAATTACAAATGGTTGAACAAAATAAGTATGCACAAAAGTAGCTACAATTAAAGCAAAAGTTAAAGATCCTAAAGTGTCTAAAGTCTTTGTTGCTGGTTTGGTATCGCGTTCAGCTTCGTATGAAACTTCTTGGGTGTAATTTATATAACCAATATACAATCCGAAAGTAATAACGCCCAGCCACATATCTGCTGTTGATTTTTTGCCGAAAGTTCGCAAGGTTTCAATCCAAATTACTGGTAAAATTAATAAGTTAATAACTGGTAAAAACAGCAAAAACACCCACCATTTTGGTCGATTTATCATTTGCATTAAAACAATTCCATTATAAACAGGTACGAATGCTTCCCAAGCTTTTCTACCAGCTTTTATATATAATTTCCAAGTGCAAATTGCGTGTAAAGTACTAATTATTAATACTGTAATAATCCAAATTGATATGTCCATAATTATGTTTTTTTGTAAATCCTAAATCGTAAATTGTAAATCGTAAATTAAATTTATATCCCCAAAACGTCTTTCATAGTAAAGACTCCTTTTCTACCAATTAGCCATTCTGCAGCTATGACCGAACCTAATGCAAAACCTTCTCTGCTGTGCGCCGTGTGTTTAATTTCAATTTGATCCACTTTGCTGTCGTAAAAAACGGAATGTGTTCCAGGTACGTTTTCTATTCTTTTGGCGTCAATATAAATTTGATTTTCAGTTACATTTTCTATTGTCCAATTGATATAATTGGTATTTTCTATAATTCCGTTTGCCAAACTTATTGCTGTTCCGCTTGGTGCATCTAACTTTTGTATATGGTGAATTTCTTCCATTGAAATTTTGTAGTCAGATAGGTTTTTCATCATTTTTGCCAAATAATTATTTAGTTCGAAAAATATATTTACACCTAAACTAAAGTTCGAAGCATAAATAAAACTTCCGTTTTTTTCAAGACATAAATCTACCATTTCTGAGTAGTTTTCTAACCAGCCAGTAGTTCCTGAAATTACAGGAATATTTTGGTTTAAACATTCTGAAATATGATTTACAGCTGAAGTTGGGACGCTAAAATCTATGGCGACATCAGCTTTTGCGATTCCTTCAAAAGTGTCCAATCTATCCTTTCTTAACACAATTTCATGACCACGTTCTAAAGCAATTTTTTCAATTACTTTACCCATTTTACCGTAACCTAATAATGCTATTTTCATTTTTATTTGTTGTTGTTATGTAAAAAATGTTACGTAAAAAAATGTTAAAATTGATAAGTCAATGTAAAACCTACATTTTGATTGAATGTAAATGGATTGGGTTGTAAATCGGGTTGAAAAGATAAATCGTCATTCACGTTAAATTGCAATAAATGCGCACCAACATTGGCTTCAACAATATTCAAAATATATAATCCAGCTGTAATAAGCACAGATAAATCCCTGTTTTTTCGATAAAATTTTTGCCCACGAATGACACTTTCTGTACTCAATTTCCCATATAACGGATCAGTAGTGTCTATTGTACCGCCGTTTGCTAATCTTTTTTTATATTCGTCTCGGTATAGATTGTGTTTTTTATTATTATCCATAATAAAATAAACCCCTGCACCAATAGCACCATAAACTATAGGAATTTTCCAATATTTTTTATTGTATGCTTGACCCAAGCCAGGTAAAATAGCAGAATAAAAAGCTGCTTTTGCTGGTGATAAAGGATTGATGTCCGTCTTTACACTATCTTTTGTATTAATTTTTAATTCATTTTTTTGAGCTATAGAAAATGTGCTACTCAAAAATAGTAAAATAAATATGTAAAGAAACCACTTCACTAGTTGTTGATTAATTTCATGATTCGGTTAAAATCTTCTTCTGAATGAAAAGGAATTGCTATTTTTCCTTTACCATTTGAGGCTACATTAATGTCTACTTTTGCACCAAAAAAGTTGGCAAATGTTTTCTTTTGTTCTGTTGCAATTTCAAAAGATTTGGAAGCAGAGGTATTACCAGTTTTTGGTTTTAATCCTTCTTGGTATTTTTTAACTAGCGCTTCGGTTTCTCTAACAGAAAGGTTTTGAGTAACGACTGTATGATAAATAGTACTTTGCGCTTCTTGGTTTTCAATGTTTATTAATGCTCTTCCGTGTCCCATCGAAATAAATCCGTCTCTCATACCTGTTTGAATAATCGGATCTAGTTTTAATAAACGCAAATAGTTAGTAATGGTTGAGCGTTTTTTTCCTACACGTTCACTCATTTCTTCCTGCGTTAAATTTACTTCTTCGATTAATCTTTGGTACGAAATAGCAACTTCAATTGGGTCTAAATCATGACGTTGAATGTTTTCAACCAAAGCCATTATTAAAGATTCGTTATCGTTTGCTAATCTAATATATGCTGGAATAGTAGAAAGTCCTAATAATTTTGAAGCTCGCAATCTTCGTTCTCCAGATATTAATTGGTATTTATTAAATTCTAATTTTCTGACAGTAATTGGTTGAATAACACCTAGTTCTTTTATAGATTTTGCTAATTCTTGAAGTGTATCTTCATTGAAATTAGTTCTTGGTTGAAACGGATTTATTTCAATAAAATTAATATCAAGTTCGATAATGCTACCAACAACTTTGTCAGCATTTTTATCTTCTACCGACTTGATGTCATTTGACGGATCATTTAAAAGTGCCGAAAGACCTCTTCCTAATACAGGTTTTTTTACTGCTTTTGTCATTATTTACTACTGTTTTTCTTGATAATTTCTTCTGCTAAATTTAAGTAATTCGCAGCACCTTTGCTAGTAGCATCATAGTTTATAATGCTTTCTCCAAAGCTTGGTGCCTCACTTAATTTAATATTTCTTTGAATAATGGTGGAAAAAACCATATTGTTAAAATGCTTTTGAACTTCTTCTACAACCTGATTTGATAATCTCAAACGGGTATCATACATGGTTAAAAGTAATCCCTCAATATCTAAACTTGGATTGTGAATTTTTTGCACACTTTTTATAGTGTTTAATAATTTGCCTAATCCTTCTAATGCAAAATATTCACATTGAATTGGAATGACAACACTATCAGCAGCGGTTAATGCATTTAATGTTAATAAACCTAAAGAAGGGGCACAATCTATAATTACATAATCGTATTTTTCTTTAATTTCTTTTAATGCTTGTTTCAGCATGTATTCTCTTTTTTCTTTGTCTACTAATTCAATTTCTATGGCAACTAAGTCAATATGTGCGGGTATAATCCAAACATTTGGAGCACTTGTAGGAATAACACCTTCTTCTGCTGTATTGCTATGTTCTATTATTTGATAGGTGCCAATTTCTACATTTTCCACGTCAATTCCTAAGCCAGAACTTGCGTTAGCTTGAGGGTCGGCATCAATTATTAGCACTTTTTTCTCCAGTGCACCTAATGAGGCCGCAAGATTAATTGAAGTGGTTGTTTTTCCTACTCCTCCTTTTTGATTGGCAATTGCAATGATTTTACCCATTTTTTATTTTAAAATTTAGAAGTGTAAAAATACAATTATTTATGGTATTACCAACCCAATTTTATTAACATTACGTTAAAGTCTTTATTTCAGGATATCTTTGCTGTAAAATTAATTTTTTTGTAAATTTGACAAATAAATAATTAATAGTGATAGAAGAAAAAGTTATTTTAGTTGATACAAATGACAATCCAATTGGATTGATGAACAAACTTGAAGCACATGAAAAAGCTGTTTTACACAGGGCGTTTTCTGTTTTTATTTTAAATGATAAAAATGAGTTGATGGTGCAACAGCGTGCACAACATAAATACCATTCTCCTTTATTATGGACCAATACTTGCTGTAGTCACCAGCGAGAAAACGAAACTAATATTCAAGCTGGAACTAGACGTCTTCGTGAAGAAATGGGTTTTGAAACTGAGTTGAAAGAAATGTTTCATTTTATCTATAAAGCTCCATTTGATAACGGATTAACGGAGCATGAATTGGATCATGTGATGATTGGATATTACAATAATATGCCAGATATTAATAAAGAAGAAGTAGAAAGTTGGAAATGGATGAAGATTGAAGATGTTAAAAATGACATGATTACAAACCCAGACCAATATACCATTTGGTTTAAAATAATATTTGAAGAATTTTATCATCATTTTGATGAAAATAAATAAAAATGAAAGTAACAGTAAGCAGAAAAGCGCATTTTAATGCCGCACACAGATTATTTCGAAAAGATTGGTCTATGGAACAAAACAATGCCATTTTTGGCAAATGTAATAATCCAAATTATCACGGACACAACTACGAATTGATTGTTAGTGTTACTGGTGAGATTGATCAAGAAACGGGTTTTGTTGTAGATGTGAAAATTTTATCAGATTTGATAAAAGAACATATAGAAAATGCGTTTGACCATAAAAACTTAAATTTAGATGTTCCCGATTTTGAAAAATTAAATCCAACAGCCGAAAATATTGCGGTTGTAATTTGGCAAAAATTAAGAACGCACATTAATTTAAATCTAGATTTAGAAGTAGTTTTATATGAAACGCCTCGTAATTTTGTAACTTATAAAGGCGAATAAATGTTGTTTTATCCACTAGTTTTTGAACCTATTTTTAAAGAGCGTATTTGGGGTGGTAAGAAATTAAAAGAGCTTTTAAACAAATCTTTTGATGGCCAACAAATTGGAGAAAGTTGGGAATTATCAACTGTCGCTAATGATATCAGTGTAATAGCCAATGGCGCATTTAAAGGGTTGAATTTAAATCAATTAATTGATAAATATCCTGCAGAAATTTTAGGTGTGAATTCCATTCAAAATTTCGGACATCATTTTCCTTTACTTTTTAAGTTTTTAGATGCTAAAGAAGATTTGTCTATTCAAGTTCATCCAAATGATAAATTGGCAAAAGAAAGACACAAATCTTTTGGTAAAACAGAAATGTGGTATGTAATGCAAGCCGACGAAAATGCAAGATTGGTTGTTGGTTTTAAAGACAAAACAAATAAACAAGTCTACCAAGAGCATATTAAAAATAAAACATTGGTTGCTATTTTGAATGAAACACCTGTTGAAAAAGGCGATGCTTTTTTTTTAGAAACAGGAACAGTACATGCTATTGGCGCGGGCGTTTTAATTGCAGAAATACAACAAACTAGCGACATTACGTATCGATTATACGATTGGGATAGGGTAGATGCAAATGGTGTTGGTAGAGAATTACATACTGATTTGGCACTTGATGCAATAAATTTTGAAACCACGAACACTAAATTACAATACGAAAACGCTTTAAACAAATCTGTTAATATAGTTTCATGTCCTTTTTTTGAAACGCATATTCTAAATATTTCAGGAACCTATAATTGGAAAAAAACCAAAGAATCATTCACGGTTTTTATGTGTACTGAAGGTAATTTTAGTATAAATATGTCCGATTTTCAAGCTTCTTTCAAAAAAGGTGATACCATATTAATACCTGCTACAATAGCTAATTTTGAAATTATTGGAACAACTTCTCTATTGGAAATTACAATTTAATTAGCAGTGTATTGATATATTGTTTACTTTTGCATCATAATTTTTAAAAATAAGAAAATGGCAAGCGTTAAAAACTTGAAAAAGGAAATTAACTACGTTTTAGGAGATATCTTAAACATAGTATATATTTGGGAAATGACCTCTACTGGAAAACCAACAGAATCATCTGAGGCTTTAGTAGGAGATATTTACGATACATTTGATGCATTAATGGTTAAAGTAAACCAAAAAAATGTTGAAAATAAAAAAGCTCATTACAAATTAGTAAAATCTGAATTTGAAGTTGCTGCAAATCAATTTGTTGCAAAAGTGAACGAATTAAACTAAGAAAAAACGCAAAAAAAATATTTATTTTTTTTGCAATTTAAATTATCAAGACTATATTTGCACTGCAAAAATGAGTCGCCGGTGTAGCTCAGCTGGCTAGAGCAGCTGATTTGTAATCAGCAGGTCGTGGGTTCGAGTCCCTCCACTGGCTCAAAAAAAAAGGCAATCGAAAGATTGCCTTTTTTTATTAAATATCGTCAAAATCTATATCTGTATAACTGTTTGAAGAAGTTTTAGTTGTTTGTTCAGAACTTGAATGTTCAGATCCATCTGATTCTTTTTTAAAATCTTTTTGGTGTCTTTCTGAAATAACTTCTTCTCCTTTGTGATTGACTACATACTCGGTCATTTCACTTAAAATTTCATTAAAAGAAGCAAAATCTTCTTTGTACAAATAAATTTTATGCTTTTTAAAATGATACGATCCATCTTCTTCAGTAAATTTTTTACTTTCAGTAATGGTAATGTAATAATCGTCTGCTTTTGTAGCCCTAACATCAAAGAAGTAGGTTCTTCTTCCTGCTCTTAATACCTTAGAAAAAATATCTTTTTCTACTAATTCTTTGTCATACATAATCCTTCGTTCAATTATTAGTTGTTTTAGTGTTTCAAAAATCTAAAAAAAAACAATAAAAAACAATTTTTTAAGCATTTTCTTTTTCAGAAAGTTGTTTTATGTATAAATCTTGATAAAATCCTTCTTGATTTACTAGTTCTTTATGTGAGCCTTCCTGAACAATTCTACCTTCATCTAAAATTATAATTTTATCAGCATTCTTTGCGGCAGAAGCTCTATGCGTAACTATAATAGTTGTTTTGTGTTTGAAAATTGTTTTAAAATTTGTTATAATTTTTTCTTCAGTTTCTGTATCAACGGCGCTTAAACAGTCGTCTAAAATTAAAATTGGTGCTTCTTTAATAATAGCTCTGGCAATAGATACGCGTTGTTTTTGTCCACCAGATAACGTAATACCTCTCTCGCCTAAAACGGTTTCATATTTATTAGTAAACAATTGAATTGTATCATCTACAACTGCCATTTTTGCGGCATCAATAATTTCTTCATCAGAAGCGTCTTCTTTACCAAATTTTATATTATTTTTTATCGAATCTGAAAACAAGAAGGGATCTTGAGTTACAATACTCATATTTTTTCGTAAGTGATAAATATCATAATCTACCAAATTTTTATCATCAATTTTAATTTTAGAACTTCCAGATACATCATGAATTCTAGTCAATAAAGATAAAATTGTTGACTTTCCAGATCCTGTTTTTCCTAATATGGCAATAGTTTCACCTTTATTTATAGTGAAATTTACATCTGTTAGCGCTTTAATATTTGTATCATCATAAGTATAACTTACATTTTCAAAAGTAATTTTTCCATTAATCGATGTGGTTATTTTTCCTGTATTCTGAATTTCAGGTTGTTCTTTTAAAAATTCATTAATTCTTTTTTGTGAAGCTTCCGCTTCTTGTACCAAAGAGGAAACCCATCCAATAGAAGCTACTGGCCAAACTAACATTCCAATGTATAATAAAAATTTTGCAATCTCGCCTAGGTCTTTTATTTCACCATTTACATACATATCGCCGCCAACAAAAATTACAATTAAATAGCTTAAGCCAATTAATAATATCATTAAAGGTCCAAATAATGCGTTTGTTTTTACAAGAGCCAAGTTTTTTTCTTTACTAATTTTTGATAATATATTGAATTCATTATTTCTATCTTTTTCTAAGGCATAAGCTTTTATAACTCTAATACCTGAAAAAAATTCTTGAGTAAACGAAGATAATGTAGATAAATTTTCCTGATATTCTGTACTTTTTTTATTAATACGTTTGCTCAAAATAAAAATACTATAAGACAAAACTGGAAGCGGGAGCAGGCAATAAATGGTAAGTTTTACGTTGATAGCCGACATGCTGACAATGATTGCGGCAAATCGTATAATTGTATTAATGGTGTACATAACCGCCGGACCAACATACATTCTTACCTTTCCAACATCTTCGCTAATGCGATTCATTAAATCACCAGTTCTGTTTTTTTTGTAAAAATTTTGAGAAAGATTTTGGTAATGATTGAATATTTCATTTTTAAGATCAAACTCAACATAACGAGACATAACAATTAAGGTTTGACGCATTAAAAATGTCATAAAACCCGCAATTAAAGTGCACAATATAATTACGGTTATGTTTTCAAATAAATCTTTTTTTAGTAAAGACGTATTTTTGTTTTCAGATTTTAGGTATAATTCTATTAATGATATTGATTTTCCAACTAATTCTGGCGTAAACAAAGCAAATATTTGTGCCACAATTGTGATAACTATTCCAAATAAAAAGCGGTATTTGTATTTTATGAAATATTTGTTTAAATATCGTAATTCTTTCATTTAAAGTAAAGTAAGTAAAAGTAAATATGGTTTTGTTAAATGTTTTATGGTTTTTTGCTCTTAAAATATTATTTGAAAAATTATTGTATTCGTAAAAATAAAATAAAAAATAATAATAATATCTAATTTATATATATTTTTGCGACTTATTATTGATAAATAATCAAATTTACTCATGACAACAGATATTATAAATTCTAACGAACTACATAAAGTAGATCCTGTTTTTGGTCAAATTTCTTTTGACGGACACGAACAAGTTGTTTTTTGTAACGACAAAGATACAGGATTAAAAGCAATAATCGGAATACATAATACAGTTCTTGGTCCGGCACTTGGCGGTACAAGAATGTGGCAATATGCCAACGAATGGGAGGCCTTAAATGATGTATTGAGATTATCTCGTGGGATGTCTTTTAAATCTTCCATTTCTGGATTGAATTTAGGTGGCGGAAAAGCTGTCATTATTGGCGATGCCAAAACAGATAAAACTCCTGAATTAATGAGAAAATTTGGAGAATTTGTAAACTCTTTATCAGGAAAATATATCACAGCTGAAGATGTGGGAATGGAAACCAAAGATATGGATACAGTTAGAGAAGTAACGCCATATGTTACGGGAATTTCAGAAAGCAAAGGTGGTTCTGGAAACCCATCCCCAATTACTGCTTATGGTGTATTTGTGGGAATGAAAGCTGCTGCAAAGCACAAATTTGGCACAGAGTCATTAGCTGGAAAAAAAGTCTTAGTACAAGGTATTGGTCATGTTGGCGAAGTATTAGTGCAACATTTAACTAACGAAGGTGCAATTGTAACCATTTCGGACATTAATGAAAGCAGATTACATGAAGTAGGTTCTAAATACGGAGCTAAAATTTTTAGGGGTAACGATATGTACAGTTTAGATGTGGATATTTACGCACCATGTGCTTTAGGAGCAACTATTAACGATGAAACGATTAGTAAAATTCAAGTAAAAGTAATTGCTGGTGCAGCTAATAATCAACTTGCAAATGAACTGATTCATGGTAAATTATTAAAAGAAAAAGGAATATTATACGCGCCAGATTTCTTAATTAATGCTGGTGGAGTAATTAATGTATATTCAGAGTTGGCCAATTTAACATCTGCTCAAGTAATGGAAAAAACAGAAAATATTTACAATACTGCAATGGATATTTTTAGGTTGTCGGACGATCAAAATATTACCACACATCAAGCGGCATTAAATATTGCTCAAAAAAGAATTGATGACAGAAAAAAAGAATTACAAAACAAATAATTCTTTATAATAAAAAATTGTAAATTTGTCCCGAAATAAAAAAGTAATTATTTCGGGATAATTTTTTTAAAGTTCTTAGCCATGCTTAACAGAAGACATTTTAGAGTAAAAGTGATGCAAACCATCTATGCCATGCATAGACACGAATCGGATTCATTAGACAAAGAAGAAAAATTTTTATTGCATAGTATTGAAAGTTCTCAAGATTTATATTTGGTAATGTTATCCATTTTCACTGAATTACAACTCAAAGAAAAATCGTATTTAGCACTAGCTTCTAAAAAACACTTGGCTACAAAAGAGGAGCAAAATCCTAACTTTAAGTTTGTAAATAATAGTTTCTTTAAAATTTTAAGTAATCATACTGCCTTTTTTGATAAATTAGAAGAAAGAAAAATTGACAATTGGAAACGCAATGACGATTGTATTATTTTTCTTTTAGAAGCTATAAAATCTTCAGATTTATACAAGCGTTATATGGCTGTTGAAACAGCAGATTTTAAAAAAGATATTTTCTTTATATTCGATGTTTTTAATGAAATTATTGCGCCAAACGAAAAACTTTACGATTATTTAGAAGATTGTAAAATTACTTGGGTAGATGATATTCCAGTAATAAATACTTTGCTTTCTAAACAAATAAAGTCTATTAAAAGTCTTGACGACACATTAGAGTTACCAGTTGTTTTTAAAGATTTAGATGATAAAGAATTTGTAAGAAATTTATTCAGAAAAACGGTTTTAAATGAATTGGAATTTGCCGCAACATTTGAAAACAAAACGCCAAATTGGGACAAAGAGCGTATTGCAGAAATAGATACCATTATTCTTAAAATGGCCATTTGTGAACTGCTTAAATTTCCATCAATTCCTATAAAAGTTACTTTAAATGAATATTTAGAAATTGCGAAAGAATATTCTACACCAAAAAGTAGTATATTTATCAACGGAATTTTAGATAATTTAGTAAAAGATTTTCAAGCCGAAGATAAAATTAAAAAAGCGGGTAGAGGATTATTATAAATAAATAAAATGAAAAAAACGATTAGAATTTTTGTTGCAGCAGTGCTGCTAATTACTTTCTCTTGTAAAAAAGAGGGTTCAGCCGAAGAAAATTTAAGGCTTAATTTACAAAAGAATGCTGACGCACCAAAAACGAAAGTATCATTTGATAAAATGGTTCATGATTTTGGTGAAATTAAACAAGGTGAAGTGGTAACTACCACATTTACCATTAAAAATGTTGGCGATAAAGATTTATATGTATTGGAAGCGCATGGATCTTGTGGTTGTACCGTTCCTGAAGTTACAAAGGAACCTATTTCGCCAGGAAAAACAGCACCAATTTATGTAAAATTTGATTCTAACGGAAAAACTGGTGATGTAACAAAATCAATTATTATTACTTGCAACACGGCAAGAATTGTTGAAAATATTAGTATTAAAGCAAGTATTAAATCTAAATAAAAACGATATGAATCCAATGTTAATTGCACAGTTAGTATTAATGATAGTTGTATTTTACTTCTTAATCATTATGCCAAAAAACAAAAAAATTAAATTAGAAAAACAATTTTTAACGAATTTAAAAACAGGTGATAAAATTATCACAATCGCTGGAATTCATGGTAAAGTTTCTGAAATTGCCGAGACTACAATTGTCATGGAAACCATGTCTGGAAAGTTAAAAGTTGAAAAAAGTTCTATTTCTGCAGAAATGAGTTTGAAATTGAACGAGAAAAAATAAATTCCAAAAATCAAATTCCAAATTCCAAACTAAAAAGTAGTGGAATTTGGAATTTTTGTTTATAGAATAATTTGTCATTCTGAACTTGTTTCAGAATCTCATAATCTATTTATTTTTTATTCTGAATCGCATTTAATTCTGCAATTTTCACAATTACTTCAACCGCTTTTTGCATACTTTCAACAGGAACATATTCATATTTACCATGAAAGTTGTGTCCGCCAGCAAAAATATTCGGGCAAGGTAATCCCATAAATGACAAACGCGACCCGTCAGTTCCACCACGAATTGGTTTAATTAATGGTTTGATGTTTAGCTCTTTCATAGCTTGTTCAGCAAGTTTTACGATATGCATTACAGGTGCTACCTTTTCACGCATGTTGTAATATTGGTCTTTTATTTCTAAAACAGCAATATCTTCACCAAATTGTTTTTTGTATTTCTTATTAATTTTAGCAACTACTTCTTCTACATATTCTTTTCGCTTTTCAAATTTCTTGCGATTATGATCTCTAATAATCAATTGTACCAGAGTGTCTTCAATACTTCCTTGAATATTAGTAACGTGATAAAATCCTTCGTAATTTTTAGTAGTTTCAGGAGTTTCATCTTTTGGTAATTTTGCAATAAATTTATTAGCTAAAAGCATTGAATTTATCATTTTTCCTTTAGCATAACCAGGATGCACGCTTTTTCCTTTAAAAGTTATTTTTACTCCAGCCGCATTAAAATTTTCATATTCTAATTCGCCAATTTGGCTTCCGTCCATTGTATAAGCCCAATCTGCACCAAATTTTTCTACATCAAAGTGGTCTGCACCACGGCCAATTTCTTCATCAGGTGTAAAACATACTTTTAAAGTTCCGTGTTTAATTTGTGGGTTTTGAACCAAAAATTCCATTGCAGTCATTATTTCTGTAATTCCTGCTTTGTCGTCTGCACCAAGTAGTGTGGTACCGTCTGTAGTAATTAAAGTTTGACCTTTATATTGTAATAAATCTTTAAAGTAAGAAGGCGATAAGATGATGTTTTTTTCTTTATTTAAAATAATATCGCCACCATCATAATTTTTAATAATTTGTGGTTTTACATCTTTTCCAGTAAAATCAGGAGTGGTATCAAAATGCGAAACAAAACCAATTGTAGGTACTTGATAATCTAAATTACTTGGTAAAGTTGCCATGACATAGGACTTGTCGTCAATAGAAGCATCTGTTAAACCAATTTGTTTTAATTCTTCAACTAATTTATTGGCTAAATTCCATTGTTTAGCTGTACTTGGCGTGGTGTTTGAATCTGGATCCGATTCTGTATCTACAGTTACATACCCAATAAAACGATCGATTATATGTTGCATTTTTAGTATTTTAAAGTAATGCAAATATAATTGTTTATAGTTTATAAGTTTTAAACTTTTTGAGGTTATTTTGCCTTGATTTTTTATAAAATGAAAACAATTGACTTGAGGTTAATTCTTAAAATTATATGTAATTGTTCCCACTTGTTTTTCAGCAGCAGAATCACTTGGTGTCCATTTTGTTTTTCGAGCAAAGTTTTTAGCTAATGCAATTAAACAAGCATCTCCAGTTGTACCTCTACCATTTGATACTCCAATAGTATTACCAGCTTTATCAACAGTAACCTCAATTACTACTTTTCCGAAAGAATTACATTCGTTATCAACTGCGGGTTTATTAATATTTCTTCTTCCTGCTAAACTATAATTGGTACCACCTGCGCCACCACTTCCATTTCCACCACCAGACCCTGAGCCATTTCCTGCTCCAGTCCCAGTCCCGTTTCCAGTTCCGTTGCCACCACCTGTTCCGCCACCAGAGCCACCACCGCCATAATAACCGTTAGCATTTGCGCTTCCGTTTGCTGCACCTTGGTTTCCATTGGTACTGCTATTTCCGTCACCACCTTTATTTTGCCCTTTAATCATATTGCTTAAAGCGCTGTTAGGTTTTTTAACTGGTGTTTTTTGAGTTTCTACTGGTTTGGTTTCCGTAGGTTTTTTTTCTATGGGTTTACTTTTTGATTTTGGTGGAGTAGGCAAATCGGCACCTACATTGTCTTGCGTTAAGATTTCGTCAGGTGTAGTTTCTTCGGGTTCTGAAGCTACATTTTTCATATTCACCTCTAAGGTTTCATTTAAATAATCGTCACCTTTTCCGAAATCGGTATCTCCAATATTTAAGGAAACACCGCCACCGCCACCGCCTTGTGCTATTAACATTTCGGTTTTTCCGTAAGGAGGCCAAAATCGTACAAATAATAGTAAAAGCACGAGGCAAACTACTGAATGCGTTGTGATTACAATAGATTTATTTGAATCAGAAAGTCTTGATTTCTTTATAAAATGAACCAACAACCAAATAGTGCCAATTAAAAAAACCAATAAAAGCAAGGTGAAATACCCGTGCTCATACAGCGATTTTAATAATTTTATAATTGATTTCATTTGGTTTTTTTAATAGTAACGATTAAAAGTAATAAAAATTGTTGACACAAAAAAACTAGGTTTAAAAATGTTTCAACCTAGTTTTTAAATATTTATTTATTAAATAGTATTATACTAATTGTTTCAAGGCAATTTCATAAGCCCTAGCGCTAATATTTGTCTTGCTAGCATTAACATCAAATGTTTTTTGAATGGCTTTTCCTATAATTTCAGATGCGTCATTAAAAATAGCTTCATCTGTCATCTGTACTTTTTTCTCCATAAAGAAGGCAAAAACTCTTGCCATTCCACAGTTTGAAATAAAATCTGGAATTAAACTTACTTTATTGTCAGTTTCTTCCATAATTGGACCATAAAAAATTTCCTTGTCAGCAAATGGAACATTCGCACCACATGAAATTACTTCTAAACCATTGGCAATCATATTTTCCACATTGTCTTTAGAAACTATTCGTGAAGCAGCACATGGAGCAAAAATATGTGCACCAATTTTCCAAATTTTATCATTTATTTCCGCAAATGGTATCATTTGGTCAGCAACTAATTTGTTTCCATCTTTATTTCTGAATAATTCTGAAATTTCTTCTAATGAAAATCCGTTTTCGTTTAGTACACCGCCATCTCTGTCAATAATTCCAACTACTTTCGCACCCATTTTAGCAAGATAAAAAGCGGCGGCTGAACCTACATTTCCAAAACCTTGTACAATGGCTTTTTTACCAACAACGCTTCCGCTATAAATTTTGTAAAAATGGTGAACTGCTTCCGCAACACCATAACCTGTAATCATATCGGCTACGGTATATTTTTTTGATAAATCTGGAGTAAATTCCCCATTTTCAATTACTTTAATTACACCTTGGCGCAATTGTCCGATTCTATTGATTTTATCTGCTTCGGTTGGTTTAAAATGTCCGTTGAAAACGCCTTCTTGCGGATGCCAAACACCACATTCTTCTGTCATTGGGATTACTTCGTGAATTTCATCTACATTCAAATCGCCACCTGTTCCGTAATAATTTTTTAATAACGGAGAAACAGCTTTGTACCATCGCTCTAAAACACCTTTTTTGCGAGAATCTGTTGGATCAAAGTTAATTCCAGACTTAGCGCCACCAATTGCAGGACCAGAAACTGAAAATTTCACTTCCATAGTTTTGGCTAAAGAAAGCACTTCGTTTTGATCTAATCCTTTTCTCATTCGCGTTCCGCCACCTGCAGCACCGCCACGTAATGAATTTATTACAGTCCAACCTTCAGCGTCCGTTTCAGGATCTTTCCAGTTGAATACAATTTCTGGTTCTTTATTTTCGAATTTATGAAGTAAATCTTTCATGTTTTGATTTTCGGGTTTAATTTATTTGCAAATATAATTGTAAAAAATGACTGAGGAAAACTATTGTCTAAAATACTTCGCCCGAGCTATGATTTTGTTTGGCGCCAGTTACACTTGCTAAAACATTAATTTCGTTTCGTAATTTTAAAACACCAAGTAAGGCAAAAATTAATGCTTCTTTGTACTTTATGGTTTTATCATTAGGAATTATAACTTCAATTGTTGGTAAATAGTTTTTTATTCTTTCAATTAAAAATTCATTATATACGCCTCCCCCTGAAATTAATAGTTTTCCAGTTTTGGGTTGTAATATTTTTCCAATTTGAAATGCAATATGCTCTGTAAATGTACGCATTTTGTCTTCGGTTGAAATTGGGTAATTTTCTACAATGGGTAAAATAATTTCTTTTACAAATTCAAATCCTAACGATTTTGGAAATGTTTTTTGGTAAAATTCAAGTTGATTTAATTCTTCAAACAATTCTGAGTTTAATTTTCCTGTTGCTGAAATTTTACCTTTGTCGTCATATTCTAATCCGAAAGTATTCGCATAAAAATTCAAAATGGTATTTACAGGTGAAATATCAAATGCAATTCGCTCCTTATTTTCTTCATAAGAAATATTTGAAAAGCCACCAAGATTTAAACAATAATCGAATTCAGAAAATAAAATTTTATCACCAATTGGAACCAATGGTGCGCCTTGTCCCCCAAAAAGAACATCTTGAACCCTAAAATTACATACCACTTTTTGATTTGTGATTTTTGCAATTTCGGGTAAATTTCCTATTTGAAGTGTGAAACCATTTTCTGGCTGGTGCAAAATGGTATGTCCGTGAGAACAAATCGCATCTAAATTTGAAATTTTGTTTTTTATTATAAATTCAGAAATAATATTTCCTAGTAAATTGGTGTATTCAGTATTTAATTCTGAAAGTTCAGTTTTAGTAAAATGAATTCCGTTTTTAAGTTTTGAAATCATTTCATTATTATACGAAATTGTATCACATTCTACAATTTGATAAGTCCAATTATCATTTTTTATTTCAAAATAAATATGTGCCAAATCCACTCCATCTAATGAAGTGCCAGACATTACGCCGATAACGTTATAGTTGTGCTTAAACATGGGTTAAAAATACAATTTCTTATTGAAAATTTCATATAAATTACCTACATTTGAACCAAATTTTTAAGAAATATTCAATTAACCTATAGTAAAATAATGGATTTTAAATTAAATGAAGAACAATTAATGATTCAACAAGCAGCTAAAGATTTTGCTGTTACAGAATTATTACCTGGTGTTATTGAAAGAGACGAACATTCAAAATTTCCAACCGAGCAAGTTAAGAAAATGGCTGAACTTGGTTTTATGGGAATGATGGTGGATCCTAAATATGGTGGTGCGGGTTTAGATAGCGTTTCATATGTGTTAGCTATTGAAGAAATTGCCAAAGTAGATGCTTCCGCTGCTGTTATTATGTCTGTAAATAACTCATTAGTTTGTGCTGGTTTAGAAAAATATGGTAATGAAGCGCAAAAAATTAAATACTTAATGCCTTTAGCAAAAGGAGATGTGATTGGTGCATTTTGTTTGTCAGAGCCAGAAGCCGGTTCTGATGCAACTTCCCAAAAAACAACTGCTATTGATATGGGAGATCATTATATATTAAATGGTACCAAAAATTGGATAACAAATGGAGGAACCGCTTCAACCTATTTAGTTATGGCTCAAACAGATGTTTCAAAAGGGCATAAGGGAATCAATGCTTTAATTGTAGAAAAAGGAATGCCAGGTTTTGAAATTGGTCCGAAAGAAAAGAAAATGGGAATTCGTGGTTCGGATACACATACTTTATTATTCAATGATGTAAAAGTACCAAAAGAAAATAGAATTGGAGAAGATGGGTTTGGTTTTGCTTTTGCCATGTCAACTCTAAACGGTGGAAGAATTGGAATTGCTTCTCAAGCTTTAGGAATTGCTCAAGGTGCCTATGAATTGGCTTTGAAATATTCGCAGGAACGCGTGGCATTTAAGAAACCAATTTTTCAACATCAAGCGATTGCTTTTAAATTAGCGGACATGCATGTGAAAATTACCTGTGCAAGATTACTAATTCATAAAGCAGCTACAGAAAAAGATTTGGGTGAAGATATTGCACACTCTGGAGCTATGGCTAAATTATATGCTTCTGAAATAGCTTTAGAAGTGGCTAATGAAGCTGTTCAAATTCATGGTGGTAATGGTTATGTTAGTGAATATCATGTAGAAAGAATGATGCGCGATTCGAAAATTACTCAAATTTATGAAGGAACTTCTGAAATTCAAAGAATTGTGATTTCTCGAGGTTTGGTTTCGTAATATTTGAATATTAGTATAAAAAAAGGCAACCAATTTGGTTGCCTTTTTTTGTTATAATATTTCTAATGTCCTTTCTAACTTCATACCACGTGAGCCCTTTATGAGTAAGAAACTATTTTCTGTTTTTAGCTTTGTAAAATTTGTTTGAAAGGATTCAAAAGTTTCATAAAAATTCATGTTTGTGTTCGAATTTTTATGGTTAAAAAAATCATTTCCAATAAAATAAAAAATCATTTCAGTTTGATTCATACAGAATTCTACAAGTCTTTTGTGCTCATCTGAGCTTTCAATTCCTAACTCAAACATATCGCCTAAAATAGCTACTTTATTTTTCTCGGTTAACTGAAAGAAATTTGTCAACGCTGCATTCATGCTACTCGGGTTAGCATTGTAAGCATCCAATATTATTTTATTGGAATTTTTTTCTATTAACTGTGACCGATTATTATTTGGAATATAGTTTTCTAAACCAAATTTTATTTTTTCATTTGAAACGCCAAAATGTTTTCCAATTGTGATTGCCGCATTTATGTTATTTGCGTTGTATAATCCAATTAAATGAGATTGAATAATAGTGTTGTCAAATTCAATTTTCACCATTGGATTGGTTTCAATTTTAGTAATGGAAACAAAATTTTCTGGTGTATTTAAACCAAAATTAATGCTATTTATATTTTTAGTTTTTTCGTTCTGAATGGCATCATCCGTATTTACAAATGCTGTTTTTTGATTCGCAAAAAGAAATTCGTATAATTCACTTTTACCTTTAATTACGCCTTCTGTTCCACCAAATCCCTCTAAATGTGCTTTTCCGAAATTGGTAATGTACCCAAAATCTGGTTGACAAATACTGCAAAGCAATTCAATTTCTTTTTGGTGATTGGCACCCATTTCCACTATGCCTATTTCGGTAGTTTTGTCAAAAGAAAGTAGGGTTAAAGGAACGCCAATATGATTGTTTAAATTTCCAACGGTTGCTTTGGTGTTATATTTTTGAGAAAGTACAACATGAATTAGTTCTTTTGTAGTGGTTTTTCCGTTGCTTCCTGTCAATCCAACAATTGTAATTTTTAGTTGATTTCTATGGTAATTGGCTAATTTCTGTAATGTTTCTAATGCGTTGTCTACTAAAATAAATCGTTCGTCTAGTTTATATTCGATTTCATCTATTATCGCAAATTTAGCACCATTTTCTAATGCACTTAAAGCAAATTTGTTTCCATTAAAGTTGTCGCCTTTAAGCGCTACAAACATATTGTTTGCATAAATTTTTCTGGTATCAGTTGCGATGCCAGTTGATTGCAAAAAGTAGTTGTAAATTGTTGCTATTTCCATACGGCTAAAATAAAAAAAAGCCCTTTAAAAATAAAGGGCTATTATAAAATATTTTAAGTTTATTAATTTCTAACGTTACCTCTAGGTGTTTTTCTGTTAGATTTTGGTCCAACTTTTGACATCGCACATCTAAATCCGATATAGTCAGTTGCCATATCTTGAGGGAAATATCTTCTAGATGCTGGATCTAACCAATAAGCTCTGTCTCTCCATGATCCGCCTTTGTAAACCCTAACATTGTCGTCTACTAAAGTAGTTCTGTTGTCAGATTTATCAAATTGTTTTACTTGATTACCTGCGCTATCTGCCGAAATTTTATGTATTGGCGAGCTGTACATTCTTTTATTTGGATCTTCTTTTTTGTTTGCTTCTTCTTCATTGGCTCCAAAATCAAAATATCTAGTAGATTGTTTGTCACCATCTCTGTAGTTTTTATTGTCAGATGTAGAGAAGTTTTGTCTTAAATAGGTTTCATTTTCGTCAACTGGTATTTGAGCCAGTGATCCAGGGAAACTTCTAGCAATTACTTTACCAGTGCTTAATGTGTCATATTTGATGTTATCTTTTGTAACCATTTCTACTGTTCCGTCTTCACCAATTTTATTTTTAGTGTATACGTTACCTCTGAAGTAGTTAAAGTCATTTGCTTCATCATCAATTATCGGTCTGTAAACATCTTGTACCCATTCTGCAACGTTACCAGCCATGTCATACAAACCAAAATCATTTGCAGGGTAAAATTTAACTACTTGTGTAATATCAGCACCGTCATCAGACCATCCCGCAATTCCGCCGTAATCTCCTTTACCTTGTTTAAAGTTAGCCAATTGGTCACCTCTTAATTCTCTTTTACCAGAACGCGTATATTGACCTTTCCAAGGATATTTCTTTTGTCCTTTGTAAATGTTATATTCTCTATTCCCAACTAAAGCCAATGCGGCATATTCCCATTCTGCTTCTGTAGGCAATCTGTATTCAGGTAAAATTATACCTGAACTTCTTTGTGCATATACATTTTTGGCGTCGGTAGGAGTTGCTGCTGCTCTTCTTCCAGAACTTCTTTGTCCAAGAGGTTTTTTCAAAACTATATCATCTTTACCACCAAAAGTTTTGGAAGGTGAATTGATGTATGATTCTGTATCAAAATTTGATTCCGCAGTAACTTCTGCACTAATTTTATTTCCTTTTTTAAGGTAACCTTCTTTTTCAAGAATGTTTTCGTTTACTCGATTTGTTCTCCAATCACAAAATTCACTAGCTTGAATCCAGTTTACTCCAACTACAGGGTAGTTAGCATAAGCGGGGTGTCTTAAGTAATTGTTTGTCATCGTTTCGTTATATCCTAAACGATCTCTCCATACTAATGTATCTGGAATAACGCCATTGTAAATATTTCTGTAATTATCTTCTGATGGTGGATAAACTGATTTTACCCAATATAAATATTCTGCATACATTAAGTTTGTTACTTCAGTTTCATCCATGTAAAAAGATTGAACGTGTTGCTTCGTTGGGCTGTTGTTCCAATCGTGCATTACATCGTCTTCCACTTTCCCCATTGTGAATGTTCCACCTTCAATTGAGGTCATTCCTGGAGGTGTTTCTTGCTTTTGGTATTTAGTGTTGTATTGGAAACCACCGTTTTTATCGTTGATTTGCCATCCAGTTGCACTAGAACCACCTTTGGTGCTTCCATTTTTGCTACAGCTGGTAAAACCTATTGCTATAGTCAACGCTAGTAGCAATTTTAAAGACATAATTTTAGTAACTTTCATACTTTGTAGGTAATAATTTAAGTGCTGCAAGATAATAATAAACCATTAATATGCAACAAAAAAATAAAAAAAATTAAACAATAAATTTAGAGTATATGTTGGTAAACGTAAATTTGTGTATATTATTATATAAAGTTATTTAAAAATTTATTATTTGCAATATTTTAGTTTATTTTGCGTTATGATGAGAATGAAAAAAAAATATTTACTATTTGTATTCGCTTCTTTTTTGAGTTTTGCTCAAAATACTAAAGATTTTTCAATTGATTGGAATACAAATACGTCATTTATTGTAGGAGATACAAAATATAATATTCCCCAATTTCAATCTGAAAATTATGAATTTCAGGTAGTCAAAAATACGATTGCCTATGTTAATAGCATAAAAGTTTCAGGCTTGGTTTCTGAAGACACTGCCTCTATTAATAATATCATTTATGAAACATTAGATGTTTCATTATTAGGTGATTTAGCGGTGTCAAATATATCCTCCAAAATTGATTTTAAATCGTTTTCATCTTACGCTAGAGATGAAGCATTTCTTTCGTTCCAGTTTAATCCAATAATTAAAGACAATTCGGGTTACAAAAGAGTAAAATCATTTACGCTAAATTATTCGGTTTCTAATGCAAACAGGACTTCTCAAAGTACCAATTCTATTCAAAATTCAGTTTTGGCTACAGGGTCTTGGCATAGATTTTACGTTGAAAAATCTGGGGTTTATTTAGTTAGTAAAAGTTTTCTTCAAAGCATTGGCGTGAATGTTGCAGTTGACCCAAGAAATATTAAAATTTATGGTAATGGTGGTAGAATGTTACCTTTACTAAACAGCACAGCATATCCAATTGATTTGGAAGAAAATGCCATTCAATTTGTGGGCGAAGCAGATGGTGTTTTTAATGATAATGATTACATTTTGTTTTATGCAGAAGGTGTGGATACATGGAATGAAGAGAGTCTAACGCACGTAAATCAGTTTGCAGATAGATCTTATTATTATGTAACTTCAAATGGTGCAGCAGGAAAAAGAATTCAAAATTATACAGAGCCTGCTGGAACACCAACTTTATTCCTTTCCAATTATGATGGCTATCAATTTTATGAAGTTGATTTATTTAACGCCGGAAAAATAGGCAGAAGATGGTTTGGTGAAAAATTTGATTTAGATGACAATCAGACTTTTCAATTCGTATTACCTAATTATACTTCGGGTTCACCCGTAAATTTTTCTGCGAATTTTGCAGCTGTTTCTTTTGTTTCCACTTCATTTAAAGTGAAAGCAAATGCCGTCGATATCGGAACTGTTTCAATTAATTCTGCTTCAGGGTCTGCATTAGGTTATGAAAATATTTTAAATACCACTTTTGTTCCTACATCAAACGCTGTAACAATCGATTTATCATACATTAATAGTGGTGTGCCTTCTTCAAAAGGATATTTAGATTATATTATTTTAAAATATAACGCCGAACTAAAAGGTTATGGCAAACAATTTTTATTTTCTAACAATTTAGTGAAAACCAATATCGGAGTAGGACAATTTGTTGTTTCGAACGCCTCAACTGTAAAATCGATTTGGGATGTTACGGATATATATAATGTTACAAAATTAGATAACACCCAAAATACTGTGTCTTTTAAATTGGCTTTAGGTCAGGATAAAAAGTTTATTGTTGTTGATAATGTAGATTTTTATACTCCTTTGAGAGAAAATGAAACCAATGTGGCCAACCAAAATTTAAAAGGCAGCATTTTTAAAAATAATCAAGGTCTTTTTCAAGACATCGATTATTTAATAGTAACTCCTTCAAGTTTGGTTGCCCAGGCAGAAACTTTGGCTAATTTCCACAGAAATAACTCAAATATGAATGTTAAAGTTGTACCGCTACCTTTTATATATACTGAATTTGGAGGTGGAAAACAAGATGTTGCTGCTATTAGAAATTTTGTAAAATATGTTTATGATAATGCTTCAAATACAACCAGTAAAGTTAAATATTTAAATTTATTTGGAGATGCATCGTATGATTTTAAAAACAGAATTAAAAACAACACAAATATCGTACCTATTTTTCATGGTTTTGATGTTTCTAATTCCTTAAGTCCAAATAACAGTTCAAATTTTTCATTATTTTCTTCTTTTATGTCCGATGATTTCTTTACGCTTATGGATAGCAACGAAGGGAATATGACAGCTACTGCAGATTTAATGGATTTATCTGTGGGCAGAATGTTAGTTTCTTCAAACACACAAGCTTCAGAGATGGTAAACAAAGTACTTGAATATCATGATGAAAAATCTTACAAAAGATGGAGAAATAATTTAGTGTATTATTCAGACGATCCCGATCCTTTTTTATCTGGAGATTATTTATTACAAAAAGATTTAAATGAATTAGCGGATGAAGTTTCAGTCGCCAACCCATTTTTTAATTCAAACAAAATTTTTACAGATGCTTATGTGCAAGAAGTAAGCGCCGGTGGACCAAGATATCCACAAGCAAAAAAAGCATTTATTGACGCAATTGAATTAGGCGCGTTAGTTTTAAATTATTACGGACATGGAAATGAAGAGAGTTTTGCAATTGAACGAATTTTTGAAAAAGCAGATGCACAAACACTTAATAATAGGTATAAATATCCTTTATTTATTACGATTACCTGTGAGTTTACCCGTTTTGATGATCCAAATCGTCCAACAGGTGGCGAATACATGTATTGGAACAAAGCAGGTGGCGCAATTGCATTATTAGCAACAACCAGACAAATTAGTCAGTCACTCGGAATTGATTTAAACGAAGCGATTTATGATAATTTATTTACGATGGAAAACAATTCCTATATTTCTATTGCAGAATCTCTTCGTAGGGCCAAAATTAGTTTGGGCGGTTCAAATAAACGAGTCGTTTTTTATATAGGCGATCCCGCTTTAAAATTAGCCATTCCAAAACCAAAAATAGTTTTAACAAAAATAAATGGTGAAAATATAAATACAACAACGCTTTCTTTACAAGCCTTGTCTTTAGCAACTTTATCAGGAGAAGTTGTAGATGAAAACAATACTTTAATAACCAATTATAATGGAGATTTAGCGGTTCAGGTTTACGATAAAAATTTAAATAGATTGACACTTGATAATGATAATGTTTCTTTGCCTCCTATTAATCAACCTAAACTAAATTTTGTAAGCTTAGGAGAAGTAATCTACAGAGGAAATGCTTCTGTTGTAAACGGGAAATTTGAGTTTAGTTTCATCGTACCACAAGATATTCAAATACCTATTGGAAATGCTAGAGTAAGTTTTTATGCAAAAAGTAACTCACCAATTTTGCAAAATCAAACAGGATACAACACGCAAATAAAAGTAGGAGGTGTCAATACTTCAGCCCCTTCAGACACAACACCGCCAAAATTAAAATTGTACATGAACGATACCAATTTTGTCAGTGGTGGCATTACAAATGAATCACCAATTTTTCTTGCTTTTCTGGAAGATGAAAACGGCATAAATACTGCAAGCGGAATTGGACACGATATTGTAGCTATTTTGGATAATGACGAAAACAATCCATTTAATTTAAATGATTATTACGAAACAGAAACGGATAACTACAAAAAAGGAAAAGTTACTTATCCGTTCAGGGATTTAGCACCTGGTTTGCATACTATTTTGTTTAAAGCTTGGGATGTGTATAATAATTTAATTACTGCTGAAATTCAGTTTGTGGTTATTGGCGACGGAGATTTGCAATTGGAACGCGTTTTAAATTATCCAAATCCATTTGTTAGTTATACCGAATTTTGGTTTAATCACAACAGGCCATTTGAACCTTTAGAAGTTCAAGTTCAGATTTTAACCATAACAGGTAAATTGGTAAAAACAATCAATCAAACCGTAATAAATGAAGGATTTACTTCAAGAGATATTAAATGGGATGGAAAAGATGATTTTGGAGATAAAATAGGAAAAGGAGTTTATGTATACAAAGTAACTGTAAAGTCAGCAATTACGGGTAAAAAATCCGAAAAAATTGAAAAACTTGTAATCCTATAAAAAAAATGTATATTTGTAAATCACTATTAAAATAAGCATATTGAAATAAAATTACATCTGAAATAAATAAATAATAATTAAATCAAACAGATGAAAAATCTAATTAAACTTTTAACAATTCTAGTAGTTACGCAATATACCTTCGGGCAAGATAGAGTAATTACTACTGGAGTTCCTTTTTTATTAATTGCCGCTGATGCCCGCTCTGCTGGTATGGCCGACATGGGTGTAGCTACTTCTGCCGATGCCTATTCGCAACAATTTAACCCATCAAAATATGCGTTTTCAAAGCAAAAGCAAGGATTTTCAATGAGTTATACACCTTATTTAACTAGTATTGCAAATGATATTTCTTTGGGGCAAATAACCTATTTTAATAGATTTAATGATCGTATGGCTTTTTCTGGAAGTTTGCGTTATTTTGGTTTTGGAGATATCGAATTAAGAGAAACTGGTGATCCCAATGAAGTTCCTGTAATTACAAGTCCAAATGAGTTTGCCCTAGATGGTTCATATTCCTTAAAACTTAGCCCTGAATTTGCGATGGGAGTTTCTGGTCGTTATATTCGTTCCAATCTAAAAATTGCCAACGCCACAACTGATGCTAGACCAGCTACTACTTTTGCAGTAGATGTTTCAGGTATTTATCAATCTGAAGAAGTAGCATATGATAATTTCAACGGAAAATGGAGAGCAGGTTTTAATTTTCAAAATTTAGGACCAAAATTATCGTATGACAATGATTTGTTAAATGAGAATTTTATCCCAGCGAATTTGAGATTGGGAGGAAGTTTTGACTTTATTTTAGATGATTATAATAAAGTAAGTTTAATTGGTGAAACTACTAAATTATTAGTACCAACGCCTCAAATGGTTACAGATTTAAATAACGATGGCGTTATAGATGCCACTGATAAATCAATAAACAATCAAAATTATAGAAATATAAGTTGGACAAGTGGTATATTTCAATCTTTTGGAGATGCACCCGACGGTTTTTCGGAAGAATTAAAAGAATTTACCTGGGCATTAGGAGCAGAGTACTGGTATCAAGATTCGTTTGCTTTAAGAACAGGTTATTTTAATGAAAGTGTTGAAAAAGGTGCCAGAAAATATTTAACATTAGGAGCAGGTTTTAAATATAATATTGTTAAAATAGACGTATCTTATTTGTTCTCAGCATCAAAAGTTAGAAACCCGCTTGAAAATACCTTACGATTTTCTTTATCATTTAATTTTGGAGACGAATACGATGATAACTAATAAAAATAAAATTATTAAAAATCCAAATTCAATTTTTTTGAATTTGGATTTTTTTTCCAACAAAAAGTAATAAATTCAAATTAATCACCAATGAAGGAAATACGAATAGAAACAAAATTATCAGTTTTCGAATCTTTTGATGAATTGTCACCTTCAGAAAAAAAATACATGACTAGTGCCATTGAAATTAGAAAAAAAGCCTACGCGCCCTATTCGGAATTTTTAGTAGGTGCAGCAATTGTATTAGATAATGGTATGGTATTACAAGGGTCAAACCAAGAAAACGCAGCTTATCCTTCAGGTTTGTGCGCAGAACGAGTGGCTATTTTTTACGCCGGAGCCAATTATCCTGAAAATAAGATTGTAAAAATGTTTATTTCGGCAGCACCATCAGACAGAGAGGCAACAACACCAATTCCGCCTTGTGGTTCTTGTCGTCAATCCATTTCTGAATATGAAGTGAAACAAGATTTACCAATCGAAGTTTATTTTATGGGATCAAAAGGACCGATACATAAATCAGATTCACTAAAAAATTTATTACCTTTTATGTTTGATAAAGCGAATCTATAACGTTTTCGTTTGTAAAAAGTAAAATAAATTGATTATTTTCTTAATTTAAACAGTAATAAATTTTTAGAATAAAATACGTTGTAGTATTTTTGTAGTTCGTAAAAAAAATAAATAGTTACATATGAAACCAATTACAAAAGAAGTATATCTAAAATGGTATGAAGACATGCAGTTTTGGAGAAAGTTTGAAGACAAATTAGCTGCCTTGTATATACAACAAAAAGTAAGAGGATTTCTTCATTTATATAACGGACAAGAAGCCGTTTTAGCAGGTGCATTACACGCTATGGATTTTGGTGGAAAAGATAAAATGATTACCGCTTACAGAAATCACGTGCAGCCAATTGGTATGGGCGTAGATCCAAGAAAAGTAATGGCAGAATTATTAGGTAAAGTCACCGGAACTTCAAAAGGTATGGGTGGTTCGATGCACATTTTCTCAAAAGAACATGGTTTTTACGGAGGACATGGTATTGTAGGTGCTCAAATTCCTGTTGGTGCAGGTATGGCTTTCGCCGATAAATATTTTGAAACTGGCGGTGTTACATTAACTTATTTTGGAGATGGGGCAGCACGTCAAGGGTCTTTACATGAAGCGTTTAATATGGCTATGTTATGGAAATTACCAGTAGTTTTTATTTGTGAAAACAACGGTTATGCCATGGGAACTTCTGTAGAAAGAACAGCGAATCATACAGATATTTGGAAATTAGGTTTAGGATACGAAATGCCTTGCGGACCAGTTGATGCTATGAATCCTGTTAAAGTAGCTGAAGCTATGCATGAAGCCATGGAACGCGCTAGAAGAGGCGATGGACCAACTTTCCTAGAAATGAAAACTTACCGTTACAGAGGTCACTCAATGTCTGATGCACAACATTATAGAACCAAAGATGAAGTAGAAGAATACAGAAAAATTGACCCAATTACTCAGGTTTTAGATATTATAAAAGAGAAAAAGTACGCTACTGAAGCAGAAATTGAAACTATAGATCAAAGAGTAAGCGATTTAGTAGCTGAATGTGAAAAATTCGCTGAAGACTCTCCTTTTCCAGAAGCACAACAATTATATGATGTGGTTTACGAACAAGAAAATTATCCATTTATTCCCCACAGACTATAAATTATGGCAACAGTAATTACAATGCCCCGTTTAAGTGATACCATGACAGAAGGAGTGGTAGCTTCTTGGCTAAAAAAAGTAGGTGACACAATAAAAACAGGTGAAATTTTAGCCGAAATTGAAACCGATAAAGCTACAATGGAATTTGAATCCTTTTATGACGGTGTTTTATTGCACATAGGTATTCAGGAAGGAGAATCAGCTCCAGTAGATTCTTTATTAGCTATTGTAGGAAAACAAGGTGAAGATATTTCTGCTTTGTTAACTGCAGGTGCTCCAGAAAAACAAACAACTCCATTAGAAGACGTTAAAACTGAAACTAAAACTGCTACAACACCATCAGAAATTCCTGTAGGTGTAAAAGTAGTAACTATGCCGCGTTTATCAGATACCATGACAACCGGTACTGTAGCAACTTGGTTGAAAAAAGTAGGAGATACGGTGAAAGAAGGAGATATTTTAGCAGAAATAGAAACAGACAAAGCTACAATGGAATTTGAATCTTTCAACGCAGGTACCTTATTATATATTGGTGTGGAAGAAGGAGGAACGGCTCCAGTAGATACTATTTTAGCTATTTTAGGGCCAGCTGGAACTGATGTCTCAGGAATAGCAGCTGATTTTGCAGTTGGTGCAACTGTTGCAACTCCAAAAATTGAAGACGTTAATCAAGATACAAACCAAATACCTAGTTCTCAACAACCAATACTAAGTTCTAATGACCGTATTTTCGCATCGCCGTTAGCAAAGAAAATTGCTTCAGACAAAGGTTTAAATCTTTCTCAAGTAAAAGGTTCGGGCGAAAACGGAAGAATTACAAAATCAGATGTAGAAAACTTTACTCCATCAATTGCTAGTTCTCCAGTTCATGCAATTGAAGATGCTACAAATGTAGTTTCAGCAGTGAAACCTTTCGTTCCAGCAGGAGAAATGTTTCAAGAAGAAATTAAAAACTCGCAAATGCGAAAAACCATTGCAAGACGATTAGCAGAATCTAAATTTACAGCACCGCATTATTATTTAACAATTGAGTTAGATATGGATAATGCGATTGCTTCTAGAAATACAATAAATAGTTTGCCAGAAACAAAAGTATCATTTAACGATATGGTTATTAAGGCATCTGCAATGGCACTGAAAAAACACCCTCAAGTCAATTCTCAGTGGAGAGAAGATGCAATGGTAATAAATCATCATGTAAATATTGGCGTTGCCGTTGCCGTTGAAGACGGTTTAATGGTTCCAGTATTGAAATTTACAGATCAAATGAGTTTAACTCAAATTGGTGTGAGTGTAAAAGATTTAGCAGGAAAAGCAAAATCAAAGAAAATTCAACCAGCTGAAATGGAGGGAAGTACTTTTACAATTTCTAACTTAGGAATGTTCGGAATCCAATCATTTACTTCAATCATTAATCAACCCAACTCAGCTATTTTATCCGTTGGAGCTATCGTTGAAAAACCAGTAGTTAAAAATGGTCAAATTGTTGTAGGTAATACCATGACAGTAACATTAGCTTGCGATCATAGAACGGTAGATGGGGCCACAGGCGCTAAGTTTTTACAAACTTTTAAAGCGTTTATGGAAAATCCAGTTACGATGTTAGCATAAAAAAATATTTTTATAATAATGAAATCCTGAAAAATAATTTTTCGGGATTTTTTTTTATATTTACATAAAACTAATACTATTTTGAAAAATATAATTATTACAGGAACTTCTCGCGGAATTGGTTATGAAATGGCTTTGCAGTTTGCAAACGCGGGATATCAAGTACTCGCAATTTCACGCAAAACACCACAAATTTTAATTGAGCACGAAAACATTTCGTGTTTAGCAATTGATATTTCAGATGAAAATAAGTTGCAACAAGTTAGTGATTTTGTATCAAAAACTTGGCAAAAAGTGGATATACTAATTCATAATGCAGGAAGTTTGTTACATAAAAATTTCACAGAAATTACTACCCAAGAATTTCAAAATATTTATAAAGTAAATGTTTTCGCAGTTGCAGAGCTAACCAAAATTTGTATTCCATTTATGGAAAAAGGAAGCCACGTTGTAACTATAAGCTCCATGGGCGGTATTCAAGGAAGTGTCAAATTCGCTGGACTTTCAGCTTACAGTTCAAGTAAAGGAGCTGTAATAACGCTATCAGAATTATTAGCTGAAGAATACAAAGAAAGTGAAATTGCATTCAATGTTTTGGCATTAGGCGCCGTGAATACAGAAATGTTACAAGAAGCTTTTCCAGGATACGAAGCGACACTTTCGGCTAAAGAAATGGCAGATTATATATTTAATTTTGCCTTAACCGGAAATAAATTTTACAACGGAAAAGTATTGCAGGTTTCCTCAACTACTCCTTAAAAAGTTTTCAATTGAACGTTTTACAAAAATATTTGCCAGAGCACGCCGTGGAACCCGTTTTTGAATTGATAAAAGCGAATCATGTGCACTTGAAAATTGTAAACGAACGAAATACCCGCCATGGCGATTATCGAAGACATCCTGATGGTTTTCACCAAATCACTGTCAATGCCAATTTGAATAAGTATCGATTTTTAATGACTTTAATTCATGAAATCGCTCATTTGGTTGCTTTTGAAAAATATGGTAGAAACATTTTACCTCATGGAACAGAATGGAAAATTACGTTTCAGCATTTAATGATTCCTTTTATTCGTCCAGAAATATTTCCGCATCAAATTTTGCCTTTAATGGCAAGACATTTCAGAAATCCAAAAGCAAGTTCTGATACTGATGCTACTTTGTCTTTAGCTTTAAAACAATTTGATGAAAGAAATACAGAGCACAATTATATTTTTGAAATTCCAAATGGAAGTACATTTAGAATCAAAAACGGAAAAATTTTTAAAAAAATAGCTTTGCGTGTAAAACGATATGAATGTTTAGAATTAAGTTCTGGAAGATTGTTCTTATTTCAACCAAATGCAGAAGTTGAAGTGATTTCTAATTAATAAATATAATAAAAATATTCGGAAAATGATTTTATAAAAAAAGCTTCAGATTTTCTGAAGCTTTTTTATATGTATTAAAAAGATTACGCTTTTTTTGGTGTAGCTTTTTTAGGAGTAGCTTCTTTTGTTGCTGTAGTTTTTTTAACAGGAGCTTTTTTTGGCGCCACTTTTTTTGTGGCTTTCTCAGCTGTTTTTTCAACTTTATCTTTTGCAACCACTTTTTTGGCAGGTACTTTTTTTACTGGTGCTTTTTTTACGGGAGCTTTTTTTACTTTTGGATTTTCTTCAATTATTTCAGAAGCTTTTTCCAATATAGGTTCAGCTATTACTGATTTTTTTACACTAGTATTTTCTTCAGTTTGTTTAGCTTTTCCAAATAATGAGCTAAAAAAATTTAATAATCCCATAATAATTTAGTTTTAAGTTTCGCCAAAGATAAGTAATTGGTAATCAATACACAAAATAAAATTTTAACAAATATAAAAATGTTATATTTATGGTGAAAACTTTTGTGGAAAACCAGTAATCTAACTTTTTCATTCCCAATCAATTTTCTATATTTGTAAAAAACAGTTATATGTTATCATTAAGCCTAAAAAATGAAACCTCAAGATTAAAAGCCGTGGTACTTGGAACAGCGATTAGCAATGGCCCCACACCAACAATTGAAGAAGCTTATGACCCAAAATCATTAGAGCACATTAAGGCGGGAACCTATCCAATAGAAGCAGATATGGTTGAAGAAATGGAAGCTTTTAATGCTGTTTTTCAAAAATATGAGGTACAAGTATATCGTCCTGAAATTATTGAAAATTACAATCAAATTTTTTCGAGAGATATCGGTTTCGTAATTGAAGACCTATTTATTAAAGCAAATATTTTACCAGATAGAGAACGAGAATTAGATGCCATTCAATATATAATTGATAAAATTGATCCCAATAAAGTTGTACGTCCACCCGAAGATGTTCATATAGAAGGAGGCGACGTGATGCTTTGGAACGATTATATTTTTATAGGAACGTATAAAGGTTCAGATTACAAAGATTATATCACAGCTAGAACGAACATGAAAGGAGTGAATTATATACAAAATTTGTTTCCAAATAAAATAGTAAAAGCATTCGATTTAGTAAAATCAAAAATAGAAGCAAGAGATAATGCCTTACATTTAGACTGCTGCTTTCAGCCAATTGGTACAAACAAAGGCATCATTTATAAGAGTGGTTTCCGCGAGGAAGCGGATTATGTTTTTTTAGTAAATTTGTTCGGTAAAGAAAATCTGTTTCATATTGACAGAGAAGAAATGTACCACATGAATTCAAATATTTTTTCAATAGCGCCAGATGTTATTGTGTCCGAGAAAAACTTTACAAGATTAAATAATTGGTTACGCCAAAACGGTTTTACAGTTGAAGAAATTCCTTATGCAGAAATTTCCAAACAAGAAGGTCTTTTACGTTGTTCCACTTTACCATTAATTAGAGACTAAAAACTCACAACAATCAAATTATGAAACAAACTACCAATACCATATTAATGATTCGTCCCGTGGCGTTTCGTATGAACGAACAAACTGCTGTAAATAATTATTATCAAAAAATACTTGATGATTTAACTCCAGAAACAGTCAATTTCAAAGCAGTGAAAGAATTTGATGCATTTGTTGAAAAATTAAAAAGTGTAGGTGTACAAGTAATTGTAATTCAAGACAAAAAAGAACCTGACACACCAGATAGCATTTTTCCAAACAATTGGATTTCTTTTCATGAAACAGGTGATGTAACTTTATATCCAATGTTCGCTGAGAACAGAAGATTAGAGCGAAGAGAAGATATTTTAGATGTTCTAGAAGATAAAGGGTTTGAGATAACTGAAATTATGGATTATACTTCTGCAGAAGAAGATAATGTTTATTTAGAAGGGACTGGAAGTTTAATTTTAGATAGAGAATTTAATAAAGCTTATTGTGCACTATCGCCAAGAGCAGACGAAGAATTATTTATCGAATTTTGCGAAGATTTTGATATGTCACCCATTATTTTTGAAGCATTCCAAACCGTAAATGGAGAAAGAAAAGCCATTTATCATACTAATGTTATGATGTGTATTGCAGAAACATTTGCCGTAATTTGTGCGGATTGTATTGATGATAAAAAAGAACGCAAAATGGTTTTAGAAAATTTAAAATCAGATGGCAAAGAAATAATTTTAATCACTGAAGACCAAGTCAATAATTTTGCTGGAAACATGTTACAAGTTCGTGGTGCTAGTGATAAACGTTATTTAGTAATGAGCAATTCAGCTTATCAAAGTTTAACAAAAATTCAAATTGATAAAATTGAAAAACATTGTGAAATTTTACACGCAAGTTTGGATATTATTGAAGCTTGCGGCGGCGGAAGCGCCCGCTGTATGATGGCTGAGGTTTTTTTACCGAAAATGGAATAAATATAAATGGTTAAATGCTTAAATTCCAAATTTCAACAATACTCAGTTGGAATTTGGAATTTTTATTTTTGGAATTATTAAATTTAAATTCCTCTAATAATACTTAAAACCGCACTAATAATATATTGAATACCGATTGCAATGGTTAAAAATCCAATAATTCTTGATATCGCTACAATTCCTGATGAACCTAATATTTTTGCAAGATAATGCGCACTTCGTAATACCAAATAAATTAAAATGGCTACTGCTAAAATAGCAAAACTTGAAAATAGTATTTCCGATGTGGTTATTGAAGCGTTGGATTCTGTTAATTCTTGATAATAAGCAATCAACAACGAAATAGATCCAGGTCCAGCAAGCATTGGCATTGCCAACGGAGTAAGTGCGATATTTTGACGCATTTCCACTTCTTTTTGTACCTTTTTATTAATTCCTTTATTCTTACTAAAATTTCCATTTAATAAAGAAAATCCTGAACTGGCAATAATAATTCCACCAGCAATTCGCAAAGCAGTAATGGTAATCCCAAAAAAAGACAGTACATATTGTCCAACAAAAAATGAGATAAGTAAAATTATAAATACATTAATTGAAGTGATTAAAGAGGTTCTCGATCGTTCAGATGCCGAATATCCTTGTGTCAATCCTACAAAAATAGGCACGGTTCCAATCGGATTTAAAACAGAAAACAAGGCGGCGAATAAATAAATAAAAATGTCCATAGTTTTTTTGCAAATATATCTTGTTAATCAAAGATAGCATTTACAAAACAATTATTTAAATGTAAATTAAAAAATATTTTGTAAATTAGTACAACTAAAATTTGAAAAAAATGAAAACGTTAGTGATAGGAGCCACCACAAATAAAGACAGATATGCTTATAAAGCCATTCAAAGTTTAATTAATAAAACACATCAAGTAGTGGCTATAGGTGCTAAAGAAGGCATGGCATTAGACGTGAAAATTGAAACTACTAAATTTCCATTTACTGGAATTGATACCGTTACGTTATATTTAAATCCTAAAAATCAAGAAGAATATTACGACTACATTATTTCTTTAAAACCAAAACGCGTAATATTTAATCCAGGAACTGAAAATCCAGCATTTCACGAAATATTAAAACAAAATAATATTCAATCTGAAGTTGCTTGCACTTTGGTTTTGTTAGCTACAAATCAGTATTAATTATACCTTTTTTACTAATTAAGTACAATCCAATAAAAGTAATCAAACCATTTACTATTATTAATTCTTCGGCAAATGCATAAGGAATTAATTTTGGGGCTTCGGCATCAATTCCAGAATTTGTACTAATTAAAAAGGTTATCGCAGGCGACAATAAGCAAATAAATGGCACCAATTTATCTTTTACAGAACGGTTTTTGACTAAAATTCCAAAAGCAAATAACCCTAAAAGTGGTCCGTATGTGTATGACGCAACTTTAAATATTAGCTTTACTACCGATTGATTGGTTAACGAATTAAATATTAAAATCACAAAAAATATAGCCAACGAAAATCCAACATGAACTAAATGTCTTGTTTTTACCGTGTTTTTTGTCTCCTCTTTTTTCTCCATTCCTAAAAAATCAATACAAAATGAAGTAGTTAATGCAGTTAAAGCAGAATCTGTTGTCGCAAATGTAGCAGCAGTTAATCCTAATAAAAACACAACTGCTGGTATTAATGCAAAATGATTGAATGCTATTTCAGGAAATAATAAATCGGTTCTAACAGCGCCATTTAAAGTTGGAACTGGAATATTGTTTTTAGCTGCAAATAAATACAACAAAGCCCCAACACTTAAGAAAAACAAATTGATTACTACAAAAATTCCTGTAAAAGTGAACATGTTTTTTTGCGCTTCTTTGATGTTTTTACAGCTTAAATTTTTCTGCATCAAATCTTGATCTAAACCTACCATAGCTATAGTTACAAAAATCCCGCCTAAAATTTGTTTTACAAAATGTTGTCCTGAACCTATAAAATCTTCAAAAAAGAAAATTTTAGAATATTCAGAATTATTAATTGTAGAAATTGCTTTATTAAAACCTAAATCTAAACTATCGCAAACAAAGTAAAGCGTAAAAAATACAGAACTTACTAAAAATACAGTTTGCAGCGTATCAGTAATAATAATTGTTTTTAATCCGCCTTTAAAAGTGTAGGCAAAAATTAATCCTAAACTAATTAAAACTGTTGCCCAAAATGGAATTCCGTAATTATTAAAAACAAAATTTTGTAATACTAAAACAACTAAATATAATCTAAAAGCTGAACCGATTGTTCTACTTAATAAAAATATAAAAGAAGCTGTTTTGTAACTAAAATAACCCAATCGTTGTTCAATATACGTGTAAATTGAAGTTAAATTTAGTTTATAATATAAAGGTAATAATACAGTAGCAACAATAATAAATCCAATAGCATTTCCTAAAATAAATTGAAAATATGCAAACTGATTAGACGATACTGCACCAGGCACTGAAATAAAAGTAACACCTGAAAGCGCCGTTCCAATCATACCAAAAGCTACTAAATACCAAGGCGATTTGCTATTTGCCTTAAAAAAAGTATCATTGCTACTGCCTGATTTTTTGTTCATGAAATAGGAAATTCCAAATAAAACAATGAAGTAAGAAACAAAAAAGAGTAGAATTGTAATTGGTTGCATGAGTTTTTTTTACAAAAATAACAGAATAATGTATATTAGTAGCATATTTATTAAAATTAGGACAAAATAAAATCTTCAAAAACCTATTTGCATTTATGTAGATAGGTTTTTTCTTTTTAATATATTTGCAAAATGGAATTCTCGTCAAAATTATTGGAAAATGCAGTTAATGAAGTCGCAATGTTGCCCGGCATTGGGAAACGAACAGCTATGCGATTGGTGTTGCATTTGCTAAAACAACCTGCAAATCAAACGCAATTATTGACAGATGCACTAACTAAAATGCGAAATGAAATTATTTATTGTCAAAATTGTCATAATATTTCTGATTTTGCAGTTTGTGAAATTTGCAATAATCCGTCAAGAGAACATTCAATAATTTGTGTAGTTGAAGACGTAAGAGATGTTATGGCTATTGAAAACACTAGAATGTATAAAGGAATTTATCATGTTTTAGGAGGTAAAATATCTCCTATTGAAGGTATTTCACCAAGCCAACTAAATATTAATTCTTTGGTAGAAAAAGTAAAAGAGGAGAAAGTTTCAGAAATAATTTTTGCATTGAGTTCCACTATGGAAGGCGATACCACAAATTTTTATATCTTTAAGCAAATAAAAGCATTTACAATAAAAGTGTCTACAATTGCCAGAGGAATTTCTGTTGGGGACGAATTGGAATATGCAGATGAAGTTACATTAGGAAGAAGTTTATTACAAAGAATTCCTTTTGAATCTTCAATGAAATCTATTTAAGATTTCTTAGATTAATAAAATATTAAAGTTAAAGAAAATTAAAAAGATGATTAAAAATATTTGTTGTATTGGTGCAGGTTATGTTGGAGGACCAACAATGGCCGTAATTGCTCAAAAATGTCCACATATAAAAGTAACTGTTGTTGATTTAAATCAGGAAAGAATAAATGCTTGGAACGATCAAGATTTGAGTTTATTACCCATATATGAACCTGGATTAGATGCTGTTGTAAAAGAAGCTCGAGGAAGAAATTTATTCTTTTCAACTGAAGTAGATCAGGCAATTGACGATGCGGATCTGATTTTTATTTCTGTGAATACACCTACAAAAACTTATGGCGTTGGAAAAGGTATGGCTGCCGATTTAAAATATATCGAATTGTGCGCCAGACAAATTGCACGCGTGGCAAAAACAGATAAAATCGTAGTTGAAAAATCGACTTTACCGGTACGAACTGCTCAAGCGATTAAAGATATTTTGGACAATACAGGAAACGGTGTAAATTTTCAAATTTTATCGAATCCAGAATTTTTAGCTGAAGGCACCGCAATAGAAGATTTGTTTGCTCCGGATAGAGTACTAATTGGCGGAGACACTACTGTTGAAGGTCAAGATGCCATACGTAAATTAGTTGAGGTGTATGCAAATTGGGTAAACAAAGATCTTATTTTGACTACAAATGTGTGGTCTTCTGAATTGTCAAAATTAACAGCAAATGCTTTCCTAGCACAACGCGTTTCTTCTATTAATGCAATGAGTGAATTGTGTGAAAAAACTGGTGCTGATGTAAATGAAGTTGCGAAAGCCATTGGTTTAGATAGTAGAATTGGCTCTAAGTTTTTAAAATCGTCAGTTGGTTTTGGCGGTTCTTGTTTTCAGAAAGACATTTTAAACTTAGTATATATCGCTAAATCATACGGATTAAATGAAGTTGCCGATTATTGGGAACAAGTAATCATCATGAATGACCACCAAAAGCGTCGTTTTTCAAATAATATTATTAGTACTCTTTACAATACCGTTTCGGGTAAAAAAATCGCTTTTTTAGGATGGGCTTTTAAGAAAGATACAAACGACACAAGAGAATCTGCGGCCATTTATGTGGCAAATGATTTAATAAGTGAGCGTGCAAACATTTCAGTTTTTGATCCTAAAGTAAAAGAAAAACAAATACTTTCGGATTTAAATTATCTAGAGTCTCGTTCAGATGAGCAAAATCTAAAGTACATTTCAGTGGAAAATAACGGTTATGATGCTTGTAAAAACGCACATGCTATAGCTATTTTAACAGAATGGGACGAGTTTAAAACCTACGATTGGCAAAAAATATATGACAATATGCTAAAACCTGCTTTTGTTTTTGACGGAAGAAACATATTAAACAAAGCAGCATTAGAAAAAATAGGATTCATTTATCAAGCTATTGGATCATAAAAAATGTTTTTTAATTCACTTCATTTTGCTGTTTTTTTACCCATAATTTTTATTTTATATTGGTTTGTTTTCAATAAAAATAAATCTTGGCAAAATAGTTTATTAATTATTGCAAGTTATTATTTTTATGCTTGTTGGGATTGGCGATTCCTTTTTTTATTGGTATTTTCAACTCTTTTAGATTATTTTTCAGGCATTCAAATTGAAAAAAGTAAATCAGTTAAGGAAAGTAAATTCTGGTTTTGGTTGAGTATTATTATCAACTTGGGATTTTTAGGCATTTTTAAATATTACAACTTTTTTGCCATTTCATTCACCGAATTAATTAATGGCTTCGGATTTCAAGTAAATCCATTATTAATAAAAGTAATTTTACCTGTCGGAATTTCGTTTTACACCTTTCATGGCTTATCCTACGTTATCGATATTTATTACAAACGCATTAAAGCAGAATCGAATTTCATCGATTATTCGCTTTTTGTTAGCTACTTTCCATTATTAGTTGCCGGACCTATAGAACGAGCAACGCATTTACTGCCGCAAGTAAAAGTAAAACGAGAATTTAATTTCGAAAAAGCCAAAGAGGGCGTTCATCAAATTATATGGGGATTGGTAAAAAAAGTTGTCATCGCCGATTCTTGTGCGTTGTATGCTAACGAAGTTTTCAATCATCAGGAACAAATGAACTCGTTGTCCTTACTATTAGGTGCGATTTATTTTGCTTTTCAAATTTATGGCGATTTTTCAGGATATTCAGATATTGCGTTGGGAACTTCAAAATTATTTGGAATTGATTTATTGAAAAACTTTAATTTCCCCTATTTTTCAAGAGATATTGCCGAGTTTTGGCGACGTTGGCACATTTCATTATCTTCATGGTTTAGAGATTATTTGTACATTCCATTAGGCGGAAGCAAAGGCGGAAAATGGATGCAAGTTCGTAACACGTTTGTAATCTTTTTAGTCAGTGGTTTTTGGCACGGTGCCAATTGGACTTTTATTGCATGGGGTTTGCTAAATGCCATTTACTTTTTACCCTTATTGTTGTTAAATAGAAACAGAAATAATATTGAAGACATTCATTTTAAATGGAATTTTAACGGATTAAAAACGCTTCTTCAGATACTTATCACTTTTTCAATGACCACTTTTGCTTGGATATTTTTTAGAGCAAAATCTATTTCCGATGCTTTTTTGTATATAAAAAATATGTTTACCAATTTGAATTTTGATAGTCAATATTTAAATAACGCTCGCTATGCACCAGAATTGTTATGGTTAATTGGTGCTTTTATTTTATTTGAATGGTTTCATAAATACAAAACAGAACCCATTTCTGGAAAATATGAAAACATAAAATTATTGTTTTGTATTTTGGCTATTTTAGCATTAGGCGTTTTTTCTGATTATAAAGAATTTATTTATTTTCAGTTTTAATGAAACGATTTTTTAAACTCTCAGGCGTATTTATTTTTATATTTTTTATAGCTTCATTGCTCTTAGATGTTCTTTTCACAACAATTCTTTCACAGTCTTCTGAACGAAATAAAGTTGAAAATGTTATCCATTCTTATGGAAAAAAATATGATGTCATTATTATGGGAACTTCCCGAGCCAACAACCATTTTGTTACAAATTTGTTTGAAAAAAAAGGGTTAAATTCTTTCAATTATGGTATTAGCGGTTCGCATTTATTCGAAACATCTTTATTGTTAAAATTAATGATTGCCAATAAATTTCAAATTAAGAATTTAATTCTGGAAGCTGATTTAAGTATTTGTAATGAAAAAAGAGACGAAGGAACAACAGCACGTTTTATGCCATACATTCACACAAATTCTATTATCAAAGAACATTATAAAAACCAATCAGATTTTAAACAACTCTATTATTTACCGTTTAATAGATATATAAAATTTGATGCAAAAATTGGTTTTAGAGAAGTATATGAAGTTCTAGCCAAAAAACCGACTAATACGCTACAAAATAAAGGCTATTATCCTTTAATTTCAGACAAAAAAGGAAGCATGAAAAATGATATTTCTACTTTAAAAGTGATCCGAAATAAATATTACGAAGAAATAAATAAAATCTGTAAACAAAACAACATCAATTTGATAGCTGTGATGACACCAATGTGTCAAAACACAAAAGGGTTAGATTATTTTGATAAAGTAAATAAACAATATCCAGAAATCAATAATTTTGAAAATATCGTAACAGAAGATCGTTATTTTGCATCTTGCGGTCATTTGAATAACGAAGGTGCAATTATCTATACAAATCACATTATAAATACATTTTTTAAATAGCTATTTATCTTACTTTTTTTGTCATTTTTAAGACTTGATTTCTCATTTAAAACCCTAAAATTTCATTTATTTTTTCAATTTTAGTGTTTTTTATTCTAAATTTTATGTTTTGTCTAAAGACCTACTAATCAGTATAATTATCTCTCAATTTGAATCGTTTTGTCGTCTTAGAAAAATGTTAATTGCTTGATATTCAGAAAAATAATAAAAATAGTTGTATCTTTGCCAAGTTAATTCAATAGGAGTGATCTGATTTATGTCAATCAAACACAATGTAAAAAATTCATTTTTTTGCCCTTTTGAGAAATAAATTTACATGAGAAAAGACATTTTTTATTTTGGAGTTGCCATTGCATTTATTGCCATAATTAGTTCTGGTTTTAGTGCATTTAAAGAGGAATCAGTAACAGGATTTCATATCGATGATTCGGAAGTATACGAGTATCGAGTACCTTCAAAAGACGAATCGGTAAAGTTGAATTTTTCTATACCTTATACAGGAAATACTTTTATCGGATTCACACAAGCCCTTGGTGTTAAAGAATCTGCGGGTATTTACACTTTGGTTAATCCTTATGGTTACATGGGAAAATACCAATTTGGAAGAAGCACATTAAGACACATTGGTGTTTACAACTTCAAAAACTTCCTCAATAACCCTAATTTACAAGAAAATGCTTTTTATGCCTTGTTGTGTATAAATAAATGGGAATTAAGAAAAGAAATTAAAAATTATTCAGGTAGAATAATTAACGGAATCAAAATTACAGAATCGGGATTATTGGCTGCAGCGCATTTAGCAGGTGCAAGCTCAGTAAAAGCTTATCTTCGAAGCAATGGAAAAAATGGTTTTAAAGATGGTTTTGGAACTTCTTTAAGATCTTACATTAAAAGATTTAATGGATTTGATACTTCTAACGTAGTTTCAAATAGATTCGCAAAAGTAACAGATTAATTTTTTTGAATAATAAAGATACAAGGTCGATTATGTAAATCGACCTTTTGTTTTTTCCAGTCGTTTACGGTTTTTGTTTTTATAAACTCTGTTGGCAAAGTTATATCGCATGCTATACACAAATTAGTTTGTGGGTGAAGTGTGGTTAAAATATCTTCTAAGAATTTATTATTTCTGTAAGGTGTTTCCATAAAAAGTTGTGCTTGATTTTTTTCTTGAGACCATTTTTCTAAATTTCTCAAGGCACTTTTCTTTTCGTTTTTCTCAATAGGCAAGTAACCCGTAAAAGCGAAACTTTGACCGTTCATACCGCTAGCCATTAATGCTAAAAGAATAGAACTTGGTCCAACTAATGGTATCACCTGAATTCCTTTTTCATGAGCTAAATTTACAATAACAGCCCCAGGATCTGCAACACCCGGGCATCCAGCTTCGCTCATTACACCCATATTTATGCCGTTTAATAACGGTTGAATCATTTCATAATGCTCGGCAACTTCCGTATGTTTATTTAATGACCATAATTGTAAATTAGGTTGTGATTTTTCAGGACAAATTGCTTTTATGCATTTTCTAGCTGTTTTTTCATTCTCAACAATATAATGATTTAAAAGTTCAATACACCTTTTAATAGTTTGTGGCAACACATCATTTGGGTCAACTGAAACTTCGCCTGGATTTGATAAAGTACAAGGTATTAAATATAATTTCCCAAATGTTGAGTTTGTATTCATTTTTTATATTTTAATAAAGAAAAAGGGCAAGTTGAAACTAATTTGATTTAATTTTTGAAGCAATTATTGTACATACTTCATCTAATAAATGAAATACTTGTTCAAAATCTTCTATTTCACCGTAATACGGGTCTGGTACTTCAAAACCATCGGAAGTGTGTAATTCTTTTAAAATTATTTTCACTTTTTGTTTTGATTTTTCATCAGGAGCTATAGCAATTACGTTGTTGTAATTAGAAGTATCCATCACATAAATATGGTCAAATGTTTCAAAATCAGATTTAGTAATTTGTCTACACTTTTGTTGGCTAATATCTATACCGAATTTTTTGGCAGTTAATACGGAACGCTTGTCTGGTGGTGCTCCAACATGGTAATTACCAGTTCCAGCACTATCTATTAAATATTCTTCTTTTGGGAGTTTTGATTGTAAAATGCCTTCTGCTAATGGTGAGCGACATATATTACCTAAGCAAACCATTAAAACCTTGGTAGGCATTTTAAATACTTAGCTTTTTGTTAATGTCTTCCACAAACTTTTTAAATTGTTTGTCGGTAGCTACTAAATTATCAACTGTTTTCACAGCGTGCAATACGGTTGCATGATCTCTATCTCCAATTTGCGAACCAATATTTGCTAATGAAGCTTTAGTGAATTTTTTAGAGAAATACATGGCTAACTGACGCGCCTGTACAATGTGACGTTTTCTGGTTTTAGATTTTAAAGTTTCTGTATCCAATTGGAAATAATCTGAAACCACTTTTTGAATGTAGTCAATAGAAATTTCACGTTTGATATTTTTCACAAACTTCTCTACAACTTGTTTTGCTAGTTCAAGATTAATTTCACGTTTGTTGAATGAAGACTGTGCAATTAATGAAATAATAGCTCCTTCTAATTCTCTAACATTTGATTTTATATGTTTGGCTACGTATTCTAAAATTTCATCTGGCATTTCAACGCCATCTCTGTATAAAATGTTTCTTAAGATAGAAATTCTTGTTTCGTAATCAGGTTGGTGCAATTCTGCGGACAATCCCCATTTGAATCTAGACAGTAAGCGTTGCTCGATGTCTTGCATGTCAACAGGCGCTTTGTCTGAAGTTAAAATAACTTGTTTACCGTTTTGATGTAAATAATTAAAAATGTGGAAAAACACATCTTGTGTTCCTGCTTTTCCTGATAAAAATTGAACATCATCAATAATTAAAACATCAATAAGTTGGTAGAAGTGAATGAAATCATTTCTAGTATTTTTCTTTACAGATTCGATATATTGTTGCGTGAAAATTTCAGCAGAAATATATAAAACAGTTTTTTCTGGATATTTATCTTTAATTTCAACACCGATAGCATGTGCTAAATGCGTTTTACCTAAACCAACACCTCCAAAAATTAATAATGGATTAAATGAAGTGCCACCAGGCTTGTTTGCAACGGCCATACCTGCGCTTCTTGACAATCGGTTAGAATCACCTTCTAAAAAATTATCAAAACTATAATTGGCATTTAATTGAGATTCTATTTTTACATTTCTGATACCGGGAATAATAAACGGATTTTTTAATTCTGGATTCTTATTCACAATCGGCACATCAATTTCTTGTGTTTTTACAGAACTTCGATAGGTGCTAGGAATTTGTTCAGTAAAAGGAAGTTTATTACCAGAAGTGTTTTCCATTTTAATTTTATACACTAGCTTTGCTTGATTTCCAAGTTCTTTAGTTAAAGCCGTTTTCAAAATAATAACATAATGCTCTTCAAGCCATTCGTAAAAGAATTTACTAGGAACTTGAATATGCAAAGCATTGTCTTCTGATAAACTAATTGCTACTATAGGTTCAAACCATGTTTTATAGGCTTGTTCCTGTATGTTGTCCTTGATAAAGGACAAGCAATTATTCCAAACAGATTTTGCTGCATTAGTCATCATTGTTGTAATTTTAAAAAAAAGTTTTTAATCTAATTTTGAGAAAAAAAAGTGTAAGCCTTTTTTTATGTAGATTTTTATTGGGAGAGCAAATATGTGAATAAATTTATTCTAAAAAAAATGAAATGCTATTGTAATTTAAAAAATATTGTTGTATGTAATTTTGTTTTTAATTTAATAAAAAATTAACATTAATTTTAACAACAAAAAAAATATAATAAACAACTATGAGAGAATACGAATTTACGGTACGAGTTAGGTACGCAGAAACTGATCAAATGGGCGTGGTATATCACGGAAATTACGCACAATATTTTGAAATGGGTAGGGTAGAATGGTTAAGAAACTTAGGTGTTTCTTATAAATGGATGGAGGATAATGGTGTAATGTTGCCGGTGGTTTCTTTAGAAATGAATTATAAAAAACCAGCAAAATACGACGATTTATTACGCGTAAAAACACTGTTGAAAAGTCAAACCTCTGTAAAAATAGAATTTGATTATGAAATTTATAATCAAGATAATCAATTGTTAACAACCGGCTATTCGATGCTTGTGTTTGTAGATATAAAAACCGGTAAGCCAATTTTACCACCAAAATATGTTTCTGATAAAATAAATGAAATTTTATAATATTTTTTTATCGAATAAATGGGTTACATCTTCCTGACCAACAATTATTTGCCAAGTATTAATACCCAAAGATTTTGCAGTTTCAATATGTTCAAGGGTATCGTCAACGAAAAGTGTCTTTTTTGGATTTAAATTATTTTGTTTGATAATTAAGTTAAAAACCGCTTCATCTGGTTTTCTTACTTTGATTTCGTAAGAAAAATAAATTTTATTAAAATGCGCATAAAATTCTCTTGCAAAAGTTAATCCTACACGATGTTCAAATTTATCAATATGTGTCGGATTCGTGTTACTTAATAAAAAGATATCGTACTTATTTCTTAATTTTTCTAAAAATTCTAATCGTTCTAATGGAAAATCGCCAATAATGGCATTCCAAGCTTCTCTAATTTCTATAAGCTCGGCATTAGGTAGGTGCCTCTGAATGGTTTCCATAAATTCCATTTCATCTATTTTACCTGTTTCAAATAAAATAGCAGCGGCTTTTAAATCGTTAGTCCAAGCGTTTAATCCTAATTTTTTAAAAGCAGCAGCGCTTGCTTGATGATTCAAGTTTAAAAATACGTCTCCTAAATCAAAAATAATGGCTTCAATCATAATTTATGTACGTTTTTAATTCGTTATTTTTAATTTTTATAGTTTTTTCTGGTGTAAAATTAAAGTCAGGACTTTTAACACCGTCTAAAATTTTATTCTCAGCTATAAAAACCCTTGCTTCATCCCATAAATGGTTATTTATAAATTGTTGCAAGGTGTGTGTGCCGCCTTCGACAATAACAGATTGAATGTTTTTTTCAAATAAATTAGTTAAGATATTAGAAATCAAATGCGTATCAAACTGAGTACGTTCATAAGTGACATTTATCGAATGTAAACAATTTTCTTCTTCCGTAAAAATAATTGTCGGATTTTTTTTATTTTTCACATTAAATTCATCTGGAATTTTATTAGTTTTATCAATAATAATCCTAGTTGGATGCTGTCCAAACCAATCTCTGGAATCTAAACTTGGATTATCATTTAAAACAGTTGTCGTTCCAACTAAAATGGCTTGTTCTTCCGTTCTATATTTGTGCACCAATTGCCTTGAATAGTCGTTTGAGATAGCAAAAGAGGTTTTTGAATTTGGTATAAAAGGCGCAATAAATCCATCTGAAGTTTCTGCCCATTTCAGTATAATATAAGGTCGCTTTTTATTGTGAAAGGTAAAAAATCGTTTATTTATTGCTAAACATGCTGCTTCTAAAACATTAAGTATAACTTCGCAGCCGGCTTGTTTTAATTTTTCAACACCTTTTCCGGCTACTTCTGAAAAACTATCGATACAACCAATTACCACTTTAGGAATTTTATGTTCGATAATCAAATTAGCGCACGGAGGTGTTTTTCCAAAATGACTACACGGTTCCAAACTCACATAAATGCTGCTTTCAGAAAGTAATGCTTTATTTTTTACTGAGTTTATTGCATGAACTTCAGCATGTGGTTCGCCTGCTTTTTTGTGCCAACCTTCACCAATAATTTTTCCTTTATGTACAATCACACTTCCTACTAACGGATTAGGATATGTGGTCCCTAAACCATTTTTAGCCAATTGCAAACAGCGTTTCATGTATATTTCATGCTCAATCATCTTACAAATTTAGTACTTTTACATTTTATATTTGCAAATGAATTATATAATAAGAGAAATTGAACCTAAAGACAATTTGAAAATCGCTACTGTGATTCGAAGTGTCTTTGAAGAATTAGACGCACCAAAAGTAGGAACTGCTTATGCCGATCCACATTTGACCACTTTATTTGAAGTATATCAAGCTGACAACGAAATTTATTTTGTAGTAGAAATAGATGAAATTATTTTGGGTGGATGTGGTATTGGAAATTTAATTGATGCCGAAATTAAAATATGTGAATTGCAAAAAATGTATTTAGCAAAAGAGGCCCGCGGCAAAGGAATCGCAAATGAATTAATGCAAAAATGTTTAGCATTTGCCAAAAATGTTGGGTATGATAAATGTTACATTGAAACCTTACCTTTTATGAAAGATGCGCAAAAATTATACGTAAAATCGGGTTTTACATATATTGATGGTCCGATGGGATCAACCGGACACAATGCTTGTGATGTATTTATGATTAAAGATTTATAATGAAAATAGCAGCTTTAAAAATTCATTTTTTCTCTGAATTACAAACCATTCAGGATGTTTCTGAAATAGAAAGTTTCTTTTTTATTTTGACAGAATATGTTCATAATTTAAAAAGAATTGATGTTTCTCTACATCCCGAATTTGAAATTACAGAATCGTATTTTAATAAATGGAAAACCATAATTTCAGAACTTAAAACCGAAAAACCAATTCAATATATTACAGGTGAAGCCTGGTTTTATGGCTTGCGGTTTGAAGTCAACGAAAACACCTTGATTCCACGTCCTGAAACAGAAGAATTAGTGGAATGGATAATTGAAAATCTAAAAATCCAAGAGTCTAACAATCTAACAATTCTTGATATTGGAACTGGTTCAGGATGTATTCCTATTGCTTTGAAAAAAGAAATTCCTAATGCTGAAGTTTCTGCAATTGATGTTTCTGAAAAAGCACTTGAAATGGCGCGTAAAAATGCCTTAGACAATCAAGTTGAAGTTAATTTTATTCATCAAGATATTTTACAATCTTCAAATCTTCAAATCTTCAAATCTCCAAATCTTCTTTTCGATATCATAGTTTCCAATCCACCATATGTTAGAAATTTAGAAAAACAAGAAATAAAAAGAAATGTGTTAGATTATGAACCCCATTTAGCCTTGTTCGTGGATGACACTGATGCATTATTATTTTACAGAAAAATTGCTCAATTGGCATTGAAAAGTTTAGCAACAAACGGAAAATTGTTTTTCGAAATCAATCAATATTTAGCAAAAGAAACGGTTGAATTATTAGGACAATTAGGTTTCAAAAACATTGAACTTCGTAAAGATTTTATGGGAAATGACAGAATGATTTGTTGTAATTTATAACTTCAAAATTAAACGAATTTTGAAAATTTATTCATAACGCAACGCCTCCACAGGATCTAATTTCGATGCTTTTATTGCGGGATATAAACCAGAAATAATGGTGACAATAAACGTGGTAACAAAAGCTGCAATAATTGCTGCCCAAGGTATTACAAATTCAAAACCAGCTACGGAAGCAATTAATGTACCGAGTAACAATCCTAAAATAATTCCAATTATGCCACCAATTTGACTAATAACAAAGGTTTCTGTGAAAAATTGCCAAGCAATGGTAATACTTTTTGCGCCAAGTGCTTTTCTTATCCCAATTTCACGTGTTCTCTCTGAAACGGAAACCAACATAATATTCATCAATGCAATTGTAGATCCAAAAATAGTTATGGCGCCAATAGCAATTGCTGCAATGTTAATTACGGCAATATTTTCGCCTAATTTCTGAATCAAATCGTCGCTGCGTTTGATACCAAAATTTTCTTTCTCTACTGGATTTAATTTTCTAACTCGACGCATGGTTAAAATCGAATTGTCAACGGCTTCGTCTAATAATTGTTTATTACTAATTTTTACAGCTATATCATAATTAATATTTGGCTGAGAAAAAATAGAACGACCAATCTGTATAGGAATAATAATTCGTAAATCTTGATTGTTTCCAAAAGTAGCGCCTTTTTCCTTCAATAATCCAATGACTTTAAATTTAGCACCTCGTACAGAAATAGTTTTGTCTATAGGATTAACACCTTCAAACAAACCATCTTTAAAGTTGGCACCTACGATACATACATAATTATTGTTATCTACGTCAAATGAATTGAAATTTCGACCTGATTCTAAATCGAAACCATTATTTGGAATAAAATTTTCGTCAGCGCCTAAAACGGTAATTTCTGGATCTGTTTTTTTATTGTCAAATTTAACTTCTGCATTTCCTGAAGCAGTAAATGAAAGAGATGTGGCGGTAAACGGAAAATCAAATTTATCCTTAAATGCCTTTGCTTGTGGATAGCTTATAATTGGGTTTATTTTTTGAGTCCGATCATTTCGGTTAATTTGTTCCGAAAAATCATACTGACTTATAGAAAAAGTATTGGCACCCATAGAAGCAAAATTTCCAAATAGATTGTTTTCTAATGCTTTGGTTAAAGTTAAAATTCCTACCAAAAAAGTAATCCCAATAACAATAATAAATACTGTCAAAAAGGTACGTAACGCCTGACTTCTGATAGAATCAATAGCAATTTTTGTGTTTTCTTTAAATAATCCAATCATGACTATTTGTAGCTGTTTCTAAGTTTTTGTTACATTTTTTTTTAAAATTGAAAATTTTAAAACTGATATAGTTATTGCCATTGATTTTTGTCATTGATTTTTGCGAATCCATTTAAAAGTAAGATATTTGCATTTCAATAATTGATAATTGGCAAATTGCCACATTAACATATTACTATTATGGCATCAAAACCAAGTATTCCTAAGGGAACTCGCGATTTTTCCTCTACAGAAGTAGCAAAAAGAAATTATATATTTTCTATCATAAAATCAAATTTCGAACAATTTGGCTTTCAACCTATTGAAACCCCATCTTTTGAAAATTCGGATACTTTAATGGGAAAATATGGTGAGGAAGGCGACAGACTAATTTTTAAAATATTGAATTCTGGTGAGTATTTAGAAAAAGTTGCTGATGAAGATTTATCAGGAAAAAACACCAAAAAAATTACAAGTCAAATTTCAGAAAAAGCCTTACGATACGACTTAACCGTACCTTTCGCGCGTTATGTGGTGCAACATCAAAATGAATTAGAATTTCCGTTTAAGCGATACCAAATTCAACCTGTTTGGCGTGCAGACAGACCACAAAAAGGACGTTTTAGAGAGTTTTTTCAATGTGATGCGGATGTCGTAGGAAGTGATTCGCTTTGGCAAGAAGTAGAATTTGTACAATTGTACGATACCATTTTTACTGCTTTAGGTTTGAAAGGGGTAAACATAAAAATTAACAACCGTAAAATTTTATCTGGAATTGCTGAGGTGATTGGCGCTTCTGATAAATTAATTGATTTCACGGTTGCTTTAGATAAATTAGATAAAATTGGCGAAGACGGCGTGAAAAAAGAAATGCTTGAAAAAGGAATTTCTGAATCGGCTCTTGAAAAAGTGCAACCGCTTTTCAATTTTACAGGAAGTACCAACGAAAAAATAGAAAAATTAGCCTCGCTTTTAACTTCGTCAAATGAAGGTTTAAAAGGTGTTGAAGAATTGAAATTTATTTGTAATGCTATACACGAATTAGGTTTGCGATCGGCAAATTTAGATGTAGACGTTACGTTAGCTCGTGGATTAAATTACTACACAGGTGCTATTTTTGAGGTTGAAGCACCAAAAGAGGTAGCTATGGGTTCCATAGGCGGTGGTGGTCGTTATGATGATTTAACAGGTATTTTTGGATTAAAAAATATGAGTGGCGTGGGAATTTCTTTCGGATTAGACCGAATTTATTTGGTTTTAGAAGAATTAGATTTGTTTCCAGAAACAGTAAGTACTACTTCAAAAGCATTATTTGTAAATTTTGGTGAAGCTGAAACATTATTTTCATTAAAAGCCATTGCGAAATTAAGACAAAACGGAATTAAAGTTGAAATGTATTCTGATGCAGCTAAAATGGCTAAACAATTCCAATTTGCCGAGAAAAAATGCATTCAATTTGCAGTTTTAGTTGGTGAGGAAGAAATCAAACAAAATCAATATAAAATTAAAGATTTGGTTTCTGGTGAACAAGAAACCGTTTCATTTGACCAATTAATAGAAAAATTAAAATAAATTACTAGATAGATAGACAGATTTCAAAGATTAAAACGGATTTTAATTTGTGAAAATCCGTTAAAATCTATGTAAAATAAAATAGAATGAAAAAATATTTCAAAGAATTCAAATACAATTTCAATTTAGCGTTACCTGTTATTTTAGGTATGGTGGGTCATACGCTGGTTGGGGTTGTAGATAATATTTTTGTAGGACAATTAGGTTCTACAGAATTAGCTGCGGTTTCTTTAGGAAATAGTTTTATTTTCATAGGCATGTCAATTGGAATTGGATTTTCAACAGCAATTACACCAATTATAGCCGAATTTGATAGTACAAAAGATAGAGAAGGCGGAAGAACAGCTTTTCAAAACGGATTAATTTTATGTACCATTTTAGGTTTTGGATTGTTCTTTTTGTTGTTTTTTGCCAAACCCTTATTGTCATACATGAACCAACCTGCAGATGTAGTGAAATTAGCCAAACCATTCTTAGATATTGTAGGCTTTTCATTGGTGCCACTTGTAATTTTTCAAGCTTACAAACAGTTTGCAGATGGAATGAGTGAAACAAAATATTCCATGTATGCCACAATTTACGGAAACATTATAAATATAGTAATTAATGCATTATTGGTTTTTGGATTGTTTATATTTCCAAAAATGGGAATTGTTGGCTCGGCAATAGGCACCCTAGTAGCACGTGTTTTCATGGTCATTTATATGCATTATATTTTGTCTAAAAACGAAAAATTCAAATCTTTCTTTAAGAATTTTGGTTGGCAATCTTTTCAAAAAAGTGTTTCAGATAAAATTATTAAGTTGGGTATTCCTTCTTCTATGCAAATGTTTTTTGAAGTTGCCTTATTTACAGGCGCCATTTGGTTGTGCGGAATGATTGGCACTACCAGTCAGGCAGCCAATCAAATTGCATTAAGTTTGGCTTCACTAACTTTTATGTTTGCCATGGGATTAAGTGTTACAGCAATGATTCGGGTAGCCAATCAGAAAGGGTTAAATGATTATAAAAAACTAAACACGGTAGCCCATTCTATTTTCTTAATGGCTATAATTTTAGAAATTATTTTCGCACTAATTTTTATGTTAGGTAGTCAAATTTTTCCTTCGTTTTTCGTAAATTCAGAAATGGCATTAAATGCAAATGAAGTGAAAGAAGTACTTTCTGTGTCGTCAAAATTATTAATTATTGCGGCTTTTTTCCAAATTTCTGATGGTATTCAAGTAGTAGTTTTAGGCGCGTTACGTGGTTTACAAGATGTAAAAGTACCCATGTATTTAACTTTTGTGGCGTATTGGATAATTGGTTTTCCAATATCAATTTATTTGGGATTGTATACAAATTTAAAAGCCGAAGGCGTTTGGATTGGGCTATTAGCCGGATTAACAGCTGCAGCACTAATGCTTTATCTAAGATTTAGATTTCTATTAAAACAACATAGATAAAAATCTTAAAAAGATTTGTACTTTTGAAAATTCAAAATTTATTATTTACAATTCAAAATTTTAAAATATGGAATTACCAAAATTTGTAACAGGTGACAACACCGATTTTCCAGATGATATTTTTGTCATTCATTTAGAATATCCAAGATTTTTTATCAATCTAAAAGATGATTCTGTAGAATTTTTAGAAGATGTTGAAGAAGAAGATCAAAAAGAACTTGAAGTTGAAATGGAACATTTAATTACGCTAGCTGGCGAATTTTACGACCGCGAAATGGAACGTTACGAAAAAGCATAAAAAAAACCGAAAGTTTTCTATCGGTTTTTTTATTCTAATAATCTAAGAAGTCCAAAAATCTAAGAAGTCTAATCTAAGAACTACAGCTTAACATAGAACTTCCAATTTTTTCTCTTGCCCAATCGGGTCTTTTTGCAAACCATTTTTCATTTTTTGGCTGTTCTTCATACGGATGTAAAAAGAGCTCATACAATTCGTTTAACAACGAATAATCTTCTTTTTCTGCCAATTCAATCGCCATTTGCGCCATATAATTACGTAAGACATATTTCGGATTTACCGAATTTTGCAATGTTTTTCGCTCGTTATCTGAAAGTACCTCTTTATTTAAAAGTGTTAAATATTGTGCCAACCAAAAATGCCAAGTTTCTAAAATAACACCAGTAACTTCCTCTGGTTTGTAAAAGGTGGCAGAAATTTTTACCACACAATCTTCCACCGAATCTGTTTTTTCAATCTGATTTAAATTTCTAAAGAAAATCGTATAATCTGTTTCTGTTTGTTCTAAGTTAGATAGTAATTGTTGAATCAGATTTTCGTTTTCGTCATTTTTAGAAGTAATTCCGAGTTTTTTCAACATCATTTCTAAAAAATCTTCATCGTATTTTTTGGCATAATCATTCAGAATTTCTTCCAAAGGTGCTGCTTCTTCAATTAGCGGATAAAGTGCATTGGCCAATTGATATAAATTCCATAAAGCAATATTGGATTGATTGCCAAATCGGTATCTTTTGCCTGCTGCATCTGTTGTGTTGGGTGTCCAATTTGGATTGTAATCTTCAAGCCATCCATATGGTCCGTAATCAATTGTTATGCCGTGAATGCTCATATTATCGGTATTCATTACACCATGCACAAAACCTACACGTTGCCAATGAAGTACCATTTCTCTTGTTTTCTCGGCAACAATTTTAAAAAATGTAAGGTATTTTTCTTTTCCTTCTACTTTAATTTCAGGATAATAATTTGTAATCGTATAATCAGCAAGTAGTTTTAAATTTTCAATGTCATTTTGAGAAGACAATAATTCAAAACTTCCAAAACGTATAAAACTTGGCGCAATTCTACAGACAATTGCCCCTTTTTCTAATGCTGCATTTCCGTCGTACATAACATCTCGAACCACTTCATCGCCAGTCGAAACTAAAGATAAAGAACGAGTTGTTGGCACACCCAAATGAAACATAGCCTCGCTACACAAATGTTCTCGAATAGACGATCGTAAAACCGCCAAACCATCAGCGCGTCTGGAGTAGGGTGTAGGCCCCGCACCTTTTAATTGTAAAGTAAATAACTGATTATTATGTTCAATTTCACCTAAAACTATAGCTCTACCATCGCCCAATTGTCCTGCCCAATTTCCAAATTGATGTCCAGCATAATTCATGGCAAACGGTTTGGCATTTCCTACAATTTCAGCACCAGAAACCAAATTTAAAAACGATTCAGATTGTACAAAATCATCCGAAAAACCAATTAAATTCTGAACTTCTTTTGCCAGATGAAGTAATTTTGGACGACTTGGTGTTTTCGGTTTTACATAAGAAAAAGCGGCGTTACTGACTTGACGCGTATAGTTTTCTTCAATTGGGTCTGAAGGCAAATTTGTGGTAAACTTATGAAGAAACTGAATTGACATGGGTTTAAAATAATTTACAAAGTTACAGAATAAAATTTTTATAAGATATTTAATAAAATGTATATTTGTAACAAATTTTATAGCATGATTGCAATAGATACAAAATCTAAGTTGGAAACTTATTTTCAGCAGTATAGAAAAGATATCATCGGTATTAATCAATCTTTTGTGTCGCCTTTTGGGAAACAAAACATTGTTTATACAGATTGGACGGCAAGCGGAAGATTGTACCGACCAATTGAAGAAAAACTAATGAATACTTTTGGTCCTTTTGTGGCTAATACGCATACAGAAACTTCTATTACAGGAACGGCTATGACTATGGCGTATCATGAAGCGCGTCATATTATAAAACACCATGTAAACGCAACCGACAACGATGTATTGATTACAGACGGAACGGGAATGACAGCGGTAGTAAATAAATTTCAGCGTATTTTAGGTTTGCGAATTCCTGAAAACTTAAAAGAATATACTACTATTCCAAATGAAATTAAGCCTATAGTGTTTATTTCGCATATGGAACACCATTCTAATCAAACATCTTGGTTAGAAACTATTGCAGACGTGGTAGTGATTCCAGCAGATGAAAACGGTTTGTTTTCTATAGATAATTTTACAAAATTAGTAAACCAATATAAGGATAGAAGTTTTAAAATTGCTTCCATTACATCATGCTCTAACGTAACTGGAATAAAAACGCCGTATCATGAAGTGGCTAAAATTATGCATCAAAATAATGGCGTTTGCTTTGTAGATTTTGCTTGTTCAGGACCTTATGTTGATATTAATATGCATCCCGAAGATAAAGAAGCGTATTTAGATGCGATTTTCTTTTCACCTCATAAATTCTTAGGCGGACCTGGTTCTTGTGGTGTGATGATTTTTAATAAAGAATTGTATAAAAATAACATTCCTGATTGTCCTGGTGGCGGAACAGTTTCTTGGACCAACCCTTGGGGCGAACACCAATATATCGACAATATTGAAGATAGAGAAGATGGTGGAACGCCAGGTTTCTTACAAGTAATCAAATCCGCACTTGCTATTCAGTTAAAAGAGAAAATGGGGGTGCAACATATCTTAGATAGGGAACACGAATTGGTAGACTATATTTTTGAACGATTAGCACCAATTGAAAACATACATATTTTAGCAGCAGAACATAGGGATAGGCTAGGAGTAATTTCTTTTTATATAACCGATTTACACTTCAATTTAGGTGTAAAATTATTAAATGATAAATTCGGCATACAAGTTCGTGGTGGTTGCAGTTGTGCTGGAACTTACGGACATTATTTGTTAAATGTAAACGAGGAAACTTCAAATTCTATTACTTGCAGCATTAATGAAGGCGATTTAACCAATAAACCAGGCTGGATTCGCATGTCAATTCATCCAACAACTACTACAGAAGAAATTCAATTGGTTTGTGATGCGATTATTGATGTAGCACAAAACTTTACCACTTGGCAAGAAGATTACGTATATCATCCTACTAAAAACGATTTCAATCATAAAAATGATACCAAGCCAGAAGTTGAAATGGTGAAAAGTTGGTTTAATTAAAGTAAAATATTAAATTATTACCCTTTACCCAAATCATCTCTTGTGCTTCCAACGTTTATGCGTCCATAAATAAAATTCTGGTGCGTCATAAATTTGTTGTTCTACTAATTTTAGGAAATTATCTGTGATTTCGTAATTTGGAAAATCTTTGGTATTGCCGTCAGAAAGTACTTCAAAACTAGCTTCATAGTACCCGCGTTTTAGTTTCTTAGTCTTTAAGAAAATCACATTCATATCGTATTTTTTGGCTAACATTTCGCCTCCGGTATGCACAGGAACTTCTATTCCCATAAATTTTTGCCAATAATGTGTGGTGCTTACTTTTGGAGATTGGTCACTCACTAATCCGTACAAACTGTAATTTTTATTTCTGAAATTTGAGGCCATTGTAGGAATGGTTTCTTTACTATCTATCAATTGACTTTTAAATTTAGAACGAATTTTTCTTACCAATTTATCAAAATACGGATTGGCTAATTTTTTATACACGCCATAACCGGTGAAATGAATATGATAATTCATAGAAACTGCCCATTCGTAGCTGGCATAATGCGCGCACAATAAGGCAATACTTTTTTCTTTCTTTTCTAAATCGTAATATACTTCCATGTTTGAAAAAGTGTAGCGTTTTTCAATTTCCTTTTTTGAAATAGATAATGTTTTGATCATTTCAAGAAACAAATCGCACAAATGAGCATAGAATTTCTTTTCTACAATGGTTCTTTCTTTTTCGGAAAGATGAGGTAGTGCTAGCGCGATATTTCCTCGAACCACTCTTTTTCGGTATTTAAAAATGCGGTAAACTAGAAAGCACACACAATCGGATAATAAGTACAATACCGGAAACGGCAAAATAGATAGTATCCAAATGAAAGGGTAAATTAAAATATATAATAGAAATTGCATGAATTTTTTTTACAAATATACGTGTTTTGTTATTTCTTAGAAAATTATGCCATAATATGTTTTTCTTATTGATTTTTCAATATTTATAGTACCTTTAGCTTTATTAAAATTATTTTATATGTATTCTGTTTCCACCATTATTATTGCAATTACAGCTTTGGCTACGTTTATGGGTTTGTCCAATGTTGCTTTTTTTGATCGTTTTAAGTTTAACATTTCAAAAATTAAATCGGGCGAGCAATTTCGTATGATTACTTCTGGTTTTTTACATGCCGATTGGTTTCATTTTGCGTTTAACATGTTTAGTTTTTGGAGTTTCGCCAATTTTTTAACCCAAGAATTTAGTACCACAAATTTTCTAATTATTTATTTTGGAAGTATGCTAATGGGTAGCGTATTAACGTATTACATACATAAAAACGAATCCAATTATTCTGCAATTGGAGCTTCTGGCGCTGTGACAGGAATTATTTATTGTGCCATTTTGTTGTATCCAGAAATTGAGTTGCGAATGTTTTTTGCCATTCCGATTCCTGGTTATATTTTTGCATTTCTGTATTTAGGATATTCCGTTTATGGTATGAAAGGAAGGTATGATAATATTGGACATACTGCACATTTAGGTGGGGCAATTGGTGGTTTATTAATCACTTTACTTTTAGTGCCAAGTTTATTTCAATCCCGATTAATTTTTATTGGTATTTTATTAATCCCAATTGCAGTTTTAATGTATTTGGTAAAAACTAAGAAAATATAAGTGGTATTAAATAATCCTAATTTGGGGTTGTTTAATGCTAATTTGGGGTTCCAAACTCCTCCGTTGGGTCTTTTACTCCTCCGTTGGGGTTTACAAATCATAATTTGTGGCTCGATAATAATAATTTGGGGTTGTTTAATAATAATTTGGGGTTCCGTAATGATATTTTAGGGTTCTTAACCAATAATTTGGGGTCTTTAACCCCAAATTATCATTCCACAACCGCAAAGGAGGTATTTTCAACCCTAACCGTCTATTCTTTTACTGCTCTGGTGGTTTCTTTGTAGTGGTTATTCTGCTAAAAAATCAGTTAGTTTTCATAAGTATGGCCATTTGCTATCCATTCCATTATTTTATTTCGCTCTGCTATCGGAATCAATCCTGCTTGTGGCATTGTTGTTGGTATGCCGTGCACTGCTCTGGCTTGTATTCTGTCCCAATGGTTGAGTATGTCGCAAGGTTCTGTAAAATTAAGTCCGGCATGTGGGTTAAATCCTGAATGACAACTTGCACATCGATTGGCTAAAATTTGACTCACCTGGCTAAATGTATTTCCTTTTGGAATGGTTTCCACAATAACTTCTTTGTTTATTTCGCAACCATTTTCATCTTTTGCTACCAAAACATGTTTGCCCACTTTTACATTCAAAAATGTAGGTTGATTTTGAAATGGCTGATTATCCATTTTATATTGAAAATTATCGCCAATAGGTCCAGTTATTTGTATGGTACCAGTTCCTGAACATGGGTGTGAAGCAGTACTTGATACCAACATGGTAACTTGCAAATTGCATGGTATTATTTCGCTATCTTCCGTACATGAACATAATCCAATAAATACCAATTGTGCAAATAATAATTGCTTATTTATTTTCACTGTTATCAGTCAATGTTTTTATAAAACTAATTAAATCTTCTTTTTCTTTTTCAGACAATTTCAAATTATCAAATGGTAAGGTTTGGTATTCCAAGTTCATTCCAATACCGTTTCCACCACCTAATTGATAAAATTTAATTACCTCTTCCAAGGTATTGTACACACCATTGTGCATGTAAGGCGCAGTTTTTTCACTGTTTCTTATCGTTGGTGTTTTAAAAGAATATTTAAGTGGCGCTAATGCATTTAGTTTAAACCTGCCCACGTCACCATCTACAACGGCATTTTTCCAAACGTTACTTTTTGGCACACCAATAACTTCAGATTCGGAGTTGTTGTACCATGGCGGTACAGTACCGCTGTAAAGTGGAATAAAATGGCAAGTAGCACATTTGGCTTTTCCAGCAAATAAATTAAATCCATTTGTTTCGCTTGCGGTTAGTGTAGCTTTTCCGGCAAAATAACGATCGATTTTTGCATTAAAAGGCATCAAACTTCTAACATAAGAAGCGATAGCATTTCTAATCTCATACGTAGATATTTCTTTTTTGTTGGGATACGCTTTTTTAAACAATGCAACCATATTTTTGTTGGATGCAACTTTTTCTTTTATTTCATTTGGAGAAAGATTAAACTCAGCCGGATTTTTCATAACACTTTCTATCTGATTTTCTAAATCTTGCGAACGCATATCATAGAAAAATGATTTTTGAAAAGCGGAATATAATACGGAAGGAGAATTTCGATTGAAACTATTCTCATGAATATTCTTAGTTGAAAGTTTTTTACCATCTGCAAATGCTTTTTCTGCACTATGACAAGTGGCACAACTCATTTGGTTGCTTCGAGAAATAGAATTATCATTAAAAAGTAATTTTCCCAAAGCTGTTTTTTCAGGCGTAGATTTTGATTCGGCATATGGAGAAAATGCATCAGGATTTAGTTTTTTGCCTTGCATTAAATCAGATAAATGACCATAAAAAACTTTATTGTCTGTAAAGTTCGGTGTTTTTTCAATAACTGTTTTAAACTCTTTTTCAAAAGCAACGCTCAATGGCATCAAATGTTGCTTTATGAACTCGAGTCTATTAAAAGTATCAAAATCTGTATGGGCATCAATGTATTTTTCTGCATTTTTAGTCAATCTTACTATGTCAGCATCTATTTCTTGATTGTTGATATCGCAATATATTAAATAAAATTCTTCAATACCTTCAATAGCATATTTTGCTTCATTAATAGAGTTAAATGCTACAGGAGAGTCGAAACCTGTTATTCCTTGTGCAGCAATTCTTATGATTTGATGTTGCATCAATTCATAAAAATGATGGTTTTGGATAGGTAAATCTTTAATATTTTTTTGCATGAATTTCAAGTCGGTAATTAAAATATGAACTTGTTTTTTTAGTTCTTTTAAGTCCACATCACCGCTAAAAATAATTTCTTCAATTACTTGAAAACCAGACGCGTCGTTTACCATATTATCGTCTGTTTTTATTTCGGGTAAAGCGGGTCCATTAATTCTTCTTGAAAAACCTTGAAAATAATATTCTACAAATGGCTCTATTTTTTTATACTCTTTTCTAGTTTCCTTAAATTTTAGCATTAACTCTTTTTCATCTTTAGTCTTTTCTATTTCAGTTAAAGCAGCAGTTAAGGTATCTATTTTTGTAGCAATAGTTGCAAATAATTTTTTTTCTAAAGTTAGATATTTATTATCTACACAAGAAAAAAGAGTAACTAGTAAGAAGGATAAAATAATAGTTTTTTTCATTTGATTTCATTTGATGGTTTAATAAAAAAACCTTCACTTAAATACATAAGTGAAGGTTTAATGGTAATTTAAATATTATTATCTTGGAACATTCTTTAAAATTAGAGTTTGTCCACCAGATTTGTAAGTTTGTAATGAGTTAGCATTACTTGGATTTAAAAATCTATTTCCTTCAATCCATGTGTGTGCATGTACGTTAATTGTAAATGTACCTGGTACACCAACTACATCAGAAATATCTTCCATTGCTCCGTGTTCCCAAATTCCATAAAACATTTGAGTTGCACCAGCTGGGTTGTACTTAGTATTTAACATGTTAGCATCTCTGTGCGTCATGTCCATAAATATTTTCTTAGTACCTGTAGCAATGTTGTACTGCCAAATTAATGAGTTGTGAGTAGCTTCTGGAAAAAATGAATCTCCATCTTCTTGAATGTAAACAAAGTTTTCAGTTGCACATACGTTATCTGGATTGATTATGTCTAATCCTTTTACGTTAGCACCAGCTGGAGAAATATCACCGTCAGCTACAATTTTTAAAGTTCCTGTTAAAGGGTTTGCAGCATCTAGTTTTAATTGGTACATTCTTCCCATGTAAGTTTTTTCTGTAGTTCCAGAAATACCTGTTGCAACAAAATAAATTTCTCTGTTGTTAGCAGCAGAACCTTTACGGTAATCTAAATCTTCAACACGTGCAAACTGAATAGCTTTAAGCGTTGTATTTAAACTTTCCATTTCAGCACCAGTTAAGTTCTTAGCATTTGGTACTTCTACAAATTCTACTGGATAGTTATTGTTCCAAGTCATTGCAGTTTCAATTTGGTTTAAGTCTGTTCTTCTTAAAGCATATAATTTACCATTTTGTAAATCACCAACAGTATTAGAAACGTATAAATATACTTGACCATTACCTGAATCTTCTCCTAAAATGATAACCGTTTTACCTGGGAAAGCATTTTTGTGTAATGGTACAGCATTTTCACCACTAAATTTTCCTAAAGCTGGTAAAACTCTTGACTGATCACCAGGATTTGCCATACCAACTGGGTCAATAGCATGCGTCATTGCGTTTGCATTAGATTCACCTGTAGTTAAAAATGTAGGTCCAAATCCGTGTAAAGCAGGAGTTGCCATAGTAGCAGAACATAATCTAAACATACCACCATCAGTGTTTACAATGTAATCACCTTTAGTAATGTTTAATTTTTTGTCTAAATACAATCTAGATACTGCCCAAGTATTTTCATGGTTTGTTACCATGATATACCCACTTCCATCAGGATTTGCAATAAATCCTTGACCATCTGGAGCACCACCATATACCATATTATTAGAATTTGGAATGGCATCTTCACTACTTACTAAAGTGAAAACTCCTACATTTGAAAACTCTGGTGCCATTTTAATGAATGACGGAGTAATTGAACGATTTTTGAATTCAACAGTCTCCTCTGGAGTTGTTGTAGTCTCGTCATCATCTTGACAAGATACGAAACTTGTAGCCACCATTACAGAAGCTACAAATACTTTTAAGAATGAATTTTTTTGCATTGTTTTAGTTTTTAAATTAATTGCTGCTAAATTATAACAACCCATCAATTTTTTTTTTATCATAATATTATAAATGAATCAAATTATTGTTAGGTAAATTTGTAAATAGTATGCAAATATTAACTTATTGAAAACAAAACGATAAGCAAAAATTAATGGTCTTATTAAATTTTTGTTTACATAATAATTTGCATAGTTTTTTTTATATTAAAACGTTTGTGAATAGCAATTAAATGGTATTTTAAATAACTTTTTTTAGTGGAATAAATTAATTTAAGAATTATTTTACATGATTTATATTTATTAAAACTACTTTTGTGTTCATTATTTAAAATATGAAAAGTAAAAACAAAGTAGCTGTAATAATGGCTGTATACAATACACCATTTGATATTATTAAAAGAGCAATAGATTCGGTTTTGCAACAAACTTTCCAAGATTTTGAATTATTAATCATTGACGATGGAAGCACAAATGATTCTGAAAGTTTAATTTTAAAATATGCCATACAGCATGAAGATAAAATTACCTATTTGCGTCATAAAAATTGCAGTCAATCTGAGTCTATAAATAGAGGTATTTTGCTTACCAATAGCGAGTATATTACCGTTATTGATGCAGATGACGAGTACAAACCAAATCATTTAGAACTATGCTTATCTGAAATAAATTCTTTGGATTTGATAGCTTCAACAACGGAAACCATTGTAAACAAAGAATCCGATTATTATGTTCCAGATCGTTTCAATAAAAATAAAGTGGTTCATGTAGATGATTGCATTTTGTTTGCCACACTTTTCGGAAAAAAAGAAGTTTTTACTAGCCTAAATTTTTTAGATATGTACGGCGCTGATGCTCATTTTTACGAATGTGCAGAAAAATTATATTTCGTCGACAAATTAGATTTACGAACTTATGTGTATTACAGAAATAATCCAGACAGCATAAGTGCAAAAGTAAAATTAAATCATTTGAGTTAATTGGAAATCCCTTCAAACCTTCAATTTTCAAACAGACTTATATTAGGATGCCATATTTCAGGTGTTTATGATGTAAATAGAAGTCAAATGCTTTCAGATGATGATTTTTCAATCATTGAAAAATGGGCTAATTCTATTGCGAAATTAAATCTTCAAGCCATTATTTTTCATAATAATTTTTCTGAAGCAACTGTTTTAAAACACCAATCAGCACATTTGCTATTTATTAAGATAACGCATGATACTCGTTTTAATCCAAATGTTTTTAGATATTGTGTTTATAGCCAATTCTTAGAAAAATATTCCGATACTATAGATTCGCTATTTGTTACGGATGTATCCGATGTTTTGATATTAAAAAATCCGTTTATTCAACCTTTGTTTACAAATAATTTAGACATTGTTTTTTGTGGCGATGAGCCCACGAATTGGGATAATGAATGGATGCAATTGCACGGTTCGCATTTAAGAAGTAAAATTAAAGATTATGCTGAAGTGGAATCTGAAAATAAGTCGGAGCGATTACTAAATTGTGGCGTTATCGGTGGTAGTATTCAAACCATTAAACCTTTAATTGATTCACTTTGTCAGATTCATGAAAATTATAATGCTAACAACACCACATCATTTACTGGCGATATGGGCGCTTTTAACTATATTATTCGTAAAAATTATAACAATCGTATTTTACATGGTACGCCTGTAAACACAGAATTTAAAGCTTATTATGATGACGGAACCAATTGGTTTCAGCACAAGTAGCTGGTTTTTATTTGCCAACAGCTTTCATTTTCTGCAACTGCTCTTATTTTTTCGTTTTTTTTTCTTTCTATTATTAATTGTTACTGTTTAGTCCCAGTCCAATTACCATTCATATTTGCAGAAGTATTTATCCAAGTTCCATTTGCGTTTGTTCCGTTCATTTGTCCATTAAATTGACCTCCTACTGATGAAGTTCCCATAGTTGCACTAAGTACACCATTGTTGGTAACAGTCCCATTTAATTGATAACTTACTGAAAAAACTGATGATATTGCAGTTCCTGTTACAACACCTGATGAATTTACGTTCGCACTCCAAGTTCCGTTATCTTGAGTTCCTGTAAATGTTCCGCTCCAATTCCCCTGATATGCAGATGGTTGGGAAGAATTGTCGTCATCATTATTTGAACACGAGTTTAAAAATAATAATGTTAAAAATGCAAATATTAATAAAATTGTTTTTTTCATTTTAATTTTTTTTAATTGTTTATATTTTTTTCAAAATTAATAAAAAAATATTACAAATTATCAAAGCGACTTTTAATTTGTTGAATGTTATTGCTGCAAAAATAAGTATGTTTCCACTGTAAATTTATCCTATTAAAACAGAGTTACTTCGTAGATGGTGTATAGATACTCCGTAGTTAGTGTATAGTTAGTGTATGGATAGTGTATGGATAGTGTATGGATAGTGTATGAAAGTAGTTTTTAGATATTTTACCAATAACTACAAAAAAAAGCACCTCGTTAGAAGTGCTTTTGTGGGGAGAGCAGGATTCGAACCTGCGAAGTTTTCACAGCAGATTTACAGTCTGCCCTCGTTGGCCGCTTGAGTATCTCCCCAAGGCCAGTATGCGATTGCAAATATAGAATTGTTTTTTATTGTGGCAAACTTATTTATGGCTAATATCTAAAATATTTTATAACTTTCTGGAAACTAAAAACATAAAAAAATCCCATTTTGTTAGTACCTACAAAATGGGATAATTAAGTATTATTTTAAACCTAATATTTCTTTTACTTTAGCTTTTAATTCTTCGCCGCTAAGGTTTTTAGCTACTATGTTTCCCTGCGCATCTAAAATAAACGTGGCTGGTATGCCATCCACTTCATAATCTTTCGCAATAGGATCTTCCCACTTTTTTAAATTAGAAACTTGGGTCCAAGTTAATTTATCTTTTGCAATTGCAGCTTTCCAGTCTGCTGCATCTTCATCCAATGAAACGCCAATAATATTTAAACCTTTACTGTGCAATTCATTATAAAGTGCAACTACATTCGGATTTTCAGCACGACATGGTCCACACCAAGAAGCCCAAAAATCAATTATAGTAACCTTACCCAGCGATTCTTTTAATGAAACGGTTTTTCCAGCAGGTGTTTTAGCTGAAAAATCAGGTGCTTTAGTTATTTTTTTTTTTCTGGAGCGGCTACTTTCAATTGCGCATCTAACGCTTTTTTTACTGCTTTACCACTTTTTGTACCTTGTAATTTTTTGTCTAATTTTTCAAACGCCTCTTTAGCTTCTTTTCCTTGCAACATTCCTCTACTAACATAGTTTTCTAGAAAAAGCATTGACAAAATAGAACTTGGATTGTTTTTCATAAAATCCTTAGATTTAGTATCCATCTTTGCAGAAATAGACTGAGCAAGTTTGCCATATTCTTGATTTAGTTGCTGTTGCACAGCTACATCATTGGTTTCCATGGCTTTTTTCATCGCCTCATTGTTATTTTTCGTAAAATCAACAAGTGGTTTGTTAATAATTACAGATTCATCAGTATATTTTTGAAACAAATCATTATCAGTAGTTCCTGAAATTCTAGATTTCTGAATGTCTTTTGTGTCAAAGTCAATAGTTATTGTACCACTTTGAATAATTAAAGGAAGTGCTTTTTTGGATTGATATTGAGGATCAATTACACCTTCAATACTTACAATTCCAATTTCAGGAAGTTCGCTTTTGCCTTCAAATAAAAACTTTCCTGCTTTTACTTCTACAGTATCCATTGCAACTGGCCCTGTTTCGTTAGCACCTTCTAAAAATACTTTTGTGCCATCTTTAATTCCTTTTGCTGTTCCTTCAATTTTAAATTTGTTGCAAGAAACCAATGTTAATGCAGCAAATAATAGTACTAATTGTTTCATTGTTTTTTTTTCTAAATGATGATGTTGAAAATTCAGTTTTTTTAATTTATTGATGCAAATGTAATAATTTTTTTAAGATTAAAATAATCGTTTTGAAAAATTACTATACAGATAACGCTATCTTTACAAAATGAATAATTACAACAAATTTAATTTTCACAAACACACATTTTGCTTGTTTCAACAAGTGGAAAAGGATGCTGTTTTAGATTTAAAATTAGGTTACAAAAGCGCATCTGGGAGTGAATATTATTTTACAGAATTGGGTGTTTTCAGAAAATCCAATCATTGGGGAAGAGCCTCAAATTGTAGGTGGCGTTTGGTTACGAATTCCGATTATAAAAATCAAATAGAAACTGTTGGATTTGCGTATTGGACTGATTTTTATCCAAATAATGAAACTGAGAATTTGTTTTATATTGAAGTGAATGAAGCTAAAAACGAAGTGTATTTTAATCATAAAAATAATCCAAACTATACCAATCAATTGCTTAGAAATGCATCCGACACATCTAAAAGAATTAAAGAAATTAAAAACGTTTTGCAATCAAATTTATGGGCAAAACACGTTTTATTTGATGATTTTGCAGAATTTAGAACGAAAATGCTAACAGAATTAAGTATTACCAACGAAAGTTTCGTAAATTTGAAGAAAATTTTGCAACATGGGAAGAAATAATGCCGTAAATAAAGACAAACATAAAAAGCAGTTGGACAATCATTTGAAGAAAATTCAAAAAACAAAACTAACTTCAGCAGCAAAAAAAGCAGCAATATTAGAACAATACAAGCAGTCGCTTAAAAACCAATAATGCATTCACAACAACTAGTTTATTTAAAACCAAAAGTTCAAACAATTATTGATTTAATAGCCAAAAAAGAGTGGGAAACCGCCCAAGTTTTGCTGTTTAAAGTTAGTGAGGAAGTGGATAATTTAATTGATGAAGTGGTGTCAGACGACCATTTAATTGAATTAAGTAAATACCAGGTTTTGCTAAAACATTTAGCACCTAAAATTCAAAATGGAAAACACTAAACTTTGCCCTTGCGGCTCCCTTATTAGCCTTCAAGAATGTTGTTTGCCATATATTCAAGGTGACATAATTGTGCCTACTGCCGAAAAACTCATGCGTGCCAGATTTACTGCCTTTTATTTAAACGATTCGGAATATTTATACAAAACAACACACGTGTCTCAAAAAAAGTATACCAATAAATCGGATATTTTAGCATGGGCACAAATAAATACGTGGCAAAAATTAGAAATCATAAACAGTACTGAAAATATAGTAGAATTCAAAGCCTACTATTTAGACCAGAATAACATCCCACAAATACATCACGAAAAATCAACGTTTATCTTATTTCAAAACAATTGGTATTATGTGGATGGAAAGTTTTATTAGATTTAACTAAAAATTAGCATTCGTTTTCTTGTCATTTAAAACTAACCTTGTAATTTTAAAACATGAAAAAAGGGTTTTATTTTAAAACGTATGAAAAGCCATTTAAGTCACCGTTTGAGGTGCTTTTTGGTGTTTTCAAAGAATTAATTGTCCACACTTCTGGTGATTTTGACGAGGCCATATCTTGGTTACGCGAGCTTGATGCCGAATACAAATTAACCACTCCAGAATATACAATTGAAGATTTTATCGAAGATTTAAAGAAAAAAGGATTCATTCGCGAAGAAATTACGGGAGATGGCGCCGGCGAGGTTACCATTACTTCAAAAACGGAACGACTTATCCGTCAAGCCGCTTTAGATCAAATATTTGGCAATTTAAATAAATCGGGCAGTGGCAATCACAAATCTAAACAACTTGGAGGCGGCGATGAACTTACGGGCGAACTCAGAAGCTATAATTTTGGAGATGCCTTAGATAGAATTTCATTAACTGAAAGTTTGAAAAATGCGCAAATTAATAATGGAATAGGCGAGTTCCAACTTACTGAAAATGATTTGGTAATTGAAGACACACACTACAAATCGCAAATGAGTACCGTTTTAATGATAGACATTTCTCATAGTATGATTTTGTACGGTGAAGACCGAATTACGCCTGCCAAAAAAGTTGCCATGGCGCTAGCGGAACTCATCACAACTCGTTATCCAAAAGATACTATTGATATTTTAGTTTTTGGAAACGATGCTTGGCCTATTTCTATAAAAGAATTGCCTTTTTTGAAAGTTGGACCTTATCATACCAATACTGTTGCAGGTTTGCAATTGGCTATGGACATGCTGCGCAGAAAACGAAATACCAACAAACAAATTTTCATGATTACTGATGGTAAACCAAGCTGTGTTCGTGAAAAAGACGGCTCGTATTACATGAATAGTAATGGTTTAGACGAATATATTGTTGAAAAATGTTATACACAAGCTGCCCAAGCTAGAAAATTACATATTCCAATAACTACTTTTATGATTGCTAACGATCCGTACTTACAAAAATTTGTCGATAAATTTACAGAAGCCAATCAAGGAAAAGCATTTTATACAGGTTTAAGTGGATTGGGAGAAATGATTTTCCAAGATTATGAAGCCAACAGGAAAAAGAAGTTAAAATAAGTAGTATCAAATAAAAAAATTAAATAAAAACAGTAGCTAAATAGCGTTTAAAAAAATAGTATGACACATATTAAAACATTAGGAGAATTGATACAATCAGGTTATCAATCAAAGAATATCAAAGATGAATTACGAACTAATTTAAGAAACAAATTAATAGCCAAGCAACCAACATTTACAGGTGTTCATGGTTTTGAAAATTCTGTAATTCCCGAGTTAGAACGTGCAATTTTATCACGTCATAATATTAATTTATTAGGATTGCGCGGACAAGCAAAAACACGTTTGGCCAGAAAAATGGTCGAACTTTTAGACGAATACATTCCGTTTGTTACAGGTTCTGAAATTAATGACGATCCTCTAAACCCAATTTCGCGTTTTGCGATAGATTTAATTGCTGAAAAAGGCAATGACACACCAATTTCTTGGTTACATAGAAGCGAGCGTTTTTTCGAAAAATTAGCTACTCCTGATGTTACAGTTGCCGATTTAATTGGTGATGTAGATCCAATAAAAGCGGCTAATTTAAAATTATCTTATGCAGACGAACGTGTAATTCATTTTGGAATGATTCCTCGTGCGAATAGATGTATTTTTGTAATTAACGAATTACCCGATTTACAAGCGCGTATTCAAGTAGCTTTATTCAATATTTTGCAAGAAGGCGATATTCAAATCCGTGGTTTCAAATTAAGAATGCCTTTAGATTTGCAATTTATTTTTACCGCAAATCCAGAAGATTATACCAATCGAGGTAGTATTGTAACACCTTTAAAAGACAGAATTGGTTCGCAAATTTTAACGCATTATCCAGAAACTATAGAAATTGCTAAAATTATTACTACGCAAGAAGCTAAGTTAGACGAAGACCAATCGACTTTAGTCCATGTGCCTAATTTAGCAAAAGATTTGTTAGAACAAGTAGGTTTTGAAGCCAGAGAATCCGAATATATTGATGCAAAAAGTGGCGTTTCAGCGCGTATGAGTATTACTGCATTTGAGAATCTGATTAGTACTGCCGAACGCAGAGCCTTGCAAAACAGAGAAGTAACAACAACTGTTCGTTTGCCTGACTTTTTAGGAATTATCCCAGCCATAACTGGAAAAGTAGAATTGGTTTACGAAGGCGAACAAGAAGGCGCTGGAGTAGTGGCACAATATTTAATTGCCAATGCGATTCATACTTTTTTACCCGCTAATTTTCCTAAAATCGAGAAACTAGAAAAACAAGATGTAACCACGCCTTATTCCGAAATTACAGAATGGTTTTTCAATGAATCAGGTTTTGAATTGACGGATGATTGTTCAGATGAAGTATACAAAAATACCCTAGATGGAGTGCAACCATTGGAAAATTTAATTCAGAAATACCAACCAGAAATACCTGTTTCAGATAAATATTTTCTAAAAGAATTTATCCTTTGGGCATTGGTAGAATACAACAAATTATCAAAGGAAAGAACCGATGATGGCTTTCAGTTTAAAGATCCGTATTCGAAGTTTATCAGTAAATTGTCTTAAACGTTATAATATAAATACAAAATCCGTTCTGATGTAATCTGGACGGATTGAATATTAAAGATAGTTCTTCTACAAAATATTTAATTCTTTCATACAAGTAAGCATACTTTGATAGGTTCTTTCAATGTCGTTATCTAATCCAATTGAAAAACGGATTAATCCGTCAGTTAAACCCATTGCTGCTTGTTCTTCTAAAGGAATTTCAGAAGAAGTTGATGTCCCAGGTGCGCTAAATAAGGTTTTGTAAAATCCTAAACTTACCGCCAAATAGCCCAAGTTTCTTTCTTGCATTAATTCCATCAAGGCATTGGCTTTTTCCAAACTACCTACATCAATGGTCATCATGCCTCCAAAACCGTATTCTGGATTAATCATATTTTTATATATTTCATGACTGGGATGACTAGCTAAACCTGGATAAACAGTTTTTATGCCTGCGGTTTCAAATTTATGTGCCAAATACATCGCATTATGACTGTGTTGCTTCATTCGGATGTGAAGTGTTCTTAAGTTTTTCATTACCGATGCCGAACGCAAACTATCCATAGTAGGACCTAATAACATACTCGCACCAGAATTTACGTTTTTTAAATCGTTAATAAATGCTTGACTCGCACACGTTACGCCGCCCACTGTATCTGAACTTCCGTTGATGTATTTTGTTAAGGAGTGAATCACAATATCAGCACCTAACTTTGCTGGCGATACCGATAAAGGCGAAAACGTATTGTCAACTACCAATTTAAGGTTGTGCTTTTTTGCAATCTTAGCTAAAGAAGCAATATCTGCTACTTCTAACAATGGATTGCTGACTGTTTCGCAATATAAAACTTTGGTTGTTGGTGTTATGGCTGCTGCTACAAGGTCTAATTTAGTAATGTCTACAAAAGTGGTTTTTATGCCAAATCTTGGTGTAAAATTTTTCAAAAAGGCATAAGTTCCACCATATATGGTTCTGCTGGAAACCACATGGTCACCTTGTCCACAAAGTTGTAAAATTGTTGGCGTAATGGCGCCCATACCAGAAGCAGAAACATTGGCAGTTTCAGTGCCTTCCATCGCTGCTAACGCTTTATCTAAATATAAATTACTAGGTGAAGAATGTCGGGAATACAAATAACACCCTTCTGCGTTACCTTCAAAGGTATCAAACATGGTTTTTGCAGAAAGAAACGTATAAGTAGAGGAATCGGATATAGAAGGATTTACACCTCCAAATTCGCCAAAATACTGTAAATCCTGTATATTATCGGCTGGATTAAATTGTTTCATGATGATTTTATTTTATCTATCAAAATTGAAAATAATAAATCAATATTTCAATAATGTCTTAAATATTTAGTTTATTTATCTAATAAAAATTAAAATGTCAGTTTATTTATCTTTATTTTTTCTTTTTTTCGTACATTAGCCAAATAAATTACTATTCACATGGATGCAATTGATAAAAAATTATTAGAATTGATGCAAATTGATGCTAAAAAAACAACTAAAGAATTGTCTAGCAAATTAAACTTATCTGTAACTGCAGTTTATGAAAGGATAAAAAAATTGGAACGTGAAGGCATTATTAGTAAATATGCTACCATTTTAGATAAAACTAAGATAAACAAAGGATTTGTAGTGTTTTGTCATGTTAAATTAATTAAACATTCAAGAGACTTAATTTCCGAATTTGAAAAGGAAGTAGTTACGCTAACCGAAGTTTTAGAATGTTTTCACGTAAGTGGCGACTATGATTATATTTTGAAAATTTGCGTAAAAGACATGGAAGAATATAGAGAATTTATGGTTACCAAATTAACCACTTTGCAACATATTGGCAGTACGCACAGTACTTTTATGATTGGTGAAGTTAAAAATTCTACTTCATTTGTGTTGAATTAAAATTAGTAAAGTTTTTTCGAAAAATAGCGATACATATTTATTCAAAAAACCTTACTTTTGTACTTTAAAACATACCATAACATTTTATAAAATATATTTATGAGTCAATTTGATGTAACCATTATTGGTTCTGGACCTGGAGGATATGTAGCGGCTATTCGTTGTGCACAATTAGGATTTAAAACAGCAATTATTGAAAAATACGCCACACTTGGTGGAACGTGTCTGAATGTAGGATGTATTCCATCAAAAGCATTATTAGCTTCCTCACATCATTATGAAGAATTACAACATTTTGCCGATCACGGCATTGAAGTTTCTGGTGAAGTAAAAGTAAATTTAGAAAAAATGATTGCCAGAAAACAAGCTGTTGTAGACCAAACTTCTGGTGGTGTAAAATACTTAATGGATAAAAATAAAGTTACTGTTTTTGAAGGCGTTGGTGCTTTTGAAAGCGCTACTTCTGTTAAGGTAACCAAAGCTGATGGTTCTTCTGAAATCATTGAATCAAAAAATATCATTATTGCTACTGGTTCTAAACCTTCAAACTTGCCTTTTATCAAATTAGACAAAGACAGAATTATTACTTCAACTGAAGCTTTAAAATTAAAAGAAGTGCCAAAACATTTAGTAATTATTGGAGGCGGAGTAATTGGTATTGAACTTGGACAAGTATACCTTCGTTTAGGCGCTCAAGTTTCGGTAGTAGAATATATGGATAGAATTATTCCAGGAATGGATGCCTCTTTATCTAAAGAATTAACAAAAGTCTTTAAAAAACAAGGCATGAAGTTTTACACGTCACATAAAGTGCAATCTGTAGATAGAGCAGGAGATGTGGTAACCGTAAAAGCAGAAAATGCAAAAGGAGAAATCATTTCATTAGAAGGTGATTATGCCTTAGTTTCTGTAGGTCGTCGTCCGTTTACAGATGGTTTACAAGCAGAAAAAGCAGGTGTAAAACTTACAGATAGAGGTCAAATTGAAGTCAACGATCATTTGCAGACTTCAGTTTCTAATATTTATGCAATTGGCGATGTAGTTCGTGGTGCAATGTTAGCGCACAAAGCGGAAGAAGAAGGTGTAATGGTTGCAGAAATTTTAGCCGGACAAAAACCACATATCAATTATAATTTAATTCCTGGTGTAGTATATACTTGGCCAGAAGTTGCCGCTGTAGGTAAAACAGAGGAGCAATTAAAAGTTGAAGGTATCGAATTTAAAGCGGGAAGTTTCCCATTCAAAGCATTAGGAAGAGCAAGAGCTGGTGGCGATACAGACGGATTTGTAAAAATCTTAGCCGATGCCAAAACAGATGAGGTGTTAGGTGTTCACATGATTGGTGCGCGTTGTGCGGATTTAATTGCTGAAGCTGTAACTGCAATGGAATTTAGAGCTAGCGCTGAAGATATTTCAAGAATGTCACATGCCCATCCTACTTTTGCAGAAGCCATTAAAGAAGCCGCTTTGGCTACAACTGGTAATAGAGCTTTACACGTATAAATTAAAATTTTAAGATTAAAAAAATCCCAAATTCTTAAGAATTTGGGATTTTTTAGTTTATGACTTAGCTAATTCTTTTTCTTTTTCGTAGCCAAATAAATGATCTTTTTTAATGATTTCTGCTGTGCCATCTGGTAGCATTTCTTCCCAGCCAGATTCGCCTTTAGACAACATTTTTAATATTTTTCTTGAGAAAATATCTAATGTTTTGGCATCGTAAGTTTCAATGTCTGTAACTTTTCCGTTGTATTTAAAGAACTTATACAATTCTTTCATTCTTGGATGCACTTTTAAGTTTTCTGAAGTAATAATTTCACCCGTTTCTGGATCTTTCATCGGATATAAATATACTTTTAAATCTCTATAAAATAATTTTCCAAATGCTTCTAAAATACCACCAGACATATGACGGTAGTATTTTTCATCAAATATTTCAACCAAATTACTCACACCCATTGCTAACGCAGTACGTGATTTTGTAAAAGAGGAGAAATATTCTAATACTTTATAATATTCTTGAAAGTTAGAAATCATTACGGTTTGACCTAAAGCACATAAAAGTTCTGCTCTGTCTAAGAAATCTCTTTCGTCAATTTCACCTTCTGCTTTTAAGTTAGATAGCGTGATTTCAAAAACCACAAAGGTATTTTCTTTACTTACTTTATTTTCTTGTATAAACATCTCGTAAGATTGCTTGTACATGTCCATATTTACTTTGGTTACAGGTCGGAAACTACCACGTAACGCTAAGATGTTTTTTTTGTATAAAACTGCTGCAGGCAAAATATTTTTTCCCTCCGGATTGAACATTACGGCATCTGTAAAACCGTATTTTACCAATTGCAAACTCATTAACCTGTTGTCTACATCAGCAAAACTTGGTCCAGAGAAATTAATGGTATCAATTTCAAGTTGGTCTTTTTCTAAGTGGTCGTATAAATAACGCAATAATTTTTTGGCATCATTGTGTTTGTAGAACGCGCCATAAATTAAGTTTACACCTAAGATACCCAAGGTTTCTTGTTGCAAACGCGCATCATTTTCTTTAAAACGAATGTGAATTAAAATTTCGTTATACGCTTGGTCTGGTTCTACTTGAAATTTAATTCCTACCCAGCCATGTCCTTTAAATTGTTTTGCAAAATCAATAGTGGCTACTGTATTGGCATAACTAAAAAACATTTTATTGGGATGTTTTTCACGACCTAATCTGTCTTCAATAAGTTGTGTTTCATGGGTAAGCATTTTTCTCAATCTGCTTTCTGTAACATACCTACCGTCTTCTTCAATTCCGTAAATGGCATCACTAAAATCTTTATCGTAGGCAGACATTGCTTTTGCAATTGTACCAGAAGAAGCTCCTGCTCTGAAAAAATGCCTCACCGTTTCTTGTCCGGCACCAATTTCAGCAAAGGTCCCGTATATATTTTCGTTTAAATTAATACGGAGCGCTTTATCCTTTGTAGAAGGGATTTGTTCAATTGCTTTGTCTCCTCTCAATGTGATTTCAGTTATCATTTATTCAAATGTATTTTTTGGCAAATTAAATTACAATGCAAAGTTAATAATTTATAGGTTTTAACAAGAGTATTTTGTTATTTTTGTAAAAAGAAATTGCTATCATAACAATATAGTAACACTTTACTATAAAATGTAGTAAGTTATATTTTTAGTGTATCAAATACATAAATATGAAATTATACTTCTTAGGAACAGGTACCTCTCAAGGCATTCCAGTAATTGGAAGTACGCATTTTGTGTGTTTAAGTGAGGATGTAAAAGACAAACGATTGCGTGTTGCTGTTTGGATTCACGATGAAGATTTTTCTATAGTAATTGATTGTGGTCCCGATTTTCGCCAGCAAATGCTTACCAGCGGCTGCTCGCAAATTGATGCACTGTTTTTTACACATGAACACGCCGATCATACAGCGGGTTTAGATGACATTCGACCGTTTTATTTTAAACAAGGCGATATTCCGGTTTATGGACATTCGCGTGTGTTGCAAAATTTATCCAGACGATTTGATTACATCTTTGAAAAAGAAAACAAATATCCTGGAGCGCCCTCAGTTTTGCCAATTGAAGTAGTGAATAATGAAAACATAACCATTAAAAATCAGACGGTAATTCCAATAAATGCCATGCATGGAAATTTACAAGTTTTTGGGTACAGAATAAAAGATTTTGTATATTTAACAGATGTAAAAACTATTGAGGATTCTGAAATAAAAAAACTTAAAGATGTTGAGGTTTTGGTTATCAATGCGTTACGATTTGAACCACATAATACCCATTTTAACGTTGAAGAAGCTATAAATTTTATAAATTTGGTACAACCTAAAAAAGCGTATTTGACGCATATTAGTCATATTTTAGGATTGCATGAAGAGGTACAAAAACAATTGCCAAATAACGTTTTTTTGGCTTACGATAATTTAGAAATAGAAATAAAATAAATATAAAAATGAAAAAAAGTTTATTGCTTTACGGATTAGTATTTTCAATATTAATTAATATTTTTCAAATAGTTAATGCTTCAAATATTTTGAAAAGAAGTGAAGAAGTCTCTACCATTAGTAAAAAAGAATTAAAAAAAGCCAAAGACTCTATCGCAACATTATTAGATAATGATAACTTTTCGTTAGCTAATAATGAAAACGCACAAGAGTATTATTTTGAATACGATATAAAAGCATTACAAAATAAAGTTAAAGAAGATTTGACCGCTTTTAATGCAGATAAAAAAGGAAATAAATATGTTTCTTATGATCAAATTGGAGACAATCCTTTTTTGATAAATAACATTAAAATTTTAAATCATAGATGGATTATTGCTAATTTTTCTGATGGTAAAGTTTGGGGTGAAGTGTTGATAAAATACTTTCATAATGTCGATAAACCTACCGAATTTGAAACCGTAGAATCAATAATTTATCAAGAAACGCTGAAATAAACATGAAGAAATTTTTATATATTTTACTGCTAGCCTCGTTAGTTTCTTGTGATTACATTTTAAAAAATCCACCAAAAGATAAGATGGAAATGGATTCTATCGTGAAAAACCAAGTCAACGACGATAAAAACGAAAATGGTTGCGATTTAAAAGCAGGGTACAAATGGTCGAATATGACTAAGAAATGTGTACGTGTTTTTGAAGAAGGCTACCGCTTAACTTCTATTGAAAGAGATTCATTAGCCAGAAGAAAAAACGCCTTTTTCTTTGTGGAAGAAGATAGCTTAATTGCGGAAGTTTTCTTGCCAGATTCTAAAGAATCCATTGTTTTTAAAAGAGAAAGTGACGACCAAAACTTCAAATTTCAAAACTTCGAATTCCGAACCAATAAAGGTTTTTATTTGTACTACAAACAAACACTTATGTTTCAACCTGCGATACCAATGGATACCAAAGTTTTAGGGAAATCGGAAGAGCATTAAGGTGTTGGGTGTGGGTAAAGGGTTTTGGGTAAAGGGTGTTTTCTACAGCACAATTATTTTATTTGTTTTGTCATACTGAACTTGTTTTAGTATCTACATTTATTTGAAGGAAAACGCTTTTAAGCGTCAGTTTTATTTTTTAAAATGTAATAAACTTACGCATTAAGTCATCAAAATCTTTATCATTTTCAGGATTATTCTTAAACCCTAAATTCAGAATTACAAGTTTTTTATTGATTATTCCATATGCATAAATTCTATATTTTAGCGGAGCATTTTCAAGATAATATTTCTTTCCAATAAATTTTTCTCCACAAGATATAAAATTAATATCATTAATATAACGTAGTTTAAATTGACTTTCAAATTGGTTGTTCAATTCTATCTGCATGTTATTACTAAAACTTTTACCAGGAATGTAAGTCCATTGAGCAGAAAAATTGTCATTTTCAATTTGATATTCAGATGACAATTTATAATTGCTAGGCACTTCAATTTTTATTTTTGCATAATTTAATTTTTTTAGTGCACACGCATTAAAAAATTGGAATACTATAACTAATAAAACTATTCTTGTTTTCATTTTTTTTTATTAATTAACGCTAACGTTCTGCTGTTTGGCAAGGTACGGATCTTAAGTGCTGATTATTTTCTAAAAATATAAAATTTCATGCGAAATCTAATTGATTAAATTTTTATAAATTTTGATACGTAATTTCCTTTTTCTGAATCAATTAAAATAAAATAAATTCCATTTTCAAGTTTTTCAATATTTATTTCTGTAGTGTTTTTTTCATATTCAGAAATGCGTTGACCTGTAATGTTCAATATATAAATTCTATTAATCGACTCAATAGACTTTGTGTCAATTTTAATTGATTTATTTGCTGGATTTGGATATATTTTTAAATAATTATCAAAATTTATATCATTTAATTCTAAAGCAGTTGAACAATTAATTAAAGTTGGGGTATTTTTATCTGTAAAACTACCATCACCTAATTGCCCATTAATGTTTAACCCCCATGCCCATAATTGCCCATTAGAATTTAATGCTAATGAATATTTTTCACCTGCTGAAATAAAATTCCAATTTGAATTTGTGCCAATTTGAACTGGAGCATTTTTATTAATATTGGTGCCATCTCCCAATTCACCAAAAGTGTTTTCACCCCATGACCACAATGTTCCATCAGATTTTAATGCTAACTGATGATTCCCTTGGTAGTTTTTTGAAATCGATATCCAATTGGTATCACTTCCAATTTGATAGGGAACGTTAGAAATATCCCATAATGATCCATTGTTTTTTATAGCATAATCTCTTGTAATAATTTGCCAATCGTTGCTAGTACCAATTTGAGTTTGAAAATTTATTCCCCAAGACCACAAAGTGCCATCAAGTTTAATTCCATATCCTTTATAATATCCTGTTGCAATTTTTTGCCAATTATTACTCGTTCCAATTTGTGTAGGAATTGCTTTAAGTAATGTTGTACCATCACCTAATTGCCCTTGAGAGTTATCGCCCCAACCCCATAAAGTGCCGTTAGAATTTATTGCAATCGTAAAATTGTTACCACATGCAATGTTAGTCCAGTTACTATTTCCAATTTGGGATGAGAAGGGTATCATTGCATTATTTATCCCACTTGTTCCTATTCCAATATTACCAAAAATATTTTGGCCCCAACCATGTAAATTACCATTAGTTTTTAATGCCATTGAATGATATATAGCGGGTGAAGCTTTTAACCAATTATTTTCACTACCAACTTGAGTTGGTGTATTTGTATAATTTTGAAAAGAAGGACCACATTTTCCGTAATTATTACTACCCCAAGCCCATAACGTTCCATCATTTTTTACAGCTAAAATGTGATTATTACCAGCTGAAATACTTTGCCAACATTGTGCATTAATTTCTATAGAAATTAAACCTAATAATACGTAAATAAATGTTTTCATTATTTTCAATTTTGATTAAAATTAAGCTTTATTTTTAATATTGTTTGAACAAATGAGATGTTTTTTAATTATTCCTACAATTTCTTCTCATCCACATCCTTCAAAAACTGAATTACACCTGTAAAATACGTTTCTTGGTCGTCGTATTGTGATAAATGGCTACCGTTTTTACAAAATAAAAATCTTCCGTGTTGTACTTGTGTCGACATCCATTTCATATGTTCCGGATCCATAGTGTCGTATTTTGCACCAATGGTTAAGGTTGGAACGGTAAACTCTTTCAATCGTTTGGAAACATCCCAGTTTTTTATGTAGGCGTCACCTGTTATGCCAAATTCGCTATAACCTTGCATAGAAATATACACCTCAGAATTAATGTGTTTAAAACATCTGTTTATCGATTCAGGCCATTCATTTTGTGGTTTTCTTAAAATGTGTTGGGTGTAATAATGTTCAAAAAGTAATTCGGTATATCTTGGATTGGTAAAATCGTTGTTTTTTTCTAATTGTATAATTTCTTGGTACACTTCTTTTTTCATCTGCGGACCTAAAACTTCTTGTGCATATTTATTATACAAAGGAATGCTTGAAACCATATTAGAAATAATCAATCCTTTTAAATTTTTCTGGTATTTCAAAGCGTAATCCATCGCTAAAATGCCACCCCAAGATTGTCCTAAAACGTAAAAATTATCTTTGTTTAAGCCAAGTGCTATTCGTACTTGTTCTACTTCTTCTACAAAGCGTTCATTTGTCCAAAGCGATTTGTCTTTTGGTTGGTCTGAATAATACGAACCCAATTGGTCGTAATAAATAAATTCAATGCCTTCTTTTGGAAAATAGCTTTCAAATGATTCGTATAATTCGTGCGTTAAACCAGGTCCCCCGTGTAAAAGCAATACTTTTATTTTCGGATTGTTACCAAATCGTTTTGTCCAAACCTTAAAAGTGCCTTTTGGTGTTTTTACAGGAATCATTTTAATACCGCCGGTGTATTGGTCTTCTTTTGAGTCAAAGGTATGGTAGCGCTGTAACGAAAAATCTTCGCTCTTTTTACAAGAAAAAAAAGCGAAGACTAACGAAATGAAGAATATTTTTTTCATTTTAGGATTGGTAAATTTTATCGTAAAGGGTTTGGTATTTCTCTTTGATAATTTTACGTTTTAATTTCATAGTTGGCGTTAAATGGCCTGCATCAATTGACCATAAATCTGGTGTTAATTCAAAACGTTTTACTTGTTCCCAATTTCCGAACTTTTTGTTGGCTTCGTCAATATCTTCTTGGATTCTAGCGATTACTTTTGGATTGTTGCAAAGGTCCTCATTAGAATTTCCTAGATCAATATTATGTCTGTTAGCCCATTCTTTAACAAAATCAAATGCTGGTTGAATAAAGGCAGCTGGCATTTTTTCACCATCGCCAATAACCATAATTTGCTCGATAAAACGAGATTGTTTGAATGAATTTTCCAACACTTGTGGCGCAACATATTTTCCACCAGACGTTTTAAACATTTCTTTTTTACGATCTGTAATTTTTAAGAAACCATCAGCATCAATTTCACCAATGTCGCCGGTATGGAAATAGCCATTTTTAATTACTTCTGCGGTTTGTGCTTCATCTTTATAATAACCCATCATTACATTTGGCCCTTTACAAAGAATTTCGCCATCTTCAGCAATTTTAACTTCTACGTTTTCAATTACTCTACCAACAGTTCCAACTCGGAATCCGCCATTTCGCATATCGTTTACTGAAATTACTGGTGAGGTTTCCGTTAATCCGTATCCCTCCATTACTGGAATTCCAGCGGCTGTAAATACTTTTGTTAAACGCGTTTGTAATGCCGCACTTCCAGAAACTAACATTTCCAGTTCTCCACCCAAACCTTCTTGCCATTTAGAGAAAATTAATTTTCGGGCAATTCCTAGTTGGAAATTATAGAAAGCACCATTTGCGTTGTAAGGTTTGTAATTCATACCCAAATCTAATGCCCAAAAGAATAATTTCTTTTTAATTCCTGTTAAATCGGCTCCTTTTGCGTAAATTTTATCGTACACTTTTTCTAAAAGTCTTGGTACAACTGACATGACGTGCGGATGTACTTCTTTTAAATTGTCAGATATTTTTTCAATGCTTTCCGCAAAATAAATAGATATTCCACCATATTGATACAAATAGGTCAACATTCTTTCGAAAATATGGCAAATCGGTAAGAAACTCAACGCACGCGTACTTCCTTTTCGTAATGGCATTCTTTTATCTGAATTTAATACATCAGAAACGATATTGTCATGAGAAAGCATAACGCCTTTTGGTCGGCCTGTAGTTCCAGAAGTATAAATAATAGTTGCTAAATCGGAAGGTAAAACTTCACTTTTACGAACTTCTACGTCATTTTGAGTGGAAGTATCGGAACCCATTTCTAAAAGTTCGCTCCATTTTTTACAACCAGAAATTTCGTTAAACGAATAAATATCTTTTAATAAAGGAATATTTGCCTGAACCGCTTTTAATTTATCATATACTTCTTGGTCAGAAACAAAACAATATTTTGCTTCTGAATGATTTAAAATATATTCATAATCCTCGGCTGAGATAGTTGGATACATAGGTACGTTTTGTGCTCCAGTTTGCAAAATTCCAATATCTGAAATATGCCATTCCGTTCTGTTGTTTGAAGAAATGATAGCGATTTTATCGTTTTTTTCTACACCAATGTTTAATAAAGCTCTTGATAAAGCATTGGCTTTATTTAAATATTCTTGAGTAGAAGTTTTAATCCAGTCATTACCGTATTTGGTTACCAAAGCATCTGGTAAGTTGTAATTTTCTAATTGATAGTAAGGAAAATCAAAAAGTCGGGTTACATTTTTCATATGAAATAGTTTTTAAACTGCAATTTATAAAAAAATTGTAACTTTATAAAAAAATTAACCGAAAAACTTTGAATAGTAATAGTTTTGCAACAATATTACTTTAATTTAGTTATTGATAAATGGGGTTTTTAAGTAAAAAGTGATTTAACTATAGAAAAATGAAAAAAAAAATATTAGTTTCCGTTGTATTAATTGCAGCACTTTTTTGGGCAAAGAGTTATTTTTATGATTATAAAATAAATCATAATTTTAAAGTAATTTCCGAAGGAAAAGTATATAAAAGTGGTGTCATTCCACCAGAAGATATTGCCGATTTTGTAAAAGAACACCATATTAAAAGTATTATCGATTTGCGTTTTCCAGGAACGGGTGATGATGTTAATAATCCAGAAATTCCAGTAGAACTTATTGCAGAAAAAGAAGCAGCGGCTAAAATTAAAGGATTGAATTATTTCAATTTAGGTTCAGATCAAGTGCCAAAACCAGAAAATTTGGAGTATTTTTTTAAAATCATGGACAATAAAGCAAATTACCCGGTATTAATTCATTGTTTTCACGGTGTGGGAAGAGCTGAAATGTATTCCGCCATTTATCGTATAGAATATGAAAATTGGGACAGAGACGAAGCCAGAAAAGAAACCCGTTTTTTAACGAAATTCAGTTCTTTCGATTTAGGAAAACCAAAAGGTGATTTTTTACATGGTTATGTGAAAAGGGAGAATAGAGAATAGAAAATAGAGAATAGAGAATAGAAAATAGAACATAGACAGCAGACTCTGAAACAAGTTCAGAGTGACAACTGAATTAAAAAATCTTTGTTTATCTGTTTAATCCGTTAAATCTGCGTACCAATTATTAAACAAATCAAAAACCAGAAATAATCCCGAAAAAATCATTTGCGTTTAATGCCGCTCCACCGATTAATCCGCCATCAACATCTGGTTTAGAAAAAATTTCTTTGGCGTTGTCTGGTTTTACACTTCCACCGTAAAGGATGGAAACATTTTCTGCAATTTCTCTTCCAAATACTTTATCTACTAAATTTCTAATAAATAAATGCATTTCTTGTGCCTGTTCTGGAGAGGCAGTTTCGCCAGTTCCAATTGCCCAAACTGGTTCGTACGCCAATACAATATTCTTCCAATTTTCTTTTGCAATATGGAACAAACCATCTCGTAATTGGTATTCTACAATGTTAAAATGATTGTCGCTTTGTCTGTCTTTTAATTCTTCGCCAAAGCAAAAAATAATAGTCATTTCATGTTTTAAAGCGGTATCCACTTTGTTTGCTAATAAAGCATCATTTTCATGAAAATAAGCCCTTCTTTCACTGTGACCTAAAATGACAGTGTCAATTCCAATACTGGTTAACATTGATGCGGAAACTTCACCTGTAAAAGCGCCGCCTTCTGCCTGATGCATATTTTGCGCCGCGATTTTAATATTAGAACCGGCAACTAATTCAACGGCTTTTGCTAAATACGGAAAAGGTGTAGCTAAAATAACTTCAGCTGTATTATTTGGTTTGTTGTTTTTAATTTCATTGATTAATTCAATGGCTTGCGGTAAGGTTTTGTTCATTTTCCAGTTACCGGCTACGATGTTTTTTTTCATTTTTTAATTTAGTTACAACATTTTTTTTAAACACAGATTGGAGAAATTATTAAAATTATTAAAATTTCTCCAATCTGTGTTTAAAGATTAAAAATGCTTATTATTGTTATGATATTTTATTTAGATGTTTCTATACTTTCTATGATTTTATCAAAGTCTTTTTCAATTGCGCGGAATAATACAATTTTTCCTTCTTTGTTGATTACAATAAAACGAGGAATCCAATCTAGTTTAATTGAAGTTCCAAATTCGCCTTTCATTCCGTCTTTAATTAGATAATTTTCGCCCGTAACCTCGTGTTTTTCAATGCCGCTTTTCCAAGCTTCAAAAGTTTTGTCGCAAGATAAATTTACGAAAGCAACTTCTGGAAATTTTTCTTTTAAATTTTTAACTTGAGGCATACTTTTTATGCAATCTGAACACCAAGATGCCCAAACTTCAATAACCACAGTTTTGCCTTTGTTTTGCTTTAAAATTTCTTCAAAAGAAATCGCTTGATTTTCCGTGTCGATTAATATGGCATTTAAACTTTCTCTAGAAAATTCAGTTTGTGCTTGGCAAGATGTTAAACCAAGTCCTAATGCTAATGTAGCTAAGATTTTTTTCATAATATTTTGTTTAATTATTTATTAAAATTAAAATTTGTTATTTGGGATTTAATTTTTTGTAAATTACTTTTTCCATTGCCTTACTATTGAATGCTTTTTCGGCAATTCCATCAAAAAATTTAATTACGTTTCCATTGTGAATGTAAAGTACTCCAGGCGTATCTTTTCCAGTGCCTAATTTTGTCCAAAACGGAATAATATCAATCACTTTATATGAAAATTGTTTTCCAGCATATTTAAAGAAATCTGGAATTTTCTCTGCTTCTTCATCCATAAAAACTATTTTCACTTCTGGAAAATCTTTGAATTTTTTTTGTAAAGCATTTAAATCTTTTGCAGCATCACGGCAATGTTCGCAACCAGGAACAAAGAAACACAATATTTTTTTACCTTTGTCGATATCTGCATACAAATCGGAATAACCAGAAATGGCTTGTTTTGGACCTACTTCTTTTTTAATTGCTTCAACCACTTTTTCTTTTTTTATTTTCGATGAATCTGTGGATTTAATTTCCTCTGTTTTTACTGAATCGGTTAATTTTGATATTGTATCAGTTGAAATATTGTTATTGATATTGTCATTGCTATTTGAAATTGATGAAGAACTAGCTTTCATTGGTGCCAACATAAATAGGCCCAAAATACAACTTAAAGTTACTGAAGTTAAAATCCAAAGGTTTGATTTTTTATCGTTTTCTAAAAGCTTCCAAAGCCAAATTAATAATCCAACTGCGATGATATTTTTAATAATGGCTTCAATTGGTGTCATCGGAATTAATTCGCCAAAACAACCACAATTACCTGAATTACCGCCACTTAAGAAAGTAACATAACTCAAATGAATGATAAAAATACTCAACAAACCAATTGTTGCAGGAATCGTAATGCGTTTTATGAAATGATTGTTTAGTAATAAAAAACCAAGCGCAAATTCGATTCCAATTAAAATTCTTGAAAAATAGGGTGCAAGTGAATCTGAAAATCCTAAAGTATATAATTGTTTGACTTCAAAAGTGGAAATCGCAAAATAAGGCGACGGGTATAATTTGGCTAAAGCTGAAACTATAAAAAGTAACGCAACTACAATTCTGATAATCCAGGAAATATTTTTTTTGCTCATTTTAGTATGTTTTAACAAATATAGATTGGCTTTTTGATAGTTAGTGTTAATGAGATGTTATTAAAATTTCCCCATCAAAATCAAAGCAAAAACTGAATAGTTTATCATGTCTTGATAATTGGCATCGATACCTTCAGAAACTAATGTTTTTCCTTCGTTGTCTTCAATTTGTTTCACACGTAATAACTTCTGAATAATCAAGTCTGTAAGAGAATTTACACGCATATCGCGCCAAGCTTCTCCATAATCGTGATTTTTATCTTCCATTAATTCTTTGGTAATTTCAATTTTATGATTGAATAATTTTATGGCTTCATTTGCCGATAAATCTGGCTGTGAAGCAATTCCTTTATCCATTTGAATTAATGCCATTACACAATAATTGATAATTCCAATAAATTCTGACGTTTCGTCTTCATCTACTTTTCTTACGACGTTTTCTTGTAAACTTCTTATGCGTTGTGCTTTAATAAATATTTGATCGGTTAATGAAGGCAAACGCAAAACACGCCAAGCTGTTCCATAATCGTGCGCTTTTTTTGTAAATAATTCTCTGCAAACTGCTATAACTTTGTCGTATTCTTGTGAGGTATTGCTCATTATTATTTTATATTTGTATCAAAGTTCAAATATAAGTAAAAAATACGATGTCAACAATAAACTGTAAAGGAACACTCATCAATTTATCAACACCCAAAGTAATGGGAATTATAAACGTGACCCCAGATTCATTTTTTGATGGTGGAAAACTTACAAATTCAAATGAAATTGTACTTCAAGTAGAAAAAATGTTGCGTGATGGCGCTACTTTTATTGATTTAGGTGGCTATTCGAGTAAACCTGGTGCTGAATTTGTTTCCGAAGCTGAAGAGTTAAATAGAGTAGTACCAATTGTAAAATTATTAGTGGAGAAATTTCCAGATATTTTACTTTCCATTGATACTTTTAGAAGCGAAGTTGCCAAACAAGCTATTGAAAATGGTGCGGCTTTAATTAATGACATTTCTGCAGGTTTGTTAGATGAAAACATGTTGGAAACTATTGCTAAATTGCAAGTTCCTTACATTATGATGCACATGAAAGGCACACCAAAAACCATGCAAAGTTTAGCCTATTATGACGATTTAATAAAAGAAATGAATTTTTATTTTTCTGAAAGAATTGCGAAAGCGAGAAGTTTTGGATTAAATGACATCATTATCGATCCTGGCTTCGGATTTGCTAAAACTCTGGAACAGAATTACGAATTACTTCAAAATTTAGAACTACTTCAGTTTCACGATTTACCTATTTTAGCCGGAATTTCAAGAAAATCCATGATTTATAAAGCATTAGAAACTTCACCAGAACATGCCTTAAACGGAACAACTTTTTTACATGCATTTTGTTTACAAAAGGGCGCCAATATTTTAAGAGTTCACGATGTAAAAGAAGCGGTGGAATGTGTGAATCTGTATTTACGATTTTAGATTTGGGATTGTCAGAATACGTAAATCTAAAAACGTAAATCTAAAATCTTTATTGATGATGATACGGTTCGTTATTTAAAATGGTAAACCCTCTGTAAATTTGTTCAATTACAAATAATCGCACCATTTGATGTGAAAAAGTCATTTGAGATAAAGCGACTTTTCCTTGTGCTTTTTGATATACTTCTTCTGAAAATCCATAAGGTCCTCCAATTACAAATACTAACGTTTTAATTCCAGAGTTCATTTTCTTTTGTAAAAAATCAGAGAATCCAATACTACTATATTCTTTTCCATTTTCGTCTAATAAAATTAATTGATCGGTTGGTGCTAATTTTCCTAAAATAAGTTGCCCTTCTTTTGTTTTTTGTTCAGATTCCGATAAATTTTTTACGTTTTTTATATCCGGAATTATTTCTAAATCGAACTTAATATAAAATCCCAATCGCTTGGTGTATTCTTCAATTAAAGCGTTTAGATTTTTATTGTCTGTTTTGCCTATGGCGATAAGTTTGATGTTCATTTTGCGTTGTTTTTTAAACAAAAAACTCCAGATTACTCTGAAGTTTTGTAATGCTTACTTTAAATTGAATACTAATTCTCCAACATAGTATGAAACACGTTCATTACGTCATCGTCTTCTTCGATTTTCTCTAATAATTTTTCTACATCAGCTACTTGTTCTGCAGTTAATTCTTTAGTTACTTGTGGAATTCTATCAAATCCTGAAGATAAAATTTCCAAACCTCTTGATTCTAATTCTTTCTGAATGGCTCCAAAACTTTCAAAAGGCGCGTACATTAAAATTCCGTCTTCATCATCTGCGAAAATTTCTTCTACACCAAAATCAATCATTTCTAATTCTAATTCGTCAATATCTTGTCCGGCAGCTGGAATTCTGAAGTTACAAGTATGGTCAAACATAAATTCTACCGATCCTTGCGTGCCCATTGTTCCGTTGCATTTATTGAAATAACTTCTAATATTTGCAACCGTTCTGTTATTATTATCCGAAGCAGTTTCTATTAAAATTGCAATTCCGTGTGGTGCATATCCTTCAAATAATATTTCTTTATAGTTTGCGGTGTCTTTATCTGTTGCTTTTTTTATGGCGCGCTCTACGTTCTCTTTAGGCATATTTACGGCCTTTGAGTTTTGTATAACAGCTCTTAAACGCGAGTTAGCTTCCGGATTTGGACCTCCTTCTTTAACCGCCATTACAATATCTTTACCAATTCTGGTAAATGCTTTAGCCATTGCCGACCAACGCTTCATTTTTCTTCCTTTTCTGAATTCAAACGCTCTTCCCATTTCTCGTTTTGGTTTTTTATATATCGCAAAAATAAAATAAGCAAGTAGTAAAAAAAAATGTTTGAACGTTTTTTTTATGTTTTAAGATTTTTAATAAATTTCCTACATATTTTTGGAATTTTATATTTCATTTTCGGAATTTTTAAAATGTTATCTTTGCAGCATGCAAAACCAATTTTTCCAACCTTTTCCAACCGATATTTCAGGAATTTCATTACCTGAAAAATTCACGTTTCCGTTTTATTATCAGCCACATAAATTGAGTGAAATGGCAGCGTTAGAATTGCAAAATTATTTAGCAACGCAAACTAATTTTGATCATAATTTCGGATTAGATTTCGCTCAGAAAGGTTTGGTAATTGGGAAAATGTTTGGGGTGTTGGTTTGTCAAAATGAAAAAGGGGAATTAGGATATTTATGGGCATTTTCTGGGAAATTGGCTAATGAAAATCACCATGAGTACTTTGTGCCAACTGTTTTTGATATGTTAACCGAAAATAGCTTTTTTCGTAAAGAAGAAGTATTGCTAAATGCCTACAATCGTAAAATTGAAATTTTAGAAACTTCTGATAATTATTTAAAGGAATTAGAAAATTTCAAGAACACCAATATTCAAGCTGCAACCGAATTACAAAATCAGAAAATCAGAATTAAATCACAAAAAATAATTCGTGATGAAAGAAGAATTCAAATAGAAAACACTTTAAACCAAGAAGAATTATTTGAATTTAACATGCAACTAGCCGAAGAAAGTAAACAAGAAAGTATTTTGTTGAAAAAAATGACAAAATATTGGAAATTGACTTTACAAGCTTTGGAAGAAAAAGTAGCGGTGTTTACTAATGAAATTAATCAATTAAAAGAAGAAAGAAAGGCAAAATCGGCTGAATTACAACAAAAATTATTTTCAAATTATTCCTTTTTAAATCAATACCAAGAAAAGAAAAGTTTAGCTGAAATTTTTAATAATAATCCACCTGCAGGCGCTGGAGAATGTGCGGCGCCGAAATTATTACATTATGCTTTTCAACATCGTTTAAAACCTATTTGTATGGCGGAATTTTGGTGGGGTCAGTCGCCTAATTCTGAAGTGCGCCAACACAAGCAATTTTATCCGTCTTGCAAAAGTAAATGCGAACCCATTTTGATGGGACACATGCTAAAAGATATAGAAATGGAAGAAAATCCATTTATTATGAATCATGCGGAAGGAAAAGATATTGAAATTGTATACGAAGATGAAGTAATGTTAGTAATCAATAAGCCAACCGAGTTTTTATCGGTTCCTGGAAAAACTATTTCAGATTCGGTTTATGCTCGAATTAAAGAAAAATATCCTGAAGCGACAGGTCCGCTAATTGTACATCGATTAGACATGTCAACTTCTGGAATTATGCTAATTGCGAAAAATGAAATTACTGCCGTACAACTGCAAAGTCAGTTTATAAATAGAACTATTAAGAAACGTTATGTGGCGCTTTTAGATGGTTTGTTGGAAAAATCTCACGGTTATATTGATTTGCCTTTGCGAGTTGATTTAGAGGACAGACCAAGACAATTGGTATGTTACGAACACGGCAAACCCGCACAAACCAAGTGGAAAACCATCGAAGTTAAAAACGGAAAAACGAAAGTACATTTTCATCCCATTACTGGAAGAACGCACCAATTACGAGTTCACGCTTCTCATAGTTTAGGATTACACACACCTATTGTTGGTGACGATTTATACGGTACGAAAGCCGATAGATTGTATTTGCACGCCGAATATATTCAGTTTGAACATCCAGTAACAAAGGAAGTTATGGAGATTTTGGTGGAAGCGGAGTTTTAGGTTTATTTTACCGCAAGGTCGCAAAGATTGCGCAAGGTTCGCTAAGTTCTATTATTTACTCCCAGTTTGTCATTCTGAAAACATCTCTCATTGTTTCTTTTTTAATGAATAATGAGACTTTTTTGGCGTGAAACTCTTTCAGAGTGACAAAACTTGTGATTAATTTTCTTGATTACTTTTCTACAGCAAAGAACTTTGCGAGCATTGCGCAATCTTTGCGAACTTAGCGGTTAAAAACTTTCCCATCCAACCAAACACTATCAATCAAATTTGTAGCAAAACAATACGGAATTTCATAAAAACTATGCAAAGGTTTCGTAATAATCAAATTGGCTTTTTTGCCTTTTGTAATACTTCCGTGCGAATCGCTTAAATCCATAGCAAAAGCGCCGTTAATAGTGGCTGCATTTATGGCTTCTTCTGGTGTCATTTTCATTTTGATACAAGCTGTAGCTACTACAAAATGCATATTTCCTGAAGGCGTTGTTCCTGGGTTAAAGTCAGAGGCTAATGCTAAAGGTAAACCAGCATTCAACATTTGTCTGACTGGTGTGTAAGGAATCGAAATGAAAAACGAACAACTTGGTAACGCCACTGGCATACAATCAGCATTTTTTAAAACTTCAATATCTTCTTCGGTTACAATTTCAAGATGGTCGACACTCAATGCACCGTTTTCCACACAAGCTTTTATGCCGTTTATGGCTGTAAATTGATTTACGTGAATTTTTGGTTTTAAACCATATTTTTTACCCGCTTCCATAATTTGAATAGTTTCAGCAACACTAAAATAATCGGTTTCTAAAAAGGCATCAATATAATCGGCTAAATTTTCTTGGGCGATTTTTGGCAACATTTTATTAATTATCAAATCGATATACGCTTGATGATTTTCTTTGTATTCCGTTGGAAAAGCATGTGCGCCAAGGAAAGTTGCTTTTATCGCAATAGGATAATTTTCTTTTAGTTTTTTTATCACACGAAGCATTTTTAATTCGCCTTCTACGGTTAATCCGTAACCAGATTTAATTTCAACCGCTCCAGTGCCTTGCGAAATGACTTCCTCCAAACGTTTTTTCGATTGATTATAAATTTCATCTTCGGATGTTTCATTTAATTTCTTAGCCGAATTTAAAATTCCGCCACCACGATTAGCAATTTCTTCATACGATAAGCCATTTATTCTATCTACAAATTCGCTACTTCTATTTCCAGCATACACAATATGTGTGTGACTGTCGCAAAAACTTGGCATTACAATTTTTCCAGTTGCATCAACAATAGTTGCGTTTTTTACATTTGGACAGTTTTCCATCAAACCAAAATCGGAAATAAGATCATCTTCCATAAGCAAATAGGCATTTTCTAAAATGGGTAAATCCGCCATTTCCGAACCTGATACTTTTTTAATTGAAGTAGCTCTAACTTGTAGTAATTGTTTTATGTTTATAATTATGGTTTGCATAAGAAATAGTTATATTTGTAAAAGGTAAAAATACTTATTTAATATAAAGTGCGAAAACTATTATACAAAAAAGGTCGAAAAGTTATACCTACTCTAATAGAGTATACAGGTAAACATGAAAATGCAACCCCTGAAATGCAGCTATTTGTGTACAATTCAGAGGAATTATCTGAATTTGAAGACATTAAATTATCTCAATTAGACAAGCATTTAGACACAGCCAAAAACAATTGGATCAATCTACACGGCTTGTCGGATGTTGCTTTGATAAAAGAAATTGGCATAAAATTTAAAATTGATGACTTTATTTTAGGTGACATTTTAAATATACTCAAACGTTCAAAAGTTGAGGAACATAATCACACATTGTTTTTTAATATTAAATCGTTATTACCAGATTCTAGTGGTATTGATGTTGAGCAGATTAGTTTTATTTTACGAGACGGAATGCTATTTTCATTTCAAGAGAAAAAGAGCGATTTCTTTTTGCATATTCGAGAAAGAATGCGCCAACATGCCGGAATTGTTAGAGATAGAAAAGTAGATTATTTACTCTATTTGCTTTTAGACGCCGTAATGGAAAACTTTTATATTACCATAGAAAGTGAGGAGCAAAAAATTGATGCCGTTATTGATTTAATTAAAACCAAACCCAATCCAAAAATATTAGAAGAAATTGAACGTCATAGAGACAATTTAAACTTTTTACGTCGCTCTATAGTACCGCTTCGCGATTCTTTATATTCGATAAAAAGCATGAAAGATGATGATGTTTTTAATGTGATTACGACTGAAAATTATACGTTTTTCTCTCGTTTGCATCAAAAATGTTTGGAATTATTAGATCAAGTTGATGCCGATTTGAGTTCGTTGGAAAGTGCTTCATCGTTTTATTTTTCTTTGCAAAGTCATAAAATGAATGAAGTTATGAAAACCTTAACTGTGGTTTCTGTGTTTTTCATGCCGTTAACTTTTATTGTAGGCGTGTATGGAATGAACTTCGATAACATGCCCGAGTTACATTGGAAATACGGTTACTTTTATGTGATAGCCGGTATGTTTCTTTTGTTCGTTTCCATGATTGTATATTTCAAAAGAAAAAATTGGTTTTAAATAAATTCACCTAAAATGTTTCTGTTTTTTGTCAGAAACATTTTTTTATTTACTTATATATCGTAATATTGCAATCTATAAATATGACACAATGGGAATTACTAAATCCGAATCTTTTACAACAGAACAAAACGAAATAGCCAACTTGTTTAAAGCCATGGCAAATCCGGCACGAGTAGCTATAATTCAATATTTATTAAAGGTCGATTCTTGTATTTGTGGCGATATTGTTAATGAATTACCATTAGCACAACCTACCATTTCTCAACACTTAAAAGAATTAAAAAACGCCAATATCATACAAGGAACCATTGAAGGAAAATCTATTTGTTATTGTTTAAACAAAGACGTATTTGAATCCATTGGGCGCTATTTTATGGGTATGTATATTAAGTTAGATGCCAAATGTTGTTAATTTTAAATTGCGAAAAATATGTTCAATAATCTATCAAAAACAATTGCAATTGTAAAAGAAATTCCAGTTTCAATTGAAAGAAAAGCAGTATTACAACCGCTAATTGATTACATTCAAAACAAAGTCAATCACCAAGAAGAAATTCGGTTGAATTTTATTTGCACGCACAATTCTCGACGCAGTCATTTGTCGCAAATTTGGGCACAAACTATGGCGTTTCATTTCCAAATTCAAAATGTATTTTGCTATTCTGGCGGAACGGAAGCTATCGCTATGTTTCCAAAAGTGGAAGAAACTTTAACCAATCAAGGATTTGACATTCAAAAAATTTCAGATTCAGAAAATCCCGTTTATGAAGTTAAATTTGATGACAATCAATATCCCATTATTTGTTTTTCAAAAACGTATTTCGATGATTTTAATCCAAAAAACAATTTTGGAGCCATTATGACTTGCAATAATGCAGACGAAGGTTGCCCAATGGTTTTGGGTGCCGAAGCGCGATTTCCAATAAAATATGACGACCCAAAAGCTTTTGATGGAAAGCCAGAAATGAACGAAAAATATACCGAAAGAAGTTTACAAATTGCAAGCGAAATGTATTTTGTATTTTCTCGAATAAAATAAATGATTATGAAAAAAAGGTTAGGATTTTTAGACCGATTTTTAACTTTATGGATATTTTTAGCGATGCTAATTGGTGTTTCCATTGGTTATTTAATTCCAAATGCAGCTAATTTTATCAACTCGTTTTCTTCTGGAACTACGAATATTCCTTTGGCAATTGGATTAATTTTAATGATGTATCCGCCATTAACTAAAATCGATTTTTCGCAAGTGCCTAAAATGTTCCAAAAACCAAAATTGCTAACTGCTTCGTTTTTTATTACTTGGATAGTTGGACCCTTTTTAATGTTTTTATTAGCTACTTTTTTCCTACAAGACTATCCAGAATACATGACAGGTTTAATTATCATTGGTTTAGCACCCTGCATTGCCATGGTAATTGTTTGGAACGAATTGGCAGAAGGCAATCGCGAATTAACTGCTGGTTTAATTGGCATTAATAGTTTGTTGCAAGTTTTCTTTTTTAGTTTGTACGCTTATTTTTATCTCGAAATTATGTTGCCTTTATTTGGCATTAAAGGATTACAACTTAATATAACCATCGTTGAAATTGCACAAACCGTTGGTATTTATCTGGGGATTCCCTTTGCTTTGGCAATGGTTAGTCGGTTTGCTATAAAAAAATATATTGGCGAGACTTTCTTCAATCAAAAGTTTATTCCTTTTGTATCGCCTATAACTTTAATTGCTTTGCTTTTTACTATCGTAATTATGTTCAGTTTAAAAGGAGAAATGATTGTAGATTTACCTTTAGACGTTTTAAGAATAGCCGTTCCATTAGTCATATTCTTTGCAATTATGTTTTTCTTGATGTTTTTTGTGTCTAAAAAAATTGGTGCCAATTACCGTGATGCGGTGGCGTTGTCTTTTACGGCATCGGGTAATAATTTTGAGTTGGCCATTGCGGTTTCTATTGGAGTTTTTGGTATCAACAGCGGCCAAGCTTTTGCAGGTGTTATAGGACCTTTAGTGGAAGTGCCCGCTTTGATTATTTTGGTACAAGTGGCTTTTTGGTTGCGAAAAAAGTATTTTAAATAGGCTGCATTTTCGTCATTGCGAGGTACGAGGCAATCTTATTCACTCCTCATCCCGTTCAAATGAAAATAGGGAAGTGCTCAATGCGCTTAAAATGATAGCTGAGATGCCCAATGCGGCAACCGCTATACCTACTTTCAATAAGAACCCAAATTTAATACTATTCATAATAAAACTAGATATAAAAGTTGAAATCCCAACAACAAATCCGCCAATTATTCTGTCTTTATATTTGAAATTATATTTTGCACCGCAACTATTACACCCAAAGTTTAAATATCCTTTCCAGAAAGCTATAAAAACTACCTTAGATGATAAAGGTGTATGGCATTTTTCGCACTTTTTCATGTGTATTGTTCTAAGTGGTTTTGATTAATTTTTTGTACGATTTCCTTTTCTTTTTCTTTTTTAATTTTGGCTTCTTTTATTTTAAAGTTACGATTTAATAAGTAATCACCTAAAATCAAAAATCCAAATCCAAAAGCGATATTGATTAAAAAAAAGGTGTCACTGTATTTTGGGTCAGACCACTTGGCAACACCCAATATTATGCTTAATTTTCCAATAATTAAAACGATGATTCCTGCTAGTTTCATAATTATAAATTTTAATGGTTATTTAATTTTGGTTTAGGTTATTTTTTTTTAGACTACCACAGTGGGGCTGTGGGAGTGGGGGCACGGATTACAAATCCGCGCTATCGGGATGTGTGGGAGCGGGGCGGGAGCGGGGGTCTAACCCACCGATCCAACTTTATATGTTGCCCAAGGCTGTTTATTGATAAGTTTGTTTATATGTTCAACAACTCTATTATGTAATATAACTGCTGTCCGATTTAAAAAAACTCTATATTCATCTACGGCTTTTTTTCTTACAGAAGACGTGGTTTTTACATTATGAGCTATTTCACCACGCATATCAATATATTTATTCAACATTTTTATTGCATCATCATTAGTCATCTTTCTCCAAGTCCAATTTGAAGTTATCTTGTTTATACCTAATAATTTTAGGTATAAATCATCAATTTTTTCAGGTCTTGGTACATGAAAATTATCAATTTCTTTTTCTAGAATTGTGTTTTTATAGTTTTCTAAAATATTTTTCCATCCATCTCCAGCTAAACCCCATACTCTTCTATCATCTTTATCGTTTTTTATTTCTTTTGAAGCTTTTGCAAGAACTGAATATGGAAATGCGGAATGGTTTACGGCATTAATTACCAGAAATTTAAATCCTTCTCTAACCAAATCTTCTACATAATATTCCCAACTGGCAGTTAAAAGCACAATTGCGCTTTTATTCAAAACTTGTACATTACTTTTTCGACCTCTTGTGCTTCCTGCGATTTTAGTATGAATTGATGATAGTTCATTAATTTCATCAAGATTATCAAAAAAAATTTGTACGTGTGGTGGATATTCATCTTTCATAATTTGTTCTGTCTATATTTGCACGGAATTTCCCCCGCTGCCGCAAGAATTCCTTAGCGTGTTAGTATTATCCCGCCTACTCTCACCAGTTTTCGGCTGTCCTATTTTTTATTATTTTGGGTTCCAAACCCCACCTTTGGGGTCTTGAACTCCTCTGTTGTGGTTCGCAAATGGTATTTTGCGGTCCTAGACTGATAATTTGCGGTTCTTTAGGCCATTTTTGGGGTGCTGTACCCCAATTTCTAGGTTTAGAACCCCAAATTTGAGGTTTAGCACCCCAAATTTTGGGTCTCCAACCCCAAATTATCATTCTAGAACCTCATCCGTGGGGTTCGTAACCCCAGCCGCGGGGTTATTTACTCCGTTGGAGGGGTTGTTGAAGCAGTTGCTCTAGTAAAAAACTGCTTCATCTCATTCACTTTGATTTCATAACCTGGCGATGCGGTACCTGACATAAAGTTGGCATAGGCATAATCTGCCAATGCGGCTTGGTAATTGTCATAATCATGCAAGATTTTGGCATTATTTAAGCGAACAATCAAACTTTCTAATCGGGCAATCATGCCTTCCAGGTTGTTGCGGCTGGTGAAATCCTTGGCGTACTCTGCCCAGTCCACATGCGGTGTTTGTAGTGCGGGCTGGGTGTTGTGATAGTCCATTGTTTTGTTTACCATTAGTTTGTTTTGCTCATTAATGCTCCCGTATCGCTGGCGCTCTTCTGCCGATAGGTTTACATTTACTACCGCTAATTCGGTTTCTAGTGCCGTGATGGCTGCTGTGGCTGCTGTTACCTGTGCCGCTGTTAAATGGGTGTTGTTTAAATTTGTAATTGCCATGGTGATTTGGTTTTTTGGTTTTGCCTACTCTTTCCAGTTTTCGGCTGCCCTGTTTTTGTTAGCGGGGTTTAGTCCGCTACAACCGAATTGACATAGACTTTTTTATAAATGCTTGCTTTTTTGTCAATTTTTCTCTTTTCTTTATCCTGTTGCTCTTTTTGTTGTCTGGCATTCCAAATTTTATAAAGGTATAAGGTGTTGTTAAAGTGCTTCCCGTCTGATAGTGTTGCCAAAAGTGGTGCATATTTACCAACAGCATTGCAATACGTTGTGCCGATAGTTAAATACCCTATTTTTTCGGAAGCTACTCCAGAGGCAAAAAACATCGAAAAGCTTTCAAGAGCATTAAATAACTCTAAATTTGGCAAGTTGAACACTTTGTTTTTTTCCTCATTGTCTTGGTAAAAGGGTTTCACTTTTATAATGTCAGAAACAAAATTAACTTGTGATTTTTCAAAAAAGGTGATACCGTTTGCTTTAACCGTTTTGTCTAGTTTGTCAATAAGCGGTACTATTGTTGTGTTAAAATACGAGCATTGTACCGCTGCCATTTTGTAGGATTCTCTTTTAGAATTTATTATTTGGCTTAGTTTTGTTCCTTTATCTTGCATTCTCGATTCATTAATTTGACCCAATACTTTGAAGGTAAAATAGGCAACTAAGGGCCCGCAAATGAAGAAAATAACTTCTAAAATGTCTTTAATTGTTTGCATTATTTTTGATTTTAATTTGGGGTTAATTATTATTTATTTTTTTAAAATGGGTTAGTTATACAACCCAAGTCTTTGCGAGGTATGAAGCAATCACACACCACCTAAACCTTTTTGTTATTAAAATAATCTATAAATATGCCTTGCGCAATGCTTGTAAAAAAGGTTAATTGATTTACGTTTCTTGCGGGTGGCAATACCATACCGTTTCCACATCTGTATTCCATGTAAATGGGTGATGCTACAATTTTTTGTAGCTTTTTATTTGCCCATTCAACTTTAAAATAGCCAGATGAATAGGATTCTACAAGTACCACTTCTATTTGGTACTCTTTGTCTTCGTGTGTAATTGGTATCTTTTTCATTTTATCTTAATTTTAGGGTTCTTAAACTCCGTTGCCACACAAATTGAAATTAGACTAAGTCAATCCTTACGTGTGGTTTTTTGTGGTGCCTACTCTAAATCCCTTTTCGGCTTACGGTGTTTTTATTTTGCAATTTCAAAGTGCATCCAATCGTAGTTTTTTTCTTTGCCAAGTGATACAAAACCATGTCGATAAAAAATGGCTATCATAGTTCTGTATTCTTGGCGAGCAAAACGTGCTGTGGCTTTTGTTTCGTGAATTAGGTTGCGTTCTGGGTCTAAATCTATGGCTACGCCCCAGGCGTGTCGGCTCCAGTCGTTGCCGCCTCGCATTTTGCGGTAGCTGAAACAACCGCCATAAATGTCGATGCCCAATTGTTCTATTTTTAGTAGGCCATAATGTTCCAAAATTGAATTAAATACTTTTTTTAAATCCTCGGCAATAAGTTTGTGGCACTTAATGGTGTTTATTTTTACGCTCCTGTCCCAAGCAAGTGTCATGGGATAAGGCAATTTAATTGTGGTTAGGTAGGGCGAGCCATTCTCAGTTGGTACGCCATATTTTCTAAATAGTTCTGAAGTTGCTATCATAGTTTAGGTTTTTTGGGATTATTGGTTTTAGTATTCATCAATTGCCCAGGTATATACAACAGTTGAAAAAGCGCCTGTTTTTTGTCTGTCAATGTTTCCATCGTCTTCAAATTCTTTTCCAAATCTTTCAAACATTGAAATAAAGCCCATATCACGGTCTGGTACTTTGGTTAAAATTTTACCTATTAACGGCAATGCTGCTTTGGTAATTATGAGCCAAGGATTGCTTGTGCCAAGAATATCCGAAATGGTTCCCATGGCATCGTTTCCAATTTCTGTTTGAATGTCTTTTAAAACTTCGCCAACAGTTCTGACACTTGATCTAGAATGACGTACGTAGAAGTGAACATTTAACTCTTTAGATGCTGGCATTGCTCTTCTTAACAATAACAGACCTTCACTGTTTGGTGTTCCATCATCAAAAGTAACTTCGTTGTTTTGACTTGGTACCATCTTGATTGGATCAATTGGAAGAGTCGCTAAAACCATTTTTTCTGTATCGGTTGGGTGTTCTGCCACAACAACAAAATAGATATCCCATCTTTTTTTCGGACGATCAATATTCAATTGATTTAATTCTAAACGTACTCTCATAATTTCTAAAATTTATTTGTACCTACTCTAATTTCCCTTTTCGGCTTCCGGGATATTTTTTTAGTATGTTGCTTTTTTTGTAAAATGATTGCCAATTAAAAACCATAATGGTTGTTTAAAAGTTTTTTTTGGACTGATTTGTGAGCAAAGTAATTCTCAAAATAAAACTGAAATGAGAAAAAAATTTTCACAAGGATTCATTTTAATGAGGTTAAATTAGTATATAAAAATGTTGTTGAAAAAATCGTTTTTGTCGTTTTTCAATTTTTGATAACTATTTCAACTTTTTGAAAAAACATTTTTTGGTATTTTTTATTTTCTGATTAATTTTTTAATAATTTCACTACTATAAATTATTATTTATAAACAAAACTTGCCTATTTAGGATAGACATCAAATTTTTATTTTAGGGTAAATTTTCAATTTTATAAAAAAAATGGAGTTTAAATTTTTTTATAATAATTGTGTTTTTTTTTGGAAAGTATAAAGCAAAAAAAAAGCGACTAAATAGTCGCTTTTTTTGTATGTTGTGGAAAATTACTTTCCTAAGTTTTTCATTTCTTTTTCTAACATGTCGTAAAACTGGTCAATTTTCGGCATAATAATAATGCGAGTTCTGCGGTTTTTCGCTTTGTTTGCTGGTGAGTTGTTGTCCACTAACGGTACGTAAGAACTTCTTCCTGCTGGTATCAATTGTTTTGGGTTTACGCCTAAGTCGTTTTGTAATACTCTTACAATAGCAGTAGATCTTTTTACAGATAAATCCCAATTGTCAATTAATATGTCGCTTTTAAAAGGTACATTATCGGTGTGTCCTTCTACCATACATTCAAAATCAGGTTTACTGTTGATTACTTTTGCTACTTTAGCCAACACGTTTTTGGCTTTAGTATTTACATCATAACTACCAGATTTAAACAATAAATTGTCGGCTATAGAAATCATAACCACACCTTTTTCTACATTAATATTAATGTCTGGATCGTCCATACCTACTTCACGTTTTAAGCTAGTTACTAACGCTAACGTTACACTGTCTTTTTTGGTTAAAGCATCTTGTAAACGGGTAATTTTTAAATCTTTTTCTTTTAAACTTTCTAAAGATTTTTCTAAATTTTCAGCACCTTTTGCAGATAAAACACTCATTTCTTTTGAAAATGATAGTAAATCAGAATTTGTTTTCTTTAAATACTCTAACTGAGAAGCTAAATTGCTATAGTCTGCATTTAATTTTTCTTTTTCAGACAAACACATATTTAATTTTACAGTTGTAGAATTAAGTAAATCTTGCGTTGCTTTTTCTCTAGCTTCAAGCATAGAAAATTTCTTTTTAGATACACATGACGAAAGCGCAAAAGGAAGAATTGCAGCTAAAATTAAAATTTTTTTCATTGAAATATGTTTTTTACAAAGTTATGTAGAAAAAATCATACCAAAGTAGGTTGCAAGGTAAAATTTATGTTTTTTTTAGTAAAAAGGTAAAAGTCAAAAGTCTTTATTCTATATTCTATTAAAAGTTTTCTTTCTCAGCACAAAATAACTCCAAACTATTGATTTTTTATAATAATAGTCTGTTTTTTGAGTTTGGTTTCTTTTTTTAAGATTTCTTCCTAAAAGATGATAAAAATGAAAATGGGCTTTCAAAATGGCAAAAACATGTGAAATTTTTCCTTGAAAAAGGAACTTTATACCTGCAATTCCGTCTAAAATTAATCGAACAAAAATAATTGGAACTAATTTATTTTTGGGAAGGTTTTTGGTCAACATCAACAATGAATTTCTGAAATTCAAAAAAGTTTTCTTTGGATTGGCTTTATTCAAAGTTGCGCCTCCTACATGAAATACAACTGAATTAGGGCAGTATTTTACTACATACCCTAAGTTGTTTGCCCGCCAACACAAATCAATTTCTTCTTGGTGTGCAAAAAAATCGTTATCAAAACCATTTAGGATTCTAAAAACTTCTTTTCTAATAAAAAAACAGGCGCCTGTTGCCCAAAAAATTTCAGTTTCGGTGTCGTATTGTCCCGAATCTTCTTCCAAAGTTTCAAATATTCTACCTTTACAAAATGCATAACCAAATTTATCTATAAAACCACCAGCAGCACCAGCATATTCAAAATGTGTTTTCTTTTTAAAATCTAATATTTTAGGTTGTATAATGGCCGTTTTTGGTTGGTTGTCAAAAATCGCCTGGATGGGTTGTAACCAATTTTTAGTAACTTCAATATCTGAATTTACTATGGCATAATAAGTTTCTTCCACCTCTTTTAGGGCTTCGTTATACCCATTTGCAAAGCCATAATTTCCTGCATTTTTAATAATTTTTATAGAAGGGAATTCGGTTTTCAACACTTCAATTGAAGTATCTGAAGACGCATTATCCGCAACATAAATAGTAGCATTTTCCGAAAACTGAATTACAGAAGGCAAAAATTGCTGCAATAATTTGGCACCATTCCAATTTAATATAACTACGGCTGTTTTCATTCAGACTTCTTAGATTATTGGATTTTTAGATTTTCTTTCATTATTTATATTTAGGCAATTCCTTCAAAAAAGTATATTTTTCATTTTCAAAATCCATTTGACAAAAATAATGATTTATTCCGTTAGTAACCATTAAATATGTTGCTTTCAGTGTAAAATTATAGCGTGCAATTTGATCAAAGGTGTTTTGAGAAATAGCTATTTCAGGTTGTTTGCATTCTACAATCAAAAATATACTACCATCAGAATTGAAAATTACAATATCATATCGTTTACTCATGCCGTTAATTTTTACTTGTTTTTCAACGTTTATAAGCGATTTTGGATAACGGCATTCTTGTATTAAATACTGAATGGTATGTTGTCTAACCCATTCTTCTGGTGTTAACAACACAAATTTTTTTCTAATTTCATCAAAAATAGCAACTTTATTTTCACTATTTTTGAAACGAAAAGAATACGATGGAAAATTCAACTTTTGCATGTTGCGAATGTATAATCAAATCAACGAATAAACAAATTATCAAATCAACATATTTTGACAGAAATAATTAAAATAGTTAACGATATTAAATCTAAAAATTACAAACCCATTTATTTTTTATGTGGGGAAGAAACCTATTATATAGATAGAATTTCAGATTTAATAGAAAAATCGGTACTTACTGAAGACGAAAAATCTTTTAATCAGGTCGTTTTATATGGAAGAGATACCACTGTTGAAGAAATTGTATCAACTGCAAAACGTTTCCCGATGATGTCAGATTATCAGGTGGTTATAGTGAAAGAAGCACAAAATTTAGCTAAAACATTTGAACAGTTTGAGGCGTACGCTTTGCATCCGCAACCGACTACTATTTTGGTTTTTGCTTACAGAGACAAACCAGACGGTAGAAAAAAAATATTTAAAACTATAAAAGACAAAGGTGTTTGGTTTGAAAGTAAAAAATTATATGACAACCAAGTTCCAGATTGGATTGTAAATGTATTAAAAGGCCAGCAATACGGTATAGAGCCAAAAGCAGCAGCTATGTTAGCCGAATTTTTAGGAACGGATTTGTCTAAAATTAATAACGAATTGGAAAAGCTAAAAATTGTTTTTCCTGTTGGTCATGTTTTTACACCAAAAAACATTGAAGAAAATATTGGTTTTAGTAAAGATTATAATGTTTTTGAACTAAAATCAGCATTAGCTACAAGAAATCAGCAAAAAGCATATGCCATAATACATCATTTTGCGGCCAATCCAAAAGACAATCCAATGGTTGTCATAAGCGGTCAAATGTTTGCTTTTTTTTCTCAATTGTTGCAATATCACGGATTAAAAGATAAATCAAAATTCAATGCAGCAAAAGCACTCGGAGTTAATCCGTTTTTTATGGATGAATACGCCACAGCAAGTAAATATTATCCGATGCGAAAAGTGAGTCAAATTATTGAAATTATTCGTGATATGGATGTAAAAAGTAAAGGTGTGGGTTCCGGTTTGATGAAGGAAGCAGATATTATGAAAGAGTTGGTTTATAAAATTTTCAACTAAATAAATAGTAGCAATCCTTGCCGAAAAAATATAAAAATTACGATATTTGCATTCCAAAAAGGGTTAAAAAAATCAGAAAATGAATAAAAATACAGTTTTAGCTTGGGCTACCGGTATTATGATTATTATGGGTTTGTTAATAATGGGTTTAGCTATATACAAATATGATGATGTTGCTGGTTGGGGATTTGCCGCCGTTGGGATTGGTTTTTTCGCTAATGCATGGGTATTTAATGCTTTAAAGGGAAGAATGTAATTCTAAATTACGAAGTTTGATTTAAGATTTACAAAGTTTATAAAAATAAACAATAAACAATAGGGTACGATTTGTGTATTAATTAGATTGAAAATTATTCTCCTATATAATCTTCCATTAAATAAACCAACATGTTTCGTGTTGGTTTATTATTTCTATATTGTTTGATAATTGTAGGGGTGTTTACTTTCTTAAATTTCGTTTTATAAATTTCATTAGGATTGCTAAAATTGTTAGAAACAGTTATGAAGTAAGCGTTGTCTCCTTTTTTTAGTGACGGTCTATATTTATTTAGCCAATCATAAGTGTGAATATCGCCAAGTGTTCCCAGGGCTACAAAATTTAGCCCCAGTGGTTGTGCAATATAATTGTCAATATGGGAGCCAGGAAACCATTTATTATTAATGATAGTGTTGGTCGAAATTCTTTTCTCGACCCTATTTTTCTCATGAATTTTATTAAATTCTGTTTTAAAATAATCCCAATCATACATATCCAAAGTTACATCTCCTTGACCTAAAGTATTTTCGTTTTTTGATCCAAAAGTGCCAGGATAAAAATTAATAGCCAAAATTCCTATGAAACTAACGGCAACTATTAAATAAATGGCATAAAAAACAACTTTACCAAATTTTGTTTTAATGTCAGACAAGTAACAAGCTGTAAGAATTATTAAGGCTATAAATCCAGGTCCAGACCAATGTGGAAGAGTGTCTCTAAAAAGTGAAACGGATAGTAATATTAGTATTAGTGGTAAACTTTGTAAAAGTAATAATCTTGTATAAATGACTTTTAGATAGATTTTGTTTTTCCAAACAGCAACTAAAGCTGTTCCTATTAAAAAATAATTTATAGGATTGTTATACATTGCTCCACCGAGAGATTCTCTCAGAAAACTATCAATGTTAATACCACGATTTATGGTAACCCGATTGCTATGAAAAGAGTAGGTAATAAAATCATTATTAATATTCCAGAATAATATGGGAGATACTATCAAAATACTCAGTAAAACAGCAAGATATAAGTAAGGATTCAAGAGTTTTTTTCGATCGTAAAATAAAATATATAGTCCAAATCCAAACCAAAGGAAAACACCGTGAACCTTACTCATAATGCACAAACCAGTAAAAATGCCAAAAAAAAGTAAATTTTGGTTTACTTTTTTTGAATCTTCACTTGAAGTGATAATATTTATTTGAAAATAGATACAGCATATCCAAAAAAAGAGCTGAGGTGCATCGGGCATTATAAAAATTCCTGCAATAATACTCGAATAAATAGAAGATGTAAAAAGTAATGCAGCAATTAAACCGCTTTTTTCATTCTTAATTTTTTTGGTAATCGAATAAATTAAATAGGTGTTAAAAGCCGCCAAAATTATGGAACCTAATCGGATAAAAAAATCGCTTGTGATTCCTAAATTAAGTGTTGTGAGTTTTATTAATAGGGCAACCATTGGCGGATGGTCAAAATAATTCCACTGTAAATGATGCGCATAATTTATATAATACACTTCATCGTTCCCTAAATCGATTGTGAGTGCAATAATACAGCGAATGATTGTAGCAACTAAAATTAGACTTGCAATTTTATTTTTTAAAAACATAGTTAGACTTTGAAAGTGTAAAAACTATTAGCCCCAAAATTCCAGAAAAACACAATTAAGGTTACAAGGAATTTGCAAACATAAAAATTTATTCTAGTCTTTTTTTGAAGCAGATATAGAAATCCAGTATTTATAGCAAAACCAATAATGGCAATTACAAGAAAACTAATAAATTGATTACCAATATTCGGATTATGATTTTGAAAAGTAAAATACCGATTTAGAAAGTAATTATTGGTTACCCCAAATAAAAAGCCAATACTGTTTGCAAGATATTTGTTGATTTTTAATTTTTCTTTGAAAATCCAAGTAATGCCAAAATCAACAATTAGCCCAGAAAAACCAACAAATCCAAACTTTACAAAGCGAACAAAATCCATCCGTTAGTTGTTAAAAGAAGGATTTGGAATAAAGGTTGTTCGTCGTTTCCATTTTTTTATTTTTTTTCTTACAAAAGTATTCTTCGCGATTTTGTTTGCCCAAACTGCTGAAAAAGAACCAAACAAAACGCCTATAATGGCTCCAAAGATAACATCTATCAAGAAATGATGCCCTAAATAAATTCTGGAGTATCCTACTGCAATACTTAAAATAATCATTGTAAAGCAGATGTATTTTTGTCTGAAATAGTTTGCAATAACGGTTGCTAAAGCAAAAAAGGAAGCGGTGTGTCCAGATGGAAAACTATTGTAGCCAATCCTACTTTTAGCAAAAGTCTCTAAATAATACTTGTAATGATGAATTTCAAAATAAGTTGATGGTCTGGGAGATGAAATACAATTTTTGAGTAATTGTGAAAAAATTCCAGAACTAATATACGATAACAAAATTATAAAGGCTAATTTATTGTGTTTTTTAGAAAATAATAACAAATAAATAGAAAGTAAGATTATGAACCAACCATCGCCTAAAAAAGTAATTCCTTCAAATAAATAAGTAAGTACTTTTGTGTGAGTTTGATTGAGCCATATAAAACCTTGGCTATGAGAAAAAACGGAAGATAATACAATAAGAGCTATAAATAGTAGACCATTTATAGTATAAAAAAACAGATTTTGATGTATGAATTTAAAAGCAGAATTAATGAATTTCATAAAATATTAATTTTTCCCTAAATTTAGTTTGTACGTGTTTTTTTAATGTAAATTGAATTTTATAAAAACAAAATTAAATAGTTAAATAACCGTTACGAGAAGCTTTTTTATGTTAATTTTCATGTTTTTTAACCAAAAAAAAACACCTTTTGTAAAATTGGTGGTTTTTGATTTATGAAATATTAAATAAACGACAATCTTTTTCAACTTTATCAATTATTGGAGCAATATCGCTCTTAGTTACTTTTGTAATTTCTATACCATTTTCAAACTTGAAATACAATCACTTAATTTGGAATTTATGTCTTTAAATCTAGTTTCGTTAGGATTTAAAAAAAAATCAGAATTAATATGATCTTTAAAATCATCAATTGTTACTCTGATTCCTATACTCTTTTTATTTTTTTACCATTATTAAAAGATTGAAAACTAAGAATTCCAAATTCATCATTTGCATTCTTTTTATTTAAAACTATCTTTGTAAAAGTTTTTAAAGTTTCATAAATTATGAATACAAAAATGAATAAATAAATTATAATCAAAATTGGGAACGATAAGTGTCAATATTTTATTTGAAAATAGCATGTTTATTAAATTCATAATTTTATAAATAATTTAAAATCAATTACTTAATAAAAAATAAAAATTATAATGTCAGACGATAAGAAAGTAATTTTCTCAATGCAAAAATTGAGTAAAAGTTATCCAGGTGCAGATAAACCAGTTTTAAAAAATATCTATTTGAGTTTCTTTTACGGAGCTAAAATTGGTATTTTGGGACTAAATGGTTCAGGAAAATCATCTTTATTAAAAATTATTGCAGGAATTGATAAAAATTATCAAGGCGATGTAGTTTTTCAACCAGGATATACCGTTGGTTATTTAGAACAAGAGCCACAATTAGACGAAACAAAAACGGTTATAGATATCGTACGTGAAGGCGCTGCTGAAACGTTTGAATTATTAGCAGAATTTAATAAAATTAACGACGATTTTGGTTTGCCTGAAGTCTATGAGAATCCAGAGAAAATGGAGAAACTTATGGATCGTCAAGCAGAATTGCAAGATAGAATTGATGCTTGTGGGGCGTGGGAAATAGATACCAAATTAGAAATCGCAATGGATGCGCTTCGTACTCCAGATCCTGAAACACCAATAAATATATTGTCTGGTGGAGAAAAACGTCGTGTGGCTTTGTGTCGTTTGTTGTTACAACAACCGGATGTTTTATTATTAGATGAGCCAACCAACCATTTAGATGCCGAATCGGTACTTTGGTTAGAACAACATTTAGCACAATATTCAGGAACGGTAATTGCCGTTACGCACGATAGGTATTTCTTAGATAACGTTGCTGGTTGGATTTTAGAATTGGATAGAGGAGAAGGTATTCCGTGGAAAGGAAATTACTCGTCTTGGTTAGAACAAAAATCGAACCGAATGGCTCAAGAAGAAAAAGTAGTTTCTAAAAGAAGAAAAAATTTAGAGCGTGAATTAGATTGGGTACGTCAAGGTGCAAAAGGCCGTCAAACCAAACAGAAAGCACGTTTACAGAATTACGATAAATTATTAAACGAAGACCAAAAAGAATTAGATGAGAAATTAGAAATCTATATTCCTAATGGACCTCGTTTAGGAACCAATGTAATTGAAGCTAAAAATGTGGCGAAAGCATTTGGTGAAAAATTATTATACGACGATTTAAATTTTGTATTGCCACAAGCTGGAATTGTTGGAATTATTGGTCCGAATGGAGCTGGTAAATCTACCATTTTCAAAATGATTATGGGCGAACAAAAGGCAGATGCTGGAACTTTTGATATCGGTGAAACGGTTAAAATTGCTTATGTAGATCAATCGCACTCAAATATTGATGTGAATAAAACGCTTTGGGAAAACTTTTGTGATGGACAAGAATTAATTATGATGGGCGGCCGTCAAGTAAACTCTCGTGCGTATTTATCTCGTTTTAATTTTGGCGGAAGCGATCAAAACAAAAAAGTGTCTACATTGTCTGGTGGAGAACGAAACCGTCTGCATTTAGCTATGACGTTAAAAGAAGAAGGAAATGTATTGCTTTTAGATGAGCCAACAAATGATTTAGATGTAAACACACTTCGAGCCTTAGAAGAAGGTTTGGAAAATTTTGCAGGTTGTGCGGTTATTATTTCTCACGACAGGTGGTTTTTAGACAGAGTTTGTACGCATATTTTAGCTTTTGAAGGCGAGTCACAAGTATATAGTTTTGAAGGAAGTTTTACAGAATACGAAGAAAACAAACGCAAACGATTAGGTAAAGACGTCACGCCAACTCGAATTAAATACAAGAAATTAATTAGATAATTTTGATATAAAGTAAAAGGGCTGTTTCATTGAAACAGCCCTTTTTGTAAGTATTACTTTTTGTTGTCAACCCACTTTCTTGCATTCACAAAGGCTTCTAACCAAGGTGAAACGTCATCTTTTTGATTTTTTTCTGGGTAATTTGCCCAATTCCAAGGGAAAGTAGAACGCTCAATATGAGGCATCATTACTAAATGACGACCAGTTGTGTCACACATCATTGCAGTATTATAATCCGAGCCATTTGGATTGGCAGGATAGCCTTCGTAACCATATTTTGCAACAATGTTATATTGATTTTCAGGCATTGGTAAATTGAATTTTCCTTCACCGTGCGAAATCCAAACCCCTAAAGTAGCACCTTCTAGTGTAGAAAGCATTACCGAATTATTCTTCTGAATTTTCACAGAAGTAAAACCACTTTCGTGTTTGTTTGAATCGTTGTGTTTCATTTTTCCGTGCACCTCGTGGTCAGGATTAATTAGCTCTAATTCCATCATTAATTGGCACCCGTTACAAATTCCTACAGAAAGTGTATCTTCTCTTTTGAAGAAGTTTTTTAATGCAGTATTAGCTTTTTCGTTGTATAAAAAAGCACCAGCCCAACCTTTAGCCGAACCTAATACATCTGAATTAGAGAAACCACCCACAGCACCAATAAATTGAATGTCTTCTAAAGTTTCTCTTCCCGAAATTAAATCGGTCATGTGAACGTCTTTTACATCAAATCCAGCTAAATACATCGCATTTGCCATTTCTCGTTCGGAGTTACTTCCTTTTTCTCGAATAATAGCTGCTTTTGGTCTTGCACCAGCAGGAATTACAGGTAATTTCCCATCAAATTGCGATGGAAATGTAAATTGTAATGCTTGTTTGTCAAAATTTTCAAAACGTTCTTTTGCATTGCCGTTTTTCGTTTGTTTTTGATCTAATAAAAACGAAGTTTCAAACCAAGTTTTTCGGGTTTCTGTTATCGAGAAATTAAAAGAATCATTATAATTTGAAATTGAAACGATATCGCCATCTGTAACATTTCCGATTTTAAAAATGGTTATGCCTTTTGCTTTGAAAACTGCTTCAACTTCAGCATCAGCTTGAAAAACCACGCCGATATTTTCATTAAATAAAGTTTTAACTGTATCATTTTCACCTAAAACGCTTAAATCGTAAGTAGCGCCTATACCAATTTCAGCGAATGACATTTCTAATAAAGTGGTAATCAATCCACCGCTACCAATATCGTGACCAGCTTTTATCTTTCCTTCTTTTATTAAATCTTGTAAAGTATTGAATGCTTTTTTGAAAAATGCGGCGTCTTTTATAGTTGGTGTTTCAGTACCAATTTTATTTTGCGTTTGATAAAATGAAGAACCTCCTAATTTAAAAGTATCTTGTGATAAATTGATGTAGTAAATAGTTCCGCTATTTCGTTGTAAAACAGGTTCCACTACTTTAGTAATATTCGAACAATTTCCAGCTGCCGAAATAATCACCGTTCCTGGCGCAATTACTTCGTCATTTGGATATTTTTGTTTCATTGATAAGGAATCTTTTCCTGTTGGAATATTGATTCCCAATTCGATTGCAAAATCAGAACATCCTTTTACAGCTTCATATAAACGGGCATCTTCGCCTTCGTTTTTACAAGCCCACATCCAGTTTGCCGATAATGAAACCGAAGCTAAACCGTCTTTTAAAGGCGCCCAAACTAAATTTGATAATGATTCTGCAATAGCATTTCTACTTCCAGCCACAGGATCAATTAAAGCTGAAATAGGCGCGTGCCCAATAGATGTGGCAATTCCTTCTTTTCCTTTATAATCTAAAGCCATTACACCTACATTATTTAAAGGTAATTGTAACGGACCTGCACATTGTTGTTTGGCCACTTTTCCACCCACACAACGATCGACTTTATTGGTTAACCAATCTTTACAAGCCACGGCTTCTAAACGTAAAACGTGATTTAAATAGGTTGGAATTTCACTTGAATTATATTCCGAATTACTATAATTTCTGGTAATTGTTTTGTCGTTCATGATGGTTTTTGGCGAACTTCCAAAGAAATCTTCTAAAGCATAATCCATAGGTTTCAACCCCTTAGATTTCGACTCAAAAGTAAAGCGATGGTCGTTGGTTACATCACCCACTTCATACATTGGCGAACGTTCTCTATCGGCAATGCGTTGTAACGTTTCGATGTCTTTTTGACCAATAACCAAGCCCATTCTTTCTTGCGATTCGTTTCCGATGATTTCTTTTGCAGAAAGTGTAGGGTCGCCAATTGGTAATTTATCTAAATCAATTAAACCTCCTGTTTCTTCAACCAGTTCAGATAAACAATTTAAATGGCCACCTGCACCGTGGTCGTGAATAGAAACAATAGGATTATTGTCGCTTTCTACCATTCCACGAATGGCATTAGCGGCACGTTTTTGCATTTCTGGATTGGAACGTTGGATGGCATTTAGTTCAATTCCTGAACCAAAAGCACCTGTATCTGCTGATGAAACTGCGGCACCACCCATTCCAATTCTATAATTTTCTCCACCAAGGATAACAATTTTATCACCTGCTGTTGGTTTCTTTTTAATGGCTTGGTCTAATTTTCCATATCCAATTCCACCCGCTTGCATGATGACTTTATCGTAACCTAATTTGCGAGCTGCTTCTTCGTGTTCAAAAGTTAAAATAGAACCCGTAATTAAAGGTTGCCCAAATTTATTTCCAAAATCGGAAGCACCATTTGAAGCTTTTATTAAAATGTCCATTGGCGTTTGGTACAACCAAAGACGTGCTGCCATATCGGTTTCCCAAGGTCGTTCTTCATTCAATCGAGAATAGGATGTCATGTAAACGGCTGTTCCTGCTAAAGGTAAAGAACCTTGTCCGCCTGCTAAACGGTCACGAATTTCTCCTCCAGAACCAGTTGCTGCACCATTAAATGGTTCAACAGTAGTAGGAAAATTGTGTGTTTCTGCTTTTAACGAAAGTACCGAATCAAATTCCTTTTCTTCGTAAAAGTCAGGTTTGTCTGCACTTTTTGGTGCAAACTGGGTTACTTTTGGCCCTTTAACAAAAGCCACATTATCTTTGTATGCCGAAACTATTTCATTTGGATTGGTTTCAGATGTTTTTCTAATTAATTTGAATAACGATGTTGGTTTTTCTTCACCATCTACAATAAAAGTGCCGTTGAAAATTTTATGACGACAATGCTCTGAATTGGCTTGTGAAAAGGCAAATATTTCAGAATCGGTTAGTTTTCTTTTTAATTTAGTAGCTAAATTATTTAAATAATCAACTTCTTCTGGACTTAAAGCCAAACCTTCTGATTTGTTATAAGCAGCAATATCGTCAATATCTAAAATAGGTTCGGGTGCAATATTTATAGTAAAAATATCTTGTTGTAGTGCTGCATATTTTTGAAATAACATCGGATCAAAATCATTGAAATCAGCACTTACTTTTTCAAATTCTTCAATTCTGATAATTCCTGAAATACCCATATTTTGTGTAATTTCAACTGCATTGGTACTCCAAGGTGTAACCATAGCGGCACGTGGTCCTATAAAATTTTCAGAAATTTTTTTGTTGTTTATTTGTTGTGTTTCACCAAATAACCAGTTAAGTTTTTGGATGTTTTCGGTAGAAATTTCAGATTGAGACTGAACTGCAAAAACGGTATTGCTTTGGTTTCCAAAGAAAAAAATCATAAAGTTGAGTTGCTTAAACTGAATGTGATTTCAGTTGTGTTAGTTGTTTCTAATTGCAAAGTTAAACTTTCTTACTAAAGTAAAAAAAAAAGAGCGGTAAAAACCGCTCTAAATTTTAAATTTATGGTAAATATTCATAAGCACCAATATCGGATGGATTCGTACGAGTTGTCCCCAAGATATCTAATGGAAATGAATACGCAAAATTGGCATTGTTTCTGCAAATGGAATTTTCATTAATACGAAAATTATTTATGCTTGTGTTTTTAAACTCTGGTTTGTTTGACGTTGCATTAATTGCAAAAATGCATCCTACGTATTTTGCTGTATTGGTAGAAAATTGGTACAAAGGATTCGTAGCAATTTGATTGTTATTATCAACAAATTTGATCAAACAATTATCAAATTTATAGTTAAAAATGGTACCTGTTTTTTCAAGAGCGATGCCATAATTACTAGATCCATAGAATATACAATTTTTAAAATTGGCTTGTGTTAATGAAGTTTGAACATTGCTACTTATATTTTCATTAGTCAAAACCAAACTTGTTTGACTTGGCGAATTCCAATAATTGGTAAATGTACAATGCGTAAAATCGTAACTTCCACCATAAGTACAAGCTAAACTGGCTTGACCACAATAATTAATCACTATATTTTTTCCAGTTATAATTCCAGTTCTTGCTAAAATTCCCACGTTGGCACAATTATAAATTTGCACATTCATCATATCTATTGTTGGAGTAGTTGTTCCGTCGTTACCTAGCACTAACATTCCCACAGTGGCATTTTTTATGGTTAAATTTTTAATTACATTTTGGTTACTTCCATTCATAAATAATATGGCTAACCATTGGCCGGGTACTTCGCTGTAATCGGGCTCTAAACGATCGCCCTCAAATATCACTTCGTTTTCTAAATCGTCGGTTGTGGATAAGGCGCCATTCACTTGCAAATGTGCATTCGCAGCTACAATTAAACCAGAATCGGCATGAAAATGCACCCTTGTTCCAGGATCAATAATAAGTGTTTTCGTTTCAGGAATTTTCGCAAAACCGTAAATCACATAGGGTTTTGTGTTTGTCCAATGCAGCTCGTTTCCGTTTATGGCATCTGTTTCGCTTAAATTGGTACCGGTAATGTTTGCAGGTTCTGTGTTTGTACCTAAATTAATTTGTTCGTAGGTATAATTATTTGGACTTCCCGTTCTTTCTGGGTAAATAAAGACGGCATCTTGGATTAAAGTAACCAAATTTACTTTTTGATAATTATTAGTTTCGCCAAACTCAATTCTATCGGTATATAAAAAATCGGTTGGATTGGCATTAGCAATATTTGAGGTAATTTCAATAAATACAAATAAGCTGTCTTTTGCTAAAAGTTCTACATTTTCAAACTCTTTTCCAGGCACACCATCTACCATTAATCTGTAATTTGAATTTTGTCCTTTTCCTAATCGTACTTTTGGGATAGAGATGTTCTTGTTGCTATTGTTGTACACTTTTAGCGTGTAGGTACTTGAACCAATATTTGTAAAAACGGTATCTAAATACACGGTTTCTTTAGAAAAAGATAAGTTGCCGATACTTGGTTCAAAATCAAGCTCATTTCTACATGAAGTGAGGAAAAAAGTTGTGATTAAACTAATTAAAAGTATAAATTGGCGCATGTTTTTAATTTTATTTATGATACAAATTATCTGTAAATTTTAAAAATAGTTTTGTGTAATTCTTGACAACAATTTTTAAAACGAAAAAATGTTCGTTTTGGTATATTTTTATAGAAATATAAATTTGTAACTTTGTAAAAATAACTATTTATGTTTAATAAAGAAAAATTTTTAGCACTTTGTAACGAATGGTCTAAAAACACATTAATGGAAACGCTTGAAATTGAGTATATTGATGCAGGTGAAGATTTCTTAAAAGCGAAAATGCCAGTCAATTCAAGAGTGCATCAACCTATGGGGCTACTTCATGGTGGTGCTACAGTGGCTTTAGCAGAAAGTGTGGGAAGTGCCGCTTCATTAATGTTTATAAACCCAGAAAAACAGGAAGTTCGTGGGATAGAAATAAGTGCCAACCATGTGCGAAGCAAACGAGAGGGAACTGTGTTTTGTACAGCTAAAATCATTCATAAAGGCGCCAGTATTCATTTGTGGGAAATTAGAATTGTGGACGAAAACGACAAATTAATTTCTATTTGTAAATTGTCAAACATGATTTTATCAAGAAGAGACAGATAATGAACTTATTAGAAAAAGCCGATTTCTATTTTCAAAATCAATTGCCCTTTGTTTTGTATGCGAAGCCAAATGAAGATATTTTGCAAGGTATTTTTCAAAAAGATCCTACTTTACATACATTTGAAAGTCAAATAGGATTTGTGTTTGCTGGTTTTTACAATACAACAAATGTTGTTTTCCCTTTGTCTGATTCAGAATTTTTAGAAGAGAAAATTGATATTGACGTTTTTGATGATTTGCTACAAATTGAAAATGAATCTAATGAACAGCTTCAAAATCATTTTGAGAGTTTAGTTAAAAAAGGAATTTCTGAAATTGAAAAAGGCACTTTTACAAAAATCGTTTTGTCTCGTAAAATTGAACTTTCTCAATCGATAAATAGTTTAAAATCATATCAAAATATATTAAAAAAATATCCAACTGCTTTTAGATATTTATGGTTTCACCAAAAAGTAGGTTTGTGGATGGGCGCTACGCCAGAGCAATTAGTAAATATAAAAAATAATATATTTGAAACCGTTGCTTTAGCTGGAACACAAGTTTTTTCGGATACTATTTCATGGCATGAAAAAGAATTAGTTGAACAACAATTGGTAACAGATTACATCAAAAAAAGCACTGAAAACTTGTTAGAAAGTATACAAATTTCAGAACCGTATACACAAAAAGCGGGAAATTTAGTACATCTAAAATCAGATATTTCAGGGAAATTAAAGTCAAATTTTTGCGAAAAGGACATCATAAATGCTTTGCATCCAACATCCGCAGTTTGCGGAATGCCTTTAGATGTAGCAAGAAATTTTATTTTAGAAAATGAAAATTATAATAGAAAATATTATTCCGGATTTTTAGGTGAATATAAAATGCAAGAACAAACGAATTTATTTGTAAATTTACGCTGTTTAGAAGTTTTAAATAATGCTGTAAATATATATGTAGGTTGCGGCATTACAAAAGATAGTAATCCTGAAATGGAGTTTTTTGAAACAGAAAATAAATCCATGACAATGCGGGATGTTTTAGTAAAAATTAAAAAGTAGAAAGTTGTGAAATTAGATATATTAGCTTTCGGGGCACATCCAGATGATGTAGAATTAGGTTGTTCAGGAACACTTGCCAAAGAAATTTCTTTAGGTAAAAAAGTTGGAATTATCGATTTAACTCGTGGTGAATTAGGAACTCGTGGAACAGCTCAAACAAGAGAGGAAGAAGCTGCTGAAGCTGCGAGAATTTTAGGTATTTCTATTCGTGAAAATCTAAATTTTAGAGATGGTTTTTTCGTTAACAATGAAACACACCAAATAGAAATCATAAAATTGATACGCAAATACCAACCAGAAATTGTGTTGTGTAATGCTATTGCAGATAGACATATCGACCACGGAAAAGGAAGCAAATTGGTTAGTGATGCTTGTTTTTTATCAGGTTTAACTAAAATTGAAACCGAGCTTAATGGCGAAAAACAAACGCATTACCGACCAAAATTAGTATATCATTACATACAATGGCAAACTATTGAACCCGATTTTGTAGTAGATATTTCCGAATTTATGGATGTAAAAATGAAAGCGGTAAAAGCTTATAAATCACAGTTTTATAATCCAAATTCGAAGGAACCAAATACACCAATTACCTCAAAAAACTTTTTAGATAGTATTGAGTATCGTGCAATGGATTTAGGTCGTTTAGTGGGTGTTGCATTCGCCGAAGGATTTACTGTAGAAAGATATTTAACCGTCAATAGTTTAGGGGATTTGAAATAAAATATTTATTTTTTTCTTTGCAAGTAGAAAGTTTAATCTTATATTTGCACCCGTATTTATACATGGTGGTTGTAGCTCAGTTGGTTAGAGCATCGGTTTGTGGTACCGAGGGTCGCCGGTTCGAGCCCGGTCTTCCACCCAAAGCCTTACAGAAATGTAAGGCTTTTTTTATGGCTATATTTTATTTAGTATTGCAACAGAAAATGGAAAGCTATATCTTAGCCTAAATTCAAATTGAAATGCCAAATTGGAATACTTACATAAAAGAATATAAAAATTATTTACTATTGGAACGTGGATTGTCTCTTAATACCATTCAGAATTATAGTTTTGATATTGAAAAATTAGTAGAATTTCTGACAGAAAATAACATTGAAGTTTCTCCAATAAAAATTACAGACGAACAGGTGCAACAATTTATTTATACCATTTCTACTCAAGTTAATGCGCGAAGTCAATCTAGGATAATTTCAGGTTTAAAGAGTTTTTTTAATTACTTGATTTTTGAAGATTATAGAAAAGATACTCCGCTTGAATTAATTGAAGTCCCAAAAACAGGCAGAAAATTACCCGATACACTTTCTACAGCAGAGATAGATTTATTAATTCAAGCCATAAACTTAACTACTACCGAAGGAGAAAGAAATAAAGCGATGTTAGAAACGCTCTATAGTTGTGGTTTACGTGTTTCTGAATTGGTGACCTTAAAAATATCCGATTTGTTTTTTGAAGAAGGTTTTTTGAAAATTACAGGAAAAGGAAATAAACAACGATTTGTACCAATTGGTTTGGCTACGCAAAAAATAATCTTGAACTATAAAAACTTCATTCGTAACCATTTGTCTATTCAAAAAGGGCATGAAGATACGTTGTTTCTTAATCGTAGAGGAAAACAACTTACTCGCGCCATGGTTTTTACAATTATTAAGGATTTAGCATCGAAAATAGATTTAAAAAAAACCATTTCGCCACACACATTTCGTCATTCTTTTGCGACACATTTACTTGAAAACGGTGCCGATTTACGTTCTATTCAATTGATGTTGGGTCATGAATCTATAACGACTACAGAAGTTTACATGCATTTAGACAGAAAATTTTTAGCAGATGTAATGCACACCTTTCATCCAAGAGGGAAATAATTTTTTGTCGTTTTGAATTCGAAATTATACTACACAAATCTTCTATAAAATTTATAAAATTTTCATATTAATAAGTTTTGGTGTAAATTGGTACAAAATATTTATGATTAAATAATTAACTATTAGATTAGATGAAAACATATACTATTCAAGAAATAAATCAGGTATTAAAAGGAGAAATTGTTGGAAATACAACTACAATTATTACAGCTCCAGAACAATTAGAAGAAGCAAAAAACACTGAAATTTCTTTTATAGGAAATAAAAAATACGAAAAGTTTTGGTCGGATTCCAAAGCTTGTGTAGCAGTTGTAAATCAAGATATAGCTATTGAACCAGGTGAAAATCGTGCGTTTATTAAAGTGTCAAATGCCGATTTGGCGATGTCGCAAGTGTTGGAAATGTTTGCACCTCCAATGCCCGTTTTTGCTTTAAATATTCATCCAACAGCGGTTGTTGATGCTTCTGCAAAAATCGGAAATCACACAAAAATAGGAGCAGGCGTATATGTTGGACCCAATGTAATTATTGGAGAAAACGTAATTATTTATCCAAACGTAACCATTTTAGACGAAAGTACTATTGGAAATCAAACCACCATTTGGTCTGGAACGGTTATTCGTGAGCGTTGCCATATTGGAAGTCAATGTATTATTCATCCAAATGCGACTATTGGTGCTGATGGTTTTGGTTTTCGTCCAGATCCAGAAAGAGGATTGGTTAAAATACCGCAAATTGGAAATGTCATTATTGGAAATGGCGTAGAAATTGGTGCGAATTCTTGTGTAGATAGAGGGAAATTTAGTTCTACAATTGTTGGAGATGGCTGTAAAATTGATAATTTAGTACAAATTGGTCACAATAGTAAATTGGGTAAATTTTGTATTATGGCTGGAAATTCTGGTTTGGCAGGTTCAGTAACTTTAGGAAATGGCGTAATTATTGGTGGAAGTGCATCTATTAAAGACCATACGGTAATTGGCGATGGTGCAATTGTTGGTGCAGGTTCTGGAGTTACAGGCGATATTCCAGCAGGAAAAACAATGTTGGGGTATCCAGCAGTAGAAGCTAGAGACGCATTAAAACAATGGGCAATTTTGAAAAGACTGGTAAGAGATGCTAATAAATAGAAATAAAAGAAGTTTTATTAAAAGTCATATTCCTGTCAAACTGAACTTGTTTCAGTTTTTTTAAACTGTAAAATTGCATTTAATTATAGATTCCGAAATAAATTTGGAATGACAAAATCAGTTTTTTTACACTTCCAATAAAACCTCTAAAATACTAATTGCTGCCTCGCTAATTTTGGTTCCGGGACCAAAAACAGCAACAGCGCCTGAATCGAATAAAAATTGATAATCTTGTGCTGGAATTACACCACCAACAATTACCATAATGTCTTCTCTACCATATTTTTTTAGTTCTTCAATTACTTGCGGCACTAAAGTTTTGTGGCCTGCGGCTAATGAAGAAACACCTAATATGTGTACATCATTTTCCATGGCTTGTTTGGCTGCTTCTGCTGGCGTTTGAAATAAAGGACCAATATCTACATCGAAACCTACATCGGCATAACCAGTTGCCACTACTTTTGCGCCACGGTCATGGCCGTCTTGACCCATTTTAGCAATCATAATTCTCGGTCTACGCCCTTCTTTTATTGCGAATTCGTTGGCTAATTGTTTTGCTTTTTCAAAACTTGCATCATTTTTTATTGCTTTACTATACACACCACTTATCGATTTAATTTGCGCTTTATGACGTCCAAAGACTACTTCTAAGGCATCACTAATTTCTCCTAAAGTTACTCTATTTCTTGCGGCATCAACAGCAATGGCTAATAAATTACCATTTCCTGTTTTGGCGCATTCTGTTAGATCTTGTATGCTTTTTGCTGCTTTTTTGGCATCTCTTTTCGCTTTAATTTCAGCCAATTGAGCTACTTGTTGGTTGCGTACCATATCGTTGTCTACATCCAAAATATGTAACGCATCTTCTTTTTCTAAACGATATTTGTTTACACCTACAATAATATCTTGTGTGCTATCAATACGAGCTTGTTTTCTCGCTGCAGCTTCTTCAATTCGTAATTTTGGAATTCCTGCTTCAATGGCTTTGGTCATTCCACCTAAAGCTTCTACTTCTTCAATTAAAGCCCACGCTTTTTCTGTAATTTCTGCCGTTAAGCTTTCCACATAATAGCTTCCTGCCCAAGGATCTACTGTTTTACAAATTTTAGTTTCTTCTTGTAAGAAAATTTGCGTGTTTCTAGCAATTCTTGCAGAAAAATCTGTTGGTAAAGCAATAGCTTCGTCTAACGCATTTGTATGTAAAGATTGTGTGCCGCCAAAAGCAGCAGCAGCCGCTTCAATTGTGGTTCGAGCCACGTTGTTAAATGGATCTTGTTCGGTTAAACTCCAACCAGATGTTTGACAATGTGTACGTAAAGCTAGCGATTTTTCGTCTTTTGGGTTAAATTGTTTTAGTAATTTCGCCCAAAGCATTCTTCCTGCACGCATTTTAGCAATTTCCATAAAATGATTCATTCCGATAGCCCAAAAGAAGGATAGGCGAGGAGCGAATTCATCAATTTTCATTCCAGTTGATAAACCTGTACGAATATATTCTAAACCATCTGCTAGTGTGTACGCCAATTCAATATCTGCAGTTGCACCTGCTTCTTGCATGTGGTATCCTGAAATAGAAATAGAATTGAATTTCGGCATATTATTGCTGGTATATTCAAAAATATCGGCAATAATTTTCATTGAAGGCGTTGGCGGATAAATGTAAGTATTTCGCACCATAAATTCCTTTAAAATGTCGTTTTGTATGGTTCCAGCTAATTGTTTAGGTGCGACTCCTTGTTCTTCTGCAGCTACAATATAGAAGGCCATTATTGGTAAAACCGCACCATTCATAGTCATAGAAACTGACATTTCGTCTAACGGAATTTGGTCGAAAAGAATTTTCATATCTTCTACTGAATCAATGGCTACGCCAGCTTTTCCAACATCGCCTTGTACACGAATATGGTCGGAATCGTACCCACGATGTGTGGCTAAATCAAAGGCTACAGAAAGTCCTTTTTGTCCGGCTGCTAAATTACGACGGTAAAATGCATTGCTTTCTTCAGCTGTTGAAAACCCAGCATATTGACGAATAGTCCAAGGTCTGCGAACGTACATTGTGCCGTAAGGACCACGTAAATTTGGTGCAAAACCCGCTCCAAAGCCAATATGTTCTAATCCTTCAATATCTTCTTTGGAATAAGTTGATTTGATGTCAATGTTTTCTGCCGTTTCAAAATAGCTAGTAGCTTTTGTATTTTGACTGGCAGAAGATTGCTTTAATGTTATATGTTGTATGTTTTTTCTCATAGTTTATTCTTCTAAAGCCAAACGTTCTTGCTCTACTTTTTCGGATAGTCTTTTTTCTATAATTGGTACAATTAACGTTTTTCTATCTTTAGTTTTTACAAAAGGAAACAATTCTAAATCGTGTTTCATTTTGTCATTTGGATTTGGATATTTGTTTGTTCCAAGTAATATTTCTTTACCCGAATTAAATAACTCTTGTTCTTTTTGTGCGCTTACTGAAATTTTTCTTTGTATTGTTCCTTCAATTAATTGGGTGATAAAACCACCATTGGCTTCAATTTCTTTGAATAATTCTAATGCTTTTTCGGCTAATTGGTCAGTTAAACTTTCTATGTAATATGACCCATCTGACGGATTATTAACTTTATCGAAATAACTTTCTTCTTTTAAAATTAGTAACTGATTTCTTGAAACTCTGTCGCCAAACTCGTTGTCTTTATGGTAAATGGCATCATAGGCTAAATTTGAAATCGCATTGGCACCACCTAAAATAGCCGACATACATTCGGTTGTGGTTCGTAACATATTTACATTATAATCGTAAATTGTTTTGTTGCGTTTTGTAGGTGTAGCTATAATATGACAATCGAAATTGTGATTGTATTCTTTAGCTAAAGTTTTGAAAAGCAAGCGCAAAGCACGAAGTTTGGCAATTTCAAAAAAGTAATTGGTTCCAATGGCTACTTCAATCGTAATCGGTTGATTAATTGCTGAAATCCTATTGAAATATTCATTAACGTGCCCTAATGTATAAGCCAATTGTTGCACCATATTTGCACCAGAATTTTGATAAATTCCTGATTGAATCTTTAAAAATGGAATACTCGAGTTTTTGGAAATTTCATTAAGTTTTTGAAAATCCGAATTCAAATTTTCGAACCAATTTCCATCTTTGCATAATTGCCCAATAGGATCTACTTGAATGATGAAATTATAAGAATTAGTTGTAGCAAAATCATTTAAAATTTTTACATATTCTGTTGAAAGAAAAGGTAAATTGAAGTAGTAAATTATATTCCCTAATGGCAAATTACTCATTAGTTTTGTGATGTAAATTTTATCGGATTCTATCGTAAAATGAATACTTTCTGCACCACGTTGCAAGCTTTCTTTTGCTTTTTTGTTTGACATTTGAATGTCGTGTACAAAAATTTGTTGCAAAATACTAAATGCTGTTGTATTGGTATTTGAAGAAATGGTTGAAACAGTATCGTCTGAATGGTAAAATGGTTTTACTTTTATTCCTTCTAAACTTTCCCAAATTAAAGTGTCATTATAATCTGCTCCTTTTAACTCAAATTGGATTTGTTGTTTCCATTGTTTAGATGAAACAGGCTCAAAATCTTGAAATAATTTTGTTTTCATTGATTTGTTTTTGATTTGAAAACTTATTTTTAAAGGTTACTTTTTGGCTTCAAGCAAACTGTCTTTTGTTTTATCTTCTTCAAATTCTATGATGTAAATATCTTCGCTATCTTTTTTCATAAAGTATTTTTCGCGAGCATATTTTTCAGTCATATTATCGTTTTTTAAATTTTTTATTTTAACACTGTCTTTTGCAATTTCAGATTTATAATATTTTTTATTATCGTTTAATTCATCAATTTGCTCGTTTAAAAAGCGATGTTCAAAATAGGAATAATTATCAAAAAAAAGCATCCAAATAATGAAAGCTATCAATGTTAAAGCGTATTTGTTTCCTAAAAAACTTAGAAAAGGAAATTTTTGAAGAAGGTTATGAAATTTCTTAATCATTATTTTTCAATTCGTTGATTAATAACTGCTCTCACCACATCAATGGCTACCGTATTGTATTTGTCGTTTGGAATAATAATATCTGCAAAAGCTTTTGTGGGCTCAATAAATTGGTCGTGCATCGGTTTTAGCGTGGTTTGGTACCGATTAAGTACTTCATCCATATCTCTACCTCGTTCAGCAATATCTCTTTTGAGTCTACGAATTAATCGCTCATCAGAATCCGCATGAACAAATATTTTAATATCAAATAAATCACGAATTTCCGGATTTGTAAATATTAAAATGCCTTCCACAATCATTACTTTTCTTGGGTGCGTGCTAATGGTATCATCCGTTCTGTTATGCGTGACAAAAGAATAAATAGGTTGGTTTATAATATTACCAGCTTTTAATTCTTTTAAATGCATAATCAACAAATCAAAATCAATTGCGCGTGGATGATCAAAATTAATTTTAGTACGTTCTTCATAAGATAAGCTGCTGGTTTCTTTGTAATAGGAATCCTGAGAAATCACGCCAACTTCAGTAGAAGGCAATTCGTTCATAATTTGATGTACAACCGTAGTTTTTCCGCTACCAGTTCCTCCAGCAATACCAATGATAAGCATAAATTGTAACTTTAATTTACACAAAGATAGAAATATATACTATAAAAAAAATTCTATCTTAAGAGAAAAGATAGAATTTAATTAAATGTTTTTAAAATAAATTAATTATGAATTAACTGAAGTAATTCATTTATTTTTTGAGGTGTATTGAATGCCCCATTAAAAGATGTAGTTACTGTTGCAGAACTCTCGTCTTTTACGCCTCTTGATGACACACAAAGATGTTTGGCATCGATAATTACCGCAACATCCTCTGTATCTAATGCAATTTTTAAATCTTCTGCAATTTGCATGGTTAAACGTTCTTGAACTTGAGGACGTTTTGCATAATACTGTACAATTCTATTTAGTTTTGATAAGCCAATTACTTTTCCAGAAGAAATATATGCTACGTGTGCTTTACCAAAAATCGGCACAAAATGATGTTCGCAATTAGAATAAAAAGTAATGTTTTTTTCTACCAACATTTGATTGTACTGGTATTTATTCTCAAAAAGCGCCATTTTAGGCTTATTTTTAGGATTTAATCCAGAAAAAATTTCCTCAATATACATTTTTGCCACCCTTTCTGGTGTGCCTTTCAAAGAGTCATCGGTTAAATCTAAATCCAATGCCTTCATAATTTCAGTAAAATGAAACGCAATAATTTCTTTTTTTTCGGCATCCGATTTTGTAAATGCATTGGCTACCATTGGCGTTTCTAGCGAAGTAAATAAATGGTCATTTCCAATATCTTCAATTGCTATATTTGTTAACGTATTGTTTTCAGATTTCATGTTTTATTTTTTGTTTAACAAAAGTAGCTAATTATTAAACAAAAATTTAATTTAATGGTAACTAATTTTGATATAACGTTATAAATAATAAATATTGTAAAATAAATCTTTGTTTTACAAGCAAATATAATTTTGAATTCCTAGAGTTTTACTATTAAAAAAAAACGACCTCAAAATAATGAAGTCGTTTGTCGGGGTGGCAGGATTCGAACCTGCGGCCTCCTGCTCCCAAAGCAGGCGCGATAACCGGGCTACGCTACACCCCGTAAATTCGAGAGCAAATATACTCATTATTTTTAAACCTCAATATGATTTTCATTTTTTTATTGGATAAAATAATTTGTACATTTACATCTCTAAAAGCTTCCACTCATGAAAAATTATTTTTATTTGTTATTACTGCTAATTACTTTGATTTCTTGTAATTCAAAACCATCTAAAGAATCAATTATAAAAATCAAAGGTTATTGGGAAATTGAAAAAGTTGTTTTTCCTGATGGAAATAAAAAAGAATACCAAGTAAATGAATTTATTGATTATATTAATCTAAAAAACACAATTGGAACACGTCAAAAAGTAGCGCCGCAACTTGATGGTTCTTATTTAAAAGGTGCTTTACAAGATAAAATTAGAATAGTTGATAGTGCCAATTGTTATTTTTTGAAAACAAAATCTAAATTTACAAAATGGGAAGAAAAAGTAATTTCAGTTTCTGATGATGCGTTAGTTTTGGAAAATGAAACTAAAATTAAATATTACTACAAGAAATTTGTACCAAACGATAAAAGAAAATAAATATGAAACGATTTAACGACGATTTTTCTATTGGTGATGTAATGAAAGAGTTTATGAAATCTACCAAACTTGAAGCTGGTTTAGATGTTATAAATGTTAAAGAAACTTGGTATAAAATGATGGGACCAGCAATTAAAAATTACACCGAGCAAATTGAATTAAAAAGACAAACTTTATATGTGCAATTAAATTCTTCTGTTGTAAAACAAGAATTGGAATATGGAAAATCTAAAATTTTAAAAATGCTTAACGAAGAATTAGGCAAGGATTTAATTAAAGAAATTGTTTTTAGATGAAAAGATTTAGGTTACAGGTTTTGGTTTGAAGGTTTAAAAAAAGGTGATTTGAAATTTCAAATCACCTTTTTTTTACTAATCACTAATTTCTAGTCACTAATTTCTATTTCTAAAACTGCTCTCTACCAGCAAAGTGAAAAGCACTTTCGATAGCTGCATTTTCATCTGAATCTGAACCGTGTACTGCATTTTCTCCAATTGAAGTTGCATATTTTTTACGGATAGTTCCTTCAACTGCATCTGCAGGGTTTGTAGCACCAATTAATACTCTAAAATCTTCCACTGCATTGTCTTTTTCTAAAATTGCGGCAACAATTGGTCCACGAGTCATAAACTCAACTAATTCTCCAAAGAAAGGTCTTTCTGAGTGAACCGCATAAAATTTCTGAGCATCCGCCAAAGTTAATTGCGTTAATTTCATAGAAACGATTCGGAAACCGCCTTCTGTTATCATGTTTAAAATTCCACCGATGTGACCGTTTTCTACGCCATCAGGTTTAATCATTGTAAATGTTCTATTTGTAGCCATTTTTCTTATTTTTTTTGCAAAGGTACTATTTAATTCTAAACCGCAAAAGGGTTTTTTATAAATCAAAAGTGTTTTATATAGTAATTAACTTGAATTGCGTTTTTAAAGGATTGGATTGAGAAATAATTTCATTTACAAATTCCTCGGAATAAAAAGCACTAAAATTCAATATTCGTTCTTGTAATTTTCCATTTGGAAACAATTGATTTTGTATTTCGGTTATGCGATTTAATTTTTCAAAATGTATTCTATTTTCTGCTTTTAAAAGTCGTTTTTCTAAATTTTCTAATCCTTTTATTTGTTTAGCTTCTTGGGCTTTTACCGCTCCAATAAAGGATTTATCTGTTTGCTCAGCTATTTTTAATAATTCAGAAAATTGTTTTCTTAAAGTTTCTTTTTGTTCTGAGAAATCGATTTTAATATTCGAAAATTCTTTGGTTTTTTGGTTAAGTAATTCGTGTTCAGAAAGAAATAATTCTTCAAAAGAAATGCCTAATTTGGCTAACTTGGATTTTTGTTTTTCTGATGCAATAACAAACGAATTTCTTACTATTAAAATTGGAAATGTAACTTTTTGAATCTCAAAATTATTTTTCAATTCCAACCAATACGCTATTTCACCGCTGCCTCCAATATAAGCTATATTTGGTAAAATAACTTCTTGATAAACCGGTCTTAAAATAACATTTGGACTAAATTTTTCAGGTGAGTTTTTGAGTTCTTCTAAAATTTCTGCTTCTGAAAATTCAATTCCAGTATTATTAACTTTATAAATATTGTTCTCAAAAACAATTCGTTCCCGTAAGGAATCTTCAATATAAAACAAGTTGATTTCTCTTGGATTTACTTGAACTTCGTATTCTTTTAATTGTGTAATTGTTTTTGAAACTGCTGCAAATGAATTCTGATTTATCAATTCGTTTTTCACGTAAGGTGCAAAAAGCGATTTTAGGTTTTTATCGTCACCATCAATTATCACCAAACCTTCGGATTTAAATAATTCATTGGCTAAAAAACGAGTAGCATCTGCTAAATTTGTATGTTCTAAATAGGTTTTTTTAAACAATTCTTTTAAATATTCTGCAGTTTCGCCAGCACCCAGAAATTCAGAAAACGTGCTGTAAACTTCTTCTAAACCAACGGTTGCTAATCTACCAACAGGTCCAAAACTATCTTTTTCCCATTTGAATATTTGATCGTTTAAATGAAAATGATTTATTTCTTCAAAATCATGATCTTCAGTTGCCATCCAATATATAGGCACAAAATTAAAATCTGAATATTTTTGTTTTAATTTTTTACATAAATTAATGGTAGAAGCAATTTTATAAATAAAATAAGCCGGCCCTGAAAATAAATTTAATTGATGACCAGTTGTAACAGTAAAGGTTTTCTCCGATTTTATTAATTCAATATTCGTTTGAGTTGCTACTGATATAGTGAATTTTTTGTTCTGATTTTTTAATGCCTCTGCTAAAATTAATCTGTTTTCTATTTTAAAATCCTTAGCTTTTTCTGCTATTTGAGCACCAAAATTTTCTATTCGAGGAAAACGATTGTATAGCGATTGTATTTCTGGTTTTTCATCTAAATAATCTACAATTAGTTTAGAAAAATAACCCGATTTTTGATATGAAATACAATCTTTTGGCATAATTTTTTTTACAAAAATAATCATTTTTCGTCATCTACAATTAATTATTATCTTTGGAAAAATATTTCACCTTGTCAAACATTTTTTTAATTACGCCACCATTTACTCAATTGAATACGCCTTATCCCGCAACGGCTTATATCAAAGGGTTTTTAAATACGAAAAGTATTTCTGCTTTTCAAATGGATTTGGGTATAGAAGTGATTTTAGAATTGTTTTCAAAAAACGGGTTAAGTTCTTTAATTCCAAAAGGTGAAATAGCTCAATTTTCTGAAAATTCGCAAAGAATTCATACCCTTTGGGATGATTATATCACTACAATAGACGCCGTTATTGCTTTTCTTCAAGGAAATAATCCAACAATTGCAAGACAGATTTGTAGTGGTGATTTTTTACCAGAAGCTTCTCGTTTCAATCAGTTAGACGATATGGAATGGGCTTTTGGAAATATGGGCATGCAGGACAAAGCGAAACATTTAGCCACATTGTATTTAGAAGACATTTCCGATTTTATTGTGGAATGTGTAGATGAAAATTTCGGATTTAGTCGCTACGCTGAACGATTGGGTAGAAGTGCCAATTCTTTTGACGAACTATATACAGAATTGTTAAAAGAAACCACGCATATTGATAAAATTACGATTAAAATTTTAGAAGAAAGAGTAAGTGAAATTCAACCGAATTTGGTACTTATTTCAGTGCCTTTTCCAGGAAATTTATATAGCGCTTTCCGATGTGCTCAATATATTAAAGCACATTATCCATTAGTCAAAATTGCTATGGGTGGAGGTTTTCCGAATACAGAATTAAGAAGTTTAAAAGATAAAAGAGTGTTTGAATTTTTCGATTTCATCACACTCGATGATGGCGAATTGCCTGTGGAACTTTTATATAATTTTTGTCATTCTGACCTTGTTTCAGAACCTGAATTTAAACGTACTTTTTTATTAGAAAATAATGAAGTTGTTTACAAAAATAACACTACAAAATCAGACTACAAGCAATCAGATGTTGGAACACCAGATTATTCAGATTTATTTTTGAATAAATATATTTCTGTAATTGAAATTGCCAATCCTATGCATAGTTTATGGAGCGATGGCCGCTGGAATAAACTAACTATGGCACATGGTTGCTATTGGGGAAAATGTACGTTTTGTGATGTTTCTTTAGATTATATAAAAATTTATGAACCTATTGCAGCTAAAATTCTTGTTGATAGAATGGAAGAAATGATTGCCCAAACTGGTGAATCAGGATTTCATTTTGTAGACGAAGCCGCACCGCCAGCATTAATGCGTGAAGTAGCTTTGGAAATTCTTAAACGTAAATTAGTAGTTTCGTGGTGGACAAATATTCGATTTGAGAAAAGTTTCACTAAAGATTTGTGTGTTTTACTAAAAGCTTCGGGTTGTATTGCAGTTTCTGGTGGATTAGAAGTCGCTTCGGATAGATTGTTAGAATTAATAAAAAAAGGAGTAACAGTTGAACAAGTGGCTAAAGTCACAAATTATTTTACCGAAGCCGGAATTATGGTTCACGCGTATTTGATGTACGGTTATCCAACGCAAACTATTCAAGAAACAGTGGATAGTTTAGAAATGGTGCGACAATTATTTCAAGTCGGTACCATTCAATCTGGATTTTGGCATCAATTTGCCATGACGGCACACTCGCCAGTAGGATTAAATCCTGACGAATTTGGCGTAATTCCACAACAAAATGAAATTACTTTTGCAAATAACGACATTCAATTTATAGATAAAACAGGCATCAATCACGATAAATTTAGTTTTGGTTTGAAAAAATCCTTGTTTAATTATATGCATGGTATCTGTTTCGAGTATGATTTACAAGATTGGTTTGAATTTAAGATTCCAAAAACTAAAATTGCTCCAGATTTTATAGCAACTGCCGTTTTTGAAACTGCAGATTTCACATTAAAACCAATTTCTAAAATCATTTGGATTGGAAATTTACCGATTGTAGATTATTTTATTAAATCTAAAAAAGGGGCTACTTGGGAAATGGCCAAACTTACCTTTCATTTTAAAACCGATATGATTGAGATTTCTTTGGATAAAAATCAAGCAAATTGGTTGCTAAAAACCTTAAAATCAGTTTCAAATCAACCCGTTTTATTAAAAGATATTAAAATAGACTTTGAATCTCAGTTTGAAGATTTTGAACTACTTTGGTTTTCAAAACCGATAAGTTTATTACGAAATTCTGGTTTGTTAGTAATTTAAACTGACACATTCACAAATTCCATTCGTACCAAACCGTCATCATCAATTTTTGTAAGTGTAATTTCGTGCAAGGTATTCGCTAGTTCTGGATTCCAAGGCGTTTTCACTTTTACATAGTTTTCTGTAAAACCTGTAATGTAACCTTCTTTGTTTTCGTTTTCAAATAAAACCGTACGAGTAGTGCTAATTTGACTTTCGTAAAAAGCCCTGCGTTTTTTTACGGACAGTCCTCGCAACATTTTACTTCGTTTGCTTCTTACATTGTCTGGCACAACACCTGGCATATTTGCAGCTTCCGTATTGTCGCGCTCACTGTATGTAAACACGTGTAAATACGAAATGTTCATTTCATTTAAATAATTGTAAGTTTCTAAAAAGTGTTCGTCGGTTTCACCAGGAAATCCTACAATTACATCCACACCAATACACGCGTGTGGCATCACCTCTTTAATCTTATTTACGCGTTCCGTATAAATTTCACGTTGGTAACGGCGCTTCATTTTTCCTAAAATTTCATTGCTACCACTTTGTAGCGGAATATGAAAATGCGGGACAAATGTTCTACTTTTACTAACAAATTCTATGGTTTCGTTTTTTAATAAATTAGGCTCAATGCTTGAAATTCTGAGTCTTTCAATGCCTTCTATCTTGTCTAATTCTTGCACTAATTCTAAAAACGTATGTTCGTGTTTTTTGTTTCCAAATTCGCCTTTTCCGTAATCGCCAATGTTTACACCTGTTAACACAATTTCTTTAATGTTTTGCTCCGAAATTTCTTTGGCATTTTTCAATACATTTTCCAAAGCATCACTTCTCGAAATACCACGTGCTAACGGAATTGTACAATACGTACATTTATAATCGCAACCATCTTGCACTTTAAGGAATGCACGCGTTCTGTCGCCAATTGAATAACTGCCCACATAAAAATCGGCTTCTTCAATTTCGCAACTGTGTACTTCTCCCATATCGTTTTTCGATAGGTCGTTTATGTAATCGGTAATTTTAAATTTTTCTGTCGCACCCAAAACCAAATCTACACCATCCACAGCGGCTAATTCTTCTGGTTTCAGTTGGGCATAACAACCTACGGCAGCCACAAAAGCTTTGTCGTTTAGTTTCATCGCTTTTTTTACCACTTGTTTAAACTGCTTATCTGCATTTTCTGTTACCGAACACGTGTTAATTACGTAAATATCGGCTACTTCTTCAAAATCCACTCTGTCAAAACCTTCGTTATTGAAGTTTCTGGCAATAGTGGAAGTTTCCGAAAAATTCAGTTTACAACCCAGTGTGTAAAACGCTACTTTTTTTCTATCAGACATATTTTTTTTCTTTGGGCGTGCCCAGTTTGCTTCGTCACCTTGCAATGACTGGTCGTGCTATCCGTTACAATCTTTTTTTATGTCTTGAAAATAGCCACAAAAAAAGGATTTTCATTCCTATCACTCACGCAAATCGGTTACAAAATTACGTAGATTTTTCTAAAGATATAAATCTTTTAGCATCAGATTTTTATGTAAAGCCGTTTCAAAGAAAAAAATAATGGAATTTTGTTTGCAGTATTGGGTAATAGTATTATATTTGCACCCTGAAATAAAAACACAATTAACAAAAGGTTATAAGGCGTTTACACCTTTTTATAGTTAAAAGCCGCGAAACAATTTATAATCATACATTTAAAGATTTACAAAATGAGAAAAGGAATTCACCCAGAAAACTACAGATTAGTCGCTTTCAAAGACATGTCTAACGATGATGTATTCATCACAAAATCAACTGTTGAAACTAAAGAAACAATAACACACGAAGGTGTTGAGTATCCAGTTTTTAAAATGGAGATTTCTAGAACGTCTCACCCTTTTTACACAGGTAAATCTAAACTTATTGACACTGCAGGTCGTATCGATAAATTCAAAACTAAATATGCTAAATTCTCAAAAGAATAGTAGCATTTATATAAATAATAAAAACCTCGAATGTATTCGGGGTTTTTTTATTTTTATAAGTCAAATTTCTTTGTAAATTTGAATCGTTAAGTTTTCATTAAACCTTTTAAACTTTTTCAATGAACTATATTCTTTTTGATGGACCTCATCGTAATGCTTTGTTGCCATTTACCTTCACAAGACCTGTTGCAGATATTCGTGTTGGTATTTTAACTATTCGTGAAAAATGGGAAAAAATGTTGGGTTCTACCACGACTTCTATTACAGAAGACTATTTGTCAGAAAAATGGCCGATGGTAGAAATGGAAAGCAATGTGATGATAAATGCCTCTTTTTTACCAAACGACATTTTGGTAGCAATGATTAAGAATTTGGAAATCAACCAAGCTATTTTTCAAGATGAAGAAGTAGTGGCTTTTTTCGCTAAAGAAGGCGAAGAAGTTGATTTTGATAGTTTTGAAGTAATTGAATTTACAAATGATTGCATTAAAATAGAAAACACTTGGGATATTTTTCAAAAAAATGATGTTGCCTTACGCGAAGATTTTGAGTTGTTAACACAAGACCGATATTCACAACCGATTCCTAAATCGGTAAACGTTTTATCACCAGAAAACATTTTTGTAGAAGAAGGGGCGAAATTAGAATTTGTAACCTTAAATGCATCAACAGGTCCTATTTATATTGGTAAAAATGCTGAAATAATGGAAGGTTCTGTTATTAGAGGTCCTTTTGCTTTATGCGAATCAGGGAGAGTGAAATTAGCTACAAAAGTATATGGCGCTACTACAGTTGGACCACATTCGGTAATCGGCGGTGAAGTCAATAATTCGGTTTTGTTTGGGTATTCTAATAAAGGACACGATGGATTTTTAGGAAATGCTGTTTTAGGCGAATGGTGTAATATTGGTGCAGATAGTAACAATAGTAATCTTAAAAACAACTACGAGGAAATAAAATTGTGGAGCTACGAAACAGAAAATTTTGCTAAAACTGGTTTGCAATTCTGCGGTTTAATGATGGGTGATCACAGCAAATGCGGAATTAACACAATGTTTAATACAGGAACAGTTGTTGGCGTAAGCACCAATATTTTTGGAGCAGGATTTCCAAGAAATTTTGTACCAAGTTATAGTTGGGGTGGGGCAAGTGGCTTTTCAACCTACTTAACTAACAAAGCATTTGAAACCGCTAAAATAGTCATGGCAAGAAGAAATGTTGAATTTTCAGAACAAGATGCTAAAATTTTAGAGCACGTTTTTGAAATTACTAAAAAATATAGAAAAGAGTAAAAAAAAAGCTGTTTCATTATTTTGAAACTGCTTTTTTTTATAAATCAAATCCCATATTTACGCCTAATTTGTCGGCTATAATTCGGGCTATTTTATTTCTTAGTTCTGGTATTTTTACACTATTTGTAACTTCACTTGTAAAGGCATACATCAATAAAGCTTTGGCTTCTTTTTTTCCAATTCCACGTTGTTGCATGTAAAACATGGCACTTTCATCTAACTGTCCAATAGTGCATCCATGTGAGCATTTTACATCATCTGCAAAAATTTCCAATTGTGGTTTCGCATTAATTGTCGCTTTATCACTTAATAAAATATTATTATTTTGCTGAAAAGCATTTGTTTTTTGTGCTTCTTTTTCTACGAAAATTTTCCCGTTAAAAACTCCGGTGGCGTTTCCATCCAAAATGGTTTTATAGTTTTGATGGCTTTCACAATTTGGAGTGGCGTGTTGCACTAAAGTATAATGGTCAACATGTTGTTTGTCGCCAATAATAGTAATTCCTTTTAGGGTAGAATCAATATTTTCCCCTTGGTGATAGAAATTTAAATTATTTCTAGTAATGTTTCCTCCAAAGGAGAACGTATGAACTGAAACATGACTGTCTTGTTTTTGAGCAATGAATGAATTGTCAATTAAATTTGCAGTTTGTAAATCATTTTGCACTTTATAATAATCTACAATAGCGCGTTTTTGAGCAAATATTTCTGTTACCGAATTTGTTAAAACTGGATTGCTATTCAAACTCTGATGGCGTTCTACAATTTGAACATGTGCATTTTCGCCAACAATTATTAAATTTCGAGGTTGTGTCATTAACGCTGCTTCTGAGCCAGTTGAAAAATATAAAATTTCAATAGGTTTGTCAACCACTTTGCTTTTAGGAATATTTACATACGCACCTTCTTGAGAAAAAGCAGTGTTTAATGACGTTAAACTATCTTCTAAGTTCGCAATTTTGTTGAAATATTGGTCAATATATATTTTATATTTGGGTTTGGTTAAAGCCGAAGACATTAAACAAACATCTAAACCATCATGTGTAGTTGATGATAAGTAAGAACTAAATTTCCCGTCAATAAATACAACTTTATAAGTATCAACTTCATTTAAAAAGTATTTTTTTACATCAGCAAATTCTACTTCGTTTTCTTTTTTTGCAAATACACTAAAATCATTTTTTAAAATTGCATTTAAAGAAGTGTATTTCCAGGCTTCTTCCTTTTTGGAAGGAAAACCTTTGTTTTCGAAGTTTTTTATTGCTGAAGTTCTAATGTCGTGTAACTCGTTATTTACATCAACAATTTTATCTTCAAACGCCATAAATGACGCTAGTATTTTTTCTTTTAATTCCATTTTTGTTGACTTTACGACTTTTGACTTTCGACTTTTTCGTTTTTAATCCAATCGTACCCTTTTTCTTCTAATTCTAGCGCTAAAGATGCGTCTCCTGATTTTACAATTTTCCCATCCATTAAAACATGAACAAAATCAGGAATAATGTAATCTAATAAACGTTGGTAATGAGTAATTACTAAAACAGCATTGTTTTTGTTTTTTAGTTTGTTTACACCGTTGGCAACAATTCGTAAGGCATCGATATCTAAACCAGAATCTGCTTCATCAAGTATAGCTAATTTAGGTTCTAACATTGCCATTTGAAAAATTTCATTTCGTTTTTTTTCTCCACCAGAAAAACCTTCATTTAATGATCGAGATAAAAATTTTCTATCAATTTCTAATAATTCTGATTTCTCACGGATTAATTTTAGCATTTCGTTTGCAGGCATATCTTCTTGTCCACGTGCTTTGCGCGATTCGTTAATAGCTGTTTTCATGAAATTAGTTACTGATACGCCAGGTATTTCTACCGGATACTGAAAAGATAAGAAGATACCCTTGTGTGCGCGTTCTTCGGGAGCTAATTCGGATATGTCTTCACCTTCTAAAATAATTTCACCAGCAGTTACATTATAATTTTCATTTCCAGCAATTATCGAGGAAAGTGTACTTTTTCCTGCACCATTTGGCCCCATAATAGCGTGAACTTCTCCAGCTTTTACTTCTAAATTAATTCCTTTTAATATTTCTTTGTCTTCTACTGAAGCGTGTAAGTTTTTAATTTGTAACATTGTATAAATGTGTTTTTATTCTGATTTATATTTGATTATCCTACTGAACCTTCTAAACTAATTTCCAATAGTTTTTGAGCTTCCACAGCGAATTCCATTGGTAATTTATTCAAGACTTCTTTACTGAAACCATTTACAATTAAAGCAATTGCTTTTTCTGTAGGGATACCACGTTGGTTGCAATAAAATACTTGGTCCTCGCCAATTTTTGATGTAGTGGCTTCGTGTTCTATTTTTGCACTGGTGTTTTTACTTTCAATATAAGGAAATGTGTGTGCACCACAATTATTACCCATAAGTAAACTATCACATTGCGAGAAGTTTCGGGCATTATCAGCGTTTTTACTTATTTGAACCAATCCACGGTAACTATTTTGTGATTTTCCAGCTGAAATCCCTTTTGAAATAATGGTTGATTTGGTATTTTTACCTAAATGAATCATTTTTGTTCCTGTATCTGCTTGCTGAAAATTATTTGTAACAGCGATAGAGTAGAACTCACCAATAGAATTATCACCTTTTAAAATGCAAGATGGATATTTCCAGGTTACGGCAGAACCTGTTTCTACTTGAGTCCATGATATTTTTGCGTTTTTCTCACACAAACCTCTTTTGGTTACAAAATTAAAAACACCACCTTTTCCCTCTTTATTTCCAGGATACCAGTTTTGAACGGTTGAATATTTTATTTCGGCATCGTCTAAAGCAATTAATTCTACAACTGCAGCATGCAATTGATTTTCATCACGACTTGGAGCTGTGCAACCTTCTAGGTAAGATACATAACTACCTTCGTCAGCAATTAATAAGGTTCTTTCAAACTGTCCTGTTCCACCTTGATTGATTCTAAAGTAAGTTGACAATTCCATCGGACATTTAACGCCTTTTGGAATATAACAAAAACTTCCATCAGAGAAAACGGCTGAATTTAAAGCGGCATAAAAATTATCTTTTTGCGGCACAATAGTTCCTAAATATTTCTTAACTAATTCTGGATGTTCTTGAATAGCATCGGAAATAGGGCAAAAAATAATCCCTTTTTCGCCTAAGGTTTTTTTGAATGTAGTGGCTACTGAAACAGAATCTACTACAATATCCATTGCCACATTATTCATTTTTTTCTGCTCATCAATAGAAATACCTAACTTTTTATACATTTCTAATAATTCCGCATCTACATCGTCTAATGTTTTATTTGGATCTGATTTCTTTGGTGCCGAATAATAGGCAATAGCTTGAAAATCTGGTTTTGTATACTTAACATTTGCCCATTCAGGTTCTTCCATTTCTTTCCAAGCGGCGAATGCTTCCAAACGCCAATCGGTCATCCATTGTGGTTCGTTTTTCTTTTTAGAAATCGCGCGCACAATGTCTTCATTTAAACCAATAGGAAACGTTTCCGATTCTAATTCAGTGTAAAATCCGTATTCGTATTCTTTATTTTCTAATTCGACTTTTAAATCGTCTTCTGTGTATTTACTCATTTTTTTATTGAAATTTTTTAGTCAAAAGTTTAATAATTTGGTTATTATTTTTTAACTTATAACTTTATTTTAAAGCGAAAAACTTTCCCCGCAACCACATGTTCTTTGTGCATTTGGATTGTTAAAAACAAACCCTTTTCCGTTTAAACCTCCTGAAAATTCTAAAATAGTTCCTGCTAAATACAAAAACGATTTTTTTTCAACAGCAATTTTTACGTTGCTATCCTCAAAAACTTTATCGTTTTCTCCTAATTCCTTATCAAATTTTAATTCATAAGAAAGTCCAGAACAACCACCACTTTTAACGCCAACACGAACGTAATCAGTAGCAGCATCAAAACCTTCTTCTTCCATCATATTGATTATTTTTTTACTCGCAGATTCAGATACTTTTATCATAACTTAGTTGTTAATTATATTTGTTGTGTATTCCTTATTTTGATTTTGTCTAAATTAACACTGCAAAGATAAACCATAAAAAACTTTTTACAAGGTTTGATAACATTTTTATAACTTATATTTTCATAGTTTTCTTTTATTGAAAATTTTGTAATTTGGCAAAAAATAATATTTATGAAATTATACCCAATTGAAGCAGGTAATTTTAAGTTAGATGGTGGCGCTATGTTTGGCGTAGTTCCCAAAACAATTTGGAACAAAACCAATCCTGCAGATGCCAATAATTTGATTGATATTGCTGCCAGATGTTTGCTTATTGAAGATGGAAATAAGCTCAAATTAATTGACACAGGAATCGGAAACAAACAATCCGACAAGTTTTTTGGCTATTATTCTCTTTGGGGTGAGGAAAGTTTGGATAAGTCTTTAGCTAAATTGGGATTTCATAAAGAAGACATTACAGATGTTTTTATGACTCATTTGCATTTTGATCATTGTGGAGGAAGCGTGATTTGGAATAAAAACCAAACAGGGTATGAAGTGGCTTTTAAAAATGCAAACTTTTGGACCAATAAAAATCATTGGGAATGGGCTACCCAACCTAATTCTCGAGAAAAAGCTTCTTTTTTGCATGAAAATATTTTTCCAATTCAAGAAAGCGGTCAGTTGAAGTTTATTAATCGTACTGAAAGTGATTTTTTAGCAACTTCAGAATTAGATTTTGGCATCTTTTTTGCAGATGGACATACCGAAAAACAAATGCTTCCACACATTAATTATAAAGGAAAAACAATTGTTTTTTGTGCAGATTTATTAGCAACAGCAGGTCATATTCCTGTTCCGTATGTTATGGGATACGATACAAGACCGCTTTTAACTTTGGATGAAAAAGCAAAATTTATGAATGCAGCTGCAGAAAATAATTATTATTTATTTTTAGAACACGATGCTCATAATCAAATTATTACCGTAGAAAAAACAGAAAAAGGAGTAAGATTAAAAGATGTATTCAGATGTGAAGATATATTTTAGTACATTATATATGTAACAAACCTTTTGAAAAAAATATAATAACAAAAATAAATTTAGACTCTTATGAAAATTCAATTTAAAACTTTATTCCTATCACTTGTTATTGCGCTTGCTTTATCTGGATGTGGATCTGCTAAAATGATTTCAACTCCAGTTGAGAATATTGATAGAATGCCATTAAAAACAACTCCGTTAAAAGAGAAAGATTTGCAACGCTGGAGTCATTTAGATTTGGTCAAAGACACGGTGCCGGGTATGAGTGTAGATAAAGCGTATGCAGAAATATTAAAGAAGATAAAGCAGCATAAATTAATTGTTGCAATTATAGATTCTGGTGTGGATATTAATCACGAAGATTTAAAATCGGTTATTTGGACCAATCCAAAAGAAATTGCTGGAAATAATATTGACGATGATAAAAATGGATATATAGATGATATCCATGGTTGGAATTTTTTGGGAGATGCTGTTCATGAACAACTAGAAATGACTCGTATTGTAAAAAAAGGTCCAAACACACCTGATTATGAAAGAGCAAAAGCTAAATTAGAAGAAGAAATTAAAGGATTACAAGAAGATAAACAGCAATTAGATATGATTTTGAATGCTGAAAAATTAATTAAATCCCATCTAAAAAAAGATAATTTTACTTTACAAGAAGTTAAAAAAATTGAAACTAAAGATCAAAGTTTATTACAAGCCAAAGCTATGTTTTCTCAGTTATTAACTGGTATGACTAAAGCAGATTTTGATAAAGAAATTATCGATTTTAATGACCATGTTTATGGACAATTAAATTTTAATTTGAATGTGGAGTACGATGGTAGAAAAATAGTTGGAGACAATCCAGAAGATATTAATGACAGAAAATACGGGAATAATAATGTAGTGGGTCCTGAGCCAAAAGAAGCAAAACATGGTACGCATGTGGCGGGTATTGTAGCGCAAGTAAGAGGCAATAAAAAAGGTGGCGATGGAGTGGCCAACTCGGCAATTTCAATTATGCCAATTCGTGCTGTGCCAGATGGTGATGAATATGACAAAGATATTGCTTTAGCCATTCGTTATGCGGTAGATAATGGAGCAAAAGTAATTAACGGATCTTTTGGAAAATATTTCTCTCAAAATAAAGAATTAGTTATAGACGCCATAAAATATGCAGCATTAAAAGATGTTCTAATAGTAATTGCAGCTGGAAACGAATCATATGATTTAGATGTAACGAATAAATATCCAAATGATACTTACGATGGTTCTCCTGAATTTGCTAATAACGTATTAATTGTTGGTGCACTTTCTCCAGATTATGGGTCAAAAATGATAGCTTCTTTTTCAAATTACGGAAAAAATAATGTTGATATTTTTGCTCCAGGAGAAAAAATTTACGCAACCACGCCTTTAAATACCTATGAATATTTACAAGGTACATCAATGGCTTCACCAAATGTAGCAGGTGTTGCGGCATTAATTCGTTCGTATTATCCAAGTTTAACAGCCCTTCAGGTAAAACAAATTATCATGGAAAGTGGTACTTCATTAAATAATATGATTGCTGTAGGGGAAGATAAACACAAAGCAAATTTTTCTGAAATTTCTAAATCAGGAAAAATAGTAAATGCTTACAATGCTTTGTTATTAGCTGAAAAGATGGTGACTAAATAATTGAATAAAACACAAAACAGCTACAAAGTATAAACCTTAGCGTTTATCTTTGTGGCTATTTATTTATATAAAACAGTAACAAATGAAAAATACATTTAAACACTTTTTAATTCTTTTAACAGGAATTTCTTTCGCACAAAACAATCCAAATTCAGGATACTGGCAACAACATGTTGATTATAAAATGAATGTCAATATGGATGTAAAAAATTACCAGTATAAAGGAAGTCAGGAATTGGTTTATACCAATAATTCTCCAGATACTTTAAAGAAAGTGTTTTTTCATTTATATCCCAACGCTTTTCAGCCAGGAAGTGCTATGGATATTAGGTTGCAAACCATTACAGATCCAGACAAACGTATGGTTCGAAAATTCATTAAGGATAATAAAGAAATTAAAGAAAGTAAAATCAGCACATTAAAACCAAATGAAATTGGATATTTAGTAGTGTCAAATTGCAAGCAAAATGGTGTTGAAGCACAAACTAGAGTAGTAGGAACTGTTTTAGAGGTTACTTTGCCACAAGCTATTTTACCAAAATCCTCATCGAATTTCACTTTAGATTTTGATGGTCAAGTACCTTTACAAATTCGCCGTTCAGGTAGAAATTCAGTAGAAAACGTAGCGCTATCTATGACGCAATGGTATCCTAAAATGGCAGAATATGATTTTGAAGGATGGCATGCAGATACTTATATTTCTAGAGAATTTCATGGTGTTTGGGGAAATTTCGACGTTAAAATTACCATTGACAAAGACTATACCATCGGAAGCACGGGTTATCTTCAAAATAAAAATGAAATTGGAAAAGGATATGAAGACGCAGGTGTTGTTGTTACTTATCCAAAGAAAACTAAAATGTTAACTTGGCATTTCATTGCACCAAATGTGCATGATTTTGCTTGGGGAGCAGACTCAGAGTACATTCACGATAAAATTATTGGTGAAAACGAAACGGAATTGCACTTTTTCTATAAAAACAAGAAAGAAAACATAGAAAATTGGAAAAAATTGCAACCCAAAACAGCTGAATTATTATCCTATTTCAACAAAAACGTTGGAAAATATCCGTACAAACAATATTCTATTATTCAAGGTGGAGATGGCGGTATGGAATATGCGATGTGCACCTTAATTACTGGAAATAGAAGTTACGCAAGTTTAGTTGGTGTAACTGCTCACGAACTTGCACATAGTTGGTTCCAACATATTTTAGCCACAAATGAATCCAAACATTGTTGGATGGATGAAGGTTTTACTTCTTACATATCTGATTTAGCTATGAATGAAATATTGCCTCCAAAAGAACCAGAAAGTCCGTTTGCGGATTCGTATAAAAACTACATTTTTTTAGCCAATTCAGGTAAAGAACAACCATTAACTACTCACGCGGATAGATACGATTTTAATCAATCATACGGAATTGGAGCTTATAGTAAAGGCGAAATATTTTTAGCTCAATTGGGTTATATTATTGGAAAAGAAAATTTGGATAAAACCATCAAAAAATATTATTCGGATTATAAATTTACACATCCAACGCCAAATGATATCAAGCGAACTGCTGAAAAAATTTCGGGAGCCAATTTAGATTGGTATTTAAACGAATGGACACAAACTATTAATACGATTGATTACGCTATTAAATCGGTAGAAAAAAATACCATTGTTTTAGAAAGAAAAGGTAGAATGCCTATGCCAATTGATGTAATTGTAGAATTTGAAAACGGAACTAAAGAATATTTTTATATTCCAAATACTTTAATACGTTGGGAAAAGCCAAATCCATATAAATTAAAAGGAAACATTTTAATAGGATGGGATTGGGCTATGCCAAGATATACCTTCGAAACTAATACTGAAAATGGCGCAGTAAAATCAGTAATCATAGATCCAACTGATTTGATGGCAGATGTAAAAAAGGATGATAATATATTTCCTAAAAAATAACTATAATATTTCGATTAAAATTAAAAATTAATAGTATTTTCGATTTTTAAATCACACACAAATGCAAGATAAAACATTAATTGGTAGTGAAGAATGGTGCTCGTTTCCTCAATTGGGAATTCCAGCAATAAAAGCCCGTGTTGATTCAGGAGCAAAAACTTCTGCTTTGCATGCAATAAATATCAAAAATTTTGATAAAAACGGTGAAGAATGGTTGAAATTTGATATCAACCCAATCCAGAATAATTCAAAATCTATCATTCATTGTGAAGCACAATTAATTGACCAAAGAATTGTAAAAAGTTCTAATGGAACTAGAGAAAAGAGATTTGTAATCAGAACTGAAGTTGGACTAGGAAATCATAATTGGCAAGTTGAGGTTACGCTAACCAATCGAGATTCAATGGGTTTCAGGATGCTGCTTGGAAGAGAAGCCATGGTAGGAAGATTGATTGTAGATCCCGAAAAAAAGTTTGAATTAGGACAACCAACAACAGAAAATTTAAAAGAATATTATTATAATGAACCTGAAAAAAAAGGTTTAAAAATAGGCTTATTAGCCAGTAATCCAGACTTATATAGCAACCGTCGAATTATTGAAGCGGGTGAAATGCGTGGACACGAAATGCATTTCTTAAACATCAAGTATTGTTATATGAAATTGAGTGCCTCAAATCCTGAAATTCATTATCGTGGCGGTTTGGTTTTAAAAGATTTTGATGCCATAATTCCCCGTATTCGACCAAGTATGACCTATTACGGTTGTGCACTCACTAGACAATTTGAAGCGCTAAAAGTATATGTTTTAAACAATGCTGCGGCTATTACACAATCTAGAGACAAACTTTTTTCACTACAATTGTTATTAAACAACGAAGTAGATATTCCAACCACAGGTTTTGCCAATTCGCCTTTAGATACAGACGATTTAATAAAAATGGTTGGCGGTTCGCCACTAATTGTAAAATTACTTGAAGGAACGCAAGGAAAAGGAGTAGTCTTAGCCGAAACAAAAAAAGCAGCGGAATCGGTTATTAATGCTTTCAAAAGTTTGAATGCCAATATCTTAGTTCAAGAATTCATTAAAGAAGCCAATGGTAAAGATTTACGTTTATTTGTGGTAGACGGAAAAGTAGTTGCTGCCATGCAACGAGAAGCTGCACCAGGCGAATTCCGAGCCAACATTCATTTAGGTGGAACTGCATCTATAGTAAAAGTAACAATGGATGAAAAAAGAATTGCTATAAAAGCTGCCAAAGCGATGAATTTAAAAGTGGCTGGAGTTGATATTATTCGTTCGTCTAAAGGACCTTTGTTGTTAGAAGTAAATTCTTCTCCAGGATTAGAAGGTATTGAAGGCGCCACTCAAAAAGATATTGCCGGAGAAATGATAAAAGCAATTGAAAAAAACTTTAAGTAATATGCAATACAAATTTAAAAAATTACTACTTATTATTATTGGCTGTAGTTTCGTTGTAGCCATTGGTGCCTTATTCAAAATTATGCATTGGCCAGGCGCCACTTTAATTATAAGCTTTGGATTGGTTTTAGAAATTTTTTTCGGTGCTATGATAATGATTTATTTGCTAAAAAATAAGAATAAATAATGGCTTTAGAATACAAAGCAAATTGCGAGAAATGTGCTATTTCTTTAAATATGCAATCAGAAGCTTGTATTTGCAGTTATGAATGTACATTTTGTGAAACATGCGCTACAGAAATGGCAAATGTTTGTCCAAATTGTCAAGGAGAATTAGTAAAAAGACCGAAACGAAATAACGATTAATTCACTTCCACCTGAAAACTCTTCAAAAACTGAATTGATTTTTCAATATCGTAATGTAAAATTCTGTCTTCTGTAACCAAAGGCACATCTTCTCTGAACGTTTTCACAAACATTTCAATAAAATCACTTGATTTTAAAGGTCTTCTAAATTCGATAGCTTGTGAAGCATTAAATAATTCGATAGCTAAAATACGTTCTAAATTCTCCACAATTTTTAAGGTTTTTGTAGCCGCATTTGCTCCCATACTTACATGGTCTTCTTGTCCGTTGCTTGATACAATACTATCAATACTTGCAGGAGTTGCTAATTGTTTGTTCTGACTAACAATACTAGCCGCTGTATACTGTGGAATCATAAATCCTGAATTTAATCCTGGATTGCTAACTAAAAACGCTGGTAATTCTCTTAAACCAGAAATTAATTGATAAGTTCTTCTTTCTGAAATGCTTCCTAATTCTGCCAAAGCAATTCCTAAATAATCCAATGCCATTGCTAAAGGTTGTCCGTGAAAATTGCCTCCAGAAATAATTTCATCTTCACCGACAAAAATATTCGGATTGTCTGTTACCGAATTAATTTCGGTAGTAAATATTTTTTTTACATGGTCAATTACATCTTTAGAAGCACCATGAACTTGCGGAATACATCTAAACGAATACGGGTCTTGCACGTGCTTTTTTGGTTGTGCGATAATTTCACTATCATCTAATAATTCTAACATATGAGCTGCAGTTGCTAATTGCCCATTATGTGGTCGTACTAAATGAATTAATTCATTAAAAGGTTCTTTTCTTCCATCAAATCCTTCTAAAGAAACGGCAGAAATAATGTTTGCTAAATGTGCTAATTTATCGGCTTGAATTAAATTGTACACACCATAAGCACTCATAAATTGCGTTCCGTTTAATAAAGCCAAACCTTCTTTTGATTTTAATGCAATAGGAGATAAGTTTAATTTTTCTAAAACTTTATGTGTCGGTTGACGGAATCCATCATAATACACTTCGCCTTCATTTATTAATGGTAAACATAAATGAGCTAAAGGCGATAAATCTCCACTTGCTCCTAATGAACCTTGTGTGTAAACAATGGGTAAAATATCATGATTATAAAAATCAATTAATCGATTAACGGTTAATAATTGCACACCAGAATGTCCGTAACTTAAAGATTGAATTTTTAATAACAACATTATTTTTACAATCTCGTGTGGTACTTCGTCACCGGTGCCACAAGCGTGCGATTTCATTAAGTTTTCTTGAAGTTTGGTTAAGTTTTCTGTCGAAATTTTAATATTATATAACGAACCAAAACCAGTATTAATTCCGTAAATAGCTTTATCGTTAGCAGCCATTTTTTCATCTAAATACGTTCTGCATCTTTCAATTTTTGAAATAGCTTCTACTGAAAGGGCTAATTTTTTCCCTTCAAAAATAATTTCTCTAACTTTTTCTATAGTAAGTACTGATGAATCTATGTAATGCATTTGATTTTGTTTTAGCTGTCAAAATTCTACAAACAAATTCTAAAATGCAACTATTTTCAGTATTAAAACAATATTTTGTGAATTTCTTACTATTTATGGGTTTTTGGCTTTATTTTTTTAAGAATTTTCAATACATTAGCAACTTTAAATTTTATAAAATCGTACAATGAAAAATACAGCATTAACAGCTATTCACGAAAGTTTAGGAGCAAAAATGGTTCCTTTTGCAGGTTACAACATGCCTGTGCAATATGAAGGAGTAAACGCAGAACATGAAATAGTAAGAACTGGAGTTGGCGTATTTGATGTTTCACATATGGGAGAATTTTTCTTAAAAGGTGAAAATGCATTGGCTTTAATTCAGAAAGTTACTTCTAACGATGCTTCAAAATTAGTTGATGGAAAAGCACAATATTCTTGTTTACCAAATAATGATGGTGGAATTGTTGATGATTTAATTGTTTATAAAATTGCAGACAATCATTACATGTTAGTTGTAAATGCGTCTAATATTGAAAAAGATTGGAATTGGATTTCATCACACAATGATTTAGGTGTTGACATGCAAAACTTATCAGATAATTATTCTTTATTAGCCATTCAAGGTCCAAAAGCTGCTGAAGCGATGCAAAGTTTAACTTCAATTGATTTGCCAAATATGGGTTATTACACGTTCCAAATTGGTGAATTTGCTGGAAAACAAGATGTTATTGTTTCTGCTACAGGCTATACAGGTTCAGGTGGATTTGAAATTTATTTTAAAAACGAAGATGCCACTACTATTTGGGCAAAAGTTTTTGAAGCGGGTGCCCCTTTCGGAATTAAACCAATTGGTTTAGCTGCTCGTGATACTTTACGATTAGAAATGGGTTTCTGTTTATACGGAAATGATATTAATGATACTACTTCTCCTTTAGAAGCTGGTTTGGGTTGGATTACTAAATTTGAAAAAGAGTTTACCAATTCAGAAAACTTGAAAAAACAAAAAGAAGCTGGTGTTTCTAAAAAATTAGTTGGTTTTGAAATGATAGACAGAGGAATTCCTCGTCATGATTATGAAATTGCAGATGCAAATGGAAATGTAGTAGGAATTGTAACTTCAGGAACGCAATCGCCAAGTTTAGGAATTGCTATAGGAATGGGTTATGTTCCAACAGCATTAGCAACACCAGATTCTGAAATTTATATTAGAATTAGAAATAAAGATATTAAAGCAAAAGTGGTTAAAATGCCTTTTTTGAAGAAATAGGTATATAAATAATTTTAAAAAATATGAAAAAGTTACTTGTAGTTTTGTTGTTGGTAAATTTTGGTTTTTCTCAAACCAAAAACATTAAAGTAAATTTACCAACATATATTATTAATGGTGCTGAAATTGGCTTTGAATTCTCAAATCAGAAAGGTAGAACTAGCCATGAGTTTACATTAATAACTATGAAAGCCCCATCTTTTGATAGTAAAGGTAAATATAACCAATTTGGTATTGAATATAAAATGAAAAATTTCATGTTTAATGAACAAGCGTTAAAAGGTTTTTATATTGCGGCTCCAGTTGTAAATTTTATTAATTTTAAAAGAGAATTTGATTTAAATACTGAAAATATAAAATCATTTGGAATTGGGAGTGTAGCAGGATATCAGTTTTTCTTACTTAATACTTCAGATTCAAATCTTACTTTAGATGTTAATATGGGTGGTAACTTACAGATACCTTATGACATTAAAAATTTAGATCAATATTATAATGGCGAAAGTGATGAAATTGATGGATTATTTTTATTGCCAAAATATTTAAGGTTTAACATTTCTATTGGTTATGCTTTTTAAAATTAGATACAGTTCTAAATAAAAAAACCTGCTAATTAGCAGGTTTTTTTACAATTGTTATGGATGCTTCTTCTTCTTTATTTAATGTGGCTAGCAATTCAAAACTTCTGTTTTTATCGTGAAGTTCTAGTTTTGCGGTATTTGGTTTTATTTTACCTTCGTTTACAGCTACAATTTTAAAAACATCATTTTTACCAATTAAAGTAATATTAATTGTTTTCTTTTTGTTTGTTACTGCATATTCAGACAAAATTAATTTATTGTTGTGATATACGTTTATAATATCACCATCTTCTTGTCCGTTATCCCAAATATCTAATTTTAAAATACTAGATTCCCAAAACACATTTAAATTTTGATTTGTACTTAATTTGTTAATTTTTAAACTGTCAATAAGTTTAATTGGGTTGGATTCGCTTTTGGTTTTAGCATCTATTTTTTTAGAACTTTGTAATTTCTTATTTACTTTATTTACTAAATTATAAATTTTATTACTACCAATTAAAGACATAGTCCCGTCAATACATTTGGTTTTATTATTAAATAAGCCTTTAAAAGCACCTTCTAATTTACTAGTATTTTCAACTAATTTTACTTTTCCTGAAAAATTTACAAAGCAAAATGAATTTTCATCAAATTTAGATTTTGTATATAGTATTTCTTTTTCTTGAAATGAAAATTGCTTTTTAGATTTGTCATAAGAGCCACTAATTACATTCTTAGTTTCATGTGCCCCGTCTAAATCAGTAACAGAGTAACCATTAATTTTACCATTTTGCTCTGTGAAAACTAATCGGTATGTGATGATGGTTTTATCATTTCCGTTTAATTTTAAAGCACCATAAAATTCATAATTAACTTGAGCATAACTAGTTAAGAAAAATAGTGGAAATAAAATTGAAAAATATTTTAAGTTTTTCATTGCAGTTTGGGTTAAATTATTATTTTTGTGTAAATCTAAAACTTTTTTTTTATGAAAATCAAATTATTTTTATCAGCTTTAATGCTGATGGTTGGAACGCTAACAGCTACTTATGCATCGTTCCCAGTTCAAAGAACTACTTCTAACAACACAAACACAACTGTAGTTGTTGAAAACCAAGAAGACGAATTATCTTCTCCTGCAATTGCTGCTGACGGTAAAAGTCAAGTTATTGCTTTAGTACTAGTTCTTCTAGTAGGTGGAATCGGAATCCACAGATTTTATTTAGGATACACTTGGCAAGGTGTTGTTCAATTACTTACAGCTGGTGGTTGTGGTGTATGGACACTAATTGACTTAGTTAGAATCATTACAGGAAATTTACAGCCTAAAGACGGAAGTTATTCTAAAACACTATAATAAAAATGTTTCGTAGATTATTTTTTTACACATCTAATTTAGTTACAATTGTAGCCCCTATTGTGTTATTGTTTTTACCAGCTACTTTTTTCGATAAAGGAGAAAGTGTTTGTTTATCTGTGCAACTTGCAAATATGCAATGTTACGCATGTGGTATGACAAAAGCAGTAATGCATTTCATTCATTTTGATTTTGAAGGCGCATGGGGGTTTAATAAACTTTCATTTATAGTTGTTCCAATGCTAGTACCTATGTGGGTTAAAGCAATTTACGACATTCAAGGTAAAAAAATGCCTGGTATTATAGGAAGATTATCTTATGCTAATAAATAATTTAATATATTTATTTCTAATTTAATTATAAAGAAAAACCTGCTAATTAGCAGGTTTTTTTGTTTTCTTTACAGTTACAATTAGTTCTTGCGAAGTGTCAACTAAATCCATGAAAATTTCATCGCCTTCATGAATTTTAGAAGTTATTATTTCTTCGGCAAGTGCATCTTCAACATATTTCTGGATGGCTCTTTTTAATGGTCGTGCTCCAAATTGTTTGTCAAATCCTTTTTCGGCAATAAAATCTTTAGCTTTTTCAGAAATAGTGAATGTATAACCTAAATCTTTAATACGTAAAATAAGTTTTTCCATTTCAATATCGATAATTTTATCAATATCATGTTTTTCTAAACTATTAAATACAATTACATCATCAATTCTATTTAAAAATTCTGGTGCGAATGCTTTTTTCAAGGCATTTTCAATTACCGATTTATTATAATCATCTGCTTGAGCTGTTTTTGCAGCTGTTCCAAAACCTACACCCTGTCCAAAATCTTTCAATTGACGCGCCCCAATATTAGAAGTCATGATAATTATAGTATTTCTAAAATCAATTTTTCTGCCCAAACTATCTGTTAAAAAACCGTCGTCTAATACCTGAAGCATCATGTTGAAAACATCTGGATGTGCTTTTTCTATTTCATCTAATAATACAACTGCGTAGGGTTTTCTTCTTATTTTTTCGGTTAATTGGCCGCCTTCTTCGTAGCCAACATACCCCGGAGGTGCACCTACTAATCGTGAAATTGCGAATTTTTCCATGTATTCACTCATGTCGATACGAATTAACGCGTCTTCAGAATCAAATAATTCTTTCGCTAACACTTTAGCCAGTTGCGTTTTTCCCACGCCTGTTGAACCTAAAAAGATAAATGAACCAATTGGTTTATTTGGGTCTTTTAATCCAGCTCGGTTCCTCTGAATAGATTTGGCTATTTTTTGTACCGCTTCATCTTGTCCAATTACTTTTCCTTTTATTAATTCAGGTAATTTTGCTAGTTTGTTACTTTCTGTTTGTGCAATTCTGTTTACAGGTATGCCTGTCATCATCGAAACCACGTCTGCTACATTGTCTTCAGTAACTTCTACGCGATTCAATTTTGAATCTTCTTCCCATTTTTCTTGAGCAATGGCTAGGTCTTTTTCAATTTTCTTTTCATCGTCGCGTAATTTTGCAGCTTCTTCAAATTTTTGCTTTTTAACTACTGAGTTTTTCAATTCTCGTACTTCTTCTAATTGTTTTTCCAGGACTAAAATTTGTTTTGGCACTTCAATATTAGTAATATGTACGCGAGAACCTGCCTCGTCTAATGCGTCGATTGCTTTGTCTGGTAAAAAACGGTCGGTCATGTAACGACTAGTTAGTTTTACACAGGCTTCAATTGCTTCAGGAGTGTAGCTAACATTATGGTGGTCTTCGTATTTTCCTTTAATATTATTTAAAATCAGGATGGTTTCATCCACTGTTGTGGGCTCTACAATTACTTTTTGAAAACGTCTCTCAAGTGCGCCGTCTTTTTCAATATATTGGCGGTATTCGTCTAAAGTGGTAGCACCAACACACTGAATTTCACCTCGTGCTAAAGCAGGTTTGAACATGTTACTAGCATCAAGCGAACCTGTAGCGCCTCCAGCTCCAACGATGGTATGAATTTCATCTATAAATAAAATAATATCGTCGTTTTTTTCTAGCTCATTCATTACGGCCTTCATGCGTTCTTCAAACTGTCCACGGTATTTTGTGCCAGCTACTAAGGAAGCCAAATCTAAAGTTACAACTCGCTTGTTAAATAGAATACGCGATACTTTTTTCTTAACAATCATAATGGCCAAACCTTCGGCAATTGCTGATTTCCCAACGCCAGGTTCTCCAATTAAAAGTGGGTTGTTTTTCTTTCTCCGGCTTAAAATTTGCGAAACGCGTTCAATTTCTTTTTCTCGTCCTACAACTGGGTCTAATTTTCCTTCTTCAGCCATTTCTGTTAAGTCTCTACCGAAATTATCTAAAACAGGTGTTTTCGATTTTTTTGTGGTTTTATTTCCACTATTACTTATTGGATTTGGCATATCTTCTTTATAATTGTCTTCTCCAGAATCAAAATTTTCTGCTGTTGGTGTATTTTTAAAAATATCATCATTTTCGTTAGAATTCAGGCTCATATAAATATCCTTTACATTGTCGTAATTAATTTTCAACTTGTTTAATAACTTAGTTGTTGGGTCGTTTTCATTTTTTAACATACAAAGTAGCAATAAAGCTGTACTTATTGAAGTAGTATTAAAAACTTTTGCTTCTAAAAACGTGTATTTTAATGCTCTTTCTGCTTGACGCGTTAGGTGCAAGTTTTTTTTATCGTTATTAGAAAGCCCATTTGGGTTTGCAGGACTTAAAATTTCTACTTTTTTTCTAAGTAAGTCAAAGTTAATATTTAAAAAGTTTAAAATATCAATTGCACTGCCGTTACCATCTCTTAACATGCCCAAAATTAGGTGCTCAGTACCAATAAAATCGTGGCCTAAACGCAAGGCTTCTTCTTTACTGAATTGTATCACATCTTTAACTCTTGGCGAAAAATTATCTTCCATAAAAATTGTAAACTATTTAAAAATATGTTCATAATACCACTCATTTTTCTGGGTATTATACATAATGCTAATTGACAAAAAAAAAACGAGAAACAAAAGGAAATTAACTTTTTATTTATTAAAATTTTCTTCAAATATTGTTGATAAGTATTTTGATTTTGTTATAAATTTTAATTATTAAAAATCTAAAAAATCGTATATTGGCTCGTTAAAAAAAATCAGTAAAAATTAAATAAAAACCTATGACTGACGGAGAAAAGTTAATACCTATTAATATTGAAGATGAAATGAAGTCAGCCTACATCGATTATTCGATGTCGGTTATTGTATCAAGAGCATTACCAGATGTAAGAGACGGCTTAAAACCAGTTCACAGAAGAGTATTATTTGGTATGTATGAATTAGGAGTTTTTTCTAATAGAGCCCATAAAAAATCCGCAAGAATTGTTGGAGAAGTTTTGGGTAAATACCACCCACATGGCGATACTTCTGTATATGACGCTATGGTAAGAATGGCACAAGAATGGAGTTTACGTTATTTGATGGTTGATGGTCAAGGAAACTTTGGTTCGGTAGATGGTGATAGTCCTGCAGCAATGCGATACACCGAAGCCAGAATGAAAAAAATATCTGAAGAAATGCTAGCAGATATTGACAAAGAAACAGTTGATTTTCAATTGAATTTTGATGATACTTTAGAAGAACCTAAAGTATTGCCTACAAAAGTACCCACTTTGTTAATAAATGGTGCTTCAGGAATTGCAGTTGGTATGGCCACGAATATGGCACCACACAATTTATCAGAAGTAATTGATGGAACATTAGCGTACATTGATAATAACGAAATTGAAATAGACGAATTAATCAAATATATAAAAGCACCAGATTTTCCTACTGGAGGAACTATTTATGGTTACGAAGGCGTAAAAGAAGCGTTTAAAACAGGTAGAGGTCGTATTGTTATGCGAGCAAAAACTATGTTTGAAGAAGTAAATGGTAAGGAATCGATTATAGTAACTGAAATACCATACCAAGTTAACAAAGCCGATATGATTAAGAAAACGGCTGATTTGGTTAACGATAAAAAAATTGAAGGTATTTCTACTATTCGTGATGAATCGGATAGAACAGGAATGCGAATTGTTTACGAATTGAGACGTGATGCTGTTCCAAACGTAGTTTTAAATACGCTTTATAAATTCACGCAATTGCAATCTTCTTTCAGTGTTAACAATATTGCATTGGTTAAGGGAAGACCACAAATGTTAAATCTAAAAGATTTAATTCATTATTTCGTGGAACACCGCCATGAAGTTGTAGTAAGACGTGCACAATATGATTTAAGAAAAGCAGAAGAAAGAGCCCATATTTTAGAAGGTTTAATTATTGCATCAGACAATATTGATGAGGTAATTAAAATTATTAGAGGTTCAAAAGACGGAGAAGAAGCTAGAGCAAAATTAATTGAACGATTTAATTTATCGGAATTACAATCTCGAGCAATTGTTGAAATGAGACTACGTCAACTTACTGGTTTAGAACAAGATAAGTTAAGAGGAGAATACGATGAAATCATGAAATTAATTACCAGCTTGAAGGAATTATTAGCTAGTAAAGAATTAAGAATGAAAGTGATTAAAGATGAGTTAGCCGAAATTAAAGAAAAATACGGAGATGCGCGTCGCTCATTAATTGAGTATTCTGGAGGTGATGTAAGTATTGAAGATTTAATTGCGGATGAAAATGTGGTTGTAACCATTTCACATGCAGGCTATATTAAACGTACTTCATTATCAGAATATAAAACTCAAAATAGAGGTGGAGTAGGTCAAAAATCTGCAGGAACAAGAGATCAAGATTTCTTAGAGCATTTATTTGTGGCCACAAATCACCAATATTTATTATTCTTTACACAAAAAGGAAAATGTTTCTGGATGCGTGTATACGAAATTCCAGAAGGAACAAAAGCAAGTAAAGGAAGAGCTATTCAGAATATCATAAATATAGAACCAGACGATAAAGTTGCTGCATACATTTGTACCCAAGACCTAAAAGATCAAGACTATATTAAGAGTCATAATTTAATTATGGTTACCAAACAAGGTCAGGTGAAGAAAACGTCTTTAGAGAAGTACTCAAAACCTCGTGTAAACGGTGTAGCTGCAATTACTATTAAAGAAGGCGACGCACTATTAGGTGCAAAATTAACAAATGGCGAAAGTCAGGTTTTAATTGCTGGAAAATCTGGTAAAATGGTTCGTTTTGAAGAAGCTAAAACTCGTCCAATGGGTAGAACGGCTTCAGGAGTTAGAGGAATTACCTTAAAAGATGAAGCTGACGAAGTAATTGGAATTGTAACTGTTAATAAAGACGATATCAATGATACTCAAATTTTAGTTGTAACCGAAAATGGATACGGAAAACGTACTAAATTAGTTGATGACGATGGTGAAGATGTTTACCGTATTACAAATCGTGGTGGTAAAGGTGTTAAAACTTTAAATATTACCGAAAAAACAGGTTCTTTAATTGCAATTAATAACGTAACCGATGATGATGATTTAATGATTATCAACAAATCAGGTTTAACTATTCGTATGATGGTTTCTGACCTACGTGTAATGGGAAGAGCCACTCAAGGTGTACGATTAATTAACATCAAAGGAACCGACTCCATCGCAGCTGTAACAAAAGTATTACGTGAAGATGAAGAAGTTGTTGAATTAGATGAAGATGGAAATCCAATAGAGGTTTTAGAAGCTGAAACTTCTGTCGAAGAAACATTAGAAAATAATGATTCAGATGTTGAAACAGATAACAACGAAGAATTGGAATAATTTTTAAGCCCAATTCGTTGGGCTTTTTTTTAAACTTAAAAACTAACGAAATGAAAAAAATTGTATTAGGCGTTTTATTAGTAGTGACTTCAACTACATACGCACAAAAAGACGAATTAAAGACACTAAAAAAACTGTATGATAAAGAGCAATTGTCAGCGGATGATTTTTCTAAGTACAAAGAAACCGTTTTAAAATTAGAATCCGTAGCAACTTCAGAAAATGATAAAATAGCTGCAGGTTTTTATAAAGCCATGCAACCCTTAGCAGAACTGTCAACTATGGGCGGAAAGCCTAATCCAATGATGATTCAGAAACTATTTACACCAGAAATATTTACAATTATGGTAGAAGGGATGCGTAAAACCCTTGATTTTGAATCAAAACTAGAGAAAAAGGTATTTACGGAAGATATTAATAAAACAATTGATATTTTTAAACCAATTTTTAAACAAATGGCATTTGCTTTTAACGGTTCAAAAAAGTACAAAGAGGCATCAAGAGTGTTTTATAATACATTCCAACTTGATCCTACTGATGTAGCTAATTTAGAAAATGCTGCCATTACAGCTATGCAAGGTGAAGATTACATATCTGCTGAAAAATATTACAGAGAAATTAAATCTATTGGTTTCAATGGTGTTGGTTTGCAAAAATTTGCTACAAAGCCTGAAAATGTTGCTAAAAATATTTTTGCTCTGTCTTTTTTTAATAAAAATGATGAACAGGCTAAAATTGATTTTATAGAAGCTATAAAATTAAATCCTGAAGATCTACAGATTCAAATGGATTATGCCGCAATTTATTATAGAAATAATGATATTGTAACCTATCAAAAAATAATTGAAGGTATTTTAGAAAAGGATCCTAATAACGCGCAATTACAATATAATGTAGGATTTCTATTATTAAATGATGATACTAAAATTGTAGAAGAAATTAATGCTAACTTGAAAAATACAAAAAAATATGATGAATTAACCGCTAAAAGAAAAGCCATGTTTTTAAAAGCTTTGCCTTATTTTGAGCGTGCCCATCAATTAGATGTAGCAAATGAAGATACAAAAACAACTTTAAGACTTTGTTATGAAACTTTAAAAATGAAAGACAAAGCAGCTGCTGTTAAATAGAAAAAATCCCCAATGTAAATTGGGGATTTTTTTATTCTTTAAAAACCATATCAATGCACATAACGGCTGCAATTAGCAAAGGACGAATTGCATTATTTTCATCTACATTTGTAATATTTATTATATAGTTATCGGCACTTGTGAAAAATTCTTTTCCCAAACCTGCCCATTTTTTAGACACATTTGCCAATTCTTTGTTGTCTTTGTTAAATTTAAAATCCCAACCCGTCCATTTGCCTTGCAAAGTACATAAATGTTTGTCTTGGTGATCATGTATTTCAAATCGGCCACCAAATGAAAAGAACTTTTGCTTAAAAACACCTATTTTTCTTCCACCACCATCAAAAACATCAATATCTGATCGGAAAATTGTAACACCTCTTTTAATTTGAATGGTTAATTCGCCAGTTGCAGTTCTGATTTCTATATCAAATGGCGTCATTTTTTTATAATCTGTAAAACGAAATAGTTTTGCAAAAAAACCTAAATTTGGTTCTCTGCAAGTCAAAACTAGTTCATTGTTTTCTGGATTAAAAATATCAAAGTTATTTGATGCTTTAAACATGCCTATTTGTTCTTTTACAAGAAAAATATTTTGATTAAAAATTGGATTCATATTTATTTTTTTAAGTTTAATTTATAAATTTTTTGGGATGAATTTACAATGTCATTATCCTATTAAATTAAAAAGTTAGTTCTGTTATCATGATAATCCTAATTTTCAACCAATATCTTCAATATATTCGAATTCAGTTAATCAATAATTTTACGTTTATTCAAAACTTTCAATTAACAATAAATTACCTTTTTCGTGAGTGATTGTTATTACACCGTCTTCGGTTACATGATTGCTGCTACTTGTTTTAAATCCTAATTCTAAATCTTCATTTTGTAATTCGTAAAATAAATTTTCAGTACTTATGTTTTCTACTTTACCCAAAGGTATTAACGAAATTATAGCATTTTTTGGATACCATTTTTTGAATGAATTTGGCAGAAGAAAAACCTTTGAATAGTCATCAAATAAAACAATTTTTAACATATTTCGGTAAGATGCTAAAGTAGAAAAATTATTCAAAGTGTGATCAGCACGTCTGCCAGTTGCCCAGATTACATTTGCCGCTTTATGCCCTTTTTGAATTAAAAAATCCAAAGCTTTTTCTAAATCTGTTTTGTTTTGATCTGGTACGTGAATAATTTCTATTGGATAATGATTTTCTTTATAAAATTGCGCATCAAAATTTCTATCAAAATCACCTAATAAAACATCTACTTTTATGCCTAATTCCAAAACACGTTCTATAGCTGCGTCTAAAACAATTACTAGTGGCGACCATTCTAAAAGTTGTCCTAAAAGTTCATTATTACAGGCTAAACCATTTGCAATAATTAAAGCGGGTTCTTGGTCGTCGCGAACAATATGGTGTGAAGACATATTTTTAGTTTAATAGTTCTGAATTTAAAAGTTTAAATGTAAACATTTCGAATTAAAAACTAAAATAAATTATTGCACTACATAATTTTTTACTTCCACTTCTGACAATCTAAAATAACCTAGTGGATAATTATTGCTATTGGTTTGATTGATAATATTTCCTTTTACAGTGGCTGGCGGTGTGCTAAAAGGACCATTACTTAATCCGCCAGAAATACTTATCAGAATATTCATAAAATTGAAGTATCGTTCAGAAATGCCATGCAATGTAAATTTGATATTCTGAGCAGGAGCTAAATTTTCGTCAATTAATAATGAGAACATTTGGTTTCCATTTTCAAATTCGTCATTAAAAGCGCCTAAAAGCGGAAAAGGTCTGAAGGGAACTTTGTATTCTTCCAAATAGAAATTAGATTCTGCTCCGTTATCCTGAAAATTAAATTTTAATTCAATTTCATTTCCTGTAATTCCGTTTAAATCTTGTTCCACAGAAGTTATAACAGGAACTGGATACAATTTGTCTGTTGCACGATACGTTTGTCCATTATGTGTTACTGCTAGGGTATATACTCCATTTAATACGGGATTAAAATTCGTACATTTATAAATACCAGTTGTACCATCTTCTAAGAAATTAAAAACGATATTATTTGAATCTGTTATTTTTACAATTGCCCCATTTGCAACAGGTACGGTATTGTTGAAATAGTCGGCGGTTGTTGTTATTTTTATAGTTTGTTCGTTACCAGGTGTTCCTTTTTCCCATTTAATAGAAGCATCAATAACCAATTTTGGTTGGCTATTATTTAAATCTACATCTACAACTTCTTCGCAACCAAATAGAGACAAACCAATTGCTAAAATGAAATATTTTATACTATTTTTCATGGTTTTAAAATTTAAAATTATAAGTAACACTTGGGACTATTCCAAAAATAGAAAGCCTTACAGCTTCATTCAATCCGCTATCTTGATTTTGTCTAAAATTGATAGATGCGGCATTTTTTCTGCCATATAAATTATATATTGAAAAAACCCATTCGCCTTTCCAATTTCGATCTTTGTTTTTAGTAGGATTTAAAGTAGCTGAAATATCTATACGATGATAAGCAGGTAAATTATCTTGATTTCTATTTCCATATACGGGAACATTGATGCCTTGGTATTGGTACTGCGCTGTTGGAAAAGTAACTGGTTGCCCAGTTTGATAAGTAAAAATACTTCCAAAACTCCACTTTTCAGTTAATTTATACATTGATGTCACATAAATATTATGCGTTTTATCCCAACCAGTTTTGTACCAATCTCCATTATTTATTCCTGATTCTGCAGGAGTTCTTCCAGCAGTTTGTTGCTCGGAACGAGAAAGCGTGTATGAAATCCAACCTGAAAGTTTTCCCACGTTTTTCTTTGCCATAATTTCTAATCCGTAGGCGCGTGTTTTTCCAGCTAATACTACTTGTTCAATTGCTTCGTTAGCAATTAAATCGGCGCCATCTATATAATCTAATCTGTTTTTCACTGTTTTATAAAACGATTCTACTTCAAATGTATAATCACCATTTTTTAAATTTTTAAAATAACCAACAGCAAACTGATCTAAAATTTGAGGTTTTAAAAAATTATCACTTGGTGTCCAAATATCTAAAGGTGTTGGCGATTGCGTATTTGAAATTAAATGTAAATACTGACTCATCCTGTTATAACTCGCTTTAACAGACTGCTTGTCGTTAATAGTGTATGCTAAAGCAATTCGTGGTTCTAAATTATCAAAACTGGCAATAGTTTCGTTTTTGTCATAATATTTTGTATCAATCGGTGTTGCTTTTTCATAAATATCCAAATCTGCATCGTATGTTACAGGTTGATTGTTTGCATAAATGTTTATATTTTGTTCGCCTAATCGATAAAACATGCTATATCTTAGTCCGTAATTTACAGAAAATTTATCTGTTAATTTTTGTTCTGCATCTATATAAAAAGCGGGTTCAAAGGCATGCTTTTTAGCAAGCTGTTTTTCATTTATACTTGAATTTGCATCTATTGGTTCAATTTTTCCTGGATTAAAATCGTAATAAATGGCATTTGTACCATAAAATAATTTAAAACTATCCGAAATGTAATGTTTGAAATCGTATTTTAAATTATAATTTTTAATGCCACTTTCCCAATTGAAACCAATGAAATCAAGCGTTAAGCCATAGTAATAATCACTATAAATAAAAGAAGCATTTGAGAATAATTTATCGTTAAATAGATGATTCCAACGTACATTTAAAACTGAATTTCCATAGGTGTTAATAAATTGTTCGTTTATGCTAAATAAATCTCTTCCAAAATAACCTGATAAAAACAAGTTGTTATTTTCGTTTAGTTTGTAGTTTATTTTGGTGTTTAAATCATAAAAATAAGCTGAATTATTGTTGTCAGCTAATTTCAAAAACAAATGGGCATAACTACTTCTTCCCGCTACTAGGAATGATCCTTTATCTTTAACAATTGGTCCTTCAGCTAATATCCTACTTGAAATTAAACCAACGCCACCTGTCATTCCGAATTTTTTACTATTCCCTTCTTTCTGATAAATATCTAAAACAGAAGCCACTCTTCCGCCAAATCTTGCAGGAATGCCACCTTTGTATAGTTTTAAATCTTTAATAGCATCTGCATTAAAAACTGAGAAAAATCCAAATAAATGTGAGGAGTTATAAATCGTAGCTTCATCTAATAATATTAAGTTTTGGTCAGATGCACCACCGCGAACGTTAAATCCGGATTGGCCTTCCCCAGCATTTGTAACGCCTGGTAAAGTTAAAATCGATTTTATTACATCCACTTCACCTAAAATGGCTGGCATTGATTTAATTTGAGATATACTTAACTTATTGACACTCATTTCGGGTTTGTCAATTTGAAGTTTTTTTGAGTTTCCAGCCACTACAACTTGTTCAATCTCATTTGATTTTTCAATCAAAAATAAATCTTTTTTGGTGTTTGAATCCAATTTAATTGTTTCCGAAAATTCAGAAAAACTTAAAGAATTAATTACGATTTTGTATTCTCCTTTAGGTAAAGAAATGGAATAAAACCCATATTCATTGGTTAAAGAAGTTCTAGAAATAGTGCTATTTTGAAATGAAATGGTAACCCCAATTAATGTTTCGTTAGATTTTTGGTCTTTTACAATTCCGCTAAGTGTAACTTTTTCTTGCGAAAAAGAAATTGAAAAGTATAATAAAAATAGGAGTATTAAAAATTTGGTTTTTTTCATTTTTTTTGTTTGAGATTGATACAAATTTCGTAAAATATAATAAAAAATCTGTTAAGTTGACGTTAATAAAAAAGGCGATATTAGGAGATTACATCGCCTTTAATTATTTTGAAAACAAATTTTACATTTTATTTATTATAGCATTTAATGTGGCACTTGGTTGTATAGCTTTGCTTAACAAGCTTTCATCTGGCTGATAATAACCACCAATTTCTTGTTTTTTACCTTGTGCTTCGATTAATTCGACGTCAATTTTCGCTTCGTTTGCTGTTAATTCTGTTGCAATAGGAGCAAAGTAGGTTTTCAATTCAGTGTTTTTATCTTGAGCAGCTAATGCCTGAGCCCAATATAAAGCGATGTAAAAGTGAGAACCTCTATTGTCTAATTGTCCGATTTTACGAGCTGGAGATTTGTCATTAGCTAAGAATTTTTCTGTAGCCTGATCTAAAGTCTCAGATAAAACTAATGCTTTTTCATTTTGTAAAGTTTGACCTAAATGTTCTAAAGAAACGCCTAAAGCTAAAATTTCTCCTAATGAATCCCATCTTAAATAACCTTCTTCAATAAATTGTTCCACGTGTTTTGGTGCGGAACCACCTGCTCCGGTTTCAAACAAGCCGCCGCCATTCATCAATGGAACAATAGAAAGCATTTTGGCCGAAGTTCCTAATTCTAAAATAGGAAATAAATCGGTTAAATAATCACGTAATACATTTCCAGAAACTGAAATAGTATCTTTTCCTTCTCTTATCCTTTTTAATGTTTCCGACATGGCATCTTTAACATCTAAAATTCTAATGTCTAAGCCAGTTGTATCGTAATTTTTTAAATATTTTTCTACTTTTTTGATAATTTCTCTATCATGAGCTCTGTCTTTATCTAACCAAAAAAGTGCTGGAGTTGCAGACAAGCGCGCTCTGTTTACGGCTAATTTTACCCAATCTTGAATTGGAGCGTCTTTGGTTTGACACATTCTGAAAATATCGCCAGCTGCTACTTTTTGGGAAAGTAAAGTGGCTCCGTTTTCATTCTCTACTTTTACAATACCAGCTGCTGATAATTGAAATGTTTTGTCGTGCGAACCATATTCTTCTGCTTTTTGAGCCATTAATCCAACATTTGGAACTGAACCCATAGTCTTTGGGTCTAAAGCACCGTTCTTTTTCATATCGTCAATAACTGCAGCATAAAAACCAGCATACGAACGATCTGGAATCATGGTAATTGTATCTTCTTCTTTTCCTTCTGTATTCCACATTTTTCCACCACTTCTTGCTAAAGCTGCCATTGAAGCATCTACAATAATATCAGAAGAAACATGAAAATTAGTAATTCCTTTTTCAGAATTTACCATCGCTACTTCTGGTCCGTTTGCTAAAGCTGCTGCAAGGTCTTGTTTGATGGATTCTTCTTCGGAAATTCCTGCTATTTTATTGTATAAATCTTGCAAACCATTATTCGGATGAATGTCTAATGATTTGAATAAGTCAGAATATTTGGTATAAACGGCTTCAAAATAGGTTTCAACAATAGCTCCGAAAATAATTGGATCCGAAATTTTCATCATTGTAGCTTTCAAATGAGCAGAAAGCATCACATTTTTTTCTTTAGCGTAAGCTATTGTTTTCTTTGTATATTCTTTTAAAGCTTTTAATTGCATTATTGAAGTATCAATAACTTCACCAGCTTTTAAATTTGAAAAATCTTTTAACACAGTTGTAGTACCATCATTTCCTTCAAATACAATTCTGAATTTCGAATCGTTTTCTACGGTAGTAGAAGTTTCTGTTCCGTAAAAATCACCTTCATTCATGTGTGCAACTTCCGTTTTAGAATCGGCATGCCAAATACCCATTGAATGTGGATTTTGTTTAGCATAATTTTTTACAGCTTTTGGTGCACGTCTGTCCGAGTTTCCTTCACGCAAAACCGGGTTTACTGCTGAACCAAGAACTTTAGAGTATTTCGCTTTTATTTCTTTTTCAATTTCATTTTGTGGATCCTCTGGGAAATTTGGGATAGCAAAACCGTGCGATTGTAATTCCGAAATGGCTTCTTTTAATTGAGGAATGGAAGCTGAAATGTTTGGAAGTTTAATAATGTTTGCTTCTGGTGTTGTAGCTAATTGACCTAATTCGGCTAAATTGTCGGCAACTTTTTGATTGTCTTTTAGACATTCTGGGAAGTTGGATAAAATTCTTCCTGCTAAAGAAATATCTCTGGTTTCAACTTCAATGTTTGCGGTTTTTGTAAACGCTTTAATTATTGGTAAAAACGAGTGCGTGGCCAACATGGGAGCTTCATCCGTAATGGTATAAAAAATTTTTGACATGATTTATGTAGTTTACTTTTATCTAATTTTAGGTTGGCAAATATAAGTAATTTATAGGAATTTTTATTTGAATACAATAAAAAACAGCACAATTTTTTGATAATTTATATCCAAAAAATTACAGATTTTGTAATTTAATCTACAAAAAACAAGGATAAAAAAAAATCCCGATTGTATCGGGATTTTTTTATGAGTACAAATAAGAAGCTTAACCTCTTCTTTCTTTGATTTTTGCTTTTTTACCAGTAAGTTCTCTAAAGTAGTAAATTCTAGCTCTACGAACTTTACCTTTTTGGTTCATTTCAATTTTTTGTAAAGCTGGCATGTTAACTGGGAATATACGCTCCACACCAATTGCTCCAGACATTTTACGAATTGTAAATGTTTCAGTAGAAGATGATCCTCTTTTTTGAATTACAACGCCTTTGAAAAACTGAGTTCTTGTTTTTTCACCCTCTTTAATTTCATAGTACACAGTAATAGTGTCTCCTGCGCTAAAGTTAGGAAAGTCTTTTTTCGATACCATTTCGTTTTGAACGAAATCAAGTAAATTTGACATAATAGTTAATTATAAATCATTAAATCCAAGCAACATTCACGTCTTTCGCCAGAGGTTGATTAAAGTGGATGCAAAAGTAATACTATTTTTCAATTATGCAAAATAATTGTTTCAATAATTATAATAAAGCGTTAATTTTATTGTAAAGTTGCAAAAACTTCCAACGGCTAACTTCTTACTTCTAATCTTTTAAATTATATTTGCCCTATAAAATAGTATAATGATATTTGACTTATTAAAAACAGATGCTCAAAGCCAAGCAAGAGCTGGACTTATAACAACTGATCACGGTGTTATTGAAACACCAATTTTTATGCCTGTTGGCACGGTAGCTTCAGTAAAAGGAGTTCATCAACGCGAATTGAAAAACGATATTAATCCAGATATAATTTTAGGAAATACGTATCATTTATATTTAAGACCAAAACTAGATGTTTTAGAAAAAGCAGGCGGTTTACATAAATTTATGAATTGGGATAGAAATATTTTAACCGATTCTGGAGGTTACCAAGTGTATTCTTTGTCTGGCAGAAGAAAAATTAAAGAAGAAGGTGTTAAGTTTAAATCGCATTTAGATGGATCTTACCATTTTTTTTCTCCAGAAAATGTAATGGAAACGCAGCGTACTATTGGTGCCGATATTATAATGGCTTTTGATGAATGTACACCGTATCCTTGTGATTACAAATATGCCCAACGTTCTATGCACATGACGCATCGTTGGTTAGACAGATGTATCAATCATTTAGATACATTGCCTTTTAAATACGATTATTCACAAGCTTTTTTTCCTATAGTTCAAGGAAGTACTTATAAAGATTTACGTCAGCAATCAGCAGAGTTTATAGCAAGTAGAAACCAAGTTGGAAATGCGATTGGGGGACTTTCAGTAGGGGAACCAGCGGAAGAAATGTATGCGATGACTGAAGTGGTGACAGCCATTTTACCAAAAGACAAACCACGTTATTTAATGGGCGTAGGAACACCAGCCAATATTTTAGAGAATATTGCGTTAGGTATTGATATGTTTGATTGTGTAATGCCAACACGAAATGCTAGAAATGGTATGTTGTTTACCTCTGAAGGATTTATCAATATCAAAAATAAAAAATGGGAAGAAGATTTTTCTTCAATTGATGCAATGGCACATACTTATGTAGATACAGATTATTCAAAAGCGTATTTGCGACATTTGTTTATTGCAAACGAATTTTTAGGAAAACAAATTGCCACCATTCATAATTTAGGATTTTATATGTGGTTGGTTCGTGAAGCTAGAAGACAAATTTTAGCAGGAACATTCAGAGAATGGAAGGAAAGTATGGTTAAAAAAGTAACCACTAGATTGTAAATAAAATTGAATATTAGAATTCTAATTGTCTATAATTTATAAAATAGAATGAAAAAAATAGATTGGTACATATTAAAAAGATACTTAATTACATTTACAGCTATGTTGTTTATGTTTATTCCTATTGGAATCATTATTGACGTATCTGAAAAAGTCAATCGGATGATTGAAAATAAAGTAGCTTTTAAAGAAATTTTAATTTATTACTATGGATTTACAATCTATTTTGCCAATTTATTATTTCCAATTTTTTTGTTTTTATCAATTATTTGGTTTACCTCAAAACTAGCCAATAATAGTGAAATTATTGCCATTTTAAGTTCTGGAATTTCATTTACACGTTTTTTAAGACCATACATAGTTGGTGCTACTTTAGTTTCAATAGTAACTTTATTAATGGGTTTCTTTGTATTGCCAGATGCCAGTGAAAAATTTTGGGCTTTTAAGTATGAATATCTTAAAAAAAATGGGGAAGAAAGAAAGACTTCAGATATTTTTCGTCAGGTTAAACCAAATGAATATATGTATGTTAGTAGTTATAACGCGATGTCTAAAACAGGGTTCGATTTTATCTACGAAAAATTTAATGGCAATAAATTAGAATACAAATTATACGCAAGCAGGGTTAAATATAATGAAAAAACCAAAGATTATACCTTGTTTGATTACGTAAAAAGAACAGTAGGAAAAGAAAATGACAGCATCGAAAAACAAGATGAATTTATTAGAAAATTTGATTTTGAACCGGATGATTTAACACCTGAAATATACGTAGCTGAAACTATGAATATTTTTAATTTAATTGAATTTATTGATAGAGAAAGGTCAAAGGGGAGTTCAAATTTAGATGTATATTTAGTAGTGTTATACAGAAAAATTAGCATACCCGTTTCAGCATTTATATTAACCATAATTGCAGTTTCTGTTTCCGCTATGAAAAGAAGAGGTGGGATGGGTGTAAATTTAGCTATTGGTATTTTGGTAGCTTTTTCTTTCGTTTTTTTCGATAAAATTTTTGGAACTTTAGCCGAAAGTTCAAGTATTCCTCCTTTTATAGCAGTATGGTTTCCTAACTTTATTTTCGGAATTTTAGCGATTTATTTATTAAGAAATGCCAGACGTTAAATTCAAACATAATTTACACCTTCATTTAATAGTTTTTATTTGGGGTTTTACAGCTATTTTAGGAAAACTAATTTCTTTAGATGCTTTGCCTTTGGTTTGGTGGCGGATGTCTTTAGCGGTTGTTTTAATTTTTGGATATATTTATTATCGAAAAACAAGTTATAAATTAGCCAGAAAAGACATTATATTATTACTTGTATCAGGACTAATAATTGCCTTACATTGGATTACATTTTTTAAAGCAATAAAAGTTTCTAATATATCTATTACGCTAGCTTGTTTGTCTACAGGTGCTTTTTTTACCTCTATTTTAGAACCCATTTTTTACAAGCGAAAAATGATTTGGTACGAAATCGTATTTGGACTACTAGTTTTAATAGGTTTGTATTTTGTAATTGAATCTACAGAGCCAAATTTTATTCAAAAAAGCATGAATAGCAATATGTCCGGAACCATGCAGGGCGTATTATTAGCCTTAACTTCTGCCTTTTTATCCGCAATTTTTTCTATAATAAATGGTAAATTTGCGCAACGAATTGATGCCACAATTGTTTCTTTTTACGAATTATTAGGCGGTGTATTGTTTTTAAGCATGTTCTTATTGTTTACAAAACAATTTTCAACAGCATTTTTCAATATTACACTTTCCGATTTTATGTGGTTAGGTATTTTAGCATCTGTTTGCACGGCTTATGCGTTTATTGCATCTGTAAATGTTATGAAGTATATTTCACCTTATACCGTAATGCTTACTATAAATTTAGAACCAGTTTACGGGATTGCTTTAGCCGTTTTAATTTTCGAAAAAAACGAACAAATGAGTTTTTCATTTTATATAGGTGCTACAATCATACTAATTACTGTGATTTTGAATGGATTAATTAGAAATAGAAAAAAAAGTAGTTAGATATCGCTTCAAAAATTATTCAAATAATTTTTAAATAGTATCTTTGTATTAACAAACAATTTAATAAAAATTAACTTTTATGGAATATTTAGATTTTGAATTGCCAATAAAAGAGCTTGAAGATCAATTGGAAAAATGCGTTGTTTTAGGACAAGAATCTGACGTTGACGTTTCATCAACCTGCAAACAATTAGAAGATAAATTAGAAAAAACAAAAAAAGATATATACAAAAATCTTACGGCTTGGCAACGTGTGCAAATGTCTCGTCATCCTAACAGACCTTATACTTTAGAATACATTACTAATTTAACGGATGGTACTTTTTTAGAATTATTTGGAGACAGAAATTTTAAAGACGACAAAGCCATGGTGGGCGGTTTAGGAAGAATAAACGGACAATCGTACATGATTATTGGCCAACAGAAAGGTATCAATACTAAAATGCGTCAATTACGAAATTTTGGTATGGCCAACCCTGAAGGTTATCGCAAAGCTTTACGATTAATGAAAATGGCAGAAAAATTTAATATTCCTGTTTTGACATTAATAGATACTCCTGGTGCATATCCTGGCTTAGAAGCTGAAGAACGAGGACAAGGTGAAGCAATTGCACGTAATATTTTTGAAATGGCTCGATTAAAAACCCCAATTATTTCAATTATTATTGGAGAAGGTGCCTCTGGAGGTGCTTTAGGAATTGGAGTTGGCGATAGAGTTTTTATGTTAGAAAACACTTGGTATTCTGTAATTTCACCCGAATCTTGTTCGTCTATTTTATGGAGAAGTTGGGAATTCAAAGAACAAGCAGCTGAAGCCTTAAAACTTACAGCTATTGACATGAAAAAGCAAAAATTAATTGACGATATCATACCAGAACCTCTTGGTGGCGTGCATCGCGATAAAGAAATGATGTTTAAAACTGTTGAAAAGTACATTACTAAATCGTATAAAGAATTAAAAGACTTATCAACAAAAGATTTAGTAGCACAAAGAATGGATAAATACAGTAAAATGGGAGAATTTTCAGAAAAATAAGAAAAAACACATTATTTATCCGTCTTATCTTTTTTTATTGATAAGGCGGATTTTTTTTGACATATTAACAATATAAAATAGTTATTAACAGTTTCTGTTTAACAAGTTAAATTCGATATTACTTCATTTTTTTTTACTTTCGCTATATGGAAAAAGCTTTTACAATCAACCCCCTTAAAGTAGATAAATCTACTACCATTACTCTAGAAAAAGGAAAACTTCCACCACAAGCTGTAGATATTGAAGAAGCAGTTTTAGGTGCCATGTTAATTGACGTAAAAGCGCCAGGTGAAGTTATAGATATATTAAATCCAGATGTGTTTTATAAAGAATCACACAAATATATTTTTGAAGCTATCAATCAATTGTTTCATAGTACACCACCCCAGCCAATTGATTTATTAACGGTTTCAGCACAATTAAAAAGAAACGGAAATTTAGAATTAGCAGGAAGTGATTTTTATTTAATTCAACTTACTCAAAAAATTGCCTCTTCGGCGCATATTACTTTTCATGCCCGAATTATTCTTCAAAAATTTATTCAAAGAAGTTTAATTTCAATCTCAAGTAAATTAATTGAAGATTGTTACGATGAAGGAATGGACGTGTTTGATTTATTAGACACTGCCGAAACCAATTTATACGAAATTACACAAGGCAATCTTAAAAAAGGATATGAAACGGCACAAAGTCTCGTAAATCAAGCCAAACAACGTATCGAAGAAATTTCTAATAAAGAAGGTTTATCCGGAATTCCATCAGGTTTTAGAAAATTAGACGATTTAACTTCAGGTTGGCAACCTTCAGATTTAATTATTATTGCTGCAAGACCAGGTATGGGAAAAACCGCATTTGTATTATCAATGGCCAGAAATATTGCCGTTTCAGGAAACGAACCGGTTGCACTTTTTTCATTGGAAATGTCTTCTGTACAATTAATAACTCGTTTAATTTCAAGTGAAACGGGTTTAACTTCAGAAAAACTTCGAAAAGGAGATTTAGAACCACATGAATGGGAACAATTAAACGTTAAAGTTAAAGATTTAGAAAAAGCACCTTTGTATATTGATGATACGCCGTCGTTATCTATTTTTGATTTACGTGCAAAAGCCCGTCGTTTAGTTTCTCAGCATGGAATAAAATTAATTGTAGTCGACTATTTACAATTAATGTCTGCAGGAAATACTGGAAAAGGTGGCGGCAACAGAGAACAAGAAATATCTATGATTTCAAGAAGTTTAAAAGCTTTGGCTAAAGAACTAAGCGTTCCTGTAATAGCACTTTCTCAGTTATCTCGTGCCGTAGAAACCCGTGGTTCAAGTAAAAGACCTTTACTTTCAGATTTACGTGAATCGGGTGCAATTGAGCAAGATGCTGATATCGTTTCGTTTATTTATCGTCCAGAATATTATAAAATAGATAATTGGGATGATGAAGAAGCGGCTCCAACCACTAATCAGGCAGAATTTATTGTTGCAAAACACAGAAATGGTAGTTTGGATAATATCAGATTAAAATTCTTAGGACAATTTGGTAAATTTGACAATCTAGATGAGTTTGGAATGACTTATAACGATTCATTACCTTCAAAAATGAATTTAGATGCCCAAAATCCATTTGCAACGCCAAATTTACCTTCTCCAAATGATGCATTTGGAAGTAGCATGAATAACGATTTTAACGAAGAAAGTGACATTTTGTTTTAATCATTATTTCACACTTAAATCTGTTTAATTACTATTCAAAAAGTTTATATTTGCATAAATATCTTTCGATGAACTATTTAAAACAACTTGTTTTTTTCTTGATTGTAATTTGCAATACAAATTTAAATGCTTCTTCAATATTGTTGCCTATGGATAACGACGGGCAACAAAATCATTTAAAAGCATACGGAATTACCTATTGGGCTTTGGCTAAAAATTACAAAGTAAATTGGTTGTTAAATTATCGTGGCGGTTCTTTTTTATTGCCAGATGGCGATGATATCAGAAAAGAATGCCAAATTAGAGGTGTGTCTTTTGAAGTATTATCAGATGGTGCAACGTCTTCTATTTTAGAAGAAATAAGTAGTCCTTCTCAAAATATGGAAACGGTAGTTTTAGAAAAAGCACCAAAAATTGCGGTCTATACTCCAAAAGGAAAACAACCTTGGGATGATGCCGTTACAATGGTTTTAACTTATGCCGAAATTCCTTATACAGAAATTTACGACACTGAAGTATTGTCAGATCAACTCGTTTTGTATGAATGGTTGCATTTACATCATGAAGATTTTACTGGTCAATATGGTAAATTTTTCAGTAATTATAGAAATGCGCCTTGGTATATTCAACAAAAAACAGAAGCAGAAGCTTTGGCAAAAAAATTAGGATTTAATAAAGTATCAGAAGAAAAATTAGCCGTCGCTACTAAAATTAGAGATTATGTAATTGGCGGGGGATTTATGTTTGCCATGTGTTCAGCAACAGACAGTTTTGACATTGCTTTGGCAGCGCAAAATACCGATATCTGTGAGCCCATGTTTGATGGTGATGCTAGTGAACCAAATTACCAATCTAAATTAGAATACTCCAACTCATTTGCTTTCAAAGATTTTATTTTGGAAAAGCAACCTATGAAATACGAATTTTCTGATATTGATACTACCGAAGAACATGGAAAAGGTAGTTTTTCAATGGAAGTTGATTATTTTACCTTAATGGATTTTTCTGCTAAATGGGACCCAATTCCTTCTATGTTATGTCAAAATCATACTCAAATAGTAAAAGGTTTTATGGGACAAACTACTGCTTTTTTAACAGATAAAATTAAGGCGAATGTATTATTAATGGGCGAATGTAAAATTAATGGGGAAGCAAGATACATACATGGAACAAAAGGCAAAGGAATGTTCACCTATTACGGTGGCCACGATCCTGAAGATTATCAGCACAGAGTAGGTGATGCACCAACAGTTTTAGATTTGCATCCAAATTCGCCAGGTTATCGATTAATTTTAAATAATGTACTTTTTCCAGCCGCTCGAAAAAAGAAGTTAAAAACATAAAAAATACCCCAAACTCAATTTGAATTTGGGGTATTTTTATTTAAGTATTAATGGAAAATTACATTCCTCCTAATTCTTGTTGTAATTCTTCTTGCGTTACTTTTTTGTAACCTTCTGGTATAATAAAGCATGATGCAGTTGGAGCTTTATCTACTCCAGTTGCTACTAATAAAACCTTTCCATTTGGACTATTTACTTCAATTTCTAATGGGAAACCAGTTAATTTTAATTTATCTGTTGGCGAAGATTGTCCGGCAATTGCTTCTGTAATATAAAAAGTATTTACTGTTCCATCATTCATTTTTACTAATGCCTTGTAACACTTGAATCCTAAAATTTCTTTGGTTGCATTTTTGTCATAAGAAACAGATTCTGCATCTTTTAAGGACGCTACATCAGAATTTCCTATTCCACTAGACTCTCCAGTTAATTCATATTTTTTACCCATCATATCCATTAATATTCTGGTGTCTTTAGGGTTGTTTTTGTCAACAGAGATGGTTTTAACAGACATCATGCCGCCCATCATATCCATTTGAGTAGCTGAAGATTTTTCATCAAAAGAAATTTTAATGGTGTTAGTTCCCATTGCTGCCATTTCTTCATTGTCTGGCATGGACATTTCGTAGGTTACTGATCCAGTTTTTGTTTGTGCATAAAATTGTGTGGAAACAATTGCTAAAGCTACGAATGCTAATTTTTTTAAGTTTTTCATGAGTTTAGGGTTTAAAGTTTAAGATTAGTATATTATTTTAGTAAGAAGTTACAATTTAATGTCACTTTTTTTGCAACTTTTTTGGAAACAACACTTGGGATATCAATATCAAAGTCGGCTACGTTAACTTCAAAATCGGTTTTTATTTCTACATCTGAATTTATTTTTTTAATTTTTGCAATTGAATTGATGTCTTTACTTTTTCCATGAACTTCTAATTTACCTTTAATAGTATAATCTTTAAAAGTTGAAGTCAGTTTAGAAACATCAAAATTTTCAATTTTCCCTTTAAAAGTTGCTTTAGGAAACTTAGAACTTTCTATATAACTTTCATTAAAATGTTCTTCCATTAAAGCAATTTTAAATCTAAAACCTTTAATTAAAGCCAAAACTGCAATTTCACCATTGTTTGTATTCATAATACAAGTAACAGCGTTATTTTTGGCTTTAATTTCTTCAAAAGCTGGCATAGAAGCTTCAAAACTTATACTTCCTGTTTTTGTGATTTTTTTTTCTTGAATAGGTGTCAAACTCACTATTAATAACCAACCTAAAAGTGCAATTTTTTTCATAATACTGTATTTAAGATGGAAATTATTTATTTAAACTTATTCTAAAAGTCCATCAGCATTCCAATCATTAATTAAATCAATAGTGGTTTGTGGCATTCGGGTGCCTTGATATGGCATCATTCCTGAAGCGCCTTGAGCTCTTGAAATACGATCTAAAAGCCCATTATTTTGAACCGATAATTTTACTTGATTATAAGTAACCAAAGGCATTTGTGTAGTAGAACCATGACAAGCCACACAATTGTTATCTATAATTGGTTTGATGTCTTTAGAGTATTTTGTAATATTTGAAGTTAATGGAATTGTTAAATCGTCTTCCGAATTATTGCTACAACCCAAAATAAAAAAAATAGCGGTTAAGATTAAATAATTTGTTTTTTTCATGTTAAAATTATTTTATACTCACAATATTACAAAATATTTGATAAATTTGTCTATGCAAAATAAAAAATATATAAAAAAAACAGCAACTGGTTTATTAATCTTTCTGGTTGTTATATTTTTGTCGTATAAATATTTATATCACGAACACAGAGATATTTCTAACGAGAAAGCTCTTTTTTCTTTAACTGCAAATGAAATTTTGAAAGATTTTTTACTTGATGAGTCCAAAGCAAATTTAAAATATTTAGATAAATCCATAACTATTACAGGAAAAATAACTAATATTGATACGAAAAATAATACTATTGTAATTGATGAAAAAGTTTTCGTTTTGCTTAAAAAAATACCAGTTGTAAAGCAAAGTGAAGTAATTATTGTTCAAGGAAGAGTTATAGGTTATGATTCTTTATTAGAAGAAATTAAATTAGATCAAGCCGAAATTAAATAAATATGATTAAGAAAATTACTTTTTTATTTTGTGTATTTCCACTTTTTATGGCTGCTCAAGACGATTTGCTTAAGGAAATCGATACGTTATCTGATGCAAATGAATCAGTAGTAGCGGCATTTAAATCTTTAAAAATAGTAAATTTAGAATCTACAAAATTAGCAGCAAAAGGCGATTTGTATCTTGTAATTGCTCACCGATTTGGTTATATTGACAATGGATTTGAAGATTTTTTTGGATTAGATGAAGCCAATACTCGCATACAATTTGTTTACGGCTTAACCAATGGAATTACAATTCATGCCTCGCGATCAGGATTTCAAAAAGCTTATGAAGTTGCAACAAAATACAGATTAGCAGCTCAGAAAAAACAAGGATTTCCTTTCGAAATTGTTGGTTTTAATAGCTTGTCGATTAACACAGAATTAAAGAAAACAACATTACCAAAATTAGAATTTACAGACCGATTGGCTTATGTAAATCAAATTCTAATTTCAAGAAAATTTAATGATAATTTGTCACTAGAATTAGCACCATCCCATTTTCATCAAAACTATGTGGCCAATAATTCTCAGGACAATAGTCAATTTGCTTTGGGATTAGGTGGACGTTATAAATTTTCTAAACGCTGGTCGTTTAATATGGATTATGCGGCACATTTAAATCGTGCGTCTAATTCAGGTTTTAAAAATCCACTTTCTATTGGTTTCGATTTAGAAACTGGTGGTCATGTTTTTCAAATGCATTTTACAAATTCCCAAGCCATGCATGAATCAGGATATTTAGGAAACACAACCGGAAGTTGGAATGACGGACAAATTGCTTTTGGATTTAATTTAATTCGAGTTTTTTAAATTATGAAAACAGTATTTTTCTTATTATTAGCTTTTTCATTTTCTTTTGCACAAAAAGATGTTTTTGTTTTGGCAAGAAATGGAAATGTTTTGGAATTAAAAGAATTACTAAAATCTGAACCGGAATGCATCAATAAAATTAATGAAAATGGATATTCAACATTAATTTTAGCCATTTATAATAATAATGTTGATGTAGCTAAATATTTATTGCAAAATGTAAAAAATATTAATTATCTTTCTAAAAGTGGATCAGCATTGATGGCGGCCGTAATCAAAGAAAATTATGAATTTACAAAACTGTTAATTGAAAAAAAAGCCAATATTGATTCTCAAGATTCTAACGGTCAAACAGCGCTAATTATGGCTATAAATACAAACAATTTACCAATTATCGAATTATTAATTTCGGCGAAGCCCAACTTAAAAATTAAAGATAATTACAATAAAGAAGCCCTTGATTATGCTTTAAAAACAAATAATCAAAAAATTATTAATCTACTAAATTTCTAACTATTAAATTTTAAATTATGAAAAAATTTTTACTTTTTACACTATTCCTTTCAAGCATTAGTGTATTCGCACAGAATTACAGTACTGGAACGATAACTTTAACTTCCGGCTACACGGTTAAGTTTGACACCAATTCAACAACTGTTACAATGACTTTAGTTGGTCCATCTGATAAATGGTTAGGACTTGGATTTGGAATGACTACAATGTCACAAACTGGTGATGGTGTGATAGTATCTGGTACAACACCAACTTTAACTGACAGAAATTTTACTGGTTCAACAAGTACACCAAATTCAGATGCCACACAAAACTGGACAACCGTATCTAATGTTGTAGTGGGTTCTGTTAGAACTGTCTTAGCCACTAGACCTTTGTCAACTAGTGATATTGCAGGTTTAGATCATGTTTTTACCAACGCGCCTACTCCAATTAATTTAATATGGGCTTTAGGTTCTAGTTTGACTTTAGCATACCACGGTGGAACAAGAGGAAATGGTATTACAGGGAATTTTACCTTGAGTACAGATTCGTTTAGTATGGCAGGATTTGTTCTTTATCCCAACCCAGCAGATGAAATTTTAGCTATTGAATTACCTAATAATGTAGAAAACATTTCTGTAAAAATATTTGATGTATTAGGTAAAGAAGTTATGCAAAAAGATATTTCTAAACTAGAAAATAAAATCAATACTAGTGATTTAAGCCCTGGTAACTACTTAGTTAAAGTGATATTTGACGATAAATCATATGCAACCACTTTAATTATTCAATAAAAAAGTTTTTATTTTTTAAAATTTACCCTTAAAAGCATGAAGCTTTTAAGGGTTTTTTTTATTGATGAAAATGGAATTATTTCTATTAGCTTTTTGAATTTATTTTTTGATGAAATTCGCGGCAAATTTCTTTCCTTCTTTGGTTTCTATACTTAAAATATATATTCCATTGATTAAATTTGATACGTCTATAGAATTAAAATTAGATGTAATTCTACCAATCGTTTTTCCATTTGTATCAATTATATGTATTGCATTAATGTTTAAATGTTCAATGTTTGAAATTGTTAAATAATCAGTTGTAGGATTTGGAAAAATTACAACTTCTTTACCATCGAATGAAGACGTACTTAAAGGGAAGTTGCCTTCAATAACATTTAGAGTTTGATTGATGTTCGGATTTGTAATAATATCTACAGCACCTGAAGGCCAAATTACTTTTATTTGAGTAATTGATGTAGCCGTTCCTATTCCAAAATGAACATTTAAGGTACTCATAAATTCAAAACCTTCACCGCTTCTTACTTCTCTAATTTGTTTACCCCAAACACCATGAATTTCTACACGTGCCCCAATTCCATTTCTATTACTTTGAATACCTTGAAACGTTAATTTTATCCAGTTATTTCCGTTTGGAACTGCAGTACGAATAGTATTCCCGTTTAAAATATCAAGAAAACCATCGTTGTTTAAATCACCAACAGCACCTAATGAAACGTTAGGATAGTTTGCGGGTGAAAATGTGTTGTTACCTTGGTTAAACATAATTTTATTTCCACCACCCATTACATCAATAAAACCATTATTATCAAAATCATACGCTATATAATCTCTATTAATGTTGTTATTTAAATCCCATCCAGAACCGATTGTAATATTTGTAAACGCTTCTTCTGTAGTATTGGAAGTATTTAAATTGTTTTTAAAAAACATGTGCCCTGTATTTCCATTGGAACCAACTAAAATATCCATATCACCATCATTATCAAAATCAGCAATTGCTGAAGACCATGATTGTACAGGTGTTGTGTTGATTTGAGCAATAGTTGAAATATCTGTAAAAATACCATTCCCATCATTTCTATGAAGTTCACAAGGAGGTCCTGAACACTTAGAAATAAACATATCCGCATCGCCATCATTATCATAATCTGTCCATAATGAAGCATAGTTTCCTCCGCTAGAAAGCACTCCTAATGAATACGAGCCAGGAGTTACACCTGACTGATAATGTGTAAATGATGCACCATTATTATTGTTCATATAATAAACATTTGGCGCCACATCATGACAAGAAAATGCATCCAAATGGCCATCATTATTAATGTCAATAAAATTAGTTCTTTGGCAGAAAATATATTCTGAAGGATTAATATTTGAATAAGCTGACCCTGTGTTATTAGATTTCCAAAATGTTAATCCATTTCCGCCTCCTAAAACCAAATCATTAAATCCGTCTCTGTTGTAATCCCCAGCTGCAATACTCCACGAAGGCATATCACTAGTTCCTGCAATTGGAAAATCAGTTATGTTGAAAGTACTTCCTGTACCTTGGTAATGAATTTTTAAATTATTTGCGCTTACACCTACAATGTCGTCTTTGTTATCACCATTCATATCCACCACACAAATATTATACGTACTATTTATTGTTGAAATGGTTTGAGAAGTATAATTAACAGGAGTAGGAATTGGAGCAATGTAAGGTCCTTCTGATAGTTGAAAAGTAAATCCTGCAGAAGACCATCTATTATCCCATGCAATATAGTAAGTAGTTCCAGCTATAGCCGTAAAACTGCCTACTGACGAATAACTTGCCCCTGAATCATCATCACCTCCTACACAAGTTAATGTACTACATGTTCCGCTATAAACATGGAAGCGTGTATCAATTTTTGGAGTATTTGCTACAATATTTGAACTTATTGTTGTGGTATAGTTTTGTGTAGGAATATATTTATACCATTCACCAGCCGTAGCTCCAGATCCATTTAATGCACATATAGGAGTAGGAATTTGTGTTCCGTTGACTGCAGTTACTACATGCATTCCAGTGCTTATTGCTAGTGCACTGGCACAAGTGTTTTGAGCCCAGTTAGTGTAATTAATAAAAATTACAAAAGATAATATAAAATATTTTTTCATTTTTGATATATTAAAATGTTATTACTGACAAGGTTGTAATGAATTTATCCATTGTCCTATTAAACTTATTGCTTCTTCATGAACTACTGTTCTTCCGTGAAGAGGCATTCTATATGCTTCATTTGTTGTGTTTAAACGATAGTATAACATGGATCTATTTATGTTTCCAGGTGTTATGATTTTTCCTAAAGCTGGAGCGAAGTTTTGCATATCTTGTGTGTCAACACAAACCCCTAAGTTTGTTAATCCGTTTGCAGCCCCTGATTCGTTATAAGCAAATCGCATTGGTCTATAATCACAATGTTTTCCATTTTGGTGACAATGGGCACAATTAATATCTAAATAAGAGCGCACTCTTTTTTCTAATGATTTTGAAGTGTCGTTATAATCTATAGCTGTGTTATTTTCTGTTGGCAAAGTGAAATTATTTTCTAAATAACCTTGCTCTATCCATTTTGTTATTTGATTTTGAGTAGAGGATCCGTAATTATAGTTATGATTTAGATTTTGAGGTTTAATTCCAATTGGGATATGAATGGTTTGTAAATTTCCATTAACATTTTCTGTGTTTTTATGACAAGTGATACATTGAACTTCTGATGGAATTCTGTAATCTGTAGTTTTTAATACATTATTATCATCTTTCCATGATATGTTTACAAAACTTCCATTTAAATCTAAATAAGCCTCTGTTTGGGCATCATTCCAAACATAATCAGCAAAAATCCAACCCGTTTGTTTTCGAATCATTATTCTTGTTTCAATATTACGAGTTGTATTGTTAGGTTGAATTTTATCATAATAAAAGGTTTTTATCAAAGCGGATCCTACTGGTAATTCAAATACTTTCGAGTCCCCATTAAAAGTTGCTTTTACGCCAATTGGCATCCAAACAAATCTTTTTTTATGAGCATAATCTGAAAATAATGCACTTGCTGGCGCATAAGGAAGCACATTTAATGAAGGAATTTGATTTTTCATTTCACTTTCAAAAAAATGATAATCAGAAAGTTTTGGATAGGGTACTTGTGTTAAATCAACTTTAACTGGTGATTTAGGTATGGAGTTATATTCTTCTTCAGTTTCATCACTACAAGATATTATAAATAATGTGATACATAAAAGTAAAATAGATAGTATTTTTTTATTCATTCGTTTTTATTTTTTACTAAAATAGTGAAAAAAATGTTATGGTTTGAAAATATAATATAAGTTAGTTTGATTTTTCATTTTCAAATATTTAATTTCTTACTTTAATTTAAGCAGAATATTATAATTTTTTAAATTATCTAGTGCTTCTTTCGAAGAAAAATCTAATGAAATCTCCTCTTTTAAATATTCTTTTTTTGAGGAAATTCTATTTATACTTTCGTAAAAACGACGCACTTCATCTAAATTTGACAGTACCAATTTAGGAACTTGTACATTTTCTCCATCCTGATTTTTGGCAACCATTGTAAAATAACTTGAATTCGTATGTTTTACTTTTCCTGTTTGGATATTTTGAGAAGTTACACGAATACCAACCACCATAGAGCTTTTTCCTACATAATTCACACATGCTTTTAAGGTGACTAATTCGCCAATTTCAACTGGATTTAGAAAATTGACTGTGTCTACAGACGCAGTCACACAATAACTGCCACAATATTTTGAGGCACATGCAAAAGCGATTTGATCCATTAAACGCAGCAAATATCCACCATGAATTTTTCCGCTAAAATTACTGTGTGAAGGTAACATTAATTCCGATAATGTAATTTTTGAGGCAGCTACTGTATTAGAAGTATTCATTATTTAGTATTAAAATAAGGTGATTTTTCAGGAGTTACTTTTGTAATATAATAATTAGAATCACCCCACCAATAAAAGGTCCCGTAGCGTTCTATGTATTCAATTCTTACAAATTTTCCTTGGTTATTTTTCAATTTTTCAATTACTTCTGGTTGGTTATCCAATACAGAAAATGCGAATTTTTGCGAGCCAGAAAGCCCTTGACTCAATTCGCCTTCCCAAGTTTTAAATACGTATCCTTTGTGGCTAAACTTAATTAGTTCTCCAGTACGTATTCCGTCACTAAAATAAGCGTAATACAAAAAAGTGATATAGCTTGTTGCTAATAAAGCGAATGTTAATAAGCTATATATTATTACTTTACGAGTCTTTGTCATACAAATTTATTTATATTAATTTTCAGTTTCGATTAGTAAATCCTCATCGTTTTCTGCACGTTTTAAAATGGCTTCTGGTAATGCTTTTTTGGCTTTAGCACCCATTTTTTTTAATTTTTCTGCACTTGTAACTAAATTTCCTTTGCCTTCTGTAAGTTTATTCATAGCTGATGAATATTCTACTTTGGCTTCGTCCATTTTCTTTCCAATTTTAATTAAATCCGAAACAAAGCCTTCAAATTTATCATACAAAGCGCCAGCTTGACGCGCAATTTCAATGGCATTTTCTTGTTGCTTTTGATTGGTCCACATGCTGTCAATAGTCCGTAAAGTGGCCAATAAAGTCGAGGGTGTAACAATCACGATATTTTTTTCAAACGCTTTGTTATATAAATTTAAATCTTCTTGTAAAGCTAAAGCAAATGCGGGTTCAATAGGAATAAATAATAAGACAAAATCAGGACTTTCCATTTGATAAATATCTTGATAGCGTTTGTCGCTTAATTGCTCTACATGACGTTTGACAGAGTTCACATGTTCTTTTAAATAAATATTTTGTTGCACATCGTCTTCTTCATTTACATATTTTTCATAAGCGGTTAATGAAACTTTACTATCCACCACCATTTTTTTACCATCGGGTAAATTGATGATTACATCGGGTAAAATTCGGCTACCTTCTTCAGAGGTAAAAGCTTGTTGCACTTCATATTCGCGACCTTTTTCTAATCCAGATTTTTCTAATACACGCTCTAAAACCAATTCGCCCCAATTTCCTTGCATTTTACTATCGCCCTTTAAGGCTTTTGTTAAATTGATGGTTTCTTTGCTCATTTGGGCATTCATTTCGCTTAAGCTCACAATTTGCTGACGTAAAGCGGCATGATAATCAATACTTTCTTTATGTGTGTCTTCTACTTTTTTCTCAAAATGTTGTATTTTATCTTGTAACGGCGATAAAATATTTTTTAAGTTTTCTTTATTTTGTTCGGTAAATTTCTGTGTTTTTTCTTCTAAAATTTTATTAGCCAAGTTTTCAAATTCTTTGCTAAATTTTTCTTGAAGTTCATTAACTTCTTGTTTTTGTTCTTTATTTCTTTCCAACAAATTATCAAAATCATTTTCTTTTTTCGCTAATAAAATGGCGAATTCTTCTTTTTCAGTTTGTACTTTTTGTTTTTCTATTTGTAAATCCTGAAATGATATTTTTAATTCTGAAAGCTGATTGGTTTGAGACGTTAATTGTCCGTCTAAATTACTTTTTTCAGCATTAGATTGTGTTTTTGAAAGCAGTTTGCCAATATAAAAACCAATAGTTAAAGCAATTAAAATGGCGAATATTAAGATTATAGATGTGTTCATTTTTGGTATGTAATTAGTTAGATAGTAAAATTACTATTTTTTTTAAATTTTACCTCAATTAAAAAAATAAAACACACAAGTTCCTAAAAGTTTTATTTTTTATAAATGTCTATGTGTTTAAAATTAAAACTATTTTTGCAAAATGAAGTTACACCAACATTTTATTTTACACAAGCCGCACGGATTTATCAGTCAGTTTATTTACGAATTGAAACGAAATAAAAGAAAATTGGGTGAATTATATAATTTTCCAGACGGCACAATGGCAATTGGAAGATTAGATGAAGATTCTGAAGGATTATTATTACTAACAACCGACGGAATGATGAGTGAATTAGTCCGAAGTAAAAAAGTGGAAAAAGAATATTATGCTCAAGTAGACGGAATTATAACTTTAGATGCCGTTGAACAACTAAAAAACGGAGTAGAAATTGGTTTTCACGGTAAAAAATACATCACTAAAAAATGCTATGCGAATTTAATTCCAGCTCCAACACAAATTGGTGAAGGTAGAAGAATTAGAGATGCACGTCACGGTCCTACAAGCTGGGTTTCGATTACTTTAACAGAAGGAAAATTTCGTCAAGTAAGAAAAATGACTTCAGCAGTTGGTTTTCCAACCTTACGATTAGTTAGAGTTCGAGTTGGTAATATTGAATTAGGTGATTTAAAAGCCGGCGAAGTGCGAGAAATTTTTGCAGCAGATTTTGATAGAATTTTGGAGTAGTTTTAAACAAATAAAATTACTTCACAATAAATTTACCGTGTATTTTGTCAAAAGCAATATGTTCATCTTTAAATAAAGTATCAAAAACACCTTTTTCAATTAAATTACAAGGTTGGTCTTGAATGGTTTTTTCTTTTGTCATTACAATCATTTCATCACTTAATTGAATGGCCAAATCGATATCATGAGTTGAAAATAAAATGCATTTTTCCGTTTTGTGTACCAGTTTTTGTAATAATTTAAAAACCGAAACTTTATGAAACAAATCTAAATGTGTAGTAGGTTCATCTAAAATAATTAAATCAGTATCTTGTGCTAAAGCTCTTGCAATTAATACTTTTTGTAATTGTCCATCGGAAATTTCGAAGTGTTTTTTTTCTGTTAAATGTTCAATATTGGTAAGTTGAATGGCTGTTTTAATTTTTAAATAATCTTCATCCGATAAAGTTCCAATCCAATTGGTGTAAGGTTGTCTTCCAAGGGCAATTAATTCCCAAACGGTTAAATTACTACTTGGTAATTTATCTGTCAAAACCAAACTTTGCTGTTGCGCTAACACAGAGTTTTCAATCGAAAAAATATCTTTATTGTTTAATGTTACTTCTCCAGAAATAGGTGTTTGAATAGCTGTAATTGTTCTTAATAAAGTAGATTTTCCTATACCATTTCCACCAATTAATGTGATTAACTTACCTTTTATTAATGAAATATTGATATCACTCGCAATGGTTAATATTTCTTTTTTGGAAGTATAACCAATGGAAAGATTTTTGGTTTGTAGTATTATATTATTCATGGATATCCAATCTGGTTAAAACAATTCTAATGTATTCCTCTTTTTCTTACCAACAACCAAATTACAATTGGTGCACCTAAAATTGATGTAATTGCATTAATTGGTAAAGTAAAATCTAAACCCGGTAATTGTGAAATCGTATCACAAAGCAACATAATTACGGCTCCAAATAAAATGGTTGAAAAAAATAAAATTTTATGATTACTTGTTTGAAATACTAATTTTGAAATATGTGGAACGGCCAAACCAACAAAGGCAATTGGTCCTACAAATGCAGTGATGCTTCCAGCTAGAATTCCTGTGGCAATAAAAATTAAATTCCTTTGATTTTTAATGTTTATTCCTAAACTTTTTGCATAGTTTTCCCCAAGAAGAAAAGCATCTAAACTTTTAATTGAAAACAAACTTAAAATCAAACCAATTAGTACTGAAATACTCAAAATAGAAATTTGTATCCAACTTAAATTTCCTAAATTTCCCATCGACCAAAATGTGAATTTTTGTAATTGTTCTGCAGTACTAAAATAAGTTAAAACGCTAACAATTGCTCCTGTGAAGCTACTAAACATTAAACCAACAATTAATATGGAAAGGGTATCTTTTAATTTTTTGGAGACTAAAAAAACTAAAGTTAAGACAAATAAACTTCCTAAAATGGAGGCGAATAAAATACCTAAACTTGAAACGAAAATCTCTCCTAAAAAAGGAGGCAAAATGGACGCACCCATTATTACAAAAGCTACACCAAGACTCGAGCCAGAACTTAAACCCAAAACATAAGGCCCAGCCAATGGATTTCTGAATAAAGTTTGCATCAATAAGCCAGAAATAGATAAGCCAATACCAACTAAAGTTGCTGTTATTGCTTTTGGTAACCTGAAATTAATAATGATGTATTCCCATGTGTCTTTTACTTCTCCAAATCCAAATATTGATTTAGCTACCTCTTTTATAGGAATAGCCACTTGACCAAAACTAATATTTAGTAAAAAAGCAACTACTAAACCAACAAGTAAAGCAGAAAATAGGATTTTATGTTTTGTGTTCTTTTTCAATTTTATTTTAATTTTTCAAAGAAATATAGTTGGTAGTTAGGTAATAACTCTGGATGAAATATTTTCACTAAATCTTTTAACACTAAATCAGGACGGTTAGGCGCTAATTCGTAATAAATTACACCACCAGTTTTACCTTTCTTTTTACTAAACGAATAAATATTTTTTGTTTTAAAAGCTTTAAATTGTGAATAATGTGGGTTGGCATTGTTAATTTCTTCCAAAGAAGTATACTGATCCATAAACCAAATATCGGTATTTTTGGCCAAACTGTATACTTTTTCAAATGATAAAGATAAACTTCCAGTGCCCTTGGTTTTTGACCATAAATAGTTTCCTTTAGCGTTGCTAATAAATTTTGCACCCCAACTTTCGCCTTGTGGCAAATACCATTTATCTTCGTATAAAGATCCACTAAAAACAGTTGGCTTTACTTTAGTTTTTTCTACCAATTTTAATGTCTCATTATATGTTTTTTCAATCGAATTGAAAATATCACTGGCTTGTTTTTCTTTTCCAAAAAGTACCCCGAAAAGTTTGATCCATTCCACTTTTCCTAATGGTGATTGTTCGTTCCAATCTCCATTTAGGATTACTTTTAAGCCGTTTTTTTCTAAGTTATCTAAAGTAGGATTGCTATTGTCTAAACCATAACCCATTATAATATCTGGTTGTAAATCAATTAAAACCTCAGTGTTTAATGATTGATTGCTTCCTAATTCTATAATTTTTCCTACATCAATTAAATCTCTGACTTTTTCTGAAGAAATGTAATTTAAATTCGGAAAACCAATTAACTTTTTTTCTTCTCCAAGCATTTCTAATGAAGGAATGTGAGTTGTAGAAGTTAAAACAATATTATTAATTGGTACTTGAATTTGCGTAAGATTTTTATATTCAGATGGAATTACAGCATTTTTTTTCTTTAAAATATACGAATATTTCTTTTTTGAATTAGGCCAGGGTGAAGTAACTTCTACAATTGAATAATTTTCTTTTGTAATGATAGTCAAGCCTTTTGCGTGTTTTATTTCGTTATTTCTTGTGTTTTCTAAAGTCTTACGTTCATTGTTTTTACAACACATAATAGAAAATAGAAGTATAAGAAAACTTATTTTTTTAGCAAGATACATTGGTGAAATTTTTTACAAAAGTAAAAGATATTTGCATAGTTTGATTTTAATTTTTAATAAATTACATTTACACTCGAATTTTGGTTGATGTTCTATAACATAGAATAATCATTAAAAGGGAATCAGGTGTAAAACCTGAGCTGTTCCCGCAACTGTATGCTATAAAACGTTAGTGTTATCTGCAAATCCACTGTTCTAGTAAAATAGAATGGGAAGGAATACACTAATAGGCAAGCCAGGAGACCTGCCACATTCATTGAGTATCAAACTTTCGGGAAAAAAGGTTTGGGTATGGGTAATTCTGTGCTTTTCTCCCATTTTGGAAAAAATTTAAATTAAAAAAATGAAACTAAATTTCATAAAACTATCAGCGTATTTTACGTTGGTTACCTCTTTTGCTATGGCTCAAGATCAAAATCAGCTAAAAACAATTGAAGAAATTGTTATTTCTGACACCAAATTTGCGCAAAGCAAAGAAAAATCAGGTAAAATTATTGAAAAAATTACTGCGAAAGATTTAGAAAACAAAAAAGGGCAATCTTTAGCCGCTGTTTTGAGTCAAGTTGCTGGAGTTGAAGTTGCAGGAAGTCAATCTGGAACTGGGAAAAATTTAGAATACTATATTCGAGGAGGAAGAAGTCGGCAAGTATTAATTGTAATTGATGGTGTTCCAGTAACCGATGCTTCAGGTATTGGTTTTCAATATGATTTGCGTTTGCTGCCAGTAGAACAAATTGAAAGTATTGAAATTATGAAAGGAGCGGCTAGTACTTTATATGGTTCGGGCGCCGCAACTGGTTTGATAAATATTACTTTGAAAAAAGCTTCAAAAAAAGAAATTGAAGGCACAGTTTATATGAATTTAGGCACACAAAATGTTCCCAACCAAAGTAAAACAAGTGCTCAAGATTTTAATCAAGGTTTTTCTGTAAATGGTACAAAAGGGTCAGTTTCTTATTTTACTTCTTTAAATAGTACCGAAAATAAAGGAATTAGCGAAGCTTCAGGAAAGGATTTCGAAACCGATTATTTTTCTAGAGTGAATGCCCAACAAAAAATTGGAATTCAATTTAATTCTAAATTTAGTCTGCAAGCTTTTACTAATTATGACAGATTGAAATCTTCTTTTGACGGTGGAAATTTTTCAGATGAAAAGGCAAACATTTCACTGTCGGAACAGTTTAGAGTTGGATTTACACCAAAATACAAATATGCAAATGGGGAATTAAATTTTGTAACGGGTTTTACCAATTTAGAAAGACATTATGACACTTATAGTTCATGGACTTATAGTGTAAATAATTCTTATTACAAATCGAGAAGTCTAAATGTTGATGTATTTAACAAATATAATTTTTCAAAAACATTTTTCTTAATTTTAGGTACGCAATTTCAATTTATGGACATGCAAGAAGCATCAGTTTATGAAAATATTTCAAATTCAGAAGCTAATTTTAACGTAATTGATTCTTATGCTACAGCTGTTTATTATTCTAATTTTGGTTTAAATATCAATGCTGGCGCCAGATTAAACAAACATTATGTATATGGAAATCATACTACATTTAATTTTAATCCGTCATATGGTTTCAAAAAAATACCTTTACGATTAATTTCATCTTACAGCACAGCATACATCACACCATCATTGTACCAACTGTTTTCACCTTACGGAAATTTAAAATTAAAACCAGAGGAAAATACTACAATTGAAGTTGGTTTTGAAACAGTTCTTCTAAACAAAAAAATCACCATAAATACCGTTGGTTTTTATAGAGAAGAAGAAAATAGTTATGATTTTTTCACAGATTTGACTACTTATGAATCTAAATACATCAACAATTCAAAGGTTGTTATTGCAAAAGGAATGGAAACAACTTTAGTTATAAAACCAAACTCCTACTTATCGATAAACGGAAATTATACCTTTACGCAAGTCGCTGAAGCACAAAGTAAATTAATTCCGAAGCATAAAGCAAATTTTTCATTTGATGTTGATTTTACAAAAAAAATCCATTGGAATGCACAATATCAATATGTAGCAGCCAGAAATGATGCGTTTTTTGATAGCAATACTTTTGAAACCATAAAAACAACTTTAGGATCATATCAATTAATTAATACAAATTTTTCAATTGACGTGTTGCCAAATAGATTATCAATTTTTACAGCGGTTACCAACATTTTGGATAAAGATTTTTATGAAAATATTGGCTATTCGGTAAGAGGAAGAAATTTTAAATTAGGATTAAATATTAAGTTTTAAAATTTATTAAAACGTAATATTGAGTAAGCATTTTATTTTTGTAACAATTATAGTACAATGTTGTCTTATATTTGGAATAGATTTTGATAATTAGATATTTAAAATAGTAAGTTATGAAAAAAATTATTGTTTATGTTGCTTTGATGATTTCATCTTTGGTGTTTTCACAAAACGCTTTTGATAAATTAGAAGATAAAGAAGGTGTTGAAAGCATTGTGGTTTCTAAAAAAATGTTCGAATTAATGAGCAAAGTTAAAGTTGATGCAAAAGATAAAGAAATGCAACAATATATGAGTTTGCTTAAAAAATTAGATAATTTGCAAGCGGTTTATACCTCACAATCAAAATGGAGCGGTGATTTAAATGCTGCAGCATCGGCTTATTTAAAATCGAATCCTTTGGATGCTATTTCGTCTTCTACGCAAGATGGAAATATGATTAAAGTTTATGGAAAAACAGATGCTAATGAAACCAATGTAAAAGAAGTTTTAGTAGTGGTAAATGGTAATTTCAATGGTGTAAAAACATCAATTGTCTCCATAAAAGGTGATTTTCCTTTGAATGAAATTGCCTTAATTGTAAAAAAGTTAAATCTTCCAGGTGCCGATATTTTAAGTAAAATTGATAAAAATTAATCGGATGAAAAAATTATTTTTATTTGCTATTTTAGCCTTAACATTTAGTTGTAAACAAGAAGCTACTTTACAGAAATACTTTGTGGAAAGCGGCGAAAAAAAGGAATTTATGTCTTTAGATGTTTCGTCTTCTATTTTAAATATCAATGAAACCAAATTATCTGCTTCCGAAAAAAAAGCATTGGCTTCTTTTGATAAAGTAAACATTTTAGCTTTTAAAAAAGATGGAAAAAATAATGCACAATATTCAAAAGAAATAAAAGAAGTTAAAGAAATTTTGAAAGATACGGTGTACCAACCTTTAATAAAATTAAATGGAGTAGGGCAAAACGCTTCTATAATGTTAGTTGGCGATAATAAACAAATTGACGAATTAATATTGTTTGGCAATAAAAAAGAATTAGGTTTTACAGTTATTCGAGTTTTAGGAAACGACATGAAACCAGAAAACGCAATGGAATTTTTAAGTATTTTGCAAAAATCAAATATTGATATGGAGCAATTGAAACCTATTTTAAATTTCGTGAATAAGAAATAACTTTTTTATTTAACGATTATCTCATCCACAAAAATAAACGCATCACCACCAAAACCTTGGTGCCATTCAGGTAATTTACCAAAGTTTTTAGCGATTACTTTTACATAACGTGCTTTTTTACTTTTGGTATCGTTTGCAGTGAAATTTAGTATAGTATTTTCTTCTATTTTTGGATCTAACGTATTGTTTACCGAACCGAAATAGGTAAAATTCACATTATCATCTGAAATGTAATACTCCACTTTGGTTGGCATTAAAATCCACGAACGTTGGTCTTGTAAGAAACGTGCTGAAATTTCAGTAATATTTTTTACTTCTTGCAAATCTACAACTGCTTCAAAATCTTGACTTTGGTAGCCTTGCCAATCGCCTTTTCGCCAGTTCTCTGTTCCTGAAATACCATCTAACAACCCTTCAGGACCACCGGCATGATATTGCGGATTGTATTTGGATTTGATATTGATGCTGTAATTGTTTGGTTTTTTGAAGAATTGTGCGGAAATGGTATTGCTTTGAGAATTATTATTCAAAACATAGCAAGATATTGTTGCATTTTGCTGAATCTCAAAAGGTTGATTATATAACTCAAATGATTTTTTTTCTAATGTTTCAACATAATTATTTATTCTAAAATAAATTTTATCATTTTGACTTTGAGATTTCAATTCTATCATTAATTTATCTTTAAACGCTTTACTTTCTGCTTGAATTACTGGAACTGGAATGATTAATTGATACGTTGGTTTATCAACGATTTCCTTCCCAAATTGCGGTAAAATCCCTCTATCATTTGGTAAATGAAGATAATTTGGTTTGTTACCCTCAATACTAACTTTTGCATCTAAAAAAGGTTCATTAATTTCCCATCTATGTTGCCCAGGAGTGACTTGATAAATCCCCATCGCACTCAACACATACCAAGCACTCATTTGTCCGCAATCTTCGTTGCCTATTAAGCCATCTGGTGTATTTTTATAGAAATTATCTAAAATATACTTTACTTTTTCATTAGTTTTTTCAGGTTTGCCTACATAATTGTATAAATAAGCCATGTGATGACTTGGTTCGTTTCCGTGTGCATATTGCCCAATTAAACCTGTGACGTCGACTTGTTCTCTTCCTGTAGTTTTGCTTTCAGCGTTGAAAAGCGCGTCTAACTTAGCTTCAAATTTTTCAGGTCCGCCGTGTGCTTGAATTAAACCCTCAATATCTTGTGGTACAAAAAACGAATATTGCCACGAATTACCTTCTGTAAAATTATTATTCACTTCTCTTGGATCAAATGGTTTGTCCCAACCACCGTTTTTCTTTGGACGCATAAAACTTGTTTCCCAATCGAAAATATTTTTCCAATTTTGAGAACGTTTCATGAAATATTGATAGTCTTCTTTCTTGTTTAAAATTTGTGCCATTTGTGCAATGCACCAATCGTCATAAGCATATTCTAATGTTTTAGAAACGCTTTCGTGTTCGTCATCCATCGAAATGAACCCGTTTTTTTTGTAGGCTTCTAATCCTAAAACATCTCTCATGGCTGAGGCTTTACTCGCTTCAAAGGCTTTTTCGTAATCAAAACCTGTAATGCCTTTTGCCATCGCATCTGCAATTACAGAAACAGAGTGATAGCCAATCATACAATCGGTTTCATTGGATGCTAATTCCCAAACAGGTAATCTGCCGCCTTGTTCGTATTGTTTGATAAAGGTATTGATAAAATCAGAAGTACGTTTTTTATCGATTAAGGTGTATAACGGATGTGCGCCTCTAAAGGTATCCCAAAGTGAGAATACCGTGTAATAATCAAATCCTTCTGCGGTGTGAATTTGGTTGTCTCTACCTCGGTATTTTCCGTCTATATCTTGTGCAATATTCGGTTGCACCATCGTGTGATACAAAGCGGTGTAGAAAATAGCCAACTTATCTTTATCATCAGAAGTTACTTCGATTTTTGATAATTCCTTGTTCCAAAGTGTTTCCGCATCTTTTTTAACTTTATCAAAATCCCAATATGTAATTTCTGTACTATTTAATTTCGCACCTTCATAACTTGTTGGTGAAAGCGATACTTTTACAAGAATTTTTTCTCCTTTTTTGACTTGTTTATAGAAACTTAAAGCCAATTCAGTTCCTTTAAAAATTCCTTCTAACTTAGTGTTTTCCTTGTTTTTTTCTTTAACTAGATTCACTTTCAAAGGCACATTAAACTCAATTCGAGCATAAACATATTGATCTCTTGCCCAAGCTTCGCTTCTTCTCAATATTTCAATAGTAGTTGGATTTACAATTCGGACTTCACCATATAATAATTTATCACGATGATTCAAATCTAAAATAATATTGGCTTGACCTGCATTATTAAATGTATATTCATGAAAACCAACACGGGTTGAAGTGGTTAATCGCACATCGATATTATGTTTGTCTAATTTCACGGAATAAAAACCAGCGGAAGCTTTTTCATTGGCATGCGAAAAAGTAGATGCATAGATTTTATTATCAAATGAAGGTTCTCCCATAGTTGGCATCAAAAGAATATCGCCATAATCGGAAACACCGGTTCCATTCAAATGGGTATGGGAAAATCCGTAAATTAAATTATCATCATAATGATACCCACTACAACCATCCCAACTTCCATCAATTCGTGTATCTGTCGAAAGTTGTACCATTCCATAAGGCACTGTTGCGCCAGGGAACGTGTGACCGTGTCCGCCGGTTCCAATAAATGGATTGACGTGTTTGGCAAAATCTTGTGCAAAAAATAAAGTGGGAAGTAGTATAAATAAAATTGCTTTCTTCATGATGATAGTATATTGTTTATGTAAATTTCAACAAACTATTTGAAAAAAGCAATTTTATAATAAATTAAATTGTACGAATTAGGTTTATTTACCTAACACACCAAAACTATTTATTTTATGTAATTCGGTAATATTTTCCTCTTTTATGGAATTTGCTTCAAAAGTGAAATTTTTATCGTATAATTTTTCGTTAAGAAAATACGTAAGCATAAAGTGATTGTTCAATTGCAACACATTGTTTTCTAATAATTCAATTTTTGTTGCTGATTCTGGCAATACTACATTAAAAGCATGACGAAAATTTCCTGTTTTTCTTTCTTCACCATTAATTATTCCAGAGGCACTAGAAACTACCATAGCCATTTCTAACTTTTCTGAAGTATTATTTAGTAAATAGGCATACCAAGTATTTTCACCAAAATCTTCATTCCATTCTTTTATGGCAACTACGAATACATTTGCTACTTCCGGAATAATTATGTCTTTTTTCATTTGAAGCTACTGCTTTATTTTACTTTTTTAGATAAAGATGCAGTGTTTGTGAAAATCTTTAAATCTACTTTTGGTTCACCTAATAAGTCAATTTGCGTGTTTCCTGAAGCAGAAATTTCAATGGTTTTTTGCGCATTAACCGAACACGATGTGTAACCTTCAGCGATTAATTCCATATCAATAACTGTGAATTTTTTTGCAATTAAACTAGAATTATTGTCCAATCTTATTTTGGCAATTTGTGCATCACCTTCAATAGTTGCTTGCGATTTTTGATATAAATCTACTTTAGATTCTGGTGAGGCAATTAATGCTTTTAAATTGGTGTCTTTACTTAATTCTATGACAGATTTGTCAGCTTGTACATTTATTTCAGCTTTGGATTTATCTGTCATTATTAAAGTAAAATTCGTAGATTTCACATTTAAAAAAGATTGCGATTTGTCAAAGTTTTTAACAGTAATATTTGCTAATGCGATATCTGCAATGGCATTAACTTTACTTTCATGACGAGCTATAATTGTATTTAAGCTATCGTTATAATTTACTCTTATAGCCATTTTTTTCTCGCCAACTGGTTGTTTCAATGCAGTTAATTTAAGGGTTTTTCCAACCACTTTATAGCTAATAATATCGTGTAAGTTATCATCAGCCTCAATTTCAATAGATGTTTTTGCACCTTTTACAAAATATACATCTAAAAATTCTTCAATTTCAACCTGCTCAAATTCTTCCACTTCTTTTAAAGAAATGGTTACAATTTTGGACCCTTTTATTTTTTCTAACTTAACTTGTGCTGTGGCAACGCATAAGCTAAACAATGTAATAACGAAAAGTGCAATTGATTTTATCATTTTGTTTTTTTTTTAAATTTCAAGGACAAATATATTAAAAAAAATCCCGAAAAAGACGGGATTTTTGTGATATGATATTAGATTTTTTGTATCGAAAAAAGAAATTAAAAAATATTTTCTATAAATTTTATTATTATCTGCACAGCAATATCTATTATTTTAATTATAAATTGTATCATGATTTATAGTTTTATAGATTAAAATCTTAAACAAAATTAAGTATTAATAGTGAAAAGAATGTTAAAATTTAATTAAATGTTCTGGTTTTTGTTTCAGTTCGTATTATTTCATTTCCGTTCACGTTTACTTTTACTGAAACCTTTTCAACACTATCATTTTCAGTAGTAGTAGTAGTTTCTACACTGTTATTTCCAAAAATTCCACTTGAGACGTTTACAATATTAGTTTCTTCATCATCTTCATTAAGCGGGCAATTGGTACATAACACTTTGTTTTCTGAAACTATATAAAAATAAGTATCTGAACTATGATGTAAATTAAAATAATCGTCATCAGATCTGTCAAAGTGCTTGAAGTTTTTATCTACTTTAAAAATAGTGCCTTTAGGTAAATATAAAAACAATTCTACTTCTTGGTCATGTTTTTTATTGGTTAATTCTGTGATCCAGTAATTGTCTATAATTAAGTTGTTGTTTTCAATTTTAACGTTGTATTTTATTTTTTCAGCAGTTTGTTTTGCATTTTTCATACTTTTTCCTTCTGCCGATTTTTCAATTTGAAGATATGCTATTGGTTCAGTTGTTTCTACTATTTTTATAGACACATTGTTTGAAAAGATAATTTCTTGATCCAACTCATTATGAATGACTTCAAAATTTTCATAATCGTTATTGTTTTTACTGTACAAATTATTTGAAATGAATTTAATATTTAAAGTATCTGATGGTTTTATGTTGATGGCAACTTTTTCGATATCTTTTCCTGTGAAAGCATTTTGACTAATTTCACTTACAATTAAAAATAAAACAGACGCCAATCCGATTATCCAAATAGCTAATAACGAATAATTTAAAGTATTTCCAATTGATTTCATTCTGGTTGTAAGTAATTTTAACCCTAAGATTAATAAGAAAAACAAAGGAATTCCTATAACTACAATTAGCAATATTCCTTGAATCCAAATCGGGGTTTCAAAACTAAAAGGAGTATGTATATGATTGTACAAGAAATTATCTGGCATAGATGAGAAAAATATCATAGCAATTCCTCCAATAATTACACTAATTAAAGTCATACAAGTAAAAAGAACTATAAATCCACCTATTATTTTTGAAATTATATTAAATATTGAAGTAATAATTTCACTTAATGTATTAACAATTTTTTCGGCACCATTTTTTGCATTGGAAGTAATTTTGTCTTGGTCTAAATTTGAAAATTTATCTGAAATTTCGTTAAATCCTTCTTTAACCTTTTTTTCAATATTTGAAATGTTTATAGGTTCCCCTTTCATTTCTAATTTTTGAGAAGTGGTAACAGCTTCTGGAATTAAAATCCATAATATAACATATAATACTAATCCTGTACCAAAGCCGAAGAATAAAATTACCATTATAATTCTTAGCCATAATGGGTCAACACTTAAATAATGACCTAAACCAGACATTACACCACCTAATATAGAGTTTTCTTTATCGCGATATAATTTTTTTGATATGCTTGTAGATGCAAAATTTGAATGAAAATCATTTTTTGGGGCTTCATCTTCAATTTTGTAATCTTCAGGTTGGCCCATAATAGCAATAATATCATCTACTTCTTTTAAGCCTATAACTTGTTTATTAGTGCCTAATTTTTCTGTAAAAAGCTCAGAAATTCTGCTTTCGATATCATTTATAATTTCTTCTCTGCCATCTGGAGATAATGATTTTCTTACGGCCTCAAAATAGTTGCTTAATTTTCTAAAGGCATCTTCGTCAATGTGAAAGAAATAGCCGCCTAAATTTATACTAGTTGTTTTGTTCATAACCTTTTATTTTATAGTTGTGATAATGTTTACAGCACCCGAAAGTTCACTCCAAGTGTTGTTTAATTCTTTTAAAAATTCTTTGCCTTCTTCTGTTAAACCATAATATTTTCTTGGTGGTCCAGAGGTTGATTCTTCCCAGCGGTAATTTAATAAATTGTCATTTTTTAATCTTGTTAATAAAGGATAAACTGTTCCTTCTACAACAAGTAATTTTGCGGTTTTTAAAGTGTGTAAAATTTCAGAAGTATAGGCATCTTTTTCTTTTAATACAGATAGGATGCAAAACTCTAACACACCTTTTCGCATTTGTGCTTTTGTATTTTCAATATTCATTTGAGCTTGTTTTTAAAATCATGTGAAAACGATTTAAAATGAAGTACATTACTAAGTACATTATTTTCTTATGCAAATATATATCTAAAAGCAGATACCTTGTATCACACAGTACTATTAATTAACATTTTTTTAACAATTAAGCTTTTTATGATTACAATTATTTTTTTGCTATTTTTACATAAATTTTAATCAATTATGGAGTTTACACCTGTAAAATTGAATACTTATACTTTTTTTAAATTACCTGCTGCATTTTGGAGCGGGGTTAGGGTTAAATCTATATCTACCGAAACATGTAGGGTAAGCGTTAAACACTGTTGGTTCAATCAAAATCCGTTTAAGTCTATGTATTTTGCTGTACAAGCGATGGCAGCCGAATTTACCACCGGCGCTTTAGTTATGTTTCATATCAAAGCAAGTAAGCAAAACATTTCCATGTTAGTTGCACAGAATAAAGCTTTTTTCACCAAAAAAGCTACTGGAAAAATTAGTTTTATTTGTAATCAAGGAAAAGAAATTGCCGATTGTATTGAAAAAGCCATACAAACAAACGAGGGTCAAACTATTTGGTTAACTTCAATAGGTGTAAACGAAAGCGGTGAACAAGTTTCAGAAATGCAATTTCTGTGGACTATTAAATCAAGATCATATTTATAGACATTTGTTAATCTTAGTTAATGTTTAATCATAACGCATAACTAGTTGTAAATTTGAAAGATAAAATAATATAAATGACAATTTTAATAACAGGAGCAACGGGTTTAATTGGAAAAAAAATGGTGTCATTATTCAAAAAAGACAACCACATAATCCATTATTTAACTACCTCAAAATCCAAAATCCAAAGCACAACAAATCAAAAAGGCTTTTATTGGAATCCCACCTCTGGCGAAATAGATCTAGCTGCATTTGAAGATGTCACAGTTATCATACATTTGGCGGGTGCATCGGTATCAAAAAAATGGACAAGTTCATATAAAAAAGAAATTATTGAAAGTAGGATTCATAGTGCCATTTTACTTTTCAAAACACTACAATCTCATCCAAACAAAGTGAAACAGATTGTCTCTGCTTCGGCTATTGGAATTTACCCAGACGATCTGACTGCCATTTATCATGAGGACAATTTATTAATTAATGATTCGTTTTTAGGCGAAGTAACGCATCTTTGGGAAGAAAGTACCAATTTATTTAAATCATTATCACTTTTGGTAACCACAATAAGAATTGGTGTTGTTTTAGCAAAAGAATCTGGTGCATTGGTTGAAATGACTAAACCAATAAAATATGGATTTGGAGCTGTTTTGGCATCTGGAAAGCAATATGTTTCTTGGATTCATATCGACGACTTAGTGGCTATTTTCAAATATGTTTTAGATCATAATTTGGAAGGTGTTTACAATGCGGTTTCACCTTATCCAACTACAAACGAAGAACTTACCAAAGCAATAGCTAAAACATTAAACAAACCTTTGTTTTTACCAAAAGTTCCAAAATTTATTTTGAGTTTGCTTTTGGGTGAAATGCATGAAATTGTAACCAGCAGTCAGCAAGTAAGTTCAAGAAAAATCTTAGATGCAGGGTTTCAGTTTCAAAATGCTTCACTTGTTAAATCGCTACAAAATTTATTTAAATAATAGTTTAAATTTTTTCTTTTTGTAGTTATTTCCAAAATTTTTTTCTTTTTGAGTTAGATTATTTTTGCATTTCTTTACTGACAATGTGTCATAAAACAAAGTATGGCAACACTTTTGCAATCTCATTTTCAAAATAAATTATACAATCATGAGTCAAGAAAATACTGAAAACATCGAAAAAGAGATCCTTCAGGATGAAAATACTACAGAAAATCAAGATGTTCAAGAAAATAATGAACCAGAAGTGTCAGTTGAAGATCAATTGCAAGAACAAAAAGATAAATTCATAAGACTATATGCCGAATTTGAAAATTATAAAAAAAGAACTTCAAAAGAGCGCATAGATTTATTTAAAACTGCTGGACAAGAAATTTTACAAGCGATGTTACCAGTTTTAGATGATTTCGATAGAGCTTGGGCTCAGGTTTCTCAATCAGATGATGAAGCCTTAGTTAAAGGTGTAGAATTAATTCATGAAAAGCTAAAATCAACTTTAATGTCCAAAGGTTTGGAAGTTGTTGAAATTAAAGCTGGTGATCCTTTTGATGCAGATTTCGCTGAAGCTATTACTCAAATTCCAGCTCCAACTCCTAAATTAAAAGGAAAAATTGTAGATGTAATCGAAAAAGGCTACAAATTAGGCGATAAAATCATTCGTTTTCCAAAAGTAATATTAGGTAACTAATATTACTATAATTATTCTTTTAGAATGTATTAATAAAATAAAATGAAAAAAGATTTTTACGAAATTTTAGGGATTAGCAAAAATGCTTCTCCTGAAGAAATAAAAAAAGCATACCGAAAAAAAGCAATACAATACCATCCAGACAAAAATCCAGGTGATACTGCTGCTGAAGAAAAATTTAAAACTTGTGCAGAAGCTTATGAAGTTTTAAGTGACGCAAACAAAAAAGCAAAGTACGACCAATATGGGCACCAAGCCTTTGATGGAAACGGCGGTTTTGGCGGCGGACAAGGCGGCATGAACATGGAAGATATCTTTAGTCAATTTGGAGATATTTTTGGTGGTGGTTTTGGTGGTTTTGGCGGGGGAGGCGGCGGCCAACGTAGAATGAAAGGAAGTAATTTGCGTATTAAAGTCAAATTATCTTTAGAAGAAATTGCTAATGGTGTTGAGAAGAAAGTAAAAGTAAAACGTAAAGTTCAAGCTGCTGGTGTAACTTACAAAACTTGTACAACTTGTAATGGGCAAGGACAAGTAATGCGAGTAACAAATACTATTTTAGGTCGTATGCAAACCGCTGCAACCTGTCCGAATTGTGGCGGAGCAGGGCAAATGATAGATAGTAAACCTGCCAATGCAGACAGCCAAGGTTTTATTACTGATGACGATACGGTTTCAATTAAAATTCCTGCCGGTGTTGTAGATGGCATGCAATTAAAAGTAGCTGGAAAAGGAAATGATGCACCAGGCAGAAATAGCGTTCCCGGCGACTTAATTGTTGCCATAGAAGAAATTGAACATGAATTTTTAAAACGTGAAGGCGAAAATTTACATTACGATTTATACATCAGTTTCCCAGAGGCTGCGTTAGGAATTTCAAAAGAAATTGAAACAGTTTCAGGAAAAGTTCGTATTAAGTTAGAAGAAGGCATTCAATCAGGTAAAATTCTTCGTTTAAAAGGAAAAGGTATTCCGAGTTTAAATAGTTATGGAAATGGTGACCTGCTTGTTCACGTAAATGTATGGACACCAAAAACTTTAGATAAAGTACAAAAACAATTTTTTGAAAGTATGATTGCGAGTGAAAATTTCATTCCCAATCCTGAAAAATCAGATAAATCGTTTTTTGAAAAAGTAAAAGATATGTTTTCTTAATTGAAAATAATAATACATACTAAAAATCTCAATCTAATTAGATTGGGATTTTTTTATGCTAAATTTTAAAGTGTGTATTTATTAAAAAATAAGATTATTTTTTTCAGAATGATGTAACAAAATCCTTATATTAGACACTAATTCAGAAAAGAAATACTACATATGAATAATATTTTAGAAGTTAAAAATGTAGTGAAACAATATGGCAATTATACCGCTCTAAATGCTGTTTCATTAACTGTTCCTGAAGGAAGTATTTATGGTTTATTGGGTCCAAATGGCGCTGGAAAAACCTCGTTAATTAGAATTATTAACCAAATTACTTTGCCAGATGCTGGTGAAATAATTTTAAATGGTGAAAAACTAAATCCTAATCATATTTCTATGATTGGTTATATGCCAGAAGAACGTGGTTTGTACAAATCTATGAAAGTAGGCGAACAATGTTTGTACTTGGCTCAACTAAAAGGCATGAACAAACAAGAAGCCAAAAAACAACTAAAATATTGGTTTGAAAAGTTTGAAATTGAAACTTGGTGGGATAAAAAACTGCAAGAACTTTCTAAAGGAATGGCTCAAAAAGTGCAATTTATTGTAACCGTACTTCATAACCCAAAATTATTAATTTTAGACGAACCTTTTTCAGGATTTGATCCTGTAAACGCCAATTTAATTAAGGACGAAATTATCGAATTAAACAAAAAAGGCACTTCTATAATTTTTTCTACACATCGAATGGAAAGTGTAGAAGAAATGTGCGATTATATTGCATTAATTCATAAATCGAATAAATTAATTGAAGGAAAACTAGAAGATGTAAAACGTAAATTTCGAACAAATACATTTCAAATTGGCGTAATGACACAAAATGTGGAAGCGTTGATGTACCAATTAACTCAGAAGTTTACAATTGCGCAAACCGATTTCAAATCGTTAAACGACGATTTAAAACTGGAAGTTCAATTGGGTAATTTCACATCTAATGAGTTATTATCAATTTTATCACAAAACGGACAAGTAACCCATTTTGCTGAAAAAATTCCAAGTGTAAACGATATTTTTATTCAAACAGTAACAGAATAGACTTTTAAACTATTAGAATTTTAGAAGGTTAGATTTTCTGAAATTTTAATAAACAAAAAGTCAAATAAATCTAAGAATCTAAGGAGTCTAATCTTCTAATAATCTAAAACAAAATGAACAAATTATTATTAATCGTACAAAGAGAATTTATTGCCAAAGTGCGCAACAAATCTTTTATAGTGATGACTTTTTTAAGTCCGCTAATTTTCTTGGGAATGACTTTTTTAATTGGCTATTTATCTAGTTTAAACAAAGATGAAGCATCTAAAATTGCCATTTACGATGAAGGAAATATATTAAAAAGTAGCTTAAAATCCGATAAAGAAACGGCTTTTACAGATTTGTCTTCCATGCCTTTTAAAGTCGCAAAAGACACAGCAAGTAAAAGTTATGAAGGATTGTTATTTATTCCTAAAACGGCAACTATTCAAGATTTAAAGTCTAAAGTTCAATATATTTCTGATGAAAGTGCCAGTGCGGAGTTTATCTCGAATATAGAAACCGTAGTTGATTCCATTTTAACTCAAGATAATTTCAAAACTAATAATTTAGATATTTCTAAAATTGAAAAGGCTAAAGTGGAATCGACTTTGCAATTAAGTAAATATTCTGGTGATGCAAGTTTAAAAGGAATCAATGAAATTAAAATTGGATTAGGTTTCGTTTTTGGCTATTTAATTATGATGTTTATTATCATTTACGGAAACTTTGTCATGCGAAGTGTGATTGAAGAAAAAACCAATCGAATTATAGAAATTGTCATTTCGTCTGTAAAACCATTTCAGTTAATGATGGGAAAAATTATAGGAAATTCGTTAGCAGGTATTTTGCAATTTACCATTTGGGCTATTGTAGGAACATCAATTTTCTTCATAGTTTCTACATTTTTTGGTGCAGAAACAGCCGCAAGTGCCAATCCAGAAGCGGTTAAATTAGCTACTGAAAACAGTGGATTAATGGCAAAATTACCTTTGTATTTAAATGAATTAGGAAATTTACCAATTGCAACAATTATTATTTCATTCATATTTTATTTTATTGGAGGGTATTTTTTATACAGTTCATTATACGCAGCCATTGGTGCCGCAGTTGATAATGAAACCGATTCGCAACAATTTTTATTGCCTATTATTATGCCTTTAATGTTAGGCGTATATATTGGGTTTTTCACAGTTGCCAACGATCCTCACGGAAATATTGCTACGATTTTTTCTATGATTCCGTTTACATCGCCAATTGTAATGCTTATGCGAATTCCGTTTGGCGTGCCCACTTGGCAAATAATTGTGTCTTTAGTCTTATTATTTGCTACATTTGTGGGTGTAGTTTGGTTTGCGAGCAAAATTTACCGTGTAGGAATTTTAATGTATGGCAAAAAACCAACTTGGAAAGAATTATATAAATGGTTGAAATATTAAGAAAAGTGTTTAGAAGTTTATTTGTTTATGAGTTTAGAATTAAGCCTTTTTACCTTTTACCTTTAACCCATTACCTATAAAAATGAGTAAAATCCTTATCATAGAAGACGAAGCGCCAATACGTCGCGTGTTAACTAAAATTTTATCGGAAGAAAATGATACGTATTCGGTACAAGAAGCAGAAGACGGTTTACAAGGAATTGAATTGGTTAAAAACGAAGATTTCGATCTGATTTTATGCGATATTAAAATGCCAAAAATGGATGGTGTTGAGGTGTTGGAAGCTATAAAAAAAATAAAACCTGAAATTCCAATGGTAATGATTTCTGGTCATGGCGATTTAGAAACCGTAATTCAAACAATGCGTTTAGGCGCTTTTGATTATATTTCGAAACCACCAGATTTGAATCGTTTATTAAACACAGTTAGAAATGCTTTAGATAAAAAGCAATTGGTTGTAGAAAATAAAATTCTAAAAAAGAAAGTGTCTAAGAACTACGAAATGATTGGTAAAAGTGAAGCCATTTCACATATTAAAACCATGATTGATAAAGTTGCACAAACCGACGCAAGAGTTTTAATTACTGGTCCAAACGGAACCGGTAAAGAATTAGTCGCCCATCAATTACACGAAAAAAGCAATCGTGCACAACAAGCCATTATTGAAGTAAATTGTGCTGCAATTCCTTCAGAATTAATTGAAAGTGAGTTATTCGGACACGTAAAAGGTGCTTTTACTTCGGCAGTAAAAGACAGAGCTGGAAAATTTGAAGCCGCAAACGGCGGAACTATTTTCTTAGATGAAATTGGCGACATGAGTTTGTCGGCGCAAGCCAAAGTATTAAGAGCTTTACAAGAAAATTTGATTCAAAGAGTAGGTGCAGATAAAGATATAAAAGTTGATGTTCGTGTGGTTGCAGCTACTAATAAAGATTTAAAAAAAGAAATTGCAGAAGGACGTTTCAGAGAAGATTTATATCACAGATTGGCGGTAATTCTAATTAATGTTCCAGCATTAAATGATAGACGAGATGACATTCCAATGCTGATAGAACATTTCGCTTCTAAAATTTCTGAAGAACAAGGAACTACCAAAAAAGTGTTTTCAAAACAAGCCATTCAATTATTGCAAGAATATGATTGGACAGGAAATATTCGAGAATTAAGAAATGTTGTAGAGCGTTTAATTATCCTTGGAGGAAACGAAATCTCTGAAAATGATGTAACTTTGTTTGCTTCTAAATAAAAACAGCCTAAAGCTTAAAGTTTATGGCAAAATGCTAAATAAAATGCAATTAAAAAAAATAAACCCACTTTTACTGGAAGCATTACTTGAAAACGGCTTGACCGATGCCAATGAAATGCAACAAGAAACTTTTTCAACTATAAAAAGTGGTGCAGATGCCGTAATTCAATCAGAAAAGCGATCAGGAAAATCAACCACAATTGTAATCAATGTGATTCAACGATTGGAGAAACCATTGATGGAATCGCCAAGAGCTTTAATTGTTGTAGAAACAAAAGAGAAGGTTTTGGAAATGGTTGAAATGTTTAAAAAATATAATCGTTACACACAGTTACGAGTTTACGGTGCGCACGATAAAGGTGATATTGATTGGGATAAAAACCAAATTTCATTAGGAATAGATGTTTTAATTGGCACACCAAATCGCTTAGATTTAATGTTTGCTACTGCAGGTTTTGATGTCAACAGATTGCTTATGTTTGTAGTTGATGATGCCGATATTTTATTTAAACTTCGTTTAGATGGCAAAACAAATCGAATATCAGAAAGTATTTCTAAATCGCAACGGTTGATTTTTTGTAATAAAATTTCAGATCGAGTAGAAGCGGTTGCAGATAGGACTATGATAGAACCACTGTTTTACGAAATGTAAAAAAAATCCTCAATTAAAGCTAATTGAGGATTTTTTTTATTTTAATTATGATTTACTTTCTTTGTTAAAATAAACTAAGTAGTAATACATCTGTTTTTCTTCATCCCAACCTTTTTCAACAAATTTTTCAGCACTTTCTGGGTTTATGAAGTCTAATTTAATTTGAATATGAGTATCCAATTCAATTACATTTTTTAATTTTCTGCGAACATCAGTAACTGCGGCATTGGCTATTGGAAAATTAGAAACATCTTCAATACTATATTTTGCACCCTTATCTACTTTATAATTTCTAAATTCAGGTATCAAATCTGGATTGTTAATTACGTCATTTAAGAATGCAGTTTCTTCAAATTCATCATTTTTTGCAAAATGATTTACAGCACGATTCATAAATAAAACTTCTTCTCTTTTATCTTCTGCAGGTAAAACTACTTCTTTCGCAAAATCTTTGCAAAATTGCAGGTATTTCTTGGTCATAAAAGTTTCATCTTGAAAAACATCTACGCTTAAAAAATGTTCTAACCAATATCTGGCGTCGTATCTATTGCTATCTACGGTTAATATTTTGTACCCTTCTTCCTTTTTGTAGTTAAAAATCAGGCAACCTTTATCTAATTTATTTAAGTTGATTCCGTCTTGTAAAATCATTTCTAAATTACTTCCACTTTCTTTAAATTGTAAAAAATTGGTATTAATTTCACTTTTAAAAACACCAATGGCATCTACTACATTGTTATCTATGGAAACATTTGTTAGATAAGCCACATAAACTTCGCCACTTTTAATATGTGGATGGTTAGATTGTTCAAATAAATGTTGTGTGATTTTTTTTGAAATGCTATGAATTTCACTAGGATTATTGAATACTTCAGTGGCTAAATTGAACATTTCATTGTATTCCAAATCTACATCATGTGCAAATTGATAGTAATTTTCTTCTTTTTCGCGAAAAGCTTTAAAAAAATACTCTTTCAAAATGGGCATAATTTCATCATTTAGCGAGTACGGATTTTCAGACAGAAAAATCTCTTCCGCTTTATTTTTGTTACCAACTTTATGAATAGAAAGGTTTTCTACGTGTGTATTAAATAGGTTTATCATTATTATTTTCTCAATAAGTCGATTTGACAATGTGTCAATTAACTGTAATTATTATTTTTTGTTTTGTTTCAATTAGCACATTGGTTATTTGAATTAATTCCAGTTTTCTTCAAATCCCATATTTTCAAAACTGTCATCGCCATCAAACATATCTAAATCATCTTGATCTAAATCGTCTTCAAATTCATTAAACAAATCTTCATTTTCCAAATCGCCGCCTCTAAAGCCGCTAGTTGTTGCTTCTTCAGGTAAAATGCCGTGAGAAAATAATAATGCAGGATAAATTGTTTCTTCCTTGTTTTTTTCGATAGAAGCTAATTCTACAAAAAAGGTCCACATAGAGAATAAATCATAAACATACACTAATTTAGTGTTTTGCTCATGAACTAAATCATCTAATTTATACTCTGCCATTGTTTTTATTTCACCTGGAATGTCTCCAGTATCAAACATTGGGATACCATCTTCTTCGTGCCACGACCAATCTTCTCCACAAGTATAAAACGCAGCTACTTCTGATCCATCAAAACCAAATGCATTTACTAAAGCATTGTGAAAATCTTCTAAGCTATCTTTTGAATCAATAGCAATATCTCTAAAAATATCTTCTTCATTGTCTAAAATGGCTCTAAACTTATAAATCATAATGTGTGTTTTAAAAAAAACAAAAGTAGTCAATATTTAAAACTTTTATTATTGAAAATCATAATTTTTGATAAATAGTTTTTCGTAATAGTGTGATAAGCATTAAATGATTTTTGAAGCTAAATTTAATTGATTTTTGATTTTGAATTCACTAATTTTGCATAGAAATTAATTAAACTGACCATGTCAAACGAAATAGAAAAAGTAAAATGCCTAATTATAGGTTCTGGTCCTGCGGGATATACTGCTGCAATTTATGCTGCTAGAGCAAATATGAATCCGGTTTTATACCAAGGCACTCAGCCTGGAGGACAGTTAACAACGACTAATGAAGTAGAAAACTGGCCAGGAAATCCTGAAGGAATTACAGGTCCTGAAATGATGATTGGTTTGCAAAAACAAGCGGAACGCTTTGGAACAGATGTTCGAGATGGTTGGGCAACAAAAGTAGATTTTAGCGCCGAACCACATAAAATTTGGATAAACGATACAAAAGAAATTCATGCCGATACCGTAATTATTTCGACTGGTGCCACTGCAAAATATTTAGGTTTACCTTCAGAACAACATTATTTACAAACCGGAGGTGGTGTTTCAGCTTGCGCAATTTGTGATGGTTTTTTCTATAGAAACCAAGAAGTTGTTATTGTTGGCGCTGGAGACAGTGCTTGTGAAGAAGCACATTATTTATCTAAATTATGTAAAAAAGTTACCATGTTGGTTAGAAGTGAAAAATTTAGAGCTTCTAAAATTATGGAACAACGCGTGAAAAACACCGAAAATATAACCATTTTAATGAATCATGACACAGTGGAAGTTTTAGGTGACGGACAAGTAGTTACAGGTGTTAAGGCTAAAAACAAAACTACAAATGAAGTTTTTGATATTCCTGCAACTGGATTTTTCGTAGCAATTGGACATAAACCAAATACCGATATTTTTGCAGATTATTTAACACTAGATGAAACAGGTTATGTTGTAAATATTCCAGGCTCATCTAAAACAAATATCTCAGGCGTTTTTGTAGGTGGAGATGCTGCAGACCATATATACAGACAAGCAATTACAGCCGCAGGAACAGGATGTATGGCTGCATTAGATGCTGAAAGATATTTGGCTAGTAAAGAGTAATTTTTAATAACATATTTATACAAAAATCGGAATTTTACATCCGATTTTTTTTATTTTAAAATTGCAAAGCAAAACTTTTCAACAAAAATAACTTTCTTACCTTTGAGCTTTATTTATTATTCTAAGAACAATTCAATTCCAATGCGAAAAATATATTATCTAGCTTCTTGCGATACATGTAGAAAGATTATTAAATCGCTGCCTTCTAATTCAAATTTAGAGTTTCATGATATTCGTCAAAACCCTATAACCCTTGCAGAACTTGAATTTATGCACCAACTTTCAGGTAGTTACGAAGCCCTTTTTAGTAAAAAAGCACAATTATATAAAGAAAAAGGATTGAAAAATATAGCGTTAACAGAAACAGATTATAAAAAATTTATTATGGAACATTATACTTTTTTGAGTCGTCCTGTGGTAATTTTAGAAAATGAAATTTTTATTGGAAACAGTCAACCTAATGTTCTAAAATTGCAAAAGGCCTTGCATAATGAGTAGTCGTTCTTGGGCATTGGTTTGCGCTTGGATTGTAGCCATTATTTATGGAGTAACTTTTACCGTTGCAAAAGATGTAATGCCAAAGTATGTTGATGCTTACGGATTTATTGTCTTGCGAGTTGCAGGAGCAACAATTTTATTTTGGATAGTTTCTTTTTTAGGACCAAAGGAAAAAATTGCTAAAAAAGATTTTTTTCGAATTGCCGCTTGTGCCTTTTTCGGAGTTGCGCTTAACATGCTCACTTTTTTTAAAGGTTTAAGTTACACTTCACCAATTATGGGTGCCGTTTTAATGGTTACTACACCTATGATTGTATTGATTCTTTCCTCTATAATTATGAAAGAAAAAATGCAGTCTAAAAAAATTATTGGTATTCTTTTAGGGCTTGCAGGTACCATTACTTTAATTTTATACGGAAAAGCTTTAAATAATGCACCAAATGCCACTTTAGGAAATGCATTAGTATTTGTAAATGCCGTTTCTTATGCTTTTTATTTAATTTTTGTAAAGAAATTAATGGATAAATATAATGCTTTTACGTTTGTGAAATACATTTATTTGTTCGGTTTTTTTATGGTTTTACCTTTTGGATATCACGAATTACAAGTGGTAAACTGGAACGAAATTCCTTTTGATATTGGTCTGAAAATTGGATTTGTAGTAGTGTTTTCTACATTTTTTACCTATTTACTAAACTTAATTTCCATGCGAAATTTAAAACCAACAACAGTTGCTGTTTTTATTTATTTACAGCCTTTTTTCGCTACAATTTTTGCCATTGGTTTAGGAAAAGACAATTTAAACATGGTCAAAATAGTTTCTGCAATATTAATTTTTGTTGGCGTTTATTTGGTTATTCATAAAAAGAAAGAAACCAGCAAAGACTAATTACTATTGACTTTTTACTAATCATTAAAAAATATTATCTTTACACTTTATTAGAAAAAAAAATATGATATTATCAATGACCGGTTTTGGTAAAGCAAGTTTGCAATTATCAACCAAAAAAATTACAGTTGAAGTTAAATCTTTAAATAGCAAAGGACTCGATTTAAATACTCGTATGCCTTCTGTTTTCAGAGAAAATGAATTGGCTTTAAGAAACCTCCTAGCACTTAAATTGGAAAGAGGAAAAGTAGATTTTTCTTTATTTATCGAGGTTACCGGTGAAGATACTTCATCTAAAATTAATGTACCAATTGTAAAAGCGTATATGGCTCAAATGAAAGCAATTTTACCAAACGCTGATGATACAGAATTAATGAAAATGGCAATTCGTATGCCCGACACCATGAAAACGGAGCGCGAAGAAATTGATGAAAATGAATGGAAGCAAATTCAAATTGTAATTGATGAAGCCATTGAAAATATATTATCTTTCAGAAAATCAGAAGGTGCCTCTTTAGAGAAAGAATTTACGTTACGTATTGAAAATATTAGAAGTTATATGAATCAGGCGTTAGTTTTAGATCCTGAAAGAGTGACCAACATTAAAGAACGTTTGCAAACTGCAATTGACGAGTTAAAAGTGAATGTAGATACAAATCGTTTTGAGCAAGAACTAATTTATTATTTAGAAAAATTAGATATTACTGAGGAAAAAGTACGTTTGACCAATCATTTAGATTATTTCTTACAAACTTTAAATGGAAGTGAAGCTAATGGAAGAAAATTAGGTTTCATCACTCAAGAAATGGGACGAGAAATCAATACCATGGGCTCCAAATCAAACCACGCAGAAATGCAAAAATTGGTAGTAATGATGAAAGATGAATTAGAAAAAATTAAAGAGCAAGTTTTAAATGTTTTGTAATTTTTTGTCATTCTGAACTTTTTCAGAATAAAAAAAAATTGAGATTCTGAAACAAGTTCAGAATGACAACATACCTTATAAAAAGCACAATGACTCAAGGAAAATTATTAGTATTCTCAGCTCCCTCAGGATCAGGAAAGACAACTATAGTTAGACATTTATTAGAACATGAAGATTTAAATTTAGAATTTTCTATTTCTTGTACAACTCGCGAGCCACGTGGCGAAGAAGTACACGGCAAAGATTATTATTTTATTTCTTTGAACGAGTTTAAAAAACACATAAAAGCGGAAGATTTCGTGGAATGGGAAGAAGTTTACAGAGATAATTTCTACGGCACTTTAAAAAATGAAGTGGAACGTATTTGGGCAAAAGGTAAAAACGTAATTTTTGATATTGATGTAGCGGGTGGATTGCGAATAAAATCTAAATTCAAACAAGAAACATTAGCGGTATTTGTAAAACCACCAAGTATAGATGAGTTGAAAATCAGATTAAAAAAACGTTCTACAGAAACTGACGATAAAATTAATATGCGTATTGCAAAAGCATCTGTAGAATTAGCCACAGCACCACAATTTGATACCATAATCAAAAATTACGATTTAGATGTTGCCAAAGTTGATGCGTATAATTTAGTTAAGGAATTTGTGAATAAATAGATATTAGGTAAAAGGCAATAGGTTAAGGGTAAAAGGTATAAAATACTTAACAACCCAACACCCAACACCCAACACCCAACACCCAAAAGATGAAAATAGGTTTATATTTCGGAACGTTTAATCCCATTCATATTGGGCATTTAATTATTGCCAATCACATGGCAGAGCATTCTGATTTAGATCAAATTTGGTTGGTGGTAACGCCACACAATCCTCACAAACAAAAAAATACTTTGTTAGATGATTACCATCGCTTGCATATGGTGCATTTGGCAACAGAAGATTTTCCAAAAATAAAACCTTCAGATATTGAATTTAAATTACCACAGCCTAATTACACCATTAATACTTTGGTGCATTTGCAAGAAAAACATCCTGATTACGATTTTTCTTTAATTATGGGTGAAGATAATTTGAATTCACTTCACAAATGGAAAAACTACGAAGCCATTTTGCAACACCATCACATTTATGTTTATCCGAGATTAAATGCTGGAGAAATAAACGAACAATTTCTAAACCACACAAAAATTCACAGAATTGATGCACCAATTGTTGAATTATCTTCTACGTTCATCCGCGAAAGTATCAAAAACAATAAAAATGTTATTCCTATGTTACCACATAATGTTTGGGAATATGTTGAACATAATTTGTTTTATAAAAAGTGATATAATTAATTTGAAAATATCTCTTAACATTAATTTATCATTTTTTCTTTTCTAATGTAATACCTTTATATTTTAAATAAATATATCATGTTAAACTTCGAGTTATACAATCCTACCAATTATATTTTTGGTAAAAATCAAATAGAAAAATTAGCTTCGTTACTTCCAGCTAATGCAAAAGTACTTTTAGCGTATGGCGGTGGCAGTATTTTTAAAAATGGCATTCACAAACAAGTTACGGAGCACTTAAAAGGTTTTGAGGTAATTGAATTTGGCGGCATTGAGCCGAATCCGCGCTTTGAAACCTTAATGAAAGCTGTTGAAATTATTCGTACTGAAAAAATTACTTTTATTTTAGCTGTTGGTGGCGGAAGTGTTATTGATGGCATAAAATTTATTTCAGGTGCTGTTAATTATGAAGGAAATGCAGTTGATATTCTTAAAAATAGAATTTTATTTAAAGATATTTCAAAAGTAATTCCATTTGGAACTGTCTTGACATTACCTGCTACAGGTTCTGAAATGAATTCTGGCGCTGTAATTACCATAGAAGCTACACAAGAAAAACTAACTTTAGGCGGAAGTGCTTTGTTTCCTCAATTTTCTATTTGTGATCCAACGGTAATTCAATCGTTACCTAAAAGACAACTTCAAAACGGAGTGGTAGATGCTTTTACACATGTTTTAGAGCAATATTTAACCTATCCTCAAGATGCGTTGTTGCAAGACCGAATTTCAGAGGGAATTTTACAAACTTTAGTTGAAATTGGACCAAAAGTAGTTGAAAATCCAACCGATTATAAATTAGCGTCTAACTTTATGTGGTGTGCTACTATGGCCTTAAATGGATTAATACAAAAGGGCGTTGCATCAGACTGGGCAACACACATGATTGGTCACGAATTAACTGCTTTATATGAAATTGACCACGCTAGAACATTAGCGATTATCGGTCCGAATTTATACCGTGTGATGTTTGATTCTAAGAAAGAAAAATTAGCACAATTTGGAGAAAGAGTTTTTAATTTAAATGGAAATTCAACGGAAGAAATTGCCAAAAAAGCCATAGAAAAATTGGTATCCTTCTTAGAAGAAATGGGAATGGAAACCAGACTTTCTCAAGCTACTACAAATTATTCTGATACGGCTAATTTCATTGTAAACCGCTTTGAAGAAAGAGGATGGAAAGCTTTGGGTGAAAAACAAATTATTACTTTAGAAAAAGTAAAAGAGATTGTTGAAATGAGTTATTAATTAAATAAAAAAAGTGAAATAAAAAAGCGTCCAAGAAATTCATCTTGTGACGCTTTTTACAAGCAAAAAAACTACTAACTAACCAAACTTTTATTTTTTTTAATCTATATAATAACATTTTCAATAGTCGTGCCAGAAACTTCATCTTCACAAATAATTAACACTTTTTAGCCAACACAAATTTCAATATTATCAAACTAAACTTTTTTCATGATTTTTAGCTTTGAAATTGATATTGAATTTTGATATTGTTTTTTGTTGTTAAAAAAGTGTATTTTTGGAGTTCATAATTTTAGAAGATGGAAAGCAATAAAAAATTTGCAGTTATAGGAGGCGGAAGTTGGGCAACAGCTCTTGCTAAAATGTTATGTGAAAATCAAGAAAAAATAGCTTGGTACATGCGCAGTACTTATGCTTTGGAGCATTTAAAACTACAAAAACACAATCCTAATTATTTAAGTTCAGTAGCTTTTGATACTAATAAATTACAATTAACAAACGACATTAATGAAGCCATACAATTCGCTGACGTTATAATTTTTGCTATTCCATCTGCTTTTTTAAGTGGTGAATTAGAGAAAATGACGGTATCTTTAGAAGGAAAAATAATCTTTTCTGCTATTAAAGGAATTGTACCAGAAACTAGTTTGATTGTAGGTGAACATTTTCATGAAATATTTAATATTCCCTACGATAATATTGGAGTAATTACTGGGCCTTGTCACGCAGAAGAAGTTGCATTAGAGCGTTTGTCTTACTTAACTATTGCATGTTCTGATAAAACAAAAGCAAGGTATGTAGCCAAAAATTTGGCATCGTATTATATAAAAACAAAAACGTCTGATGATATTGTTGGAACCGAATATGCAGCAGTTTTAAAAAATATTTATTCTATTGCAGCGGGTATTGCTCATGGTTTGGGTTACGGAGATAATTTTCAAGCTGTTTTAATTAGTAACGCCATTCGTGAAATGAAAAAATTCATTCGAAAAGTACATAAAATGAAACGCAATATCAACGATTCGGCCTATTTGGGCGATTTGTTAGTAACTGGGTATTCAGTTTTCTCAAGAAACAGAATGTTTGGAAACATGATAGGGAAGGGCTACACCGTAAAATCTGCTCAAATGGAAATGAGTATGGTAGCAGAAGGCTATTATGCTTGTAAAAGTGCTTATAATTTAAATTTAGAATATAAAGCAAAAACACCTATTATTGATGCCGTTTATCAAATTTTATACGAAGGTAAAAATGCCAAAGCAGTATTTAGTAAATTAACTGAGAAGTTGGATTAGTTAAAGGAAAAAGTTTTGTTTATAGTATTTTAATCCTACAACCAAAACCTCATACACAAAACCCTATACCTTAAAAAAATGTACTTCATCAACGTCATTCTTCCTTTAAATCTTGATAAAACGTTTACGTATTCCGTAAATGTGGAAGAATACAAGTTCTTGCAGCCTGGCATGCGCGTTACGGTTCCGTTTGGGAAAACAAAAATATATACTGCTTTAGTTGTCGAAAAACATACTAATCCACCAGTTTTGTATGAAGCCAAAGAAATCAGTCAAATTATTGATGAGGTTCCTATCGTAAATGAAATTCAACTAAAACATTGGCATTGGATTGCGTCGTATTATATGTGTTCGATTGGCGAAGTTTTTAAATCGGCTTTACCTTCTGGATTGATTTTGGAAAGTGAAACCATGATTTCTTCTTCGCATACAGAATCGGATAAAACACTGGCTAATGATGAAGAATTTTTAGTTTTGGAAGCTTTAGAGAATAAATCATCCATTACGATTTCAGAAATTTCTCAGATTTTAAATAAGAAAAATGTAATTCCAATTGTTCAAAGCTTGTTAGCCAAAGGATTATTGTCAATGCAAGATGAGGTGCAAGATTCTTACAAACCTAAATTAATAAAATATATTAAACTTCAAGAAGAATTTTTACAATCAGAAAAATTGCAAGAATTACTAGAATTATTAGGAAAAGCAAAAAAGCAAAAAGAGATTGTTTTAACGTATTTTCAATTACAAGCGACAGAGAAAAAGCCAATTCCTGCAAAATTGTTAATTGAAACTTCTGGTGTTAGCGCAGCTGTAATTAAATCATTAGTTGACAAAAATATATTTGAAGAATATTACATTACGACTGATCGCGTTTCCTTCGAAAAAGAAGCCGATTACGAAATTGAATTAAGCGAATCTCAAGCTACGGTTTTGGAAAGTATTAAAGAGAAATTTACTCAGTTTGATGTTAATTTATTACATGGTGTTACCGCTTCTGGAAAAACAGAAGTCTATATAAAACTAATCGAAGAATTTTTACAACAAGACAAGCAAGTATTATTTTTATTACCAGAAATCGCCTTAACTACACAATTAGTACAACGATTATCGGCCTATTTTGGAAATCAAATTGCGGTTTTTCATTCGAAATACAATTCCAATGAACGCGTGGAAGTATACAATCATGTGTTACAAAATTCCGAAAAAGCAAAAGTAGTTTTAGGAGTTAGAAGTGCCTTGTTTTTACCGTTTTCCAATTTAGGTTTAATTGTGGTTGATGAAGAACATGAAGCAACATACAAACAACAAGATCCAGCGCCGCGTTATAATGCCCGAGATGCCGCAATTGTATTAGCGAAATTTCATAATGCAAAAGTGCTTTTAGGAAGTGCTACACCAAGTTTAGAATCGTATCAAAATGCTAAAACTAATAAATACGGCTTAATTGAAATGTTTACCCGATTTAATAATGTGGTTTTGCCTGAAATTCATTTAATAGATTTAAAAGATAAATATTTTCGCAAACGTATGGATGGTCATTTTTCCGATGAATTATTGGAAAGAATGAACGAAACTTTAGCGAATAATGAACAAATAATGTTGTTTCAAAATCGCAGAGGATATTCGCCCTATATTGAATGTAGTACTTGCGGACACGTGCCTCAATGTCCAAGTTGCGATGTAAGTTTGACATATTACAAATTTAAAAATCATTTAAAATGCCATTATTGTGGACACAGCATGGCGAAACCAACTCATTGTCACGCTTGCAACTCATTAGATATTTCTGCAAAGGGTTTTGGTACCGAACAAGTAGAATTAGAATTGATTAAATTATTTCCAAACAAGCGAATTGCCAGAATGGATCAAGACACCACTCGTGGTAAATTTGCTTTTGAAAAAATGATTGATGCTTTCAAAAACCAAGAAATTGATATTTTAGTCGGCACTCAAATGTTAGCCAAAGGTTTAGATTTTGAAAATGTGACTTTAGTTGGGATTTTAAATGCAGATAATTTATTAAATCAACCTTATTATAAAGCTTATGAACGTGCTTATCAGATGATGGTACAAGTAGCGGGTCGTTCTGGTAGAAAAGCAAAAAAAGGGAGCGTAGTGATTCAAACCTACAATCCTATGCACAATACCATTCAGCAAGTGGTAAATAATAATTATACCGCCATGTTTAATGAGCAATTATTTGAAAGACGTAATTTTCAATATCCGCCTTACTTTCGTTTGTTACAAATAAAATTGAAACATAGGGATTATGAAAAACTTCGTGAAGGCGCTACTTGGTTGTATAATGTACTAAAACAACATGTTGCTGTTCCTATATTAGGACCAGAAGAACCAGCAATTAACAGAATTAGAAATGAATATATAAGAACCATTCTTATCAAAATTCCAAATAATGCAAATCTTGTTGAAACAAAAAAAATAATTAAAAAAGCATTAGTAAGTTTTGAAGCTACGTCTCAATATCGGGCAATAAAAACAACAATTAATGTAGATTATTGATAATTTTTTTACCATTTATTATCAATCTGAACTTATTTCAGATCCTGAAATAAAATCAGAATGACAAAATAGCTGTTTAATACTTTTCTAAAATAGCTATAATTTCTTCTTTTTTATTTCTGCTTAACGGAATTTTTTCGCCATTAATCTCAACTTGTTTGCTATTAAATCTATCGACTTTATCTAAATTTATTATGTACGATTTATGAATTCTAAGAAAGTTTTCTTTGGGTAATTCAATTTCAAAAGATTTCATTGTAGATAAAACCAAATGCGTATCTTCGTAAGTAACCACCTTAATATAATCACCAAAAGCCTCTATCCATTTTATATTAGAGGTATATATTTTAATTTTTTTAAGATTACTTTTTATAATTAAATGAGGTCCGTTTTCGTCATGATTTTGGTCATGTTTTAAATGGTGCATTTCTAAAGCCTTTTTTACAGAAATCAAAAATCTAGTTTTTTTGATGGGTTTTTGTAAAAAATCTAATGCGGAATAATCAAAAGCTTTTACAGCATAATCTGCCTTGGAAGTAATAAATACAATTAATGGCTTAATTTTTAAACCATCAATTAAATCAAAACCAGTAATATGTGGCATTTCTATATCTAAGAAAATTAAATCAACAGGATTATTTGTAATATAATTCTTCGCTTCTAACGCGTTTGAAAAATCGCCACCTAATAGTAAGTTAGGATGTTCGGAAATTAACTTAGCAATTGTAATACGTTGAATAGAGCTGTCATCTACAACAATAGTGTTTAATTTCATATATGGGTTTTTATTACATTTAAAGACATGTAATTATTTTATACTAATTTTTGTAAAACTAAAAATTTATTTGATTCACACCATAAAAATATATAAAAAAACAACAGAAAACTAATATTGTATAAAAAATAAATACTTTTAATGAATTTGTAAATTAAATATTAATGTTTATATTTGCACCCAATTTAAAAATACGTACACATGAAAAATTACGAAACTGTTTTCATTTTGAATCCCGTTTTATCTGATGTTCAGGTAAAGGAAACAGTAAGCAAATTTGAAGATTTTCTTACTTCTAAGGGTGCCAATATGGTATCAAAAGAGGATTGGGGCTTAAAAAAATTAGCCTATGAAATCCAACACAAAAAAAGTGGTTTTTACCATTTATTCGAGTACCAAGCTCCAGCTGAATTAATCATTTCTTTGGAAACTGAATTAAGAAGAGATGAGAGAATCATGAGATTCTTAACTGTTTCTTTAGACAAACATGCTATTTCTTGGGCAGAAAGAAGAAGAGAAAAATTAAAAACTAAAGCAAACTAATCATGTCAATAGCTAACAACGGTAAAAAAGAGGGAGATATCAGATATCTTACTCCTTTAAATATTGATACCAACAAACAAAAAAAATATTGTCGTTTCAAAAAATCAGGTATTAAGTATATCGATTATAAAGATGGCGACTTTTTATTAAAGTTTGTAAACGAGCAAGGTAAAATTTTACCAAGACGTTTAACAGGTACTTCATTAAAATTCCAAAGAAAAGTTTCTGTGGCTGTGAAAAGAGCACGTCATTTAGCTTTAATGCCTTACGTGGCCGATTTATTAAAATAATATTAATCATTTGTTGTTCCGATGCTATCGGGACTAACTTATAAAAAAAAAGGACAACAAAATGGAACTAATTTTAAAACAAGACGTTCAAAATTTAGGTTTTAAAGATGATGTAGTAACTGTAAAAAATGGTTACGGTCGTAATTTCTTAATTCCTCAAGGAGTGGCTATATTAGCAACTTCTTCTGCTAAAAAAGTTTTAGCTGAAAATTTAAAACAAAAAGCTCACAAAGAAGCTAAAGTTGTTGCAGATGCAAAAGCTACAGCAGAAGCAATTAAAGCTATTGAAATAAAAATTACTGCAAAAGCAGGAGGTGAAAAATTATTCGGTTCAATTACTAATGCAGATATCGCGCACGCTTTAGAAGCAAACGGACAAACAATTGATAGAAAATTTATTACTTCTGGTATAATTAAAAGAACAGGTAAATACAATGCTACTATCCGTTTACACAGAGAAGTAATTATTGAATTACCTTATGAAATTGTTGCTGAAAAAGCATAATTTTATTTAAAATATTTCTTTAAAAAAAGCGTTGCAATTGCAACGCTTTTTTTATTTTTACGAAACATTAAGTAGCATGATAAATTTACGTAAATGAAATATACCCGATTAACAAAAGAACAACTAGAAGAACTTCATCCTGAGTTTATTACTTTTTTAGCAACACAAACTATTGATAAAAAAGAATGGGACAATTTAAAAACGAATACTCCAGAAATTGCTTTACAAGAAATTGATGTGTTTTCTGATTTAATTTGGGACAAAGCTATTACTAATGTTCGATTTGTAGATCATTTTTCAAAAAACCATATTTTTCTGTTTAAATGTCATGATACTTTTTTAGAATCAATAATTGTGCATACTTCAGAAGATACCGTTGATTTCTTTTCAACTGAAGGGTTAGAGTGGCTTGGAAACAATCTTTTTTCTGAAGCAGTCACTATTCAAACAGGAAAAAAAGAAGTAACTGAAAATCGAAATGAAGAAGTTTTTAAGATTATTGAAAACGGAGGAATTATAAGTAAAGGCGACTTGTATATCAAACTAACAACATTAATTAAGGTATCATAAGATGACTGTTTTAGAAACTATTCAATCTTTAAGAGCAGAATTAAATTTACACAATCATAATTATTATGTGTTGGATAATCCTACGATTTCTGATTTTGATTTTGATTTAAAATTAAAACAATTACAAGATTTAGAAGAAGCCAATCCTTCTTTTTTCGATGAAAATTCGCCAACCCAACGTGTCGGAGGTACCATTACTAAAAACTTCAATACAATAGCGCACGAATATAGAATGTATTCTCTAGATAATTCCTATTCTAAAGAAGATTTACTAGATTGGCAAACTAGATGTCAGAAAATTTTAGGTGATGTTGATTTAGCGTTTACTTGCGAATTAAAATATGATGGTGCTTCAATAAGTATCACTTATGAAAACGGAAAATTGATTCGTGCAGTAACCCGTGGCGATGGTTTTAGAGGTGATGACGTGACCAATAATATTAAAACAATCAAGTCTGTTCCGTTACAATTAAATGCTGGTTTTCCTGCTAAATTTGATATTCGAGGTGAAATTATTTTACCTTTCGCAGGGTTTGAAAAAATGAACCAAGAACTAATTGAAATTGGAGAAACTCCCTATTCAAATCCAAGAAATACTGCTTCTGGAAGTTTAAAACTACAAGATAGCACAGCGGTGGCCAAACGCCCATTGGAATGCTTGTTGTACGGAATGATTGGTAATAATTTAGCAATTCAAACGCAATATGAAAGTTTAGAGTTGTCTAGGAAATTAGGTTTTAAAGTACCAAACCAAAGTAAATTAGCCAATAATATCGACGAAGTTTTTGAATTTATTGAATTTTGGGACAAAAACAGACACAATTTACCTTATGAAACTGATGGAGTTGTAGTAAAAATCAATAGTATCCAGTTTCAAGAAGAGTTAGGTTATACCGCAAAATCTCCACGATGGGCTATGGCATACAAGTTTAAAGCTGAGCAGGTGAGTACTACTTTGCAATCTATTTCTTATCAAGTTGGGAGAACGGGAGCAATTACTCCTGTGGCAAATTTAGATCCTGTTCAACTAGCTGGAACTGTTGTAAAACGAGCCTCTTTGCATAATGCAGATCAAATTGCTAAACTAGATATTCGTGTAAACGATGAAGTTTTTGTAGAAAAAGGCGGCGAAATTATTCCAAAAATTATTGGTGTTGCGAATAGAGGCAATCAAGAACAGCCAACAGTTTATATTACAAATTGTCCTGAATGTGATACGAAATTAACAAGAAGTGAAGGAGAAGCCAATCATTATTGTCCAAATTTCTATGGCTGTCCACCACAAATTATTGGTAGAATTCAGCATTATATTACCAGAAAAGCCATGGATATTGATGGTTTAGGTGGCGAAACGGTGGCTTTATTATATAATGCAGGATTGGTGAAAAATTATGCTGATTTATATGATTTGAAAAAAGAGCAAATTGTGATTTTAGAAAGAATGGCCGATAAATCAGCAGAAAATTTAATCACTGGTATTGAAAATTCAAAAGCAATTACATTTTATCGAGTTTTATACGCTTTAGGCATAAGATATGTTGGTGAAACCGTTGCCAAAAAATTAGCGAAACATTATAAAAACATTGACAACCTGGCAAAAGCAGATTTAATAGATTTGGTAACTGTGGATGAAATTGGCGAACGAATTGCGCAAAGTGTGATGGATTTTTTCCAGAATAAAGAAAATATAGATATCATAAACAAACTAAAAGCAGTAGGAATTCAATTTGAACTGAATGAAATTTCTACTTCTGTTTCCAATATTTTAGAAGGTAAAACATTTGTTGTTTCAGGTGTTTTTGAAGTTTTTTCTCGAGATGATTTGAAAAAAGCCATCGAAGATTATGGTGGAAAAGTTGGAAGTTCCATTTCTGCAAAAACCAATTATGTTATCGCAGGAGCTAATATGGGACCTGCTAAATTAGAAAAAGCCAACCAACTAAAAATTGAAATTATTGACGAATATCAATTTCAAGAGATGATAAATGGTTAAGAATTAAATTATCACAATATTTCTTTCTTTACTGATATATTTGCTATCGTCGCTTAAGTAAAAATCTATTCTACCTAAATTTATACCATAAGCACCCACCTGGTTTATGATAACTTGTTTGCCAATTTTATTGGTTTTTACAACGGGTTTATCTAAAAAAGTGTGTGTGTGTCCACCGATAATTAAATCAATATCTTGTGTAGCAGCAGCTAATTTAAGATCTGAAACTTTGTCTTTTTCATTTTTATAGTCAAAACCTAGATGCGACAAGCAAATTATTAAATCACATTTCTCAGTTTCTTTAAGTGTTTTTGTTATATCTGTTGCCACTTCAATTGGGTTGTTGTATTTGGTTTCTTTATAAAGTTTTTTCTCTACCAAACCTTTTAATTCTATACCTAAACCGAAAACCCCGATTTTTATTTCGTCTTTTATGAATGTTTTGTATGGTTTCACAATGCCATTTAACTCAGTGTTTTTAAAATCGTAATTGGCTGAAACAAATTCAAAATTAGCATGTGGTAATTGGGCATAAAAACCATCAATTCCGTTGTCAAAATCATGATTTCCTAATGTTGCTAAATCATACTTCATCATACTCATTAGTTTGAATTCCAATTCGCCTCCATAATAATTGAAATAGGGCGTTCCTTGAAAAACATCTCCAGCATCTAATAGCAATACATTTGCTTCCTCTTTCCTAATTTGTTCAATGATATTCGCACGTTTGGCTACACCTCCCATTGACGGATTTCTTGGATGATCTACTGGGAAAGGATCTATGTGGCTGTGCACATCATTGGTATGCAATATGGTTATTTTTTTTTCTTTTACAGTAGAAAAACTAGACAAAGAAAGGCCGCTTAGTGAAAGTAAAGCTGAAGTTGCAGCTGTATTTTTTATAAAATTTCTTCTTTTCATGGTGCTATTCTTTAATGATTCTATCTTCGGTTGAAGGTTCAATTGTTTTGTACTTTAAAAAATAATCGATAAGTACATTTCTTATTTTGTAATTTAAATCAAAAGTGCCTTCGTTTTTAAGAAAAAAAGTCATGTTATCTCCTCCATTTGCTAAATAATCATTGGTGGCAACATAGTAAATTTGGTTGCGTTCTATCTCTTTATCTTTAAAAAGTACTTTAGTAATGGTATTCTCTTTATTTAAAAATATTTTAAGACCGTTTAATGGATGTGGCTTTTTATCTTTGATGAAATGATTTACCATTGCCAAAATTTCGTCTCCTTTTAGCGCTACTACAATTAAGCTATTTTCAAAAGGCATCACTTCAAAAGCATTTCTTTTAGTAATATTTCCTTTTGGTATAATCGACCGGATACCTCCACTATTTAAAAGCACGATATCAATTTGCTTGTTTTGTTGTTTTAAAAAAACAGGAGTTGCAAGTTCCATACAAGCATCTGCCATAAAATTCCCAATATTGCTTTGCCATTCGCCTTTGCTTTTGTCTAAAGTTTCATTTGTAAAAGAAATTACACTATCTAAATCTTTAGTAATATGCGCTCTGAAAGGTAAAATATAGGTTTCTATTGTCTCGTTAGATGAATATTTTTTAGATATCTCAATTTTTTTTCCTTCAATTAAATAATTGTTGTAATGTTTCGTTTTGCAAGAGACAACACTAAATAATGTTAAAGTTGTAACAAAAAATGTGTAAAGATGTTTAGTATTTTTACTTTTGAATGACATATATTCGAATAGATTACTTTAATTTTGTAAAGGAGGTAAAGTTACAATGATTTATAAAATAGTAAAGGATTTTTTTCTGAAAAGAAAGGTAAATAGTAAATTAAGAAACTATCAACTACAAATGTCTTCAAGTAAGATAGTTAGAGTTGGCGTTTTGATTGATGCTAATTATTTTATGAATCAAGAGGAAATAATTGAGGAAATTGTAAAACACGGAATTTTAAGAGAAAACATTGACATTTTATCATTTGTAAATAAAAACAGAAAAACGATTCTTGAAAAATTTAATTTTTTTTTCAGAAAAGATATTTCGTTTGGAGGTTTGTTTAAGAGCGAAAGAGTTACTAATTTTACAGAACAATATTTTGATTTGTTGATTAGTTATTACGACATTCAAAAACCAACATTACTATTGGTAACAAGAAGTTCGAAAGCAAAATTTAAGGTTGGTTTTCAAACCATCGACAAAAGGGTAAATCATTTGGTAATAAATACCGTTGCTGAAAATTATTCTGAATTTATTACTGAATTATTCAAATATTTAAAAATACTTAAAAAAATATAATATGCAATCATTAATAGGAACAGGTGTGGCATTGGTAACGCCTTTTAAGAAAGATTTTTCTGTAGATACAGATGCTTTATCAAAAATTACAAATTATGTAATTGAAGGTGGCGTAGAATATTTGGTAATTTTAGGAACTACAGCAGAAAGTGCAACTTTAGATGCAGCCGAAAAAGAAACAGTTATTCAAACAATAATTGCAGCAAATAATGGTAGAGTGCCAATGGTTTTAGGAGTTGGAGGAAACAATACCGCAAAAGTAGTAGAAGAACTAAAAACGAGAGATTTTTCACCTTTTACAGCTGTTTTATCGGTTTCTCCTTATTATAATAAGCCTACGCAAGAAGGAATTTACCAACATTTTAAAGCTATTTCTGAAGCGTCACCAATTGCAATTATTGTGTATAATGTTCCTGGAAGAACAGCAAGTAATATGTTACCTTCAACTGTGATAAGTTTGGCAAACGATTTTAAAAATATTATTGGAATAAAAGAAGCCGCTGGCGATATTGTGCAAGCGATGAAATTAATCCAAACCAAACCAGAAGGATTTTTAGTAATTTCTGGAGACGACATGATCACGTTGCCTATGGTTTTAGCTGGAGGTTCAGGCGTAATTTCTGTAATTGGTGAAGGTTTTCCAAAAGAATTCTCAGAAATGGTTCGATTAGGATTAAACAAAAAAGTAGAGGAAGCTTACAAATTGCATTACAAAATTGCCGATGCTATTGACATGATTTTTGAACAAGGAAATCCAGCGGGTATCAAAGAAGTCTTTAAACACTTAGGGTTGTCAGAAAACACAGTGCGTTTGCCATTAGTAAATGTTGACGAAAATTTGTCTGGAAGATTGTTTAATTTCATTAAAAATTTAGGATAAAAATCTTTTTTGTAAAACTTAAAAATATAGCTACCTTTGCAGTTCGTTTTTAAACTGCGCAGTAGGCGTAATGTAACAACAAATATGAATAAATTTATATACATACTTTTAGTAATTATTTCAATTTCATCTTGTAGCCCTTATCAAAAAGCTATGAAATCAGATGATATTGAATTAAAAACAAAAGTGTTTACTCAACAAATTGAAAAGAAAAAGTATTTAAAAGCAATTAGATTGTTTGAACAATTTGCTAGTGCATTAAGAGCAAAACCTAAGGCAGAAACTGCTTTTTACAATTATGCAAAGGCATTATATGCTACAAAACAATATATTTCTGCTGCATACGAATTTGAAAAATTTTCAAGTAGCTATCCAAAAAGTGCTTTGGCTGAAGAAGCAGCTTTTTTAGGAGCAGAATGCTACAGTAGAGTGTCGCCAATTTATAGTTTAGATCAAGTTGACACTGACAAAGCACTTAGTAAAATTCAAATTTTTGTAAACAAATATCCAAATTCAGCTTTTTTACCACAAGCCAACGAAATTGTAAAAGTATTGTCTGAAAAGTTAGAATTAAAAGCTTTTGAAATTGCGAAACAATACAATACAATTGGAGAGTTTACAAGAGATTATAATGCAGCTATTGTGGCGCTTGATAATTTTGTATTTAATTTTCCAGGTTCAAAATATAAAGAAGATGCTTTGTTTTATAAATATGATGCTATGTACAAATTAGCAACAAACAGTATTCCTTCTAAAAAACAAGAAAGATTAAATTCTGCTAAAACTTATTATCAAAATTTATTGAAATTTAAAGCAGATACCAAATATTTAGAGCAATCAAACAAAATGTTTGCAACAGTAGAAAAAGAATTGAAACAATATACAAACTAATCATTATTATGGATTTAAAGAAAACAAACGCTCCAGTAAACACAATTACTTACAACAAAAGTGAAATAGAAGAACCAACTGGAAATGTGTATGAAGCAATTACGATAATAGCAAGAAGAGCCAATCAAATAAATTCTGAAATTAAAAAAGAATTATTAGATAAGCTAGACGAATTTGCTACTTATAATGACAGTTTAGAAGAAGTTTTCGAAAATAAAGAACAAATTGAAGTTTCTAAATATTACGAAAAATTACCTAAACCTCACGCTTTGGCCGTACAAGAATGGTTAGAAGGAAAAATTTATCATAGAGATACTAAATAATTTAAAATATAATTAATGTCTGTTTTAAAGGGTAAAAATGTTTTGCTGGGTATTTCTGGCGGAATTGCAGCTTATAAAACAGCCTCATTAGTTAGACTTATAATAAAAGCAGGTGCACATGTACAAGTAGTCATGACGCCTGCTTCTGTTGATTTTGTTACACCCTTAACTTTGTCAACGCTATCCAAAAATCCTGTTTTCAGTAACTTTTACGACAAAGAAGACGAAAATGCAACTTGGAACAATCATGTAGAATTAGCACTTTGGGCCGATTTTATGCTTATTGCTCCAGCTACAGCCAACACAATTTCTAAAATGGCTTCAGGAACTTGCGACAACTTACTTATGGCTACTTATTTATCTGCAAAATGCCTAGTATATTTTGCTCCAGCAATGGATTTAGATATGTACATTCATCCTACATCTATAAATAATTTCGAAACATTAAAAGCTTTTGGAAATATAATAATTCCAGCAGAAAGTGGAGAATTAGCAAGTGGTTTAAGTGGAGAAGGAAGAATGGCAGAACCCGAAAATATAGTTCAATTTATTGAAAATGACATTTTGAGTAAATTGCCGTTGAAAGGAAAAAAAATACTTGTTACTGCAGGACCCACTTATGAAGCAATAGATCCAGTTCGATTTATCGGAAATCATTCTACCGGGAAAATGGGATATGATATTGCTATAGCTGCAGCCAATTTAGGCGCCGAAGTTGTCTTGATTTCTGGTCCTACACATTTACAATTGAATCACAGTTTAATTACCATTATTCGTGTTACTTCTGCCGATGAAATGTATAACGCATCTCATAAATTCTTTATATCATCAGATGTAGTTATCGCTGCTGCGGCTGTTGCAGATTATAAACCAAAAAATATTGCCTTACAGAAAATAAAAAAAGAGGAAACTACGTTTACATTAGAATTAGAAAAAAATAAAGATATTTTATTATCTTTAGGTAAAATTAAAAAAAATCAATTTTTAATAGGTTTTGCTTTGGAAACGGAAAATGAGATTGAAAATGCAAAAAGTAAAATCCAAAAAAAGAATTTAGATGTTATTGTCTTGAATTCTTTAAACGATGAAGGTGCTGGTTTTGGAAAACCAACCAATAAAGTTACGTTTATTGATAAAGATTTTAATATATTTGAAAATACTTTAAAATCTAAAGAATTAGTTGCTGAAGATATCATTAACCTAATTGTGAAAAAATATGCGAATTAAATTTTTAATAGTCCTTTTTTTAGGTGCTTTTTGTGCAAATTCACAAGAATTAAAAGCCATTGTATCTATAAATTCAGATCAGGTAACGAATGTAAATACTCAAATTTTTAAGAACTTAGAAAAACAGGTTTTCGATTTTTTAAATAACACTAAATTCTCAGAAAAAGCAGTTAAACAAAACGAAAAAATAAATTGTGCTTTTTTCTTCATAGTCAATAAATTTGATAGCAATAATTTTGAAGTGACTTTGCAAGTTAATTCCTCACGTCCTGTTTATAATAGCACTTTTACATCGCCAATTTTAAATATTAATGATAAAGATGTAAGTTTTAAATACATTGAATTTGAAAATTTAATATATGATCAAAATGCATTTACTTCAAATTTAGTTTCTGTTTTGTCTTTTTATGCTAATATAATTATTGCTTCTGACGCGGATACTTTTTCAGATAAAGGCGGAACAGATGCTTTAGAAGCCGCATTAAATATTACCAATGTTGCTCAATCAAATGGGTTTTCTGGCTGGGAGCAAACCGGTAAAAAACCTACAAGATTTAATTTGATTTCAGATTTAATGTCTAACACTTTTGATCCTTACAGAGAAACTTTGTATCAATATCACATGATTGGATTGGATAAAATGGCTGACGATTTGAAATTAGGAAAAATTGCTGTAGCCAATGCACTTGAAACATTGCTTAAGTTACATAAAGTTAGACCAAATTCGCTTTTAGCCAGAACTTTTTTTGATACAAAAACAGATGAAATTGTAGATATTTTTAATGGGGGACCAATTATTGATACTGTTAAAGTTAGAGAAAATTTAACTACTATTTCTCCGTTAAATTCTTCCAAATGGAATAAAATAAGGTAATATGCTTTTATCTTTATCTGTACAAAATTACGCTTTAATTGAGCAATTAAATATTGATTTCTCCAATCAGTTTGCCACTATAACTGGTGAAACAGGTGCCGGAAAATCTATATTATTAGGTGCGTTGGGTTTAATTATGGGAAATCGTGCCGATTTATCTTCACTTAAAGATAAAGAAAAAAAATGCGTGGTAGAAGCCAGTTTTGAAATCTCAAAATACAATTTGAAATCAATTTTTGAAGACAATGATTTGGATTTCGAAAACACAACAATAATTAGAAGAGAAATTTTACCTTCTGGAAAATCTCGTGCTTTTATAAATGATACTCCTGTTAATTTATCTGAATTACAACTTTTAGCAGAAAATTTAATTGACATCCATTCCCAACATCAAACGCGTGAATTAGAACAACAAAATTATCAAATGTCTATTTTAGATGCTATCGGTTTAAATGCAGATAACCTGAAAAAATATGCCATTTTGTTGTCCGATTTTAAACAAAAAAACAAAGAATTAGATCAAGCTTTAGTCGACAAAAATACATTGTTTGCTGCACAAGAATATAACACTTTTTTGTTGAATGAATTGCTTCAAATAGGCCTGCAACCTGATGAACAAGTAGAATTAGAAACCGAGTTGTTAAGTTTAAATAATTCAGAATTAATTACAGAAACGCTAAATAAATTGGTTTCTAGTGCAAATGATGAACAATATGGTTTTATTACCGCTATAAAAGACAGTAAAAATGCCTTGCAAAAAATTGCTGGTTTTTCTGCTTTATATTCCGAAGTATTTGAAAGAGTACAATCGTCTTTAATTGAATTAGAAGATCTAGTAGATACTACAATTAACTTGGCAGAGAAAAATATTTATAATCCTGAGCGTTTGGCATATATTTCAAATCGATTGCAAATTATTTACGATTTGCAAAAGAAACATCAAGTTACTTCAATTGAAGATTTATTAGAAGTTCAAAATCAGCTTTCAGAAAAAGTTATTTTAGTTGATAATTTGGAAGAAAAAATAGCAGAATTAAACAATTATTTATCTCAAAAAACAACAGAATTAAATTCAGTTTCAAAATTGATATCACAAAATAGGAGTAAAGCCATTCCTGTATTTGTGTCTAAAATTTCTTCTATTTTGTTTGAATTAGGTATGCCGGATTCGCAATTTAAAATGGAATTAAACACTTCAAATTCTTTTCTTTCCAATGGAACAGATGAATTAGAACTTTTATTTTCCGCTAATAAAGGAACAAGTTTAGGTTCGTTTAAAAAAGTAGCATCTGGAGGAGAAATGTCCAGAATTATGTTGGCCATCAAAGCTGTTTTAGCTGATTTTTCTAAATTACCTACAATATTATTTGATGAGATTGACACAGGTGTTTCAGGAGAAATTGCTTTAAAAATGGGTGAAATTATGAAAAAAATGAGTGCAAACAGACAAGTTTTTGCCATTACACATTTGCCTCAAATTGCTGCTAAAGGCGTTTCTCAGTATAAGGTTTCAAAAGAGACTTTTGCTGACAATACCATTTCAAAAATTGTAAAATTAAATACAGAAGAACGAATAATAGAAATTGCAGAAATGTTGTCGGGCAAACAAATTACTGAATCGGCCATGTTTCATGCTAAAACATTATTAAATTAAAATGTATACTTTTGTAGTGCACTTAAAATAAATACAACAACATAAAATTATAAAACTATGATTATCGAACCAAGAATGCGAGGATTTATATGTTTAACAGCTCATCCAGTTGGTTGTGCGCAAAATGTAAAAAATCAAATTGACTATGTAAAATCAAAAGGTAAAATTGAAGGAGCCAAAAAAGTTTTAGTAATTGGTGCTTCAACAGGTTTTGGTTTGGCGTCAAGAATTACAAGTGCGTTTGGTTGCGATGCAGCAACAATTGGTGTGTTTTTTGAAAAAGAACCAAGCGAAGGAAAAACAGCTACTCCAGGATATTATAATTCTGCAGCATTTGAGATGGAAGCAGAAAAAGCAGGATTATACGCAAAAAGTATAAACGGAGATGCCTTTTCAAATGAAGTAAAACAGCAAACTATCGATATCATTAAAAAAGATTTAGGCCAAATAGATTTGGTTATTTACAGTTTGGCTTCACCAGTTCGTTTGCACCCTACAACAGGAGTATTACATCGTTCTACGTTAAAGCCAATTGGAGGAAAATTTTCTAATAAAACAGTTGATTTTCATAATGGAAATGTTTCAGAAGTTTCTATAGAACCTGCAAATCAACAAGATATTGACAATACCGTAGTGGTTATGGGTGGTGAAGATTGGTCCATGTGGATGAATGCTTTGAATGAAGCAGGAGTTTTAGCAAATGACGCAATGACTTTAGCCTATTCTTATATCGGACCAGAAGTTACAGAAGCGGTTTATAGAAAAGGAACAATTGGTCGTGCAAAAGACCATTTAGAAGCCACTGCTTTCGAAATTACAAAAAAATTAGAAAGTGTAAATTGTAAAGCTTACGTGTCTGTAAACAAAGCACTGGTTACACAAGCAAGTTCTGCAATTCCAGTAATTCCTTTGTACATTTCATTGTTGTATAAAACTATGAAAGAACAAGGTATTCACGAAGGTTGTATTGAGCAAATGCAGCGTTTATATTCAGATAGATTATATACTGGAAAAGCCATTCCAACAGACGAAAAAGGAAGGATAAGAATTGACGATTGGGAAATGGGTGATGAAGTACAAAATCAAGTAGCTACATTATGGAAAATGGCCACTACAGAAAATCTTTCAGAAATTGGTGATTTACCAGGATATAAAAAAGATTTTGATAGTTTATTTGGTTTTGGTCTAGAAGGCGTAAATTATAAAGCAGATACATCAGAAATGGTAATGGTGCCTAGTATAAAATAAAAAAATATTATATTAATGTTTAAAAATCTCGATTCGTCGGGATTTTTTTGTTTTTCATCGGTATTTTTATACATTTAATCGATTATTTAACATTTGTTAAACATAAATTACATTTTTTTAGTTTATTTACTTAACTAACATAAATTTTATTCTAATGAAAAAAATTACATTATTATTATTTGCCTTTTTTACATGTTGGCAAATAACAGCTCAGACGGGCACAGTTGTAGTTGGTATCAATGATGGTTCTCCAAATACAGCAACTGGTAATCCATCGCCATTACAAGATTTTTATAAAACTCAACGAATCCAGATGTTATATACTGCTGCGGAGCTTACAGGTGCTGGTTTAGTTGCAGGTAATATTACTGAAATTGGCTGGGTAGCTACTGCTTTAAATTTAAGTACATTACAAGAAAATTATACAATTTCTTTAAAAAGTACCTCAGTAAATGTTTTAACTACTACTTTTGAAACAGGTACTGTAGTAGCTTATGGACCAACTGATTTTACACCATCTGCTACAGGAAATGTAATGTTTACCTTAACAACACCATTTACATGGGATGGTACTTCTAATCTAGTGGTAGAACTTTGTGCAGGATTGTCGACTGGTGTTTATACTGAAAATGTAAGTTGTGCTAATTCAACTACTATAACAAATCAAACAGTTTACAGTATTAGTGACACAGCTACTTCTCCTTGTACACAAACTACAGGAACAATTACTAATCAAAGACCTTTATTGGTTGCTAAAGGAAACGTTGCATCTTGTTTGGCACCATTAAACATAGTAAGTGCAAATATTACAGCATTTACCGCAGATATTTCATGGGATGCAGCCACACCAACTCCTGGAATTGGATATCAATATGTATTGTCTACTGCAAGTACAACTCCAACTGCAGCTGGAACTGCAACAACAAATGTATATGCCAGTTTAACTTCTTTATTACCTCAAACTACTTATTATGTTTTTGTTAGATCAAACTGTAGTACTGGACAATTTAGTGGATGGTATGGGCCAATTTCTTTTACAACTTCTTGTGCCCCTATATCAACTTTTCCTAGTATTGAGCCGTTTAATACATTTTTACCAAATGCTTGTTGGTTAAAAGGCGATAATGGAAGTTTAACTGCAGGGCCTGCAACATTTGGAACAAATAACTTTTATGGTGATGGTTTTGCAAATAATGGGTCAACAGGTTCTTTTGCATACAATATTTGGGTTGCAGCAGCTAATGATTGGATTATTTCTCCACAATTTACAATTCCTACAACAGGATATGAATTAAAATTTGATGCAGCAGCTACCAATTATGGTGCAACTACAGCAGTAGCTAATTGGGAAACTGATGATTTTGTTGAAGTATTGGTCAGTACTTCAGGTACAACAAACTGGACAATTTTAAATACATTTAACAGTTCTAATGTTCCTTCAAATACTGGAACGGTTAATATTATTGATTTAGACGCCTACTCTGGTCAAACTGTTAGATTTGCATACAGAGTAGTAGAAGGTACAGCAAATGGAGATGCTGATTTAGAGTTTTTTGTTGATAATTTTCAAGTACGTTTAACACCTTCATGTGTAGAACCTTTAGGGGTTGTTTCAGCATCAATTACTTCTACTGGAGTATCAATTTCATGGGATGCAACGAATCCAGTGCCATCATCAGGATATGAGTATTTTGTATCAACTTCGAGTACGTTACCTTCAACAGCAGGTACTTCAGTTACTACTACATATGCTGTTGTGACAGGTTTAACACCTGCAACAACTTATTATGTATTTATTAGAGCAAATTGTGGCTCAGGAGCATTAAGTCCATGGACTACGCCAATTAGTTTTACAACTTCTTGTGCTTCAGTTACTAGTTTTTCTCAAAATTTTGATGCAGTAACTTTACCAGGTTTTCCAATTTGCTGGGGAAAATTAGGCACATCTGGTTCAGCATATATTGATAGTTTTAATGCAAGCTCTACTCCAAACGTATTGTATATGTCATCTTGGAGTACTACAGATTTAGCATTGGTTAAAATACAACCAGTTTCTAATTTAGGTGCCGGAACACATAGATTAAAATTAAAATTAAGAGGAAGCTTTGCAACTGGTGGAATTATTCAATTTGGTTATTTAACAAACCCTATGGATGCAACAACTTTTGTGGCTTTAACATCAATGACTGCAGCTTCATCGACTACATATGAAAACATGACATTTTCACCACCAGTTGGAACATATTCAGATTATCCAGCTTTTAGACATACTGGAAATCCAGCTAATAGTTTATTAATTGATGATGTGGTTTGGGAAGCAATTCCATCTTGTGTAGAACCAACAGCTTTGGTGTATTCAAATGTTACTGCTTCTGGTGTAAATATTTCATGGACAGCACCAGCTACTGCTCCGGCTAATGGATATCAATATGTTATATCAACAACAGCAACAGTACCAACAGCTGCAGGAACGGCAGTTACAAATGCTTTTGTAAGTGTTTCAGGATTAACACCATCAACTACTTATTATGTTTATGTTAGATCAGTTTGCTCTTCTTCAGATTCTAGTCCATGGATAGGACCAGTTTCAATTCTAACCGCTTGTTTGCCAGTTACGACCTTGCCATGGTCTGAAGGTTTTGAAGGATTAACAACCGTTGGTCCAATAAATTTTCCTCCTTGTTGGTCGAAACAAAATGGTGATTGGGCATCACGAAATACAAATGATACCTATAGTACATCTAATACAGGAACTAATTTTATCAGAAATTCATGGTCTGCAACAAATGAAATTATGTGGACACCAGGTTTCCAATTAACTGCAGGAACTTCTTATGATTTCTCTTCATGGATTCAAGGTG
>CAYOCC010000001.1:0-297616 GCA_964402375.1 uncultured Flavobacterium sp. | reverse complement strand
TTACTGTTGTAATATTCGAATCTACATAAGTTTTTACCGCATTTTGTGTTGGAAATAAAACATCACTTGTTCCTAATGTAGTTGTAGCTGATTTATTTGCACTATTTTCTTTTGTTGCCAAAGCAGCTGTGGTATTTGTTGCGTTAGCCGTAACTGTAGCTTGTAGTGCCGCATTTGAAGCATTTACTGTTGTAATATTCGAATCCACATAAGTTTTAACTGCTTTTTGAGTAGGAAATAAAATATCACTTGTTCCTAATGTAGTTGTAGCTGATTTATTTGCACTATTTTCTTTTGTTGCCAAAGCAGCTGTGGTATTTGTTGCGTTAGCCGTAACTGTAGCTTGTAGTGCCGCATTTGAAGCATTTACTGTTGTAATATTCGAATCCACATAAGTTTTTACCGCATTTTGTGTTGGAAATAAAACATCACTTGTTCCTAATGAAGTTGTAGCTGATTTATTTACTGAATTTTCTTTTAAATTTAATGCTGTTTGAGTTGCAATTGAAATAGGTTTGTTACTATCTGAAGTATTGTCTACATTGTTAATTTGTAAATTAATTTTTGCATCTGTCAAATTTGTAGCACCAGTACCTCCATTCTGAATTTGTATCACGCCAGAAACACTATTTGCAGTAACAGCTGCATATGCAAAAGGAACTGCCGAAAGTGGATTATCACTTAAAATAATAAATTGCTGACAAGTACCATTAACATCTAATTGTACTTTTAATTTTTTGATATTTGCATTCCAAACAATTGCATTAAATGAACTTGCATATCCGCCTGTTTGATTTCCAGAACCAATTATCAAATTTACCATTCCAAATTCATCCGTTGTAGTCGGAATAACTTCTTGATATTCTAATTGCGAAAGATTATCAGTTAGTGAAAATTGCAAACAAACCGATTTATTAGCCATCGGACTTTTTTGAATATCTACTCCAGGAATATTTTGTCCGTTAGGATAATATATTACTGCTTGATAAGTAACACCACTTGTTTGTGCATAGAAAAACGAAGTGCAAAATAATGCTAATAAATATACTATTTTTCTCATAAATGTTTGTCTTTATTCAATTCAAAATAACCTCCAAAAAGAATTTGGAATGTATTAAATGAAACTTTATCTGTTGTTGGATTTAATGAAATACTTTTAGCTACATTACAACCTAAACTTAAATATCCTGATTTAGAAATATAATACTTGGCATCTAATCCTAATACGGGTTGTAAAATTAAACCTGAGAAATCTTTGTTGTCGGTTAGATTAAAAGTAGAATTATTCAATTGTTGTTTTCCATAAATGATGGTCGACATGTTTAATCCTGCTTTAGCGCTGATGAAAAAATAAAAAGAATCAAAAAACTGATAATTAACAGCATTTTGTAAACCAATATATGAGGTTTTATAATCCAAATTATTTGTTTTAGATTCACTAGTTCCGTTATAATCGTTAAGAGTAATGCTTCCCAAATAAGAAAAATCTTTAAATTTTAATGGCTTTTCATAACCTAACTCATAACTACTACCCGTTCCATTAATTTTAATTTTATCTGCGAAAGGAGTATTGTTTTTATAGGAAAATGAAGAATAATTTTTTCCCATTTTAAAAAAGACGCCTTGTGCATATATGCTACTCGAAAGCAAAAAAATGAATAAAAAAATGTGTTTTTTCATGATAATGATTTATTAAATATCATAAACAATTCTAACATAAAGAATTATTTAAAAAATTAAGGCTGCAAGATAATTAAAAAATCTTGAATTAATTCAAGAAAATGACAGATTTATGATGGAATTCAGATTATAAAAATGTCCTTTTATGGTATTATTTTATAAAAAATAAAAGAAATGATGATAAAAAAAATCCCAAAACATAAAAATTTATATGTTTTGGGATTTATGTTGTGACCTTGTCTGAATGTTGTTCTTAGAAGGTTTTTTATGATTTTATTGGCTTTGTAGCGGTTTTATTGGTGCTTTGAAAAAGTTGTTTTTCAAAAAAGTGGACACAAAATGCCAAAATAGGACCTAAATGGACACAAAAATGGTCACACGAATTGGATAAAAAACAACTCATTTATAACTTTAAAAAAAGTAACAATTTAATTTTTTAAAGTATGAAAACGAAATTTTATCTTCGTAAAGGTAGTGAAAAAAGTACTATCCAATTTGAATTTAGACATGGAAAAAATTCAAGATTTAGAGCATCAACCAATTTTGTAATTAATTCCGATAAAGATTGGGATAGTAACAAACAAAAAATGAAGTTACCCTCTTCAACATTCAATGCAAAACTTATTAATAGTAAGTTATCGGAATTTGAAAATCAATTAAATGATTTACTGTACAAAGAAAATGAAAAGGACTTAGAAATTGATACTTTAAAAATTATGTTTGCAAAAGTATTTAACATTTTTGAAAAACCAATTTCAAAATTTCAAAGTAATCCTTTTAGCGAAAATCAAAAAGATTTAGATACCAACAAAGATTTCATAAAATATTACGAATGGTTTTTAGAATTTTACTCAAAAAACAATTCACCATTTTCAAAAAAAATACTTACAAAAGGAACATTAAATACTCTAAAAAGTTCTTTAAATGTTGTTAAAAAGTTCTTGATTTATAAGAAAATAAAGAACTTAAATTTTGACGATATTAATAGGGGTTTTTACAATGAATTTATTGACTATTTAACCAATGAAAAAAAATATACCAAAAACTATATTGGGACAGTGATTCAAAAACTAAAAACAGTTATGGGATATGCGTATGATGAAGATAAACATACTAATCTAGAATTTAAGAAAAATTATTTCTCAAAGGTAACTGAGGTTATAAATCACCCCTATTTAAATCAAGATGAATTATTGAGAATTGAAAATTTAGTTTTAAATGATGAAGAACTAAATATTACTAGAGATATCTTCCTAATAGGATGTAATACAGGATTGCGTATTGGCGATTTATTAAACTTCTTGAAAAAACCTGAAATAATTACACAAGATGAAACTCAATTTATTCGTATTAAACAATCTAAAACTTCAAATTTTGTTGTTATACCAATCAATTCTGTTATTAAAAGAATTTTAGATAAAAGAGATGGTAACTTACCAAAATATCTTCACCAAAACACGATAAACGAACATATAAAATCAATTTGTAAAAGAGCTGATATTAAAGAAAATTACAAATTTATTAGAACAGAGGGAGGCACTCAAGTAGAACGTTTAGAACCAAAATATAAATTTATCTGTACACACACCGCTAGAAGGTCATTCTGTACTAATGCATATTATTCTGGTATACCACCTCACGATATTATGGCTATTTCTGGACATAAAACTGAAAAAATATTTTTTAATTATATCAAAGTTGAAAAAGAAGTAAATGCTTTGAGGATTTCAAAATATGCTTTTCTACAATAATTTTCTTGAGATAAAATTTGAAAGGGCTTATGAAGCCCTTTTTTTATTTAATAAATTCAATTTTAAAAAATAAGATATGAAATAGTTTTTGTAAAATTTTTAATATAAATAATAATAATTCTTAAAAAAAACATTCGTCTCCAATTCAAAGGGGAAATCTGATATATCAGTGATAATCGCTATGTTTAATAGTTATGCTCGCGCTAGCAGGGGGGAATCCTTTTTATTATTGATAGCGTCATAAATAATACTTTCCAAGAAATCATCACAATAAAAAAAGAATTGATTTATATTGAGGGCTCGTATTACAAATACGCGCCATTATGATTACAAATCCGCGGTATCGGGTTGTTAAAATTATTTATTTTTTAACTATTTTATAACTAAATGTTTCATTTTCTGAACTAATATTTAAGAAATATATTCCATTTTCAAAATTGCCAATATAAATTTTAGAAAAATCATTTCTTTCTTCTAGTAATACCTTTCCATTTATATTAGTTAAATAAATTTTATCAATGTTTTTGTGTGAGTTATTTTCAATAAAAACAAAATCATTTGTTGGATTAGGATATATTATTAGATTAACAAGAGGATTAATTTCTTCAACATTTAAAAATGCTGAACAATTAAATAGAGTCATTACAGAAGTAGTTGTAATGGCAGTACCTAATCCTAACTGACCATCTTGGTTACTTCCATAACCCCAATGCGTACCATCTGATTTGCTTGCAAAAAAATGTGCAAAACCCCCATAAATATTGACCCAATTAGTATCGATACCTATTTGTTGAAAACCACTGCTACTATAGTACCACAAAGTACCATTTTGCTTAGTTAAAACCACTCCCAAATTTGTACCACTAATTTTACTCCAATCATTACTGGTTCCTAGTTGTATGGGCTGTAACACATTACCTCCGCTCCCAAAAATCATACTTTCGTTGTAACCCCAACCCCAAAATGTGCCATCAGACTTTAAAGCATAAGATTGTTTACCTAGGTAACCGGAAGCAATATCAGACCAATTATTATTACTTCCAATTTGAACAAAATTTAATCTATTAATTAGTGTTCCATCTCCAATTTGTCCTTTATCGTTTAAACCACATGCCCAAAGTGTACCATTATTTTTTAGAGCAATCGTATGTAAAGACATGTTTATCTTGCTCCAATTTGTTTCAGAACTTATCTGTACAGGTGTAAACTGTAAGCTAGTAGTTCCTATGTTTAATTGCCCATAAATATTTGAACCCCACCCCCAAAGTGTTCCATTATTTTTTTTAGCAATTGTACCACTACCAGGACATATTTCGTTCCAATCTGTATCTGTACCTATTTGAGTTAGTGTGCAAACATCATTTTGATTACCCGTGCCTAGCGAGCCGCCACTACCATTACCACATGCCCAAAGTGTACCATCATTTTTTATTGCAAACGTTTTATTACTACCTGTAAAAATTTTAGTCCAAACGGGTTGATTACTTAATTGGGTAGGTCCAAAAACTTGAAGTTGTCCATTGCAAACACCAACTTCACTTTGGGAGTTTTTTCCCCATGCCCATAAAGTCCCATCATCCTTTATAACAATTGAATGACTACTGTTAGAAGAAAATTTTTGAAAACATTGGGCATTCATTTTCAAAGAAATAAATATTACTAGTATATAAATATAATTTTTCATATTTTTTTAATAAAGTTAATAAAAATTAATAGTTTACACAACATTTCTCATAATAGATACTAATTGGTAACTTTGATATATAGGATTTATTTGTGTACCTATTATATTGTCAATTTTAATAAATGTAGCAATATCTCCATTATTCATAATAAATGAGTTGCCTGAAGATTTTTTAAAGAAAATATTATTAGTGTTTATAAAATTAATACTGCCTTGGTCAGCTCTTATTGTCAAAAATTCACCAGCGCAAATTGATGATTTTATTGTTTCGATAATAGTAAATGGATTAATAACAGACTGATCTATAAATACAAGTTTATGGCCAGAACAATCTATTGAATTATTTGATTGGATAATTATTTTTTGATGTATTCCAAATGTAATTCCTAACTTATCTACTTGAAATGTATTTCCTTGAGCTATTACACTACCAATTTCATTATTATAAGCAACTATAAATCTTGAATCTTCGTTAAAATATATACCATCTGGATCTGTAACGGCTGTATAATTGTTATTTATATTAACGAATGAATTTGATATGTTTACACATTGACCATCCTTAACATTTAATGGTGCATTTATAGAACCAAAACCAGCAGCATTTGCAAATCTACTATTTAGAACATTTATACTTTTTGAAGGTTTAAATTCACTTTGTGGTGAGGTTTGATTACTTTTAACAATAACTGAAACACCAAGCATTTCAAACCAACAATTATCAATAGTTATATTTTCTCCCCATGAAATGTACATACCGTAGTCGGCATATTGAAAAGTACAATTAATAAATGATATTACAGCCGATTGGTAAATATCGTTATTTTCTATCCAAACATTTTTACCTTTTTTAAATGTATATACATCTTCTGATGTTTTAGTAAAATAACCATCAAATTCACAATTTAAAAAAGTAATCTGTCCGTTTTGTCCAGTTAGCCGTAATGAATTGTAATTATCACTAAAATTAAATACGCGGATATTTTCGAAAATATTAAATTGATTTGGTATTAAATAATCAGAATTTGTTCCTCCACCTTTTAAAAATATACCATGACCCAAAAAACCATAAATTTGAATATCATTAATTCTTGAATTCCATAGTCCTCCATGAAATGGAGCTGTAGATTGTCCATCTGATTCAAATAAAAACGCACCACGTTTCGTGTTTTGTCCTGATAAATTTAATTTTGATATATTAATAGTGACGGGGCCACTTTCCATTTTAAACATGTAATCATTACTAGAACCTGAGGTTGCGTATAAGATTGTACTTTCCATAGATTCTCCAATTATTGATATCCCAGTTTTAAGTAAAATTGAAGAAATTACATAACTACCATTTGGGATAAAAACAGTTGACCCTTTTAAAATTGGATTAATTTCACAGTTTAAATTCGCAAAATCTATTGCATTTTGTAAACAATCCGTATAATCATCTCCAAACCCTAGGGCACCAAAATATAATACATTTATAAATCCTTCATATTGTCTAACCCAGCTACCTTGATTATTAGGAACTAAATTAGATTTTATTATTGTTCCAAAATTTTCTGAACTGTAAATACCTGTTTGAAATTCAAATTCTGTTCTCCATAAAAATAATCCTCCGCCTCCATCACCTTCGTTTTCGTAGCCTTTTACATAAATAGTTTCTGATGAAATTTGTAAGTTCCTTAAGTCTGTTAAATTTATTACTTCTGTCATGTTATAATTAATATTAGTTATTTGTTTATTTTAAATTCTTAGTTACATTATTAATTTTGATTTAAATTTATTGTATTGAATTTTACTAAATATTATTCCAAAAATTATCCTTTTAAAAAAAATTAAATAAAAATTAACTTACTAATTAAGCAATTAGAATTTTTAATATTTACGGTTTTTTGAGGAAATATTTACGGTTTTTTTATAATTCATTTGGCGTTGATTTATGATGTACAATTATTATCACGTTGACGTTGGTCGGTCTTCCCTGTTGACTTTGCTAGTCTTTTTGGGCCTTTTTTTAGTGCCATGATTACAATTGTTTTAAAGATTAATAATATTCTGAAATTTAATATTTGAATTTTGCGAAACTAACTAGTTCTTAATTATTTGTTTTATGTAAAAATCTATTTTTGAGTATTAATAAAAAACCCATAATCAATAACTAATAAATATTCTATGTTTTTTTTGTAAAAATAGCAGTTTGATTTTAAAAAAAATTGAGCATTATTACGCTATTTTTCTATAAAATTATATTCTTCATTTAATGAAAAACTTTAATAATATTTTTAGCCATTTACAAAGCTTGAATAAACTTTTTAAATTCCTTATCATCCAAAGTACCCATAGCTAATTGACCTGCTGTATTCATTGCATATATATTTCTTTTTGAAAAATCGATGTAGGAATTTGTATGTAATGGTTTAAAAACATCAAAATCTTTTGTTGGAGCATCAATTCTATAATAATTTACGGTTTGGTTTGGCAAAAAACGTTGCTCAACAAATTGAGTTGCACAATCTTTTGCAATTATTTTTATTGAATTATCCTTAGACTGTATTGTATTACTCCCCGCTCCTATTGAAAGAATATTTACAACTTCATATTCGGAAAATGCTTTTTTAAATATTTCGTCCTCCAAACAATATTTTGGATTTGCAGATATATGTTCTCCACTACAAAACACGGTATCATTAATCTTAGTTGTTTTGAAAAATGGAGAAGTTGCAAGTGAAGCTTTAAGTAAATCTTCCGCTGTTAATTCACTCGTAAATGCATTTACAATTTCAATTTCTCCTTTTGTCAGATTGTACAAGGGAATAATATTGTTTTTACTGTTTTTTAGATTTTCTAAATTAATGAACAAATTACGAACACTCTGTATCAATTGCTGTTGACTACAAATTGTATTGGAAAGTTTTATAATCGAAGTCCATTTTTGATTGTATATCTTAGCGGCAATAGCCTTATAATGTTCAGTGACTTGTTGAGCAGTAAAATAATCACCTTGGTTGTCTGGAATTTGATAGAGATAACTTAAAAGCGAGCTAGAACCAACCGATACAAACGTATCAAAGATGTCTGCAATCTTTAATTGTGAGTTATTTTGTGTTTTTTGAAGTTCGTCTTCTATTTTTTGTAAGATGTAAGCCGAAATTAAATTTCTCACACCTCCAGAATCTACAGATAAAATATTTATTTTTGTTTTCATACCAAATAAAAAAACAAAGTTATTAGGTCTGAATATTTATATATTGCGTAATATTACGCAATATATAAATAGTTTAAACTAGTATTTTTACGACTTAATTTTTAATTTATACTATAATGGAAATCAACAAAAACACAGGAGAACAAATTACGTTATCTCAAGCTCAAGAAATGGTAAATGAATTTAGAAAACGTTATCCAGATTCAAAAAAAGGGTATTTTGCAGGTGCTAATCATTTTAACAAAATATTACAGCAAGAAGATTGCATCGGCTTAAGAATCTATAATGGATATGATAATGAAACTGACAGTACTAATTTAGTTATTGTTGGTGTAAATAGCAATAACGAAGATATGACAAATGGGTATATTTTAGATAAAACTACACCATGTCCTACTACATGTCCAAAAAATAATGATTTAATGTAATGTTTGAATTAATTGTATATTTTCTATTATCATTATCTTTTGGATTGCTTTTATATTTTTATTTGAACAAACAATTATTGGATAATTTGAATATATATTACCTAGTATTATTGTTTGGACTTGGTGCTTTGTCTGAATTATCCTTTTCAATAATACTAAATTTTGATTCTCAGTATTGGTTCAAAATATATTCTTATCTTGAATTTTTAACTCTACTTTTATTCTTTAGAAAACTGATTGGTATAACACAATCAGTTTTCTATTTCATAATTATATTATATTCAATAATTTACGCTTTCTTAGCTGTAATGTTTTTCAATAAAATCAATATCAATCTCTTTGAATTATTTATTCCAATAGCGAATTGTCTTTTAGTATTTACTGGTTCTACTAAATGGACTATTCAACAGTTTGAAAAACTAGAAACTAGTAGTTTACTTCATTTTCCAGTGTTTTATATTCTTTCGGGTATGATTTTGTATTATTCAGGTACGTTTTTTATTTTTGGTTTAGAAACTATTTTCAGATATACTAAAAGTCCTGTTTTATTATACTTTTGGTACATCAATTTACTATTACTTTTTATCTACAGATTGTCATTTTACATTGCCATATGGAAAGCCAAGAAAGTTTAAATAACGTCATAATCATTGCTAGTATAGTCATTTTTCTTTTTGGTATGTTCCAAATTGGTGTGGCGGTTTTTTATCATAAATACTATATTAATTCCAAACGTTTAGATACCGAAAAAAACTTCAGAGAAAAACTTGATTTAGAAAGAAATGAAAGGGCTAGAATCGCACACGACTTGCATGATGGTTTACAAAATGATTTTGTGGCAATTAAAAACTATGTCAACCTATTGTCATTTGATGAACAAAACCAAGAAAAAATTAACTACATCAAACATTTAGAGCAATCTATTGATTTAGCAACTAAAAGTATTAAAGACATTAGTTATTCTCTTATGCCTTCCAAATTAAAGTTGGAAGGATTAATTCCTGCTGTAAGTGAACGATTTGCTACTTTATCAAAGGGAAGTCAAACCTACTTTGAACTGGAATATGAAGATGAAGAATTGATTATTGATGAAAATATTGCGTATCAAGTTTATCGCATCATTCAAGAAATTACAAATAATCTCATTAAGCATAATAGAGCTAGTTATTGCAAACTCTCTATAATCGTTAATAAAAATACGCTAAAATTAACTTTTGAAGATGACGGTGAGCATTTTAATTACAAAATGGCATTGAACAATTCTGCTGGAATGGGACTGCTTGGATTAAACGAACGATTGAAGTCTACTAATGCAAAACTTAAACATATAGTTTCCGAAAACTTAAATATTTTTAAAATCACAATTGAATTATGATAAAAATCGCCATAGTTGAAGACCACCATTTAGTTAGACATGGATTTATTGAAACATTCAAAAAAATTGAAGATGTTCGTGTGGTGTATGACACAGATGATGGAAATAGCCTTTTTGATTATCTAAAAAGCCATACTATTGATTTGTTAATTTTAGATTTACAAATGAACAAAATGGGTGGCCTTGAAATATGCAAACATATTAAATTGCACTTCCCAAAAATTAAAATTTTAGTTCTCACACAGTTGATTAGTGAATTATCTGTTTCTAATTTAATTAAAGCTGGAGCGAATGGGTATTGTAGTAAGTTAATTAATTCTTCCGAAATAGAAATTGCTATCAGAAAAATTATGGATAATCAAACGTATTTTGATTCTTCTACAAGAGCTATTTTACCTGAATTATTAGAATATAAATCAATTATTAAACCAAGTACTTTAAATCAATTTAAACTTACAGATAGAGAAATTGATATCATTCGTTTAATTTCTCAACAAAAAAACAATGAATATATAGCGAAAATACTTAATATTAGTCCCAGAACTGTAGAAAATCACAGAAGACGAATCATACAAAAAACCAATCAAAAAAACATTACTGATGTGGTTACCTTGACGCTGAAAAATCGAATTATTAAATTGGAAGAATTATAAATTTCTAAACATCGTAATAAGTGATTTGAAAGTAAATCAATATGTTCCCTACTCCTATTTAACTCTTTAATTAGCGCTATATTACTTACATACACCGCAGCTACCACCGTCTTTAGCACAATACTTACAATACTTGCAATTTTTACAAGCAGTACATTTACTAGAACCTGTGCATTTACGAACAGAGTTAAATTATATAACACAAAAAGGAGCACAATATTGCACTCCTAATTACTATTTATTTATAATTTTATATTGATTTTCAACACTTTAATTACCAAAAATAAAAGCATCACTAAATCTGATACATTACCCACATCTGGTAAATTACCTAACCAACTTGTCTGGTTATAATACTATAACTAAAATCTTTAAAATTATAAGATTTTAATTCTTTTATATATTTTTCGAGCTTTTTAAAATCATTTTCTTTAATTTCATATCCATTACAATATTCAACATCAAATTCTTCATATGGAGGACAAATTTCATTAATTTTAATTAAATCATAATGATTAATATTAATTTCTTTAAAAAACTCTTCTTCTTTAATTTTATATATTTCAATCAATAATTCAGTCTTCATATTTCTTTTTTAAAATCCAATTGGAATCAATAATATTATAACAACAATAAGTAAAGCAGAGCCAAGTGTTACTGTTTGTGGACTTGTTTTTGGAGGACTTATTCTTATTGGTGACGGTGTTTTTACAAGAACTGTATTATTTACCTCAAATTTTGCTCTTGTTGCTATCCTCCCCGGGTCTCCATTCTTGTTTTTTTCTCCAGTTTCTGGATTGTACCCACCTTTATGCTTTTTACCTGTTTTATCATATACTTCTAATTCACCATGTTGTGAATCCCATTCACCTAATCCTCCATTCGGAAGTGTCCATCCTGGTTTGTCATTTATGAGTGATATATAAATTGTCTAAGTATAATTACGCCAATCCACAAAAGGAATATCGGGATAAACCATAAAATCAAAAAAGAAAAAACAACTCTTTTATTGCTATATGAAAATTGAATTTTTAAGGATTCTACAACTTCATAATATTGAGTTTTGTATCTCTTAAAAATTAAATATCGAAGTGTTAAGAAGATTGATATTGTAAAAATAAAAATCACAATTTTATTGTACGAAAACAATTCAGTTGAAATACTAATCATATAGACAAAGAAAAACAAAAATAATGAGGGAAAAAAGAGCATTAATGCTAAAGCATTTTTAGTTCTTCCTTCAATATCTTCGTTATTAAGTTTCTTAAAAATTAGTAAAAAACAATGTGTTATGTATAGGATGTAATTTAATGCTTTCATTTGCCAAAATAGTTTTCTTCTAATGTATTTCCAGTAAACATATACGAACCTAATTGCCCTGCTCCATATATTAATGCAGCTCCTCCAATTATTGGTCCTCCAATTACAGCAGCAGCACCATATAATCCTGCACTAAGCCAAAAGTTTACATGCGTTGCTGTTGATATGGTTTGATTTGGGTCAAGTCCTTGTGCAACATAATTAACGCTACTGAGAACCATTCCAGCAGTACCGAGATTTTGCCCCCAAGCTCCTAATGTTTTGACTGTGCCAGTTAATGCTCTTGCTGTTTGTTGTGTTCCAAAACCTAAAGACCTTCCTATTACTTGTGCTCCGTTATTTTGTCGCAAATAATTTCCTCCAATTTCAGCAGCACCCCAAACAACTCCTCCAGCGTTCATCAACTGTCCAAATCCATCGGCTAATTGGTAACCATTTTGAGTTCGATTATCAATTGTTACTAAAACAGTTTCAATCTGAACTAATTCAGTATAAATAACATTTTTACCTTCAGTTTCTGTTTTTATAAAAGTTTTTTCACCTTTTTTAACTTCCACTGGCGGGTCTGTTTCATTTTCTCCTCCAAAATAACTATTATCTTCTCCAGATTCTCCAAGAGTGTTTCTAGTATTATTTTCTTCTTTCCAATCTATAAATTCTTCATCTCCAAAAGATTTTGAAAGCATTCCATCTGGGTCAATAAATATAATTGGGTTATTATAACAGTAATTATATGGTGTCCATCTTCTAGACATTTCAGCCAGCGGGTCAATGACAACAAACCTACCAATAGCACTATCGTATTGACGGAAATCCATTGCAGTCATGTTCAATCCTAACTCCTCTTGCAATTCTTTGCCGTTGTACTTATAGTTGTAACTCGCATTCGCTACAGCGGGTGCTGGTACAATTTCTACACCTGTATCTGGAAATTCTTCAAAATTTAGTTTTTCTACATTATAGTTTTTATGTTTTAATCCAAAAGCATAATAATGGTTTTCTTCTAATATTTTAACCCTGTTTCCTACAAGTGGGTCTTTGGCATAAGATAATCTTACGTTTCCTAAATGGTCCGTGTAGTTAAATACATAATTAAAACTTCCCAATGCGCTATTTTCTCCACCTTGTGCGGCTAATGGCTTGGTATAATGAACGTACCCTTCGGCATGTGGAAAAAATTGTAGTTCAGTGTTTAGATACTGAAAACCACTTAAATAATCGGTTGTGGTAGTAATATGTGCTACGTTATCTTCAACTACTTTTTTTACTTTTCCTCCTATCGCATTATAAAGATAATAAATATTTCCTTTTGCGCCAAAATTTATTTTTATAGGTAAATTTAAGTGGTTGTATGTTATATCTTCAATCCCTTTATTTGTGTCGGATTTCATATTGCCATTTAAGTCATACGTAAAGTCGTCAGTATGGTCAACGTTGTTTGCATCTACATCGCCAGATGCTACGTCATTGGCTTGGTTAAACCCTTGTGGGCTATTGCTTAAATCGTTTACTTTTAGTAATTGGTTTTTGTTATCTGGGTGGTAACTGTACTCTAAATTGTCTATTTGATTTACTGGAGCACCACCGCTTGGGTCTAAATTTCCATTTCTCTCTAAAGTTAAAATATTACCAGCTTTGTCATAACTAAGTTTTTCTAAGTAATTGTTTAAAGTATTTTGGTCTTCTGGTTTGCTATAATTGGCTTCTAACAACCGGTTTAAATCATCATATTTATAGGCGTATTTTCGTTTTGTATTATCTGCACTTGTGCGCCAAAGGGTTTCGGATATGTTGCCGTTAAACAGTCCTGCTGTGTCATCTTCTTTTTTGTTGTAATTTATTTTAAAAGCAAATAAATCCCTATCCGTTGCCGATGGCATTAAGTTATTTATGTCATTAATAGCCGTAAGCCAGCCTCTTATGTTGTACTTATAATTTACTTTTTGTAAAGCTAGTGCGCCAGTAACATCTGTGCCACCTACATTTTTAGCAACTAATTGCCCTAATTCATCATAGGTATTTAAAGTAAGTAATTGTTCGGGTAAAGCCCCTACAATTTCATGGGTGTGTTTTAGTAATCTGTCTTGTTCTGTATAAGTAAAACGTTCTTTTACAGTAAACAATTGTCCTGGAGCGGTTCTTTTATGTGAGGTTACGGTATAAAGTGTTTTACCAGCCCAATCCAATTTACTATCTACTTGGGTGTAACCGCCTAAATAGTTTTTGGTGTAACTTCTTATGGGTCTGTATCTGGTGTCATAAACGATAAAGCTGGTTTCGTTTGTTGTGGCTTCAGCATCATCTAAAACTCTCACCCAAGAACCTGTAGCCATTCCTTTAAGGTTGGTACTTTGTGTGTTTTGTCCTTCTATTTGTGTTGGAATAGATGGCGCGTTAGGGTAATCATAGTTGTCGTAATAATTTACAGTTAGTAGTTTAAAGTTAGTTGGAAAAACCGAATTGGTATATTTAGTTGTCACTGCGTCAATGGTAACGGTTTCAGTAGATTTGTTCTCTGAAATTATTTCGTTGCCATCAATATTATCTTGCAAGCTCTTTCTATCTGAACTTATGGCTGTTGCCATGCCGTTGTACCAACCTGTGTACACAGGACGATTAAACGCATCGTATTTGGTGATTAGCCAGCCCTTATCAGAATCACCACCACCCCAAGGGTTATATGCAGGACCTGTAGCTACAACTCTGTCTAATTTGTCATACACAATGTATTCCCACTGCTTGCCTGGTAGTTTTTTCTCAACTAATCGGTTACGATAATCGTATTTGTATTGGAAGCATAGTCCATCTAATTCAGTGGAGACGTTTGTTACCAATGGTGGTATCACGTATGATAGGTTTCCAAACGTGTCGTAAACGTAATACGTTTCATGGGCGATGCTATTATTAAAAGTACGTTTTAAAATAACTTTTCCTTCTTTGTCTTTGTATTCCTCTGTGCGACCTATTTTGCTGGTTCCACCAGGGGAGTTTTCGTCATAGGTTATTGTTTTGTACAATTGGTTTGCTGCAAAATGTCCTGTCTGTGATAAAGAGGTATTGTATAGCCCTAAAGTAGCGTTCCAAGTGGCGGTTGCTTTATATAATTTTACATCATTTGCCGTATTGGTTTGGTAATCCAATTTAATTTCTTTACCACTTCCCAAACTCCAAGCATCACCAGGAGCAGCTTGTTTTAGTACCCTGTTAAGAGGAGACGCCTCAAATTGCTTTTCACTAAAAGGATTGGATGTATTTTCATACGCATCGGTAGCATAAAATCCCAACACATCCGAGTTCGCACTCGCGTTAAAGTTTAAACTAGCATTTTGATTGGCATAAGGTAAAAATTCTTTAGATGGTCTACCAAATGCGTCATATTCAATATGGGTTACAATGTCTTTTCCTGTGTTGGATTGCGCATGTGCCACTTGTTGAATTGGTCTGCCTAATCCATCAAAATAACTTACTTGAGTTACCGCTTGTGCAGGTGTAGGTGTTGGTAATGCATTTGTGGTAGGCTCTTTGTACGTTTTCGTTTTTACCCAGTTTTGGTCGGAGCTTTGGGCTATTGCTAGTATAGGTAATAGCAAGAGTATGGAAATATAAGAAAATTTCATAAAATTAATTTTATGCCAAACTATATAAAATGTAGCACAAAATATTGAGTAATATTACGCAATAAGCAAAAAATTAATATCAATTATTGAATAATTCTTGCTGTACTGAGTATTCCAATACTATCATTTGTAAATTGAATGATATTATTACTTTGATTAGCTAAGTAAGCTTTTTTAAGTGTAATTTTCTACTTGCGTTTTATTAAATGATTTACATTTAAAACGTACTTCGTTTGCAGCTGAATTTACATAATTTAATTAGAAAATTATTACAAAAACAGTAAATTTCTTTGGCACCAACACGTTTGATACACGAAGTCACAGATTCTTTCATTTTAGACGATTTAAGAGAATAAAAATAATAAAGACGACCAAATGGTCGCCTTTATTATAAAATTAATTTTTATAAATATCATTGATAATCAATTAGTTACAAGCTATTATTTTAATAACAACACGTTTGATACATTACCCTATTTCCTATTGTCGACATTATCTCCTTGTTTAAGCACAACTTTTTCAGAGTAAGGCTCCCACTTTTTTGTCATAACTTCTTGTAGCGAGTCAATTTCATGAATTTTCCCCACTATAAACCAATAATCTTTTGCGTAACTGGCCTTATAGACATAAATACTATCATTGAGCTTATTTTGTAATGTATCGCTCCAAGCCTTATCTGAAGGCCATAGATATCGTAAATTTTCACCTCTTGTTGTTTGATAGCTAATATTTCTAAATCCTTCTTGAAATTTGAATTTAGTTTTTAAAATTCCAGAAGGAGGAATTTCATAAATTCTGTTGCCATTATTGTCAAATTTTTCAGGAACACCATAGGCTTCATTAAACAAGATGATTACAGCACCAGTGTAGTTATTTGGCAAAATGAAAACTTCACTTTTACATTTATTATAAAAATACCAGAAAAGAGTGCATCCTATTAAAATAATAATAAATATTACTATAATAGCACTTGCGGGTTTAAATTTTTTTTTCATTATTTTTTTGGATTAGGATTTTTTTCTAAAAATGGTTTATTCCAGTCATCTCTTGAAATCATTTTATCTCCTTGCATAACTCCCATGAAATTTCCTTCAGCATCTGTTTTTATATTCATGTTTATATTCATAATATTTTCTGTTGCAGGCCCAAATAAAATGGTTGGTAAATCATCCTGTCCGCCAGCCCTTACATCAGTACCTAAAAATAACTTTTGTCCAGACGGATCGGTAATAGTTGCTTCAGTATTCGGAAAATTATCACCATTAACCTTACCTGAAATATTTAGTATATCACCCTTTTGACTTAAACTTAATTTTGCATCTACATCAATATCAGGAGCCATAGTTAAAGGATTTGACCCTTCATATCCAGTTAAGAATGAGACAGAATTACCCTCTGAATTAATACTGCCAACATATCCATCAGGGATTGATGTTGCAGTCCCTTTTGTAGGATGGTGAGTTGGGTCGGAATAAGTTCCTTCAGGTCCCCTTCCTGCATAAGTTACTGTACCTGCTTGAGGGTCTGCAACTACTCTATGGTGGATTCTGGCTGAGGCGTTATCGGTAAGCATAAACGGTCTGTTGTCACCTGAATAACCACCACCAAATTTAGGACTTGGGTGAAATGACCTAAATACAATTGGATATGGCCACATCCCATCTGGGTCTTGAAAGTATATAGGATTATTAAAACAATAATTGTATGGTGAAAATCTAAAACCTTTCTCCGCTAGTGGGTCAGTATTCATCCATCTACCTAAACTTGGGTCATAATTTCTGGCACCGTAATCGTAAAAGTTAAGCCCTAGCTCCTCTTGTAGCTCTTTATTTCCAAACTTATAGTTATAACTCGCATTCGCTACAGCTGGCATAGGCACTAACTCTACTCCTGTGTCTGGAAATTTTTCAAAATTTAGTTTTTCTACATTATAGTTTTTGTGTTTTAAGCCAAAAGCATAATAGTGGTTTTCTTCTAATATTTTAACCCTGTTTCCTACAAGTGGGTCTCTGGCGTAAGACAATCTTACGTTTCCTAGATGGTCCGTGTAATTAAATACATAATTAAAAGCACCCAACTCATCAACTCCCGATGGTTTGGTGAAATGAACGTACCCTTCGGCATGTGGAAAAAACTGTAAAGTAGCGTTTTTGTATTGAAAACCACTTAAATAATCGGTGGTTGTTTTAACATCTGTCATTTTATCATCAACAATTTTTCTTACTTTTCCTCCTATAGCATTGTAAAGATAAGAAATTTCTCCATTGGTTGTACCCGAAAAAACAATTTTTGTAGGTAAATTTAAATGGTTGTATAGAATTGCAGTTATACCTTTGTTATTGTCTAGTTTCATATTTCCATTGGCATCATAACTAAAATCATTTTCGGTAGAGTCAAGGTTATCTTTAAACCCTTGTGGGCTATTGCTTAAATCTCTTACTTTTAGTAATTGGTTTTTGTTTTCTTGGTGGTAACTATATTCTAAATTATCTATTTGATTTACTGGAGCACCACCGCTTGGGTCTAAATTTCCGTTTCGTTCCAAGGTTAAAATGTTACCCGCCTGGTCGTAGCTAAGTTTCTCTAAGTAGTTATCTAAAGTATTAGGGGCTTCAGGTTTGCTATAATTGGCTTCTAACAAACGGTTTAAATTATCATAATTATAGGCGTATTTTCGTTTAACATTGTCTGCACTTGTGCGCCACAAGGTTTCGGATATGTTACCGTTAAAAAGTCCTGGCGTGTCATTTTCTTTTTGGTTATAATTAATTTTAAAGGCAAATAAATCCCTATCCGTTGCCGATGGCGTTAAATTATTTACGTCATTAATAGCGGTAAGCCAACCTCTTATGTTGTAGCTGTAATTAATATTTTGTAAAGCTTGGGCACCTGAATCATCTGTGCCACCTACTTTTTTACTTGTAAGTTGCCCTAACTCGTCATAGGTATTTGATGTAAGTAATTGTTCAGTTGAAGCACCTTCAATTTCATGGGTATGTTTTAGTAGTCGGTCTTGCTCCGTGTAGGTAAACTTTTCATGTATAGTTAATAATAATCCTGAAACAGTTCTATCATGAGAAGTAACGGTAAATATTGTTTTACCTGACCAATCCAATTGACTGTCCACTTGGGTGTAGCCGCCTAAATAGTTTTTGGTGTAACTTCTAATGGGTCTATATCTTGTGTCATAAACGACATGGCTTGTTTCGTTTGTTGTGGATTTAGCATTGTCTAGCACACGCACCCAGCTACCTGTTGGCATGCCTTTTAAGTTATTGTTTTGCGTGTTTTGTCCTTCTATTTGTTCTGGAATAGTTGGTGCGCTAGGATAGTCATAGTTGTCGTAATAATTTACGGTGAGTAAAATAAACGTACTCGGACTAACTTGATTGGTGTATTTAATGGCTACTCCTTCAATGGTAACGGTTTCAGTAGATTTGTTCTCTGAGATTGTTTCGTTGCCATCAATCATAGCTTGCAAGCTCTTTCTATCTGAACTTGTTGCTGTTGCCATGCGGTCATACCAACCTGTGTACACAGGACGGTTAAACGCATCATATTTGGTGATTAGCCAGCCATTATCAGAATCACTACCAACCCAAGGGTTATATGCAGGACCTGTAGCCACAACCCTGTCTAATTTATCATACACAATGTATTCCCATTGTTTGCCTGGTAGTTTCTTTTCTACCAATCGGTTACGAGCATCGTATTTGTATTGGTAGCATAATCCATCTAATTCAGTGGAGACACTGGTTACTAATGGTGGTATTACATACGTAAGATTGCCAAATTGGTCGTAAACGTAATATGTTTCATGAGCGATGCTATTATTAAACGTACGTTTTAAAATAACTTTTCCTTCTTTGTCTTTATACTCTTCTAGCCCCCCAGCCCCCAAAGGGGGAGTATTTTCATCATACGTGATGGTTTTATACAATTGGTTTGCTGCAAAATGTCCTGTCTGTGATAAAGCGATGTCATATACCCCTAAAGTAGCGTTCCAAGTGGCGGTTGCTTGGTATAATTTTACATCATCTGCCGTGTTGGTTTGGTAATCCAATTTAATTTCTTTACCACTTCCCAAACTCCAAGCATCACCAGGAGCAGCTTGTTTTAGTACCCTGTTAAGAGGAGACGCCTCAAATTGCTTTTCACTAAAAGGATTGGATGTATTTTCATACGCATCGGTAGCATAAAATCCCAACACATCCGAGTTCGCACTCGCGTTAAAGTTTAAACTAGCATTTTGATTGGCATAAGGTAAAAATTCTTTAGATGGTCTACCAAATGCGTCATATTCAATATGGGTTACAATGTCTTTTCCTGTGTTGGATTGCGCATGTGCCACTTGTTGAATTGGTCTGCCTAATCCATCAAAATAACTTACTTGAGTTACCGCTTGTGCAGGTGTAGGTGTTGCCAAAGAATTTGCAGTAGGCACTTTATAGGTTTTGGTTTTTACCCAGTTTTGGTCTGAACTTTGGGCTATTGCTAGTATAGGGAGTAGCAAGAGTATATTTAGAATTTTTCTCATATCCGATTAGTTTTTATAATGATATTCATTTTCACTTAAAATATTACCGCTACTGTCCTTTACAAATTGAAGTCGGTTAAAATTATCATACTGATAGGTTTGGGTATCGCCTTTAGGGTCGGTAACGGTACTCACACCTATTAAAGGTTTATAAGTAAGTGTAGTAATCATCGCATTTTTCAAATTAACATCTGTACTGGTTCGAAGCGCGTTTAATGCTGCAATCACTTGAGCTTCTGTGCCCGCTGTGTTGTTTGTTGCTGTTTGAATAGCAGTGATTAAGGCGTTTGGAATGGCACTATACGCTATGTTTTCTAACTTAGCGACAGGTTGCGATTTGTTATAACCATAGATATATGAAATTTTCATACCACTTTCTTGTTGCACCTCCAGTACATGACCAAACTCGTCATAAACATTATTTCTTAAACGAATTTCTGAAGGGGAATTTCCTTTTTTTACCTCAATAGTACTAGGCAAAAAAGATTGATTACCAGCAAACGTATTGCTATAATTAATTTTACTTTCAGAAAGTAATTCCGAACCACGTTTGGTTTCTATACGATGAATCTCGGAAATTCTATTTTGTGAAAGTGCAGGATGGTAAAAATAATTAGTGGTTAAGGTTTCTCCAACACTATTGCTTACTGTTTGTGACGCTATTTGCTTGTTTATTGGGTTGTACGTAAAGGTTTCGTTACTTGTAACTATATTAGGTGTGTTACCGCCGTTTGGATAGAAATAGTTTTGTGTGGTTTTGGAAGCTAATTTTGCCCAGCCGTAGGCTTCTAAATAACCTGTAAATCCAATATTCATATCTGGTTTAAAAATATAATTTAAATAATCTAATCCACAAGCTAATGCAACAGGATTGCAATTATTAACTTTTAATGTTTTGTAATGATTATAATTTGTCATTAATTTAAAACTTGGGCAGCTGTTAAAACCTTCATCCCATGTTCCAAACACATGTAAACCAGTCATAACTCTTGAATCAATAAAGTCGTAGTTATTAATTGTGGATACTATTCTTTTATTAGTTACATCAAATACTTCTTCCTTTTTTAACAATCCACGTTTATAGTCCATATTAATAGAAGGCAAATACAATTGCTCAAACGTATATTCAATATTTGGATACTCTAAAGATGTTGTGTAAGTATATTGTGTTCTACCATTACTAGCATTATCATTACTATTTTTTATGGTCACGTTTTTATAACCAATATCTGCACCGTTAGTTTTTCCTCTATTAATTTTATCACGATTTGTAATTGTAGAATATGTGTAAAAACTCTCGAAAAGCTCACCATTAATAATACCACCTTGTACACTTGAATTCATATAAGGTCTTTTCAAACTGGTTTCTAATTTAAAAAGTGGTTCTTTAGAAACAAGCACACCACTTGAAGGGCTATTGTTGTCAAAATCATTATATGAGTATTCTTTAAATGTTAAAGGAATACTAGTACTAGCATCTTCAATAGTAATATTTTCATTGTAAGTTGAAATCTTTGAAATTCTAAATCCACCACCATAAAAATAATTCTTGTAGTCAACTGTTTTTCGATTTCTATAAGTTGCAGAAATTGAAGAAGAAAAATAATTACTATTACCAGAAGTAGGCAAATTTGGGGAAGAAAACCTTACTACATATGTTCCTGGCTGGACATTTCTTAAATAAGAAAAGCCATTATTATCTAAAACACTATTGGAAGAAATTCCACCTATCAAATTTGATGTAGGGTTATTAGGGTCATACGCATCTTTGTATATACTAAAATACCACTCGCTTTCTGGGAAATTATAACTTGCCTGAAGACAAACGTCTTGAGCCACATTAATTGTAAACAGATTTTGTACACTCGTATTATATAATCCGTAAAAAGTAGCTCCACTGCTTTGAAAGTCCCAATTATAAAAGTTTGAATCAAAATTGGTCAATTGTTCATTTCCTTGATACGCGTATGTGTTTGATTCGTAATTAAAAACAACACAACCTCCTGTTGGTAATGTCATTTTTTCTAACACAAATGATGACACATAATCTTTATCAGCTGTTTTTTCCAATCCACCACAACTCATATCAGCATTTTTTAGAAAACCCCAATTGTCTTTTGCTGGATTATAGGGTTCAATGGGCTCTTTGTAATATAACTTATGTAAATCTATATCACCACCATTACCAATTTGCTGTTTTACTCCTTTCAAAAAAAGTTTGCTTGTGATGGCATCTTTATATTCATGTTCTAAATAAAAACTTTTAACAATCGAATCATTTAATTGTTTAACTTTAATTTCTTTTAATATTTTAACACTCTCCCTGTTTGTATAATTTTCATCATTTCTTCCCGTCTGGTATTCAAAGCTTACTTTACCTACCCCGATAATTTTAATCTCGCTTATTTTTTTTGCAGTATATGAATTAGAAAATGCAGCAACTAAAGATGTTGGCTTGTATAAATCTAATAGAAAACTTTGGCTAAACAATGTAAAATTTTGAACTACAAAATCCACTTCTTCAGCAAGTGTTCCATAACCATTAGACTCTGTAGTACTATGATTACTTGTAAAAGAACTGTTTGTAATGTATTCTACACTAGCGTCAGAATATATATATTCAACCAATAATTTATCGTTGTTATCAAAAATTTTGGATAAATGAAAGGCACTATTATAAATTTCTTGACTTAGGTTCATATTCATCATGCCGTTAGGAGCAGTTGATTCGGATAATTGGCTACCAGTTGTCGTTTCTATAACATCAAATATATATTTATATCCAAATTCATCATAAACTGTAAAACCTATTGGCTTATATTGTTCAAAAATATTACCTGCATCTTGATTGTATTGATTAATTATCTTTAAATTATCATTACTCAATAATTTTACTTCTAAATTTCCATTAGTTTGTTTTTCAATGTAAAATCTTCCTGAATGACCATTAAAATTATATTGCCACAAATCATGTTGGGTATCATATTTCCCAAAAGTGTTGGTTTCAAATAAAAATTCCTTTACGTTATCTGGTGTACTATTATTAACAATACTTTGAGGAACCATAGGGTTAAATGAACCATTTAGTAATGATTGAATAGTTTGGTAATAATTATTTCCGTTGGCTGGATTTGATTTATAAACTCCAAATTTTTGATTTGATTCATATAACTCATCAGGCATTCCTCTTACAGTTCTTGATATTGAACCTGAACAAGTTAGACTCCATCCTAATCCAATATCACTGGCTACTTCGTCTAATTTTGTGCTAGCCGTATGATAACTTAAACCAATATTTATACCTATTTTACTAGAAGGTATATTGTAATTATAAAGAGGAATTGAAATATTTGGCACCCCCGTATAATTACTAACTGGGACTTCTTCATATTTCATTAGTGCTGCTACCGTTGGTGAGGGCGGTATTAAAGTGCTCAAGTCAGATTTTATTCCAGGATTCTGTGCAAAAAGTACTGTATTTAGTAGTACAGCAACTAGTAGTATATACTTTCTCATATTATTTCTTTATTATTTTAACACTATTTTTTTCTTTGTCGGTTACCAGTTCTACAATGTACATTCCTGTAGGGTAACCGGTCATTTCAACGGGTAAGGTTCTGCTACCATCAAGTTTGTGGGTTTGCAAAAGTCTGCCGCTGATGTCGTACAAGTTGGCAGTGCCATTTTCGTACTCAAATCCAATAATTACATTAGTAAACGTTACCGCTGGGTTTGGAATGGCTTCAATAGGCGCCTTTTCATATTCAGGTTTGGTGTTGTCCTTTAGTTTTACCACCCAAAAATCTGCGCCACCTTTAGTGCTGTTTTTATCTTTTGAGGCGGTTCCATTGGATGTTCCTGTTAACAAATAACCACCATCACGTGTTTCAAATAGTTTTTTCATTACTTCTTCGCCTTTACTTCCAGCAGTTTGTGTCCAAATTTCTTCGCCATTTGCATTGATTTTTAATGCGATATAATCGTTTATGCCTTCCTTATCTGCTTTTTTAAATTTAGCTGTCGTTTCATTGGTTTGTTCAGATTGTGCATATCCGCCAATTAAAAACGAACCATCTTTATTTTCTATAATTGAGGTTAACACATCTCTAGTGCCATAATCATACGTTTCTTGCCATTGCAGCATTTTATCCATATCAAATTTCAGAATCCAAAAATCACTACCATTCTTACTTGCTTTTGATTTAATATTGGAAGTCGCAGAATTAGAGTTTCCACCTACCATAAAACCACCATCAGCTGTTAGCTCAATAGCAAATAAATTATCATCTGCTTCCGCTCCAATAGTTTGTTGCCATAATAGTTGCCCTTCAATAGAAAGCTCCACCAACCAAAAATCACCCAAACCATAATTGTCTTGCGTTTTATCTCCAGATTGTGGCGAATTCGAATAGCCTCCTGCCAAGATGTTTCCATTGGGCAAAACCACAAGGTCTTTTAATTCATCTACATAGCTACCGCCTAGTGTTTTTTGCCATTCTATTTTGCCGTCTTTTTTTAATTTGACTATCCAATAATCTAAATTGCCTCGTGTATCTTCCGACTTTCCAAAAGCATCCAGCAAACCTTTGTCGTCTTTTCTAGTTTTATAAGAAGCGGAAGTGCCTCCAATGACATAACCGCCGTCTCTAGTTTGGCAAATAGTTTGCAGTTTTTCTTGTCCGCTACCGCCAATGGTTTGTTGCCATAGTTCATTTCCTTTGGCATCTAATTTTATAATCCAAAAATCATCTTGACCTTTGGCATCTTGTTTTTTATCCAAACCTTTGTTTGAGTTTGAAATACCAGCTAATATAAAACCACCATCAGCAGTCAGTTTTACACTATACAATAAATCAACACCTGAACCACCAAAGCTTTTTTGCCAATCCAAGTCGCCTTTTTCATCCATTTTCCAAAGCCAATAATCTAAATCGCCTTTGTTAGAATCTTCCTTATTACCCGTTTTTCCAGAAATGGAACTTCCAGCTAAAATAAAACCATAATCAGCTGTGGGTTGTGCGTCAAATAAATATTCGGCATGTTTGCCACCATAGGATTTTTCCCAAAGTATGTCTTGGGCATTTGAAAAATAAGTGGTCAATAGACAACCAAAAATTAAGATTTTTGAGGGATGTTTCATAGGTTACAATTAAAATTTAAGGCAATTTATTGGGTTTAATTTTATCATCGTTGCGTAATTTTACGCAATGACAATAAAATTAAATACTATGTTTTATAACTACTATGCGAAAATTGATATCACCTATCGAATATTGACATTATTTTCATATTTGTTGAAAAACTTTAATTTTTAAGATTTATTATTGGTTTTATTGATACTCTCAAAATTAAAGGTAATAATGTGAAGAGTGAAGTTTATTTATGTAGAATGATTTCTACAAAACATTAGAAGAAGTATCTAATTGAAATAACAAATTACATTATTATAAATGATGAAAAATTACTGCCAACGGTTTCGGGCTTTGCGTTCGGGCGGGTTTCGGAGCACAAAACTGTCAACCAGCACTGAACATGAATAGAAGCACAAAGCTTGATTTAACCACTGAGCCGCTTTTTGCCAAACGCATGTTATGCGGTCGTTCTTCTCTGTTTTCCGTCATTTCGTAGTCATAAGTTTTTGCAAACTTTCAATTTTAGTCTGAAGTTCGTCAAAGGTCAAAATTTCAACGTCTCTGCTGTTACTTCTGAAAAGCTCAAACGAATATTTTTGATTTTCGTCTAAGTCCTTTGTTGAACCAATTAGAACTACACACTTGGAATTGAATGTCTCAAAATTTCCTTTACCTTTACTTTTTCCCTTTGTCGCATAAAACTCTTTTTGAAAATTGTCACGTTGATTTAGAACCTGAACAATGCAACCAGTAAGGTCTTTAGTTGTACTGTAAACATCTTCACCCCGATATGAAGTGTTATCTAACATTTTGGTTTTATGAGTTTTTATTTCTAAGAATGAAACATTGTCGCTCAAACTATTTTTGATTAAAAAGTCGTTGAATTTTCCGTTCTGATTATCAATAGTTTTTCCACCAACGTAAGCTTCACGTTTGTATAAAATTACTGGTTGAGCAAATATTGAAGAAAATATCCAGCTATTGTCCTTTAAAAATTCTTGCCATTGCTTTTCTAAACTATCTCCACCAGTTTTTAGCTTCATCAAGTCATTATATTTTTTCAAAGTCTCTTGAATATACTTATTGTCTACAATTTCTTTTGTCTTTGCCAAGGCATCTTTTGTTAAAAAGTCTGTCCCAATTGATAGTTTGTCAAATAGGTCTTTGATTGCATTTTTGTCTGCATCTGAAAATTCGTCAATTGCGTTGCCCCAAGAAGCAAGTGAAGTTGCTAACGCATTTGCAATATATGTCTTGAGAGGGCTTGAAATTATCGAAGGAAAAAGAGAATGAAGATTAACTTTTAAAACAAAGTCCACTTCGTCTCTATTTTTTTTGAAAATACTGCTAAAAGCGTTTTGAAGTGTTTCTAAGCTTTTTTCATTTAGATACAGTTTCTTGTTAGTTAAATCTAAATCTACTTTTCCACCTTTCTCAATAATTACTTCCTCTATGTCGTGATTGTCATTCAAATAATATGCAAATGGATTAAGTGTTTTGGTAAAACCCCAACCAAAAGTTATTGATTTCACTACGCCAACAGGTAGTTTGCCTTTGAAACCCAAATATGTAAATTTCTTGATTGTGTTATACTTGTCGCCACCCTCAAAACCTCTTGGGTAATGAACTATTTGGTCAGTCTTTTTGTAAATTTCACTTGATAATTGCTTGATACCAGCAACCGTGTCATGATAAAACAAAATCTTTTTTGTTGGTCCGTCCTTTTCTACTTTTTCACCTTTAAAGTCTGTCATAGTTTAATTTTATTTCTGTATGTTTTTATTTATGCACGGTCGTCATAGAATGCCGCATAACGTTTTGGCGCTTGGCGAAGAAGCGGATTTCGAAGCACTAAACTGTCTGCCACCACTGAACTTGATACGAAGCACAAAGTTTCATTTAACCACTGAACCGCCAATTTCTTGTAGGTGCTGTTAGCAGCTGGCATTCTGTCTACAATGGTTCTGCACTTCCCCATCCTCTGTCTGGAAATAAATTTGCTGTCGAGTTAATATGTTTTGACCCACCTTTGTGTGTGCTGTATGTTTTACAATTGGGAAGATTTTTTTTGATACATTCTATTACAGCTTTTCTTGGATGTTTTTTATTTCCTGCTGCTGAAACCCAATACTGTTTAGGATTAAAATTGCAAATCCAATTTGTATTAACATTTCGTCTGCTACCGTGATGAGGAAGTTGGGCAATGTGGAAGTCTTTCATATTAAATCCATTATTCTGTGCTGATTCATATGAATCAACGCCACTGTCTGCTGTGAACAAATATCGCCTATTACTACTGTCTGTTAATTGTATTATTGTGCTTGTTAGGTTTTCAGCTGATGTGTCATTTTTTTCATCCACCACTACACAAGGTTTATTTCCCTCCTCAACCTCATTAACATCCTCTTCTGCTTCTTTAAGTAGGTGCATTCTTTCTAATGAAGTCTTGTCAGTGAAGAATTGGACTTTCTGTTTATAAAAAGCTTCACTTGGTCCTAGCACTTTAAACAAATTGTGTCCAAGATTTGTGTCGGAAAATATTGGTTGGGGTGTTAGTCCATATTTTTTAAGAAGCGTTTTAAAATCATCAACATCTTTTAGTGATTCATAGAGTCCAGTAATTTGTCTATTTGCACTATATTTTTGATGGTATTCGGTAATTAAATTTCTCTGCATTAGATTAACATAAGCAAGAGGGTCATTGAAATAAACTCTTTTAATGTCAGTCCCGAAATGATTAATAATTTCAGGAAGTCCACCAATATGGTCACGGTGAGGATGAGAATTTATTACAATCATTATTGGCTTCGCTGTCATATGCGGTTTTATATAAGCGTTATAATGCTTTACAACTTCATTTCCGTCTCCTGGTTTGCCACCATCGAGAAAAATGATAAAGTCAGCACCGTCCTGCTTTAACCATAAAATTATTGCGTCTGCGTCACCAACGCTTAACATATCTATACTGAAGTCCATATATTCTTTATTTTATTTACTGTCTTTTGATGCTCTTGATTTTTCTATGCCCCAAGTAGCTTGAGCTAAGTCTTCAATTTTTGAAATGAATTTATCTACATTAAGTCCTGCAATAAAAGCAAGTGCATAGAATCCAAAATTGGAAGAGGTTGCCTCTGTTTGTGCTTCAAGAACTAACAGTCCTGCTTTTAAGAATAAAAAGCTTACTCCACCTGTCAAAATACTTACAAGTGGTCGGATAACATACCAAGGATACCATTCGCTGCTCCATTGCTTTTTCACACTATAATTTAGATACAAACCTCTCAAGCAATATAGCACACCACCAAAACCACCTGCAAGTCCGCAAGCAATTGGTAACTGAAATGCTGTTGTCCAATCTGGAAATTGTCCGCTTAGTAAGCAAACTACAAGACTGAATAGTCCTGCTAAAAAAAGTAAAAGATAAATTGCTATTCCTATCATATTGTTTGTCGTTTTATGTTGGTGTATCGTTTATTATGCTTGCTGCAAACTTGTATATATACTCAATTTTTTTTAAGTTTAGTTGAGCAAAGCTATACCTATATTGGTGTATATGCTCAAAATTAGCCGTTTGAATTTTAAAAACGTTGAGCATTTTTACGCAATTTGTATAAAAATAAACACTATGTTTTACAACTACTATACGAAAATTGATATTACCAATCGAAAATTGGTGTTATTTTTATATTTCTACAAAAACCTTGTATTTTCTAGATTGTCAATTGGCTTTATTGATAATCTCAAATTTAAAGCTAATATTAAAAAGGGGGAAATTTATTTATGTAGAATGATTTCTACAGAAGTAAAGAAGCGATGTGTAATCGAAAAACGAATTAAACACTTAAATAAAGGGAGGAATTTAAAATAAACTAAATAATATTTTTTAAATAGCGAATTAGCTTGTTCATTTAAATTCGTTTTATGTAATAATAATTTTCATCATGATGTTTCATCAATTTAATGTCATAAATACCATAAATAATATTGCCTTTGTATTCTGAGTAATATGTAAATAATTTAAAAGAGAAACCAACTTTCTTTAAATATTGTTTGTGAACATATGCATATTGATAATCTTCTAATAATGAATCTAAAATTTTGTAATATTTTAGTAATTGCTTATTTACTTCACTTATTTTATTTCTAATAATATTATTCTTTTCATTATGATATGCTATTCTATCTTTTGAAGTTGCAAAAACTTGATTATTACGTTTTGGTGTAAATATTACATTTGAAAACGGACATATTTTTATTTCTGGTTTTTTTCGCATTGTAATTCATTTTAACACGTATTAAAACGTGTTGTTATTAACTTTATTAATTATCTTTAATTATTGTGTTTAATTATCATCAGTATTATAATTATCAAAAATGTATTTTTCTTATTATAACATTTATTATTTTTCTATTTTAAAAAGTGAAAATGAACTATTTTATTAATTATTAAAAAGTTACCTTTTGAATTAATTATGATAATTATCTTATTAATATTTCTTGCAAAATCATCATATACTTTATTAATTACAAAATGTTTTCAAATGCTTTGAAAATGATTTTTTTTATATTAGTATTAAATAAACTTTGGTTTAATTGAGTTAATATTTTCCTCAATACAGGTATTTGCATAAATAAGTACTTTTCTTCCCATTTTAAACGATTTTATTCTACCGTTTTTAATTAATCTGTCAATTGTTTTAACAGAACAGCAAAGATGCTTAGAAGCTTGATTTTTATTCCAATAAACTGGAGGTGTATTTTGTATTTCCATAACGTGCTTTTTTAATTTTTCAACGACGTAAAGGAACAAAATGTAGGAATTAGAAAATGAGCGGAGTTTTTACGAAAAAAAAACATAAACTTATTATATAGGATACTAAACATTTTAAAAAAATTTTAGTATTATTTATATATTAAAATCACTTTAGGTTAAGTATATCTTTTACCTTTGAAATTCTGTATAATCGGAAGTCGTTATTGTAAACTTGTTCAGCGGTGTTATCAAAAAATTCTGTCTCGCTTTTAAGTTTTTTATCCTTAACTAGCATCTTTAGTAAAGGAAAAAGTTCGAAGTAGAAGCTACTTTTACTAATACCTTTAGTTGAAAATTGGAATAATTCGTAAATACTTCCACAATCACCATGCAACAATTTTAAAATAGACTTTATTGATTTTGTATTATTTTCACCATTTTCACTTGATTTTTTCTCTAACAAATCTATTTTTTCATTCATTACATTCTCATACTCATTTTTGGAAAGTTTCGATTTGTTATTATGATTGTAATTCCTTCTTCTAATTCTTTTAGTAAAATCAACATGAATTTTATTAGTAACTATACCGTTATAACTAACATTACCTATAAAATATTCTAATGCATTTAAATGAAATTTTGAACTAACATAAAATATACAAGAATAAAGGTATGCATGTGGAAAAATAAGTAAGCCATCTATTTTTTCTAATCTTCTAATTTCAGATTCAATTTCATTTATGTCAATCATCCACTTTAAAGTAGCATAAGTAAAACCGCATGATTTTAATTTAGAAATTACTTCTTCATCTTTTGAAAAATAGATAAGATGATTTAAATAAGGAACAAATTGCAAAAAGAAACTATAACAAGCATTAATTTCTGCCTCAGAATTATAAATAATAAAATCTTTTGTAAGAAAATCTTTCTTAATTATTTCACATTCTTGACGAATTGAAACTAATTGTTCTTCGAAGTTCTTTTTACCATCTTGATATACTTTTAAAGTTTCTTCTGGAAGGTCAATCATATCGCTTTTATATTCCTTTATATGGATTAATAAAATTATTTTGAGGATATTTATTTTATTAATTTCTTTTGTTACATTGCATTAAGTTATAAATGTAGCCACAAAATGGCCACACAAAGATAATAAAAAATCCCAAAACATTGAAAATCAATAGTTTTGGGATGTAAGTAGTGACCTTGTCTGGATTCAAACCAGAAACCTCTTGAGCCGTAATCAAGTGCGCTATTCAGTTGCGCCACAAGGCCTATTTTTGTGAGTGCAAATATAGTATTAAATTCTAAATTTAATTATAATATTTTTATTTTTTTTCTAAAGCGTGAATCGTTACATAATAGCGCCAAGCGATTATTGCTTTTTGCAAATTTGTAGCTTTCGACAAATCAAGACGTTGCTTGGAATAGCTCGGTAAAATTGCTTTATTAATTTTTGCTAAAACTTTAAACATTATTTTTATTTTAAGGCAAAATTACAAAAAAATCATTCCAATTCTTTCGTCATTCCATATCATAATTTAAATTTAATGCCACTTAGCAATTAAAATCATAAAAAATATACTGTTTTCTTAAAAAAATAAACCTTAATTTTGCGTAGCTATGCAAAAAATCATTAACATATTAAACAAGCGTGCCCGATTTGACTACGAAATTATAGACAAATACGACGCAGGTATTGTATTAACTGGAACAGAAATTAAATCAATACGATTAGGAAAAGCCTCAATTGCTGAAAGTTTTTGCGAATTTAACGAGCAAACCGAACTTTTTTTAATCAACGCTACAATAGAAGAATATGCTTTCGGAACGCATTACAACCACAAAGCCAAAAGCGAACGCAAACTTTTATTAAACAAGAAAGAACTTAAAAAACTAGATAAAGATTCGGACAACAAGGGATTAACAATTGTTCCGTTAAAATTATATACGAATGAAAAAGGATTTGCAAAAGTTGAAATCGCATTGTGCCGCGGTAAGAAAAATTACGATAAGCGAGAAACCATGAAAGAAAACGACACAAAACGAGATATTGCTCGAATTAAGAAAGAATTTAGGTAATCTACGAATTACGATTTGGGATTAACGATTCACGATTTAAAAAAACCATAATTTTCAATTGAAAATTATGGTTTTTACTTTAAACTTTGTAACTATGTAACTTTCTAATTTTTACTTTTCCCTTTATCCTTTTGTAAATCTGTTTTTAGTTTCTCTAAATCGGTTTTGGTTTTTTCTAAATCTTGTTTTAATTTTTCTAGATCTGATTTGGTAGAATCATCCTTTAAATTCAAGTTTTTTTGAATTTTCATTTTACCAATTGGGTTGCCATTTCCGTAATTTTCTGAAAAAATCATGGTGTTTCCTTTTCCATCTGAATATTTTTTGGTTGTGGTTCCGTTTTCATCAGTTTTTTCTTCTTGTAATTGCATGTCTGGATTGTCGCCAATAATTTCACCATCTTTAAATGTAAATGATTTGAAATTTCCACCTAATGAATCGTTTTGAAATTCATTTTGCAATTCCTTAAACTTGTCTAAATCAATAGAGTTGCCGTCAACAAAACCTCTAATAACGTTATTGTCTAAATTCATAAACAAATCGTTATTAAATATGCCGTCAAATCCTTTCATATCAAAACGATTCGCAAAAATATCATTTTGTGAAGCACCAGACTCTATATTAATTAAGCCTTTTCCTGTACCATCAAATTGCTTTTTAATAGAAATTGGTTTAATAGGCGTTTCCCCGCTTACATTATAATTTCCAGAATTTCCATCTTGGTCTTTGTAAGCGATTTTAATCGCTGTGATTTGTTTTTTGTCGTTACGTTTTACTCCTGAAAAAGTAACTTCAAAATCAAATTTCTTTGCATCTGTTTCATCTTGTTTCAATTGTGCATCCGTCATGGAGTTATCAATTCGCAACTCGAAACTATTGTTTTTTTGTTGTGATAATTGATTGAAACGATTGTTTTGTGCAAAAGTTGTGGTTGGCAAAAAAATGATTGCACTTGCCAATACTAATCCTTGAAATACCATTTTAACATTCATAATTGTAAAATTTTAATTTAAAAGTCAAAAATAGGAATTTTATAAAAACGAAATTTTAAAATTTTGTTAATTAACGAGATTTAACATTTTTTTCTTTTTCTACCAAACGAAAAACATAAATACCTATTGCAGAACCTATAATACCAAGCGTTCCCATGAAAAACCAATTGGCTTGGTAGCCATAATTATCAATAATAAACATACCAGCTTTAGCACTTATTATGTGTGCTAAACTATAACTCATAGTAAAAATAGCCATATAACGGCCTTGTTGGTGTTTTGGAGCCCTACTAATTGCAAACGCATTTGAAAATGGAAAATTAAACATTTCTGAAAACGTCATAAATAGCATCATAATTAATAAAATACCAGCCCAAGTGTTAACTAACATTAAAAATAAACTGATACTCATTAAAAAACAACCTAAAATAATGACTTTTAACTTGTCTTTTTTATGCTTTTCTATATAATTTACAATTGGCATTTCTAAGAAGAAAACCAAAACCCCATTTAAGGTTAATAACAAACCTGTTTGTAATTCGGTTAGCCCAAATTGTTCTCTATGATAAATAGGAATAGTAGTAAATAATTGGAAAAACATAATTCCTACAATTAAAGATGTAGTTAAAAACAACCAATAAATTTTATCTTTAAAAACCGACTTTACTAAGATATCGCCAGGCTGTTCTTTATCTAAATAGGTGGATTTTTTCTTTTCTTTTACCTTGATCCAGAAAATTAAAATGGCTATTATGCAAGTCAAACCATCTACCCAAAACAAACCTTTATAACCAATACTCATTATAATTAATCCGCCTAAAGCTGGCCCGGCTGCAAAACCTAGATTTATTGCCAATCGTACTAAAGTTAGAGCTCTGGTTCTATTTTCTGGTTTTGCATAAGCACCCAGCGAAACAAACATAGCAGGACGAAACATATCTGAAACAGTCATGATTAAAAACATACTGATACATAATCCGTAAAAAGAGGTAACAAATTGTAATCCGAAAAACATTAAACCGCTTACTAACAAACTGAATATCATTATTTTATAAAAACCAATAGCATCTGATAATTTTCCGCCTAACCAAGAACCTAATAAAGAACCCAATCCGAAAAACACCATTATAGTTCCTACTTGAGAATAAGAAAAATGTAAATCTTCATGTAAATATTTAGATAAAAATGGCAAAACCATGGTGCCTGCCCTATTGATAAATGTAACGAGTGTAAGAATCCAAATTTCTCGAGAAAAACCTTGAAAATTAGAAATGTATTGACTAAATGCTTTTTGAATCATAATAAAATATCTGATACAAATTTAGACAAATAACTTGTTAAAATATGTTATTTTTGTGAAAACAATTTTATGCAATTTGTAAACTTACATACACATTCTTATACCAATTCTGATGCGGTTTTAGAAATTGTAAACCAATATCCAAATGAATTTATAGCTGATATTCCGCACTATTCTATCGGAATTCATCCTTGGCATATTGTTGATGAACGCGTAAGTGAAGATTTAAATTATATTAAAAACAAACTTCAGTTAGTAGAATGTCTTGCCTAAGGAGAATGTGGTTTAGATAAAAGAATCGAAAAGAAAATTGAATTGCAAATTGACGTTTTTGAATCGCAATTAACTCTTTTACACGAAATTTCTAAACCTGTAATTCTACATTGTTTAGCGGCATTTGATGAAATCATATCATGTAAAAAAAATAGTAATCTTCAATCGCCATTTATTATTCATGGTTTTTCAAAAAATATTCCGTTAGTGAAACAACTTTTAAATCAAGATTTTTATTTGTCTTTTGGAAAATATTTGCTTCGAAATCCGGAAATGGAATCGGTTTTTAAATATGTTCCCGACGATAAAATTTTCTTAGAAACCGATACAATATCGGAAAGTTTGGAAGAAGTTTATACTTTTGCAGCAAAATGTAAAAATATTTCTGTGGAAGAAATGAAAGAAATAGTTTGGAACAATTACCAATCTGTTTTTACAAAAAAGCAATAAATTATGGCAAAATGGCAAGAAAGAGCTGCTTTATTATTTAAAGAAGAAGGCTTAAATAAATTAAAAAACTCAAACGTATTAGTTGTTGGCTTAGGAGGAGTGGGTTCTTTTGCTGCAGAGTTTTTAGTTCGAGCTGGCGTGGGAAAACTAACAATTGTAGATGGTGATACCGTAGATATTACAAATATTAACAGGCAATTACCGGCTTTACACAGCACCATTGGTCAACCGAAAGTTTCAGTTGTTGCGAATAGATTAATGGACATTAACCCAGAATTACAATTGACTTGTGTAGAAGAATTTTTATCTCCAGAACGTGCTTTAGAGATTGTAACACCCGAATTCGATTATGTTTTAGATTGTATAGATAGCATCACACCAAAATTAAATTTAATTATTGCAGCCAAACGAAAACGGGTTAAAATTATTTCATCAATGGGTGCTGGAGGAAAAATGGATGTTTCTAAAGTTAAAGTGGCAGATATTACAAAAACAGAAAATTGTTTTTTAGCAAAAACAATTCGGAAACGACTTAAAGAAGTAAAAATAGATAATTTGAAAGTGGTTTTTTCATCTGAAATTCAGGATGAAAGCAGTTTAAAAATGACAGACGGCACAAACTATAAAAGATCGTTTTACGGCACAAATAGTTGGATGCCAGGACTTTTTGGTTTGTACGCTGCTGAAACAGTTGTTAAACATTTGATTATGGAATAAATAATAAAACCTTACAGGTTTTTGAAACCTGTCAGGTTTATTAGAATCTGAAACAAGTTCAGATTGACAAATAATTGTTTTTATTTTGCTAAATACGTTTGCACGTTATTAAAAATGCGTTCTTCGATATTTGAAATATCTTCTTTTACGAATTTTTCTCCTAAAATATTTTCAAACAATTCAATATATCTTTCAGAAACGGTGGCAATATATGCAGCATTCATTTCTGGGATTTGCTGTCCTTCTTTACCTTGAAATCCGTTTTCAATTAACCAACGACGTACAAATTCTTTAGACAATTGTTTTTGTTCTTCGTTATTATTTTGTCTTTCTTGATAGCCTTCTGCATAAAAATAACGAGAAGAATCTGGAGTATGAATTTCGTCAATTAAAACAATTTTTCCTTCTTTAGTTTTTCCGAATTCGTATTTTGTATCTACTAAAATCAAACCTCTAGAAGCAGCTATTTCTGTTCCTCTTTGGTATAAATCTCTGGTATATTTTTCTAAAACTAAATAATCTTCTTCAGTAACAATTCCGTTTGATAATATCGCTTCACGCGAAATATCTTCATCGTGCGAACCATTATCAGCTTTGGTTGTTGGTGTAATAATTGGTGTAGGAAATTTGTCATTTTCTTTTAAACCTTCTGGCATTGTAACACCACAAATCGTTCTTTTTCCTGCAGCATATTCCCGAGCAGCATGACCCGATAAATACCCACGAATTACCATTTCTACTTTAAAAGGCTCACATAAATGCCCAATAGCAACATTCGGGTCTGGAGTGGCAATTAGCCAATTTGGAACAATATCCTCAGTAAGTTGCATGAATTTTGTTGCAATTTGGTTTAAAATTTGTCCTTTGTATGGAATGCCTTCAGGTAAAACCACATCAAATGCGGAAAGTCTATCCGTAGCAATCATTACCAATATATCGTCGTTGATTTTATAAACTTCTCTTACCTTTCCTCTGTAAACTGATTTCTGACCTGTGAAGCTAAAATTTGTAGTTGTTATTGTGTTCATTTTGTGAGTTATTGTTTTGTTTTGCAAAAGTAGTTTTAAAATCATTTTTTAACAAAAAAAAGAGGCGTTTATTTTAACACCTCTTTAGTTTTTAATCTGTATTTTCTATACTTTTATAAGCATTAATAACGGCTTTCACCAATCTGTGTCTTACAATATCTTTATCGTCAAGATATAAAATTCCAATTCCTTCCACATCTTTTAGTACTAAAATTGCTTCTTTCAAACCAGAAATGGTTCTTCTTGGTAAATCTACTTGCCCAGGATCTCCTGTAATAATAAATTTAGCATTTTTTCCCATTCTGGTTAAAAACATTTTCATTTGAGAATGGGTGGTATTTTGCGCTTCATCTAAAATTACAAAAGCATTATCTAAAGTTCTTCCTCGCATAAAAGCCAAAGGTGCAATTTGAATAATTCCTTTTAGAATATAATCTTCTAAAGTTTGTGGCGGCAGCATATCGCGTAAAGCGTCATACAAAGGTTGCATGTATGGGTCCAATTTTTCTTTCATATCTCCAGGCAAAAAACCTAAGTTCTCGCCTGCTTCTACTGCTGGACGCGTTAAAATTATTCGTTTAACTTGTTTCTCTTTAAGTGCCTTAACAGCAAGTGCTACACCAGTGTAGGTTTTACCTGTTCCAGCTGGACCAACTGCAAAAACCATGTCGTTTTTAGCTACAAAATCGACTAATTTCTGTTGATTTGGCGTGATGGCTTTAATTAACTTTCCGCCTAAACCATGAACCAAAATTTGATCGCCTTTTGGCATTTCACCTGTTTGTTGGGCATCACCTTCAATAACACGCATTATTACGTTGTCGTCGATCGTATTAAAACGTGTAAAGTGTGCCATCAAACGACGAAAGCGTTTTTCAAATTCGTCTAAAACTTCTGCTTCACCAAACGCTTTTAAAACAGTGCCTCGCGCTACAATTTTCAATTTTGGATAATACTTTTTAATTGTCTCTAAATGACTGTCATGTGCACCCCAAAAATCTTTTGGTGCAATGTTTTCCAATTCAATAATTTTTTCGTTCAAAGGCTTTAATTTTAAATTGTTTTAAATCTGTAAAAAAAAGAGTAATTTTGTGAGATTCAAATATAATAAAAACAACCATTCCATTTAAAATAAGTTATAAACAATAAAATGTCAATAATTACGCTTACTACAGATTTTGGTTTAAAAGACCATTTTGCGGGAATTTTTAAGGGTAAGATATATTCGTTATTTCCTGAGACAAATATTATTGATATTTCTCATTCTATAGATAAATTTAACGTTTTAGAAGCCAGTTATTTGTTGGCTACTTCCTATGCTCATTTTCCAAAAGGAACAGTGCATGTTGTAGCTGTAGATGCCTCAAGAAATGCTGATACCAATCATATAGCTATGTTGTACGATGGGCATTATTTTATTGGTGCCGATAATGGTATTTTTGGCGGTTTAACCAATAAAAAAAATCCTGACAAAATAGTCCAAATTACAATTCACGACCGGTTAATTGATGGTTCAAGCGATTTAGATGTTTTTGCAACGGTGGCTACTCATTTGGCAAAAGGTGGCGAAATGACTGTAATTGGCACTCCAATAACTGAAATTAAGAAAATGAATATGTTGGTGCCTATTTTAGATGATAATTTAAATTCTATTCGCGGACACGTTGTTTATATTGATGATTTTGGTAATTGTGTGACTAATATTTCAAAAAAATATATCGAAGAAGTGGCAAGAGGAAGACAATATAGCGTTCGTTTTTCTGTTTACACTATAAATAGAGTAAAAAACAATTATGCTGATTTTAAAAATAACAAAACTGCCGAATTAAATGCTATGGCTGGTAACGAAATAGCACTGTTTAACCAAGATGATTTTTTAGAAATTGCCGTTTACAGAAGCAATCCAAACCGCTCAGGATCAGCACATACTTTATTAGGTTTAAAAATGCAAGATGCCGTTATTGTGGAATTTAGCGAATAATTTGGGATTTACGATTTGGGATTTACGATTTAAAAATTTGAAATTATATGTTTGTACGAATAGTGAAATTAACGTTTCAAGAAGATAAAATTGCAGCTTTTTTAGAGAATTTTAATGAAATCAAACATCAAATAAGAAGTTTTGAGGGAAATGAATTTTTAGAATTGTATCAAGATAAACAAGATGCACGTGTTTTTTTTACTTACAGTTATTGGAAAGATGAAAAAGCATTAGAAAATTATAGAAAATCGGCTTTTTTTAGTGAAGTTTGGAGTTATACCAAAACACTTTTTGCAGAAAAACCAGAAGCTTGGAGCGTGAATAAATTAGATACTTTATTGTAAAGTTTCAAGTATAAAAATTACTTTTGTAAGCATTAAAACAAGTTTTAAATATGAAAGCAGTATTGCTACGTGAAATAAAATCCTTTTTTGGTTCGCCAATTGGATATTTAGTAATTGCCATTTTCCTTTTGCTAAATGGATTATTTCTATGGGTTTTTGATGGAGATTTTAACATTTTAAATTCTGGATATGCAGATATGAGTCCGTTTTTTAAATTGGCACCATGGATACTTATTTTCCTAATTCCAGCAGTAACTATGAAAAGTTTTTCAGATGAAAAAAAACAAGGCACATTAGAAATACTTTTTACCAAACCCTTAAGTCTTTGGGAAATTGTTAATGGCAAATTTTTGGGTGCATTTATTTTAATTTTAATTGCCATAGTACCTACATTTTTTTATGTATTTATAGTTTCCAGCTTTACAGCAGCTCAAAATAGTTTTGATTATGGCAGTACCATTGGCTCTTATTTTGGATTATTATTCTTAATTGCCGCTTACACTTCTATTGGAGTTTTCACTTCTACCCTTTCAGACAATCAAATTGTAGCGTTTATTATTGCCGTTTTTTTATGCTTTTTCTTTTATTTTGGTTTTGATGGATTATCTAATTTATTTGGTAATTTCAGTGGGATTATCAAAACATTAGGTATGGATTTTCACTTTAAAAGTATGAGTCGCGGCGTATTGGACACTCGAGACATTATTTATTTTATAAGTATCACCATTTTATTTTTAGCCGGAACTGTTTATCAACTTAAATCGCTTAAATGGTAATGAAAGATATTCAAAAAAATAGTTTAAAGAAATTAGGATTTTTAGCGATTAGTTTATTCCTTACAAACTTTGCTAGTAATTATATTTACAAGCGTTTCGATGTTACGCAAGACAAAAGATATACCCTTTCTGAAACCACAAAAAAAATTATTGATGGTGTAGATTCACCTTTACTAATTGATGTGTTTTTAGAAGGTAATTTTCCAGCAGATTTCAAAAAGTTACAATCAGAAACACGTCAGTTATTAGAAGAATTCACCGCTTATAATTCAAATATTAGTTTTCAATTCGTAAATCCAATTGAAAAAGAAGGCGAGCGTGTTGAAGTCATGAAAAAATTCTTTGAAAAAGGACTAACGCCAATAAACGTAACTGTTGAAGAAAAAGGAAAACAAACTCAAGAAGTAGTTTTCCCGTGGGCTATAGCAAATTATGGCGACAAAGGTGCAAAAGTGCAATTATTAAAAAATTTAATGGGGGCATCTACTGAAAAAAAAGTAGAAAGTTCGGTACAACATTTAGAATATGCTTTTGCAGAAGCCATTCACAAAATATCAAAAGAAAAGCAGCGTAAAATTGCAGTTATTAAAGGAAATGGCGAGTTAGAGGATATTTATATTGCCGATTTTTTAAAAACCATTCGTGATAATTATTATATAGGACCAATAACTTTAGACTCTGTTGCATCGCAGCCAATAAAAACACTAAAAGCTTTAAATATTTACGATTTGGCTATTATTGCAAAACCAAAAGAAAAATTTAGTGAAGCTGAAAAACAAGTGTTAGACCAATTTATCATGAAAGGCGGAAAAACGCTGTGGTTGGTTGATGGAACTACTGCCGAAATGGAAAATATGTACAATGAAACTGGTTCGACTTTAGTTAGCAACAACGATTTGAATTTAACCGATATGTTTTTCAAATACGGATTCCGAATTAGTCCTCAAATGATTAAAGATGAATATGGAACACCCCTAAAATTAGCATCTGGAAAAGAAGGAAGTGAAAGTCAGATGGAAACTTACAACTGGAAAATGGCACCGTTTATTTATCCAGCTTCAAATAAACACCCAATTGTAAAAAATACAGATGGTGTAAAATTCGATTTTTGTTCACCAATTGAGTTATTAAAATCTAATGTTACAACTACCATTTTACTAGAAAGTTCAACTTATTCTAAAGAAATTGGAACGCCAAACATGGTTTCTTTAGAAATGATTGCCGAAGAAACCAGTCCGAAAGATTATCCAAACGGCGGTTTAATTCCAGTTGCGGCTTTATTAGAAGGCAGTTTTACTTCTATGTACAACAATCGTGTGTTACCATTTAAAGGTAATAAATTTTTAAATAAAAGCGTTCCCACAAAAATGATTGTAATTTCTGATGGTGATGTGATTAAAAATCAATTAGATAAAGGCGCACCAATTGAATTAGGTTATGACAAATACACCGGACAATATTTCGGAAACAAAGAATTTATCTTAAATAGCGTAAATTACCTTTTGGATGATAACGGACTTATTAACATTAGAAGTAAAGATGTGTCACTGCCTATATTAGATAAACAACGCGTTCAGGATAACTATAGCCAAACACAATTGCTAACTGTTGCGTTACCAATTGTTTTACTCGGAATTTTCGGAATGCTGTTTACTTATCTAAGAAAGAAAAAATATAACTACTAGTTGTTAATAAGTATATTTTTAGATTTAATTCTAACCCATTATATTTGTAAAAGAAAAAAAAATAAAAATGATGAATTTTATAGTTTCCAGTTCGTATTTACTAAAACAACTACAAGTTTTAGGAAGCGTTATTAACAGCAACAACACTTTACCAATTCTTGACAATTTTTTATTTGAATTAGATAACAACCAATTACACGTGTCTTCTTCTGATTTAGAAACTACGATGTCGGCAAGTTTAGAAATTGAATCCAACAGCAAAGGTAGTGTTGCTATACCAGCAAAATTATTATTAGATATATTAAAAACATTTCCAGAGCAACCACTAACTTTTACAGTTGAAGAAAACAACACTGTTGAAATTAGTTCTAACTCAGGTAAATATGCGATTGCTTATGCCGCTGGCGAAGAATTTCCAAAAGCAGTAGCTTTAGAAGATCCTTCAACAACATTAATACCTTCAGAAGTATTAGCAACAGCAATTGGAAAAACTATTTTTGCCACAGGAAACGACGATTTACGACCAGTAATGAGTGGTGTATTTTTTCAGTTTTCAACAGAAGGTTTAATTTTTGTAGCTACAGATGCTCATAAATTAGTAAAATATGCACGTGCAGATGTTAAAGCATCTCAAAGTGCAGAATTTATCATGCCAAAAAAACCTTTAACTATTTTGAAAGGAATTTTAGCCACTTCAGATGCAGAAGTAAAAGTAGAATATAACGATTCTAACGCTACTTATTCATTTGAAAATTACATTTTAACTTGTCGTTTAATTGATGGAAAATATCCTAATTACGAAGCGGTTATTCCAAAAGAAAATCCAAATAAATTAATTTTAAGTCGTGTAACTTTTTTAAACTCGGTTCGTCGTGTAGCGATTTTTGCCAACAAAACTACGCACCAAATACGTTTGAAAATTGCAGGAACAGAATTAAATATTTCTGCTGAAGATATTGATTATTCAAACAAAGCAGACGAACGTTTAACTTGCGATTACCAAGGAGACGATTTACAAATTGGTTTTAACTCTCGTTTTTTAACAGAAATGTTAAACAATCTAACTAGCGATGAAATTCAACTTGAAATGTCACTACCAAACAGAGCCGGAATCCTTACTCCTATTGATGGATTAGACCAAGGCGAAACCGTTACAATGTTAGTAATGCCAGTAATGCTAAATAACTAAAACATACAACTAACCTAATTACTACTTAAAACCACAATTGCTATAAGCTTTTGTGGTTTTTTATTTTAAAAAAATGTAATAATTTACACTAAAAAACTATTCACTAATTACTAATTACTAATTACTAAAATTTTATCTTTGCCAAGAAATAAAACTTAAGAAATGATTCCACAAGAAACCATAGTTGCATTAGCTACACCATCTGGTGCAGGTGCTATTGCTATTATTCGATTATCAGGTAAAGATGCTATTACTTTAGCTGCCGATGTATTTGAATCAGTTTCTGGAAAAGATATTACAAAACAAAAAACACATACCATTCATTTAGGACATATTATGGATGGTGCCAAAACATATGATCAAGTATTACTTTCCATTTTTAAAGGTCCAAATTCTTACACAGGAGAAAATGTAGTCGAAATTTCGTGTCATGGTTCTACTTTCATTCAGCAGCAAATAATTCAGTTATTGCTTCGTAAAGGAGCAAAAATGGCGCAAGGAGGAGAATTTACTTTACGTGCCTTTTTAAACGGAAAATTAGATTTATCACAAGCAGAAGCTGTTGCCGATTTAATCGCATCAGATAACGAAGCAAATCATCAAATCGCTATGCATCAAATGCGTGGTGGATTTAGTAATGAGATTTCAAAACTCCGTGAAGAACTATTAAACTTCGCATCGTTAATAGAGTTAGAACTTGATTTTGCAGAAGAAGATGTAGCGTTTGCCGATAGAAAAGCATTTGTAGAATTATTAACTCGAATTGAGTTTGTTTTAAAACGATTAATTGATTCTTTTGCTATAGGAAATGTAATTAAAAACGGTATTCCTGTAGCTATTGTAGGCGAACCAAATGTAGGAAAATCAACCTTATTAAACACCTTATTAAACGAAGAACGCGCCATAGTTTCTGACATTGCAGGAACTACACGAGACACCATTGAAGACGAATTAGTAATTGACGGCATAGGTTTCCGATTTATCGATACGGCAGGAATTCGAGAAACAAAAGACGTGGTAGAAAGCATTGGAATTCAAAAAACATTTGAAAAAATTGAACAAGCGCAAGTGGTTTTATATTTAGTCGAAAGTCAAATGTCGAATGTCGAAAGTATAGTACCGCATATTAACGAAATAAAACAAGAACATCCTGAAAAGCCAATTATTGTTATATTTAACAAAGTTGATTTACTTTCAGAGAATAAAATAACAGAAATTTCGACTCTTGTTTCGACTTTCGACTTTCGACTTTCGACTATTTTTATTTCCGCCAAACAAAAAACAGGTATTGATGAACTTAAAACTACCTTACTTTCATTTGTAAACACAGGTGCTTTAAGAAATAATGAAACGATTGTAACCAACACCCGACATTACGATTCTTTATTAAAAGCGCTAGAAGAAATTCAGAAAGTAAAATGGGGCTTAAATGCGGGAATTTCATCCGATTTAATGGCCATCGATATTAGAAGCGCCTTGTATTTCTTTGGAGAAATTACGGGCGAAGTAACTAACGATGAACTTTTAGGAAACATTTTTGCAAACTTCTGTATCGGTAAATAAAAAAACACCAATAAAATCTAATTGGTGTTTTATATAAAATAAAAGTTTTTAAAAATCTTAATCTTCGTCAGCCTCACCAGTTGACTTTGTATCTGCATTGATTACTGTGGCCGCATTATCCCTAATTTCTGTATGACGAACTTCTCCTCCAGTTGTACCCGTTTGTTTTCCTAAAAAAACAGCTACTAAAGCAATTACAAAAGCAAAAAAAGATACTACGTTTGCTTTAGCATGATTTTTAAAATTTAAAAACAATCCAACTAAAGAAATTCCCGCTAAAACATATAAGACTAAAGCTAATTTCTCGGCCATTTCTTCATGTTCATGAATAATTTGGTCTGTTACAGAAGGTAATTTTTCAGCAATTTCTTCGGCACCTTCTCCGGTAAACATGCTCGCAAAACCGAAAATGGCTGAAATACAGAAAAGTACGTACGCTATATTTTTAATAACATTGTTTTTCATTACAATTCCTGTAATTAAAATCCCTAATCCAAAAATGGTCCCAATTATTGGAAAGTGGTTTACCACCAAGTGTAAATGTGCATCATTCATAATATTATATTTATTTAAAGTTACTTTAAAGTTAATTTACTGTATATTTGTAGTAAATTCCTACAAAATGAGAAACTTGCTTAAACAAAACGTTGTATACACAAATTTAGCGATTTTTTATTTGATTGTTAGCTTTTTAACCCGATTAGTTTTACTATTTCATCCCATCACACAAAGTAAATTTTCTTTTCTTGAAATCATAAGAATATTTGGTCTTGGCTTATTGTCCGATTTGTTTGTTTTTATAATTTTTGGAGCATTTTTATGGCTTTATCTTATATTTTTATCTAATTCTAAATATAAAAAACCTTATGGTTATATAATTTTAGGTGTATTTGTAGCACTACTACTATACATTCTTTCTGGAAAAAGTATTTTAAGCGAATATGGTGGCGTTTTACCAGAAATTGGAATTGCATTTGTAAGTTTAAAAATAATTTTTTTTGCAGCCTTATTGTTTACTGAAAAATATAGAAAACAAATTCGTTTGGCTTTGTTTTCTTTAACCATTTTCTTATTTGTATTACTAATCATACAAAATGCAGTTAGTGAATTCTTTTTTTGGAATGAATTTGGCGTAAGATATAACTTTATAGCTGTAGATTATTTAGTTTACACCAATGCCGTTATTGGAAACATCATGGAGTCTTATCCAGTAGTGCCGCTTTTTGCAGCAGTCGGGATTTTAGCGTTTGCGGGTACTTATATAATTATCAAAAAATCAAAATCGTATTTAGACCATTTACCTAATTTTTCAAATAAACTAAAAATTATTGGAGTGCAATTACTATTGCTTGGTAGCGCTTTCCTTATTCTTCCTCGTATTACTTCTCAACAAAATAGCACAAATGTGTTTGCAAATGAATTACAAAGTAATGGCCTTCAAAAATTCTATAAAGCATTTACCAATAGCGAATTAGATTATTTTGAATTTTACGAAACGCTTTCTAATGAAGAATTGACTCAGTTTGACACAATTATTGGAGTAAATTACAATCAAAATAGTAGTTCTATTTCATCGGACGGAACAGAAATAAAGAAAAATGTTGTTTTAATTACCGTAGAAAGCTTAAGTGAAGAATTCATGAAACATTATGGAAATCAAAATAACATTACACCTTTCTTAGATCAATTAGCGGAAGAAAGTTTGTTTTTTACCAATTTGTATGCCACTGGTAACAGAACCGTTAGAGGGTTAGAAGCGGTTACCTTATGCTTACCACCTACTCCGGGAGAAAGCGTAGTAAAACGAAAAGATAATAAAAACAAATTTACAACAGCAAGCGTTTTTAATTCTAAAGGATATACTTCCAAATATTTATACGGTGGCGATGCTTATTTTGATAATATGCAAGACTTTTTTGGAGGTAACGGATATGATGTAATCGATAAATCGAACTTAAAACCAAACGAAATTTCATTTTCAAATATTTGGGGCGTTTGCGATGAAGATATGGCTAAAAAAGCCATTCAAGTAATGAATGAAGAAGCTAAAACAGGTAAACCTTTCTTTAATCATTGGATGACAGTAAGCAATCACCGTCCTTTTACTTATCCAGAAGGAAAAATTAGTATTTCAGGTAACGCAAAATCAAGAGAAGGTGGCGTTATGTATACCGATTATGCTTTGAAACAATTTTTAAAAATGGCAAAAAAACAAGCTTGGTTTAAAAACACGGTTTTTGTTATAGTAGCCGATCATTGTGCCTCAAGTTCGGGAAAAACAGAATTACCAATGGATAAATATAGAATTCCTGCGTTTATATATGCTCCAGGATTTATTGAACCGCAAAAAGTTGATAAATTGGTTTCCCAAATTGACTTAATGCCAACAGTTTTAGGTCTTTTAAACTTTAAATACCAATCTAAGTTTTTTGGAAAAGATGTTTTAAAAACAAATTATATTCCGAGAGCTTTCATTGCAACTTATCAAGATTTAGGATATATAAAAGATGATGTTTTAACGATTATTTCACCTCAAAAAAAATTAAAACAATTTGATTTAATTCAACAAAAAAACAAAACATTAGGCACTAAATACAGCATTATTTACGAAGAAAAACCGAAAACAAAAATAGATATACAATTGAAAAATGAAACAATCGCAGTATATCAAACAGCATCCTATATTTTAAAAAATAAAAAATATCAGAAATAAAATTACCCAATAACTGACACACCAATTAGTTTTCCTATACCGAAAGTAATTGCAGCGGCTAACAAACCAAATAATACTTGTCTAAATCCTGAATACCAAACGCTTTTACCTGTAAATAAGGTAATAATAGCACCTATTAAAAATAAGCCAACAGCGCTTAATGAGGTGCTAATTAGTACCGCTTTCATTCCACCAAAAAAGAAAAATGGCGCAACAGGAATTATAGCACCAATACCAAAAAGTACAAACGATGTTATTGCCGCTTCCATAGCCGATCCTTTTAAATCTTCTGCATTTATACCCAATTCTTCTTTAATTAAAAATTGATGTGCCAATTCCTTATTTGAAATAATATCAGTAGCCATTTGGTTGGCTTGGTCTTGCGGAATGCCTTTAGACATATAAATTAAGGCTATTTCTTTTCGCTCTCCTTCTGGATTTGTATCTAATTCGTCCATTTCCAACTGCATTTGATTTTCGTATAATTCTTGAGAACTTTTAACCGAAATCCATTCCCCTAAAGCCATTGATAATGCGCCAGCTAACAAACCAGCCATTCCCGCGAGCAATACCTCACTTTGTCCGCTAGTTGCACCAGCAATTCCCATAACCAAACTAAAATTGGATACCAATCCGTCATTCCCACCTAAAACGGCAGCTCTTAAGGCATTTCCTCCTACTGAACGGTGTCTTTTTTCAAAACGTGCCAAATTGGAACCAGAAACTTTAGTATTTGTATTTAAGATATTTTTTAAAATCGTAACATGAGCTGTATCTGATATAGATTGAGCAGAACTGTATTTTTTTCTAGCACCAATAACCGAATTAGATATACTTTTTTCAGTATTCAATAAAACGCCTAAAACATAATCGTAACCAAAAATCTTTCCTATTTTATGAAGTGTTTTAGCACGAAAAGAAGGCAAAGGCAAATCGGTTTCCGTTAAATTATTTTTCTGAATAAAAGCTACAGCGTGACTGTGTTCAATTTCACTCATTTGTTTAAAAACTTCTGCAACAGCTTCATCTTCCTCGTTTTCAGCAAGTATCTTGTATAAATAACTGGCATCAATTTCTGTTTGAATACTTTTTAAACTAATCATTATTGAAGTTTTTAAATTATAGTAATCCGTTGTATTTTCTAATGAACCATTCGGAAGTTAAAGATACCGCTAAAATTATTAACAACCACAAAGAATCAATTAAAGGAGAATTTTTTATTGTAGTTTTTTCAACTGGCAAATAAGTATTTTCTTGAAGTAATTTCTGAATTAACTTTTCTATTTGATTAGGAAATATAATTTCTCCGTTATTCTGATTGGCTAATTGTTGCAATTTTGAAACATCAGGATTGACAAATTGTTTTTCAACATCAAAATCTAAAACTTCAAAAGTTCCGTTATAACTGGCGTTACTTGTAGTTTCTTTCACTTGAAAAGTATAATTTCCTGTTGTTAATCCGTCAAAAATGGCTTGATAACCATTATTTGCTTTTGAAAAATTATAGTTTTTTGTTGATTTAGTATTCTTATTCGTTAAAGTGATTGAAAGATTGGCGTTTTCTTCCAATTCATAACTTTTATTGAAATATTGAGCAAAAATTTCAATGGTTTCACCAGAATTATAAAAACTTTCGTGCTCCACCAAAAGCGATTTCTTTGCAGAATTAGTAGTTAAATACTGAATAATCTTGTCAATAAATTGGTCGTATTTCTCGTAAGATTGATTGATTACAAAACTCTCCATACGCCACTTCCAAGAATTTTCACCCAATAAATAAGCATTTCTGCTATTCCCTTTTTCGGAAAAAGTCAAAATAGGATTGCCAACTTCAATGCCGTTTACTTTTGCAGTTAGTAAGGTATTAAAACTTCCTTTTTCAGTGATTTTACCAAATGGATTTTCAAGTGGTGGCAACTGCGAAAATTGAATATCATTTTGTGCAAAAAGATTAAAATCCGTCAGAAAAGAAGGGGAAAAATCTTCTTTTTTATTGGTTAATTTAAACTGCAAATCGGATTGCATTTGATTTAAAAAATTAAAATCAGTTGCCATTCCGGTTACAATAAATGTGTTTATTTTTAAATTTTTATTTACTTCAAATATTTTTCTAAACGAAGTTGTTGGTTGGTATAAAATTAATACATTGTATTTTTGTAAATCACTAATTGAATTGGTTTTAACTATTGTTACCTTACGCTGTGCGTTAGATTCTATAGCGCGTTTAAATGCTCCTAAATCTGGATGAGAAATGTCTGAAATAATTGCAATTTCTTTTTTCTGATCCAATACTTCAACTGCAAAGTTTTTACTATTATTATAAGTGTTTTTTTCTTTAACAGATGAAGAAAGTACGGCTTTGTATTTTTGTAGTCCTACTCTATCCGCTTCTAACAAAATTTGCACCGATTGCACTTTATTTTTTGCATCAAAATTTACCGCTTGACTGACAACTTTTTTGCCGTTTTTTTCGATTGAAAAAGTTGTTGAAACAGACTTATTTCCGTTGTATTGCAAGAAGACTTCTACAGGAAACTTATTCTTTAAAAAGGCGTATTTATTCGCGTTAAGCTGATTAATTTTCAAATCAAAAGTAGCCGTTGTGTCGCCCAAAACAACCGGAAAAACAGTTGTAGATTCTTGAAAACTATACACATAATCATTTCCAATTGTCTGATTTCCATCTGTTAACAATACAACAGGGTAAATAGTATTTTTATTTAATTGCTTTAAATTATTTGCAACATCATCTATATTCGATTGGTTTCCTTTAAAATCTAAAGACTTTCCAGCGATAAATGCATCATCAAAAGTATAACTTTGAATTTCAAATTTTTCTTTTAAAGCCGAATTAGAATTTAATTTTTCAAATAATTTCAGCGCCACAGCATTGGCTTTTAATTCTGATATAGAGCGAGAATTATCGGCAACAATAGCAAGCGGAATTTTATTGGTTTCAATTACTTTTCTTGAAACCACAGGATTAATCAACAACAAAAGCAACGAAAAAACCGATATAAAACGCAAAAAAGCCAATAACCAATTTGTTTTATTTTGGTTATCGACTTTAAATAAATACTGATAAAACGCAACAACTCCAGAAATAATAACCGAAAGTAGTATTAAAAGAATGGTGCTTGTTGTCATAAATATTTAAGTGATAAATAATTGGTTTTATAATACTGTCATTTTAGCAAACCGCTAACAAAACAGGATTTTAAATTTTGTAATTTAACTCACAATTCAATTCAATTTCAGGAGTTGAAAAACCTTTTCCTTTTCTTGGCTCGGTTGAATACAATCTCGCTTTAAATTCATATTTTCCTTCTGAATTATTTTCTGTAATAACTTTAAAAGATTTTGGAATTGCCCAAAACTTTAAATATTTATATTTAGCATAATCTTTTCTTAATTCACTTTTAGTTTCTATAAATAATGTATAAACTCCGTTTTTTGAATCAAAAATCACATTCGCATTTTCTTCTTCAGAAAAAAATAGCTTTAAACCATCAATTGTCAATTCTGCCTTTTCAAGTCCACCATCAATATCTTGAATTTCAGCTTTGAACAAAGTTCTTCCTGATTCAGATTTGCAATTTAAATATGCAGTTGCAGAACCTAAACTTTTGAATGAAGAAATTCCAAGAAACATTATCAATAAAATTATTATTTTTTTCATTTTTTTAAACTTTTAAACACATAAACCTTTAAACCTTATTTACAATCCTAAGTCAACATTCCCCCATCTACATTAATAACTTGTCCAGTTACATAAGCGCTCATATCTGAACTTAAGAAGACACACACATTTGCTACGTCTTCTGGCGTTCCACCACGTTTTAATGGAATAGATTCTCTCCAACCTTTTACTACATCTTCATTTAATTTAGCCGTCATTTCAGTTTCAATAAAACCCGGGGCAATAGCATTGCATCGGATATTTCTTGAACCTAATTCTAATGCTATAGATTTTGTAAAACCAATCATACCTGCTTTAGATGCAGCGTAATTTGCTTGACCTGCATTTCCTTTCACTCCTACTACACTACTCATATTTACAATAGAACCTGTACGGTTTTTAAGCATTACTTTTTGTACTGCTTTAGTCATATTAAATACCGATTTTAAGTTGATATTCATTACCGCATCAAAATCTTCTTCAGACATACGCATTAATAAATTATCTTTAGTAATCCCGGCATTATTAATCAATATATCTATATTTCCAAAATCAGCCATTACGTCATCTATTAGTTTTTGCGCTTCGTTAAAATCTGCAGCGTTTGATTTATATCCTTTAGATTTTATCCCTAAAGCGTTTAATTCGTTTTCCAACGCTAAAGCAGATTCAGCAGATGAACTGTATGTAAATGCTACATTGGCGCCATTTTGAGCAAATACCTTTGCAATACCACTTCCAATTCCTCTACTAGCACCTGTAATAATGGCTACTTTTCCTTCTAATAATTTCATATAATTTTATTTAAATGATATACTTTTTTTATAAAAGTCAAATATAATAATAATTTAAAGCAATAAAAATTTCTTTTACATTAAACCTTTTTGTTTTATGTGTGTCTAATTATGTTAAAATCTATCAAAAACCAAAAAATATTAAGTTAAAACAAAGAAAAAAACGAAAAATTCATGAAATTATAAATGTTTGCCTATTTTTATGCTTTAACTCAAAACCTATAAATTATTTTCTGGAAATAGAAAACCAAAAATGAACCATATTTTTTACATAATTTACTTTCTATTATTATCTTCATTTTCTCTATTTGGACAAAATGAAACAGATTCTTTGTCTTTGAAAATAAATCCAAAATGGAGTGTAAACAATTTTAAATTAAATACTACTTACATTTCAAAACAAAAGGATACTTTAAAGATTACTCAATTTAAATTTTATATTTCTGATTATCAAATTACTTACGATGACAACACAATTTTATCTGATAAAAAGTCACATTTAATTGATTTTGAAAAACCGAGTACTACTTTATTTGCTATAACTAAAAATAATAAAAAGGAAATTAAAAACATAAAATTCTCCATTGGAATTGATAGTTTAAATTCTGTTTCAGGCGCTCTGTCTGGTGATTTAGATCCTTCAAATGGGATGTATTGGGCTTGGCAAAGCGGTTATATTAATATGAAAATTGAAGGAACAAGTTCAAGCTGTAAAACTCGAAAAAATGGATTTAATTTTCATGTTGGTGGTTATTTAAATCCTTATTATGCCATGCGTCAAATTGAAATTCCCATTAATAAACTTCAAAATCAAATAAATTTAACCGTAGATTTAGAGCGATTTTTTAGTGAAATAAATTTAAAAGAAATGAATTCTGTAATGATTCCAGGAAATGATGCCATGGCATTAGCCAATTTAAGTTCGAAAATGTTTTACATAGAATGAAAAAAATAGTTTTAATATTTGTTTTAGGTTTTTTAATTTTTGGAATAGTATCTTTTTCCAAAAGTCACTTTACGCCTATTTACATTGAAATTCCAACCAATTGGCCCAAACCTGTTTATGATTTTAAGAAAAATCCTTTAACCGAAGAAGGTTTTCAATTGGGAAGGCAATTATTTTATGACCCTATTTTATCTAAAGACAACACTATTTCTTGTGCTAGTTGTCATCTTCAAGCAACAGGATTTACTCATGTTGACCACGAATTGAGTCACGGCATTGAAGGAAAGATTGGCACACGAAATTCATTGACATTACAAAATTTAGCATGGAGTAAAAATTTCATGTGGGATGGCGGTGTCAATCATTTGGATGTTCAGGCAATAACACCAATTACTAGTGAGGTTGAAATGAATGAAACCCTAGAAAACGTTGTAAATAATCTTCAAAAATCAGAAAAATATGTTGGTTTATTTGAAAAAGCATTTGGAACTAAAAAAATTACAGGTCAATTAACTTTAAAAGCCGTTTCGCAATTTGTAGTTTCTTTAACAACATCAAACTCGAAATATGATAAAGTTAAAAGAAACGAAGAAGAATTTACCGAAGTGGAACAAAAAGGATATGTATTATTTCAAAATCATTGTGCTTCTTGCCATAAAGAGCCATTATTGACAAATAATGAATTTAGAAATAATGGGTTACCAATGGATGCAGATTTAAAGGATTTAGGACGAATGAAAATTACACAAAACAACAAAGATTCTTTACTTTTTAAAGTTCCGACGTTACGAAATATCGAATTTACATTTCCTTATATGCATGATGGTAGATTTAAAACACTAACTGAAGTGATTAAGCATTATAATTCTGGTGTTCAAAAGAGTAGAACGTTATCAAAGGAATTACATCAACCTATGAATTTATCTGACAATGAAAGAACAGAATTGGTTGCTTTTTTAAAAACCTTGACTGATAAAACCTTTCTTTTTAATAAAAAATACGCTTACCCAAAATAAATTATAAATCAATTTTTGTAAATGTCTAAATAAAAAACAACTAAATCTAACTAAAATGAAAAAACAAATTATCATACTATTATTTGCAAGTTTTTCAACTTTTGCACAAACAAATCCAGCAATCACAAGTTGGTTAAGAAATTTTACAGGAATTACCGGTCGTCATTACGTTTCAGGAAATTCAACACCAATAGTGGATGCCGTTGCAGCAAACGTACAAACGGTTCAATACAACACAACTGATGTTTATGTCTCTGCAACAGGCATTCCAGCATATATTACTGGCCCATTTTTAGATGGGAATCCAAGTATAGCGACAGCACAAAATAAAATTTTTAAAATTACATTAAGTCCCACTCAAAACACTGGAACGCCAACCGCTACAACTGGAGGTAATATTGGTGTTTTTATAAATGGTGTGGCTTTATTTGATTACAGAGATGGTGTTTCATATAAATTATCAACCGGAGCAAACGCTGGAGGACCTTTGGGAGGAATGGGTGACGGTGTTTGGAATAGAGATGCTGTTTTAGCAGAACGAGCAGGATTTGATTGCGCTAAAGCGCATCCAGCTAATGGAAATTATCACCATCATCAAAATCCTAGTGCTTTTAATTTAGATTTATCGGTGTTATCATCAATTTGTAATACCTATCCTGCTGATGGATTATATGTTATTAACCCAACTCAACATTCACCACTTTTAGGATTTGCTTATGATGGCTTTCCAATTTATGGTGCTTATGGTTATGCAAATACAAATGGAACTGGGGGCATAACTAGAATGAAATCGAGTTTTAGTTTAAGAAATATTACTACTAGGACACATTTATATACGGGTGTAGATGTTACAGATGGTCCGGCCGTTAGCACTACTTTTCCTTTAGGATTGTACCGAGAGGATTATGAATTTATTGCAAATTCTGGTCAAGATTATTTAGATATTCATAACGGTCGTTTTTGTATTACTCCAGAATATCCAAATGGAATATATTGTTATTTTACAACAGTTAACAACACTCATAACTCTACTTACCCCTACGTTGTTGGGCCTACATTTTACGGAAATAAAGTAGTAACTACAGTGCCAATAGTTCCAGCTGGAACAACCACTTTATCTTCGAACACTTTTGAAAATTTTGATTTTAAAATAACCATTGCGCCAAATCCAGCTTCTGAATTCATTGCAATTCAAACGCAAATGACGGAAAATGATTTAAAAGTGGAATTAATTAACGAATTAGGTCAAATTGTGAAAGAAAATAAAATTTTACAAGGTAGTACATTAACAATAATTGAAACGGATTCTGTTTACAATGGTATCTATTTTATTAGAATTTCAAATGGAAATCAGAGTAAAAGTTATAAAGTTATAATTGCTAAATAATTAAAAAAAAAACAAATTAAATTAGATTTTAAATTAAACCTTTTTTAATATTGTAAGTCTAATAGGTATTAACCAAATTTATACAATCTATGAAGCCCATCAAAATCCTACCTTTATTTGCAATTGTTTTTTCTGTATTGTCATGTAATGATACTGATGAGGAAAATTACACTGCTATTACTGAAACCTATCCTGCGGTAAAAGCTGAATTTGGTAGCTCGGTTGATTTAAACAATTTGGCCAATTATGCGAACCAAACCGTTCCTGCATACATCACTAAAGACAATAGCGCATTAAACCCTAACACAGATAAAGGCGCTACTTTAGGAAGGGTATTGTTTTACGATAAAAAAATGTCGTCAAATAATACTATTTCCTGTTCCACTTGTCACAAACAAGCAGTGGCTTTTGGAGATAATAATGTAGCGAGTACTGGTGTTAACGGAACTACTGGTCGTCATTCCATGCGATTAATTAATACTCGTTTTGCAACAGAATCTAAATTCTTTTGGGATGAACGTGCTGCAACTTTAGAAATTCAAACCACCATGCCTATTAAAGATCACGGAGAAATGGGTTTTAGTGGTACTAATGGCGATTTAAATTTTAACGCTTTAATTACAAAATTAAGTGCCATAAATTATTACAAAGAGCTATTTAAGTTTGTTTATGGCTCTGAAGAAATAACGGAAACAAAGATTCAATTTGCTTTAGCACAATTTATTAGAAGTATTCAATCTTTTGATTCAAAATACGATATTGGACGTGCAGGCGCACCAAATGACGGAGCACCTTTTGCAAACTTTACCACACAAGAAAACCAAGGGAAAAACCTATTTTTAACACCTCCAACATTTAATGCTTCAGGTGTTAGAACGGCCGGTGGATTGGGTTGTGCAGGTTGTCATAGAGCACCCGAATTTGACATTGATCCTAACTCAAGAAATAATGGAATAATTGGCAATATAGTGGGTACAGGCATTGATGTTACAAATACCAGAGCGCCATCTTTAAGAGATTTAGTAAAAGTTAATGGTACTACAAACGGACAAATGATGCATACAGGAGTAATTACTACACTTCAACAAGCTATTGGTCATTATGGTACGATAAATATTGCGCCAGGAAATACTAATTTAGATCCAAGATTAAGACCTAATGGTGTTGGACAGCAATTAAATTTAACCGCGACAGAAGTTGATGCAGTTGTTGCTTTTTTAAGAACCTTGTCTGGTACAGATGTTTATACCAATACGAAATGGTCAAACCCATTTAATTAAAAAAAAATCCCGCTCTAAAATATTTAGAGCGGGATTTTTTTATAGCATTTATTTTAGAAAGCAACATTCCATTTTGGAAGTGAGCCATTATCTTTTAAAAAACTTTGTAAAACAGTAGCTTCAACAAATGTTGGAATGCTTTTTGTTTTTCCTGTAAAAGTTTCATACCAAACTACTTCTAAAGCTGTAATTTCTTCTTTTTTCATTTGTGAAGGCCAAGAATATTTTCTACCGGTTTTAGCAAATTGGTGTCCGTTTACAATTTTATCATACAAACCACCGCTTTTTACTTTCAACGTTCCGTCATTCTGAACCGTTCCTGTTGAACCAACCATAATTAATTGTTTTTCTTCGTTACTTACATCAAATACCAAGAAAACACCACTTGCACCATCTGGAGCATTACAAACTTCTTCTAAGTTTAAATCGGTTGTATATAAAAAACTATTTGTTGATTTGTATTTATTTAATTCTTTTTCCATTTTTATTTTATTTGTCACGACAGCTTTTAAATACTACGTGGTATTATTAAACAAAAACTCCATCTTGATGTCATCTTGATGGAGTTTTAAAATATTTTAAGATTAAAACTTTAATTCAAATTAAAGTGATTATCCCATAATTTCTTTTACTTTTTTTCCAATTTCTGCTGGAGAATCAACCACATGAATACCACATTCTCTCATGATGCGTTTTTTAGCCTCAGCGGTATCGTCTGCACCACCAACAATTGCACCTGCATGACCCATTGTTCTACCTTTAGGAGCCGTTTCACCAGCGATGAAACCAACAACTGGCTTACGGTTACCATCAGCTTTCACCCATTTAGCGGCATCAGCTTCTAATTGACCACCGATTTCACCAATCATGATGATACATTCCGTTTCAGGGTCGTTCATTAATAATTCAACCGCTTGTTTTGTAGTAGTTCCAATAATTGGATCTCCACCAATACCAATTGCAGTTGTAATCCCTAAACCTTGTTTTACAACTTGGTCAGCAGCTTCATAAGTTAATGTTCCAGATTTAGAAACAATACCAATTGTTCCTTTTTTGAATACGAAACCTGGCATAATACCAACTTTAGCTTCACCTGGAGTAATTACACCTGGACAGTTTGGACCAACCAAACGACAATCTTTACCTTGGATAAAATCATATGCTTTAATCATATCTGCTACTGGAATTCCTTCTGTAATACAGATAATTACTTTAATTCCTGCATCAGCAGCTTCCATGATGGCATCTGCAGCAAATGCTGGCGGAACAAAAATAATAGAAGTATCTGCTCCTGCAGTTTTAACTGCATCTTTAACAGTATTGAAAACAGGTCTGTCTAAATGCAAAGTACCACCTTTACCTGGTGTTACACCACCTACAACATTTGTTCCATATTCAATCATTTGAGAAGCGTGAAACGTTCCTTCACTTCCTGTAAATCCTTGAACTATAATTTTTGAATTTTTATTAACTAAAACACTCATGATGTTATTTTATTTTTAAAAGTTGAGCAAAAATAAGTTTTTTGCCAGTAATAAATGAATTTTTTGAGACTTTTTTTTATACTTTTTTTGCTAATATGGCATCCATTTGACTTTTAAAGTAACAGATAAAATAAACAAACTAGTTTCCTTTTAGTTTCTCTAATATTTCTGGGATACGCTTAATGTTGGCAAGTTGTTTTAATTTTTCACGAGATTCTTCAATTGGTGTGCCAAAATAAGATTTTCCGCCTTCTACAGATTTTGTAACTCCGGTTTGCCCCATAATTACAGCTTTTGTTCCGATAGTTATACCGCTAGTTGTACCTACTTGTCCCCAAAGCGTCACATCATCTTCAATAATTACACAACCTGCAATTCCGGTTTGAGAAGCAATTAAACATTTTTTTCCAATAATGGTATCGTGTCCTACATGAACTTGATTGTCAATTTTTGTACCTTCACCGATAGTAGTATCACCTGTTACACCTTTGTCAATGGTACAAAGTGCACCAATTCCTACATTGTTTTCAATTACAACTCGTCCACCTGAAAGCAATTGATCAAACCCTTCTGCACGTTTTTTGTAATAAAAAGCATCGGCTCCTAAAATAGTTCCTGCATGAATAATTACGTTATCGCCAATTACAGTATTATCGTAGATGGAAACATTGGAATGAATCAAACAATTTTTACCAATTTGAACCTGATGTCCTATAAAACAATTGGGTTGAATTACAGTTCCTTCTCCAATCGTAGCCGTTTCCGAAATTGAAACGTTTGCAAATTGAAAAGGTCTAAAATATTTTGTCAATATATTAAAATCTCTAAAAGGATCATCTGAAATTAATAATGCTTTTCCTTCTGGGCATGCTACTTCTTTATTAATAAGCACAATTGTAGCAGCCGATTGTAAGGCTTTATCGTAATATTTTGGATGGTCTACAAAAACAATATCTCCAGGTGTTACCACATGAATTTCATTCATTCCCAAAACAGGAAAATCATCAGTTCCAATATACTTAGAATTGATGATTTCAGCAATTTGTTTTAATTTGTGTGTTTTGTTAAATTTCATTTATTCTAATTACTCTTTTACACGTTCCATGTAAGAACTAGTAGTTGTATCAATTTTAATTTTATCACCTTCATTAATAAATAAAGGTACATTAATTGTCGCTCCAGTTTCCACTGTCGCAGGTTTAGTTGCGTTTGTAGCTGTATTTCCTTTCAAACCTGGTTCGGTATAAGTTACTTCTAAAACAATAGAAGCAGGCATATCTACTGATAAAGGTAAATCTGTTTCGGTATTAATTTGAACCATTACATTTGTACCTTCTTTTAATAAATCTGGTGCATCTAAAATGTTTTTATTTAAAGTAAATTGCTCAAAAGATTCGATATTCATAAAATGAAAATCATTTCCTTCTGGATATAAAAATTGGTAGGTTTGTGTTTCTACTCGAACTACATCTATTTTATGACCTGCTGAAAACGTATTGTCTAATACTTTTCCGTTAGTTAATGATTTTAATTTTGTTCTTACAAAAGCAGGACCTTTACCAGGTTTTACGTGTAAGAATTCGATGATTTTATAAATATCGTGGTTAAATTTAATACATAAACCATTTCTAATATCTGATGTACTTGCCATTTTGTTTGTGTTTATATTTTGTTTTTATTTGATTTTAAACGCTTCCAGTGTAGCCTTTCATGATACCGCGAGAAGAATTTCTAATGAAATCTAAAATTTCATCTCTTTCTGTTGTCGCTTCCATTTCGGCTTCAATAATACTCATTGCTTGAGAAGTATTGTAATTTTTCTGATATAAGATTCTGTATAAATCTTGAATTTCTTTAATTTTTTCTGTGGTAAACCCTCTTCTTCTTAATCCTACAGAATTAATACCCACATATGATAAAGGTTCTTTTGCAGCTTTTGAAAAAGGTGGCACATCTTTTCTTACCAAACTTCCTCCAGAAACCATCGCGTGATCACCAATAGAAATAAACTGATGTACCGCAGCCAAACCACCTATTACAGCATATTGACCAACTGTAACATGTCCAGCTAGTGCCACACCGTTTACAATAATTGCATTGTCGCCAATCATACAATCGTGCGCAATGTGAGCTGTTGCCATAATAAGGCAATTTTTACCAATTACTGTTTTTCCTGATGCAATTGTACCTCTATTTATGGTTACACATTCTCTAATTGTAGAGTTGTCACCAATAATTGCCAAAGAATCTTCACCGCCAAATTTTAAATCTTGTGGTACTGCAGAAATGACTGCTCCTGGAAAAATATTACAATTTTTACCAATTCTTGCGCCTTCCATAATGGTTACGTTAGAGCCTATCCAAGTTCCTTCTCCAATTTCTACATTATTATGAATGGTTGTAAACGGATCGATAACTACATTTCTTGCAATTTTTGCTCCTGGATGTACGTATGCTAAAGGTTGATTCATATATTTATTATATTTTATGTCCGATTGTTTAAAGGTATTTGTAACACCTCTAAACAAAAGATTATTTATTTAATCGTTTTTTACTTTTACAATTTGTGCCATTAATTCGGCTTCCGAAACCAATTTTCCGTTGGCATATGCATAAGCCTGCATGTGGCAAATTCCTCTTCTAATAGGTGTTATTAATTCGCATTTAAATACGATTGTATCACCTGGCAACACTTTTTGTTTGAATTTTACATTATCTATTTTCATAAAGAATGTAAGATAATTTTCTGGATCAGGCACTGTGCTTAAAATTAAAACCCCACCTGTTTGCGCCATGGCTTCTACTTGTAATACACCTGGCATTACAGGCGCTCCCGGAAAATGCCCTATAAAGAAAGGTTCATTCATAGTTACGTTTTTCAAGCCCACTACATGTGTTTTAGACAATTCTAAAATTTTATCTACTAATAAAAACGGTGGTCTGTGAGGTAACAAATCCATAATTCCGTGAATATCCAAAACTGGATCTTTATGCAAGTCGTAAACCGGAATTTGATTTTTCTCTTCCAATTTAATAATTTTTGAAACTTTTTTAGCAAACTGTGTGTTTACAAAATGTCCTGGCTTGTTGGCAATTACCTTTCCTTGAATTCTTCTTCCAATTAATGACAAGTCGCCTACTATATCTAATAGTTTATGACGTGCCGCTTCATTTGGATAATGCAAAGTTAAATTATCTAAAATTCCGTTTTCTTTTACAGAAATATGTTCTTTGTTAAAGGCCTTCTTTAAATTGCCCATAGTTTCGTCAGAAATTTCTTTATCTACGTAAACTATGGCATTATTTAAATCGCCACCTTTTATTAAACCATTGTTCAACAAAGCTTCTAATTCATGTAAGAAACTAAATGTTCTACATTCTGCTATTTCCGATTTAAAATCAGAAATGTTTTTCATATTTGCATTTTGTGTACCCAAGACTTTTGTGCCAAAATCAACCATTGCAGTTACACAATATTCTTCGCTTGGAATAATAGTAATTTCGCTGCCTGTAGCTTCATCAAGGTAAGAAATTACATCTTTTACAACATATATTTTTCGTTCGGCTTCTTGCTCAATAGTTCCCGCTTTTTCTAGTGCTTCTACAAAATATTTTGAAGAACCATCCATAATTGGTAATTCTGACGAATTTAATTCAATTATCACATTATCTAAATCACAACCTACTAAAGCTGCTAAAACGTGCTCAGGAGTTTGAATCATGACACCTAGTTTCTCTAAATTTGTACCACGTTGCGTATTTACAACATAATTGGCATCAGCTTCTATTATTGGATTTCCTTCTAAATCGACACGCACAAATGTAAAACCATTATTAACAGGTGCAGGCTTGAAAGTAATAGTCACTTCCTGACCCGTATGAAGTCCGACACCTTTTAAAGAAATTTCGCTTTTTAGAGTTGTTTGTTTTAACATGATTTTAGATTTTATTCTTTTTTAATTCTTCTATTTCATCAACAATTTTTGGTAAGTTTCTAAAATGTACGAATGATTTTGCAAAATCGCCATAATTAAATGCTGGGCTGCCTTGTACAACTTCACCGTCTTTTAAACTTTTTCCTATACCTGATTGTGCTTGTATTTTTACAAAATTTCCAATAGTAATATGTCCTGCAATACCTACTTGTCCGCCAATCATACAGTTTTTACCAATTTTAGTAGAACCTGCAATTCCGGTTTGTGCAGCAATTACTGTATTTTCTCCAATTTCTACATTATGTGCCACTTGTATTTGGTTGTCTAACTTCGCTCCTTTTCGGATATACGTAGTACCTAATGTGGCTCTATCAACTGTAGAACATGAACCAATTTCTACATCATCTTCAATTACAACATTCCCAATTTGAGGGATTTTTGTAAAAGAACCGTCTTCTTGTGGTGCAAAACCAAATCCATCTGAACCAATAATTGATCCTGAATGTATGGTAACATGATTGCCTATTTCTGTTTCAGAATATATCCTCACTCCGGCAAAAAAGACACAACCATCACCAATAACTACATTGTCACCAATAAAACTATTGGGATATATTTTTACATTATTTCCAATACTTACGTTTTTACCAATATAACAAAAACTACCTAAATATAAATCGTCACCGTAAGTTACGCCTTCCGAAATTACTGAAGGTTGCTCTATACCCGATTTCATGAGTTTTACTTGGTTGTAATATTCTAACAATTTTGAAAATGAACTATAAGCATCATCAACTTTAATTAGTGTTGCTTTTACCTCATTTTCTAATTCATACGATTTATTAACTATAACTATTGTGGCGCTTGTGCTGTATAAATAATTGGCATACTTGGTGTTGGCCAAAAAAGTTAATGAACCTGTAGTTCCTTCTTCTATTTTAGCTAATTTATATACTTCAGCATCTGGATTTCCATAAACTTCTCCATCCAATATGCCCGCTATTTGTGCTGCTGTAAATTTCATCTTTGCAAAAATATAAAAATTAACCTTAATCTACCGCTTTCGGATAACAAATAAAATATTTGATGATGGTTTTAGACAAAGCTTTAAGATGCATTTGATCTGATGCCTCAACTACATTTTCAATTGTTTTGTCCTTTTTTAATATCCTAATTGGCTCAGAAGATTTGCTATAGGCTTCGTTTTTTATTTTCCCTTTGAATACGAAATAGCCCACTTCATTTTCAGAAATTGCATACTGTTTCATAAAGGTTTCTTTTAACTCTAAAAGTTTGACTTTATTTACTTTATCTTCGCTTACTTCAATCTTCAATAGATTTCTGTTAATTATCATTTTACTTAAAGAACTCAGTACAAAATCATCATGAAATTGCCATTGCTTTATCGCACCTAAAACATCATAATCGTCTAAGTTAGAAAATTTATCTAAAATAGTTTTATCAATTTGATTTAATTCTATTTTGTTATTTAAGAAAAATAATAAAAACGGACTTCCAAAAAGCACTTCGCCTTTTGTTGTGAGCTCTTTCGCGCGTTTTAAAATTTTTGTCAAAGTTAATTCTGCAACTACGCTAGTTTTGTGCAAATACGCTTGCCAATACATCAATCGGCGCGCCATAAGAAACTTTTCAATAGAATAAATTCCTTTTTCTTCCATTACCAATACGTCGTCTTGTACGTTTAGCATCTGAATTAAACGTTCGCTGTTAACGTTACCTTCATTGACACCAGTATAAAAACTATCGCGTTTCAGATAATCCATACGGTCCATATCTAACTGACTAGAAATCAACTCCAACATAAATTTTCTATGGTATTCGCCTTTAAAAACCTGAATGGCTAACGCTAATTTCCCGTCAAATTCAGTATTTAATTGCTCCATGAACAACAGCGACAACTCTTCGTGATGCACTTCTTCCAATACGCTATTCTCTAACGCGTGACTAAAAGGTCCGTGTCCAATATCGTGTAATAATATCGCTACATATAAGGCATTTTCTTCTTCATCGGAAATGTCTACACCTTTAAATTTTAAAGTTTGCACCGCTTTTTGCATAATGTGCATACAACCTAAAGCATGATGAAAACGGGTATGGTGCGCGCCTGGATAAACCAAGTAAGACAAACCCATTTGAGAAATACGTCGCAAACGCTGAAAATACGGATGCTGAATTAAATCGTAAAGTAAAGTATTGGGAATGGTGATGAAACCATAAATTGGATCGTTAAGTAGTTTTAATTTATTGATTTGGCTCACAGAATAGGTTTTTGTGTAACAAATATAAGAAAAAATAGAATAAGTTTTTTACTGATTTATTCAAGAAGTTTGTGCAACTTAAAAATAGTAAGGATTTAAACATAACTAATTATTTTATTAACTACGCTAGTTTGAATTAAACAATTTTAGAATTTTACACAATTTTTAAGAAAAAATACGTTATTTAAATAGTAAATTGCACTTTTAAATCAGACATACGATGAACAATATAAAAATACTTTGGGTAGACGACGAAATTGACTTATTGAAGCCACATATTTTATTTTTAGAAAAGAAAAACTACACCGTTACTACGTGTAACAACGGCCAAGACGCGATTGACTTATACAAAGAAACCGCCTTTGATGTGGTTTTTTTAGATGAAAATATGCCCGGACTTTCAGGTTTAGAAACGCTTTCGGAAATGAAAGAGTTTAAATCTTCCACTCCTGTAATTATGATTACAAAAAGTGAGGAAGAATACATTATGGAAGAAGCTATTGGTAGTAAAATTGCCGATTACTTAATAAAACCCGTAAATCCGAATCAGATTCTATTGAGTTTAAAGAAAAACTTAGACCATTCGCGTTTGATTTCTGAGAAAACGACTTTAGATTATCAGAAAGAATTCAGAAAAATTGCTATGGAAATGTCGATGGTGAACTCGTTTGATGAATGGGCGGAATTTTACAGAAAATTAGTGTATTGGGAAATAGAATTGGAAACCATTGAAGACCAAAACTTAATTCAAATATTAGAAAGTCAAAAAGCAGAAGCGAATTTACAGTTTGGTAAATTTATTGAACGCAATTACGAAGATTGGTTCGATGAAAAAGCAGACAAACCGATTTTATCTCATAAATTATTTGGTGAATTGGTAGCACCAGAAATTCGTAAGAAAGACAAACCTATTCTGTTTGTTGTTATTGATAACTTGCGTTTGGACCAATGGAAAATTTTCGAAAATATTGTATTAAATCATTACAAGACTGAAAAGGAAGTGAACTACTACTCTATTTTACCAACCGCTACTCAATATGCCCGAAACGCAATTTTTTCTGGCTTATTGCCTTTAGAAATGGAGAAGAAATTTCCGCAATATTGGAAAAACGACACAGAAGATGGCGGAAAAAATTTACACGAAGCCGATTTTTTAAACGAACAATTAAAACATTTGGGTTTAAATATTAAAAGCGAATACTATAAAATTACCAATTTACGCGACGGAAAAAAACTTGTAGATAATTTTAAATCGTGTAAAAACAACGATTTAACTACTATTGTGTACAATTTTGTAGATATGTTATCGCACGCTAAAACCGAAATGGATGTGGTGAAAGAATTGGCGTCTAATGATAAAGCGTATCGTTCTTTAACGTTAAGTTGGTTTAAAAATTCGCCTTTGTTGGAAATGATTCAGCAAGCACAACAAATGGGTTTTAAACTTATTATTACTACCGACCACGGTACCATTAATTGTAAAAATCCATCGAAAGTTATTGGCGATAAAAACACCAGTTTAAACTTACGTTACAAAACCGGTAGAAGCTTAACCTACGAAGACAAAGAGGTATATGCAGTTAAAGATCCAAAAAAAATAGGTTTGCCTAGCATAAATATGACAAGTTCGTATATTTTTGCAAAGAGCGATTATTTTTTAGCTTACGTAAATAATTTCAACCATTATGTAAGTTATTATAGAAATACGTATCAGCACGGTGGCATTTCATTAGAGGAAATGATTATTCCGTGTATAGTTTTAAATCCGAAGTAATTGAGAATATAGAGTATAGAATATAGAGTATAGAATTTGTTCGAAAGTAAAAGTCCATTCTCTATTTTCTATTCTCTTAAAAAAGAAAAAATGACTGCAACATTTACCTTAGAAGACATAAATAAAGTAGCCAAAGACATACTTGCTACACCGAGTTTAAAAAAAGTAATTACGTTTCATGCCACAATGGGTGTGGGTAAAACCACTTTAATTAAGGAATTGGTTAAAGAATTAGGCGTTACAGGAAATTCAAGTAGTCCAACTTTTTCGTTAGTAAACGAGTATGAATCGGAAACTGGCGAAACCATTTATCATTTCGATTTTTATCGACTAAACACTGAAATGGAAGCTTACGACATGGGAATTGACGAGTATTTTTATTCGGGAAATTGGTGTTTTATTGAATGGCCTGAAAAAGTACCACACTTATTACCATTCGACCATGCTTCAATAGTAATGAGAACGCTACCCAATGGCAAAAGAGAATTATTATTGAATAATGATTAAACTGAAAACCTCTCATTCTAAACTTGTTTCACCATCTCAAACAATAGGTTTTCTATATTATTTAGCTGCTCACTTGTAACTTAATAGAAAATTACTTAATTTGGCTACAAAATCAAAACTCGTATGTCAATCTATACTCCATTTTCAGCCAAACAATTGCTTCCGCAAGAAGAAAAATTGGAAATTGGCAAACACAAAAGTGACTTGTTTATAGGGATTCCTAAAGAAACCTCCTACCAAGAGCGTCGTATTTGTTTAACGCCCGATGCAGTGAGTTCATTGGTAAGTCACGGACACCGTGTGATGATTGAAAGTGATGCTGGTAAAAATGCCAGTTTTTCTGATAAAGAATATGCAGATGCGGGCGCAGAAGTAACAAAAGACACCAAAAAAGTATTTTCTTGCCCAATTATATTAAAAGTAGAACCGCCTACTTTGGAAGAAATTGAAATGATGAACTCAGAAGCCATTCTGATTTCGGCCATTCAATTAAAAACGCAGAAAAAGGATTATTTTGAAGCTTTGGCCAAAAAGAAAATCACCTCATTAGCTTTTGAATTTATTAAAGACAGCGATGGTTCTTATCCGGCTGTGAAATCATTAAGCGAAATTGCAGGAACAGCTTCGGTTTTAATTGCTGCCGAATTAATGATTAATAATAACGATGGAAAAGGTTTACTCTTGGGAAATATCACTGGCGTGCCTCCTACAGAGATTGTCATTTTGGGTGCAGGTACTGTTGCCGAATATGCTGTACGAACTGCATTAAGTTTAGGCGCAAACGTAAAAGTATTTGACAATTCTATTACCAAATTGCGACGGTTACAAAATACTTTAAACCAACGAATATTTACCTCTACCATTCACGATAAAGCCCTTTTAAAAGCATTACGAAGATGCGATGTGGCCATTGGCGCCTTAAAAGGCGAAAACAGAACACCGGTTGTAGTTACAGAAACAATGGTAGAATATATGAAAAAAGGGGCTGTGATTGTAGATGTTAGTATTGATACTGGTGGTTGTTTTGAAACCTCAGAAATTACCACACATGAAAATCCTACGTTTGTAAAAAACAATGTCATTCATTATTGTGTACCGAATATTCCTTCACGCTATTCTAAAACGGCAAGTATTTCAATTAGTAATATATTAACACCTATACTAATAAACATTGCTGAAGACGGTGGAATTGAAGCCGCCATTCGTTGCAACAGTGGATTGAAAAATGGTATTTATTTTTACCACGGAATTTTAACCAATAAATCCATCGCCGATTGGTTTAATTTAGAGCATCGCGACATCAATTTAATTGTATTTTAATTCAATTTATAATTACAAAATGACTTTTAAAAGTAACAATTTCTATCATTTAGATTTATTTTTAGTAGTACTAATTTCAGTCGGTTTATAATGCTACTTTCTCTTCTAGCTTCTGATATTCAAGAATTTATTACTGCGTCTTTACAAGTCAATATTTCAAAATTAGCGTTATCCAAAAACCCTTTTCCTGAAGTAGATTGGAAGGAAATAATCAATCAAATTGTATCGAAAAAAAAATCAAATCAAAAACTTCCCACTTGGTTTGTCACACAAGGAATTTACTATCCAGCGAGTATTTCAATTGAGCAAACGTCATCGGAAATAACAGCCAAGTATAAATCTGAATTGATTTCTGGCAACTCTTTAATTGACCTAACTGGCGGTTTTGGTGTGGATGATTATTATTTTTCAAAGAAATTTGAGCGTGTCATTCATTGTGAAAAAAATACAACGCTTTCGGAGATTGTGCAACATAATTATGGTGTGATGAACGTCAAAAACATTACTTGTTTGGCACAAAACAGCACCGATGTTTTAGGACAATCTGATAAAAAATTCGATTTGATTTACATTGATCCAAGCAGAAGAAGTGATGTAAAAGGAAAGGTTTTTTTACTTAAAGATTGTTTGCCAAATGTGCCTGAAAATTTGAAATTCTATTTTTCTAAAAGTAATTCAATTTTAATAAAAACAGCGCCAATATTAGACATTACTGCTGGTTGTATGGAATTAGAAAACATAAAAGCCATTCACATCGTAGCCGTTGACAACGAAGTAAAAGAACTTTTATGGCTTTTAGAAAAAGACTATTCAGGAGAAATTGAAATCCATGCGGTTAATATCCAGAAAGAAAAAACAGACACTAACACTTTTATTCTAGGAGAACATTCGCCAGCCAACTTTAGTTTACCACAAGATTTTTTATATGAACCTAATGCTCCTTTACTAAAATCTGGTGGGGTAGATTATTTGTGCGATGCGCTACAGATTTCTAAATTACATCCACATTCGCATTTATTTACCCATATAGAATTAATTGATTTTCCAGGAAGAAGATTTATCATTAATGAAGTGATTCCGTTTAAAAAAGAAAACCTAAAGAAACAGTTTGAAGGTAAAAAAATGAATATTACCACTCGTAATTTTCCCTTATCTGTTGAAGAAATTAGGAAAAAATATAAAATTGCCGATGGTGGAACTGTTTACGCGTTTTTTACCACCAACATAAATGACGAAAAAATTGTTTTACTTTGTACAAAAATTTAAATATGAAATCAGCTTTAAAAATAACGGTTTTCTTACTATTGGTTCAACTTTCGTTTTCTCAGGAAAAACCATGTGAATATGATATTGATGTAGTGACTGACACCAGCAGCACCCGTGTTTTAAAAGAAAAAATTGTTGACGAAAATGTGTTTGGAAATACCACTTCATTTTTAACTTTTAAACTTTTTGATGTCGATGGTTTTATTGGATTAAACTTTCAATATTTACAAAAAAGTAAAAACTTCTTAACCCCTATTTGTATTGACAAAAGCACTAAAATATTTTTAGAAATGGCCAATGGCAAACAAGTAAAACTTGTCAATTCATTGGAAACTGAGACTTGTAACGACTTGCAATATGATGCGGTGAATAAAAATAATTTACGAATTTTATCTGGTTTCTTTTATTTTACACCAGAAAATTTTGAAGATTTAAAAACGTCAAAAGTGTATTTAATTAAAATTGCAGCAACAACCGGTGATGTAGATTTTGTGATAAAACCCGAATTAAACTCTGAAATTTATAAAGAAAAATCCAATCCAGATTCTTATTTTATCAATTACTTTAAGTGTTTGGGTATCAAGTAAAACTTAAGCTTCATGAGTTTGTTTTAAAGTCGCTTTTAAGAATACAAAACCAATTATTCCCGCCAATAAAGAAGAAAAAACGATTACTAATTTTGTATTATTAATAATTGCTGCGCTATCAAAAGCTAAAAGAGTAATGAAAATTGACATCGTAAAGCCAATTCCGCCTAAAAAACCAACACCTAAAACAGATTTCCAATTCATATCACTTGGAAGTTGACACCAACCAATTTTAACGGTTAAAAAAGTAAGTAGAAAAATTCCAATAGGTTTTCCTAAAACTAAACCTAATGCGACACCAAGACTATAGTTTTCAGTAGTTATTTTTGTCATATCACCGCTCATTATGATGGCAGTATTCGCTAACGAAAAAATTGGTAATATTATAAATGCAACTGGTTTGTGTAAAAAATGCTGTAAAATATAGGAAGTAGATTTGTTTCCACCGCTTCCAAAAGGAATTGCAAAAGCCAATAAAACACCAGTAATAGTAGCGTGTACTCCAGAATGCAACATGAAATACCACATAATTACTCCGCCAATTAAATAAGGAAGTATGTTTTTAACTTTAAAATATTTACCCAAAACAAAAAGCATCACGAATATTCCTAAGGCTATTGCTAAATTTCCCCAAACTATAGTTTTGGTGTAAAAAATGGCAATAATTAGTATGGCGCCCAAATCGTCAATAACGGCTAATGCGGTTAAAAATATTTTTAAGGATATTGGCACTTTATTTCCTAATAAAGATAAAATCCCAATAGCAAAAGCAATGTCAGTTGCCATTGGTATTCCAGAACCAGACTGAGTAGGAGTACCAAAATTAAACGCTAAAAATATAACAGCAGGAACTATCATACCTCCTATTGCGGCAAAAATTGGCAATAAAGCATCTTTTATATTCGACAATTCGCCTTGATAAATTTCTCTTTCTAATTCTAATCCAATTAATAAAAAGAAAATAGTCATTAAGCCATCGTTTATCCAATATTCTAAAGATTTTCCTGAAAATTCAATTAACCAAAAATGGTGGTAACTTTCTCCAAATGATGAATTTGCAAGTGTCAATGAAGTAATGGTGCAAACCAGTAATAACAAGCCGCCTACTTTTTCGCTTTCAAAAAAATTTTTAAACAATTGCGTTAAATCCATCGTAGCATATTAAGTTACAAAAATACTTATTTTTACTTGTTTAGAATTTTAAAATTCAAAATTCATTTGTGCATAAAAAAAACCTAAATAAATTTCTTTATTTAGGTTTTTAAAACAAATTAACTTGTAATTAGTTATTAGACACATGAAATTCTATTAATCCATCAATCGGACGTCTTAATACATTTCCTATTTTAATACCATATTCGTTTAAAACTGCTTCTAATTCCTCTTTCAAATAAAAAGCGATAGAACCTACAAAATGAACAGGAACTTCTTTATAATTTTCAAACTGCATGATATAATTTTCAACAAAAGAAACCAATTCTTCACGAATATATTTCTGACAGAATTCGGTATTTTTATGCTTAATTAAAAATTTAGCATAGGTTGCCAAATACGCATTAGGATTTGGTTTTTTATATAAATTTTCTTTAACTGCATCTGGTTCAACATCGAATTCTTTTTCAAATTCTTTAGCCAAATTTGCAGGCATTTTATTAAAATAATAGCCACGTAATAAATGACGACCAAAACGATTTCCACTACAATCATCCATGGCAATATAACCTAATGATTGTACTTTTTGATGTAAAACATGACCATCAAAATAACTACAATTTGATCCTGTTCCTAAAATACAAACAATTGCTTGTTGGTTTTTAGGTGTTGTAGCAAATACAGCAGCATAGGTATCTTCGAAAACAGCTACTGATGCGTTTTTAAAATATTCTTGAAAAACTGTTGTTAAAAAGTTTTTCATTCGGTCTGTGCCACATCCTGCACCATAAAAGTACAAATGTGCGGCTTTTTCTTTGTTATGTGAGATATCAAATTTATCATCCAAACGAGCAATTATTTCTTCCTTTGTTAAAACTTCCGGATTTAATCCTAAAGATTGTGTGGTAAATAATACTTTCCCGTTTGTGTCTATGGCAATCCAATCGGCTTTAGTGGAACCACTGTCTACGAGTAATTTCATGATTTTTAAAATATAGAATATAGAGAATAGAATATAGAATATAGAATATAGAAAATAGAGAATAGAATTTTTGAGTGCTATTCTCTATGCTCAAATATTTATTTTATTTTTATTTTATAGCATTGATGTGTACTGCTAAATCAATTAATTTAGAAGAATATCCATATTCATTATCGTACCAAGAAACCAATTTAAAGAAAGTTGAGTTTAAACCAATTCCCGCATTTGCGTCTACTATTGAAGTACGTGTATCTGAGACGAAATCTTGAGAAACTACTAAATCTTCTGTATATCCTAAAATACCTTTCATATAAGTTTCAGAAGCATGTTTCAATACACTCATAATTTCTGCATAAGTAGTTTCTTTGGCTAATTTTACAGTTAAATCTACCACAGAAACATCAACAGTTGGCACACGCATAGACATTCCTGTTAATTTTCCATTTAAATCTGGAATCACTTGTCCCACTGCTTTGGCTGCTCCTGTTGAAGATGGAATAATATTTACCGAAGCGGCACGACCACCTCTCCAATCTTTTCTTGAAGGACCATCAGCAACCATTTGCGTTGAAGTAGATGCATGAACAGTTGTCATTAAACCTTCTACAATTCCGAAATTATCGTGAATTACTTTAGCTAAAGGAGCCAAGCAGTTTGTAGTACAAGAAGCATTTGATACAACAGTATCTGCAGCAGTTGCTTTTTCATGATTTACACCCATAACAAACATTGGGGCGTCTGCAGAAGGTGCTGAAATAATTACTTTTTTTGCACCACCTACAATATGTGCGTTGGCTGTTTCTTTAGTTGTAAAAAAACCGGTACATTCTGCAACTACATCTGCGTTTACTCCTGCTTCATCCCATTTAATTTGAGCTGGATCTCTTTCTGCAGTTACACGAATGTATTTATCATTAACGTATAGTTTTCCGTCTTTTACTTCTACTTTACCAGCAAAACGACCGTGTACTGAATCGTATTTTAATAAATAAGCCAAATGAACTACATCTAATAAATCGTTAATGGCTACAACTTCTACATTAGATCTGTTGTAGGTTTCTCTAAAAACAATTCTACCAATTCTACCAAATCCGTTAATTCCTATTTTTACTGTTGACATAATCTTTAAATATTTGATTCCGACGGAACCTGTTGTTTGTTAATAATTATAAATTTTGTATTGCTATTAAATATTTTTTTCTTTATGATGAAACGATATCTGAAACTTTTACTAGTTCTAAATCAATCTCACTTTGTCCTTTTATGGCTTGTTCTAATGGTGTTAGACAAATTTTGTCGTATTGTATTCCAACCATATAATTAGATTTACCTTCTAATAAACTTTCCACTGCTTTTACGCCTAATCGAGAAGCTAAAACCCTATCAAAACAAGAAGGTGATCCGCCTCGTTGCATATGTCCGAGCACCGAAACACGTACGTCATATTCAGGCATGTTTTCTTCTACGAAATCTTTAAGTTCAAAAACGTTTTTACCTATTTTATCCCCTTCAGAAACGACTACGATACTTGATGTTTTTCCTGATTCTTTACTTTTTTTCAAAGAATCCACCAAACGATCTAAACCGAAAGCTTCTTCTGGAATTAAAATTTCCTCTGCTCCTGCACCAATTCCTGCGTTTAAAGCAATATGACCAGCATCTCTGCCCATTACTTCTACAAAAAACAAACGATTATGAGAATTGGCTGTATCTCTAATTTTATCAATACAATCCACAACTGTATTCAATGCGGTGTCATAACCTAAAGTATGACTGGTTCCGAAAATATCATTATCAATAGTACCAGGAATTCCAATTACAGAAAAACCAAATTCTTCATTAAATTTTTCTGCACCAGTAAACGTTCCGTCACCGCCAATAACTACTAATGAATCTACACCATTGGCTTTTAAATTATTATAAGCAGTTCTTCTTCCTTCAACAGTCATAAAGTCTTTTGAACGCGCTGTTTTTAAAATAGTGCCACCTTTGTTAATGATGTTTTTCACGTCACGTGGTCCCATTGGTTTAAAATCGCCTTCAATCATTCCTTGATAGCCACGATAAATTCCAACACACTCAATATTATAATAAGCGCAAGCACGCACAACGGCTCTGATAGCTGCATTCATACCTGGCGAATCTCCGCCTGAAGTTAATACTCCAATTTTCTTAATCGCTGTTGACATACTAATTGTTATATTGTTTGTAAAATTAATAAAGGAAATTACTTATAATCCTAAAAAACCACTTATTTTTTATCATTTTGTTATTTTCAAACGTTTTCGTTAATAAATTTACAAAATTTAACAGAAATTCATGAGTTAATTTACATCATTAATATCAGGAACTCGGTTCTTAGGATTTTCCTTTTTTTCTTCTTTTATTTGTCGTTTTTTTGTTTCTTCAATAAAGTTAATAAACTCAGGGTCGGTCTCCGAATCGTCGGATTCTTTTACAGGTTTATTTGAACTATCTTTTTGGTTTTGAGATTTAAATAATTTTTGTAACAACTCTTTAAAATCATCAAAATCTACCCGATATGATAATCCTATACCTTGCGTGTAGCCAATATTTTGTCCGATTGTATTAGAATTTAAATCGTTTTCTCTATTAAATACGTGTGCGGTTAATGTACCATCTGTGTTTAAACGCATTTCAACTTCTACATTTCCAACAATATACGATTGAGTTAAACCTCCTACTGGAACTCCTACATTTCCGTTGATACTAATTCTATCATTAATTTGTGTGGTTAAAGTAACTTGCGCTCTATCAGAAATTTCTTGCTGTCTGTTTCCTATTTGGTAATTTACACCTAATTGCAATTTATTTTCACCATCAGACAAAACATCGCCAAAAATACTACTTGCCTTTTCAAATAATGAACCAAAATAATTGGTCTCATTTAATGCAAAAAACCCTCCTGTCGATAGTAAAGCAAAAGCTTGTTGTTGTCTGAAATCTTTATCTTGTAATTTGTAATCCAAATCACTTTTTAATACTGAACTTACATTTGGAAAGTTGATATTAAAATCGGATTGAGGCGCGTTGAGTTCGCCAGTAATTAAGATGCTGACTTCGGTAGGAATTTTTTTATTAAAAGCATTATTCTCCAGTAATACATTTGGATTTGCCTGAGTAGCGTATACAGCTTCTAAATTTAATCTAGCACCTAATGGATCGCCTTCCCAGTTAATTGTTCCGCCATTTTTAACTATAAATTTTTTATTTATCAAACTACCGTATTTAAATAAATATTCTCCATTATTAACAATGAAGTCGCCCGTCATTTGAAATTTACCTAGGGTATTGATATTCATAAACATCGATCCATTACCCGTTCCTTTCATAGAATGCCCAGATTCTCTATTTAAAATTACCTCAATTTCTGCATTTGGAGTAATGGCAAAATTAAAATTCAAATCGACACCTCTGTAGGTATTAGTTGGTTTTTTTACCGAATTTTTTGTGCCGAATTTTTCTTCTCTTGTAGTAAAATGTACTATACCATTCTCACTTACACTTTCCGAACTGTTAACAGGAATTTTAATTGAAGTGCCTTTTGCCGTTTTTCCTTCTGCATTAATTACTAAGGCTTCTACAGGACCTTCAATTGTTGCAAAACCATCAAAATATGCTTTTCCATAATAATAAGCATCATCCGAATCTTTGGTGTCTAATACCAATAGTTTATCAGATGCTATTTTTAAATCCATTTCCCAATTTGCAAATTTTTCATGAGAAATTGTGCCACTTAATATTCCTTTGGTTTTTTCATTTACATCAATAATATCAATATCTCTAAAAATAAATTTTTCTTGAGTTAAGTCAATTTTTGAATCTTTATCGAAATCGAAATCTACATTTAAATAAGGAACTCGTAAACCAGCATTATTTAAATATAAAACGCCATCGACTTCAGGATTATTATAAGAGCCAACAATATTAATATTACCTTTTGCCAAACCTCTTACATTGTCTAAAATACCAGTTAAAAATCCGCCTAAAGGTTTGATATTAAAGTTATCAAAGCTTGATTCTAAATTTAAAATAGTTTGATTATTTACTAAATCTATTGTACCAGTAGTTAAAAAAGTTTCTTCATTTTGATTTGAAATCGAAGCATCTACATTAAAACTTTTAAAGCTTTCATCGCCAAAAACTTTTAGTTTTAAATCTCCTAATTTAGTATCATTTATTTCTAAACTATCAATAGTAAGGTTTGTAGAAGGTTCATATACTAAATTGTCCTGTTTGTATTTTAAGTTTCCATTTAACTTTCCACCAAAACTTAAATTCTCAATATCGGGTGTAACTTTAGAAATGTCAATATCGTTAAAAGTAAAATTAAAATCTTTGTAATTGTCACCATTCATTTCCCCGTTAAAATCAATATATTGATCATTGTGAGACAAGGTTAATTGATTGAAATTGAAATTATTAAAACCTTTATCGAAAACTACAGTATTTCCCTTAGTTTCTTGCTCGTTAATATACCATTGGTAATTTTTGAAGGTAATATCTGATTTTTTAAATCCAATTACTGATTGTTTATTTTCGTCAATGGTGTGGTATAAGTTTAAATCAAATTTATCTTCGCCTTTTGCACCACCTTTAAATTCGGTTCTAGCAAATAAAGTGTCGTTTAACGTTAAATTTATCAAACTAAATTCTGAAATTTTATAATTATTTGTGTTTAAACTATCTAACTCAATATAAGCATTATATAACGGATTTTTATTGTCAATATCAATTTTTATACCGTTAAATTTATTCTCAAATGCATTAACAAATGGCGAATTGAAGTCGAATTGAAACAAGCCATCATCAGCATTTATTTTTCCTTTTAATCGGGTGTTTTCTCCAATAGAAACTTCAGGATAAAACACTTCTAAAACGGTATTATAAACTGTAAAATCAAAATCTAAAAATTGATTTTTAGATAATTTATGTGGCGAATAATTGGCGTATAAACTACCCACAGCATTTTCAACAATTTTTTTAATTTGCTTCGTTTGGTACTTGCCAACTACTTTTCCTTCAATGATATCAGCTGAATGAAAAGAAACTGTTCTAATATTCTGATTATCAAAAGATGAAGTAACAGAAGCAGTATCAAAAAAATAATTATTAATTGGATTAGTATAGGAAATACTATCTAAATTTACAGTACCCGCTAAATCGTCTAAAGAATTTCCCTGGGCCTGCACCTTCACAAAACCTGACAAAATAGAAGTAGCATCTCTAGTGTATAGATTTATTTTTTTAAGATTAGCATATTCAATATCAATATCAAAATCATATATTTTTTTGGATTTGCTTAAATCTACTAAACCATCAAAAGTCAACAATAAATTTGGATCTTTACTATTTAAATATCCTTTAAAATAGGGCATTTTCATAGTTCCGTCAACCTCAATATTTTTATAAGTATACCCGTTGTATCTAAATTGTCCAATATTTCCTTTTAGTTTTGTATTTAAATATTTTTTAGAAAACCCAGTGCCGTTAATATCCAAAACCACAGAAGTATTACCTAAATCTTTTTCATCTAAAAAAGCACCTAAATTAAAATTGTCTAACTGAAATTTTCCAACGTAAGTGGCTTGGTCAATGGTGTCTATGTTATCCATTTTAAAATCGCCAATGGCACGACCTAATTTTGAAAGTAAGTCTACATCAGCAATAATCCATTTTTCGGTAAGTTCCACTTTTCCTTTTATGGCAACACGGCCAAGTTTTTGTAATTGTTTTGGTAAGTTTTTTCCTAAAAGATTAGGCAAAATTTTACTTATACTAGCCTGACTAGCCGATAATCTGTCGAAACTTCCTTTCATGTAAAATTTCTGGTCGTCTTTACCAAAAAGGTTTTTCAACTGAAGATTTCCAACAACCTCGTTATCATTTAAATCGTTGAACTTTAAATTATTAAATTTTAATTCATTTAAAGTTCCTAAAATATAAGAATCGATATAAAATTTTTGATTTTTTCCAAATTCTGGATAGAAGAAATTTAAGTCATTGCTAGAAATTTTTCCTTCTTTAATATCCAAATCAAAAACCACTTTATTATTAAAATCTTTGAAATCTTTAAAATTGTATCGTAATTCTGTTTTTCCTTTAAATGAAGAATTTTCTGTTTCTAGGATTAATTCATTTAATAAAATATTCTTTTGAGTGTAAGTAAAATCTGAAGTTAAATTTTTCATTACCAAACCTCTATGGTCTTTAAATGACATTTTGTAAACATAGGCAAACACATTTTCGCCCTTTACATAAAAGTCGTCTAATTGCCCGTTAAGATTAGTAAAATCTAAAAGTTTAGGGGTTTTTAAATTTTTGTCAAGATATCTAAAACGACCGTTTTGTAACGAAATTGAGTTGATTTTTAATCTGAATTTTCCTGTGGTAGGTTTTGGAGGATTTTCATCAAAAGCAGCTACAAATTTATCTAAATTAGTTTCTTTTTCACCTTTGTATTGAATGATTTTTAGATTCATACCATCCGCTTGTAAATCTCCAAGATAAGGATGTCCCTTTTCGTACAATTTTTTATAACTTAAAATTGAGGTATGAATTCGGTTAAAATAAAACAACGTGTCATTATGGTGATCCTTAGCCAAAATGCCTTTTAATTTAACGCCTCCAAACGGATTAATAGCAACTTTATCAATGGTAATTGATACACCAAAATCTTTTTTCAGTTGGTCAGTAGCGTATTTCCCTAACCTAGTTTGCACAACAGGCAAGGCCAATAGTAAGGCTATTAGAAGCACAAAAAATAACATTCCAATTAAGGAACGAACCACTATTTTTTTAACTGATTTAATATTTTATTTATTTAATTTTGCAAAACAAATCTATTTTTATTTGCTTATAGCAACAAAAATAAGCAATTTTGTAAGACATTTACAATACTTTTATACCAAAATTCATGCCCATTAGCTCAAATCCTAAAAATATTTACACATTAGCCATTGAAAGCTCTTGCGATGACACCTCGGCGGCTGTTTTGTGCAATGACAAAGTATTGTCTAACATTGTAGCAGGACAAAAAGTTCATGAAGAATATGGTGGTGTAGTTCCCGAACTGGCTTCACGAGCACACCAGCAAAATATTGTTCCAGTAGTGGAAATGGCCATTCAAAAAGCTGGAATTACTAAAGAAGACTTAAATTGCATTGCATTTACGCAAGGTCCAGGTTTAATGGGTTCACTTTTAGTTGGCGGTAGTTTCGCTAAATCTTTAAGTTTAGGTTTAGGCATTCCGTTAGTAGCTATAAACCACATGAAAGCCCATATTTTAGCCCACTTTATAGATGAAGAAGGTTACGAAAAACCAAGCTTTCCGTTTATAGCTTTAACCATTTCCGGCGGGCATACACAAATAGTAAAAGTTGAAAGTTTTTTTGAAATGGAAATTATTGGTGAAACTACAGATGATGCCGTGGGTGAAGCCTTTGACAAAAGTGCAAAAATATTAGGCCTTCCCTATCCTGGCGGACCTTTGGTTGACAAATATGCCCAATTAGGCAATCCTAAAGCATTTGCTTTTACCAAACCTAAAGTAGCTGGTTTGGATTTCAGTTTTAGCGGATTAAAAACACAAATTTTATATTTCATCCAGAAAAAAACGGCTGAAAATGAAAATTTTATTGCTGAAAATTTAAACGACATTTGCGCTTCTATACAATACACGATTATTGAAATTTTAATGGATAAAGTTAAATTAGCAGTGACCGAAACAGGAATAACAAGAATCACTATTGGCGGTGGTGTATCTGCTAATTCTGGAATAAGAAAAACACTAAAAGAAGCGGAAGAAAAATACGGATGGCAAACGTTTATTCCAAAATTTGAATACACAACAGACAACGCTGCAATGATTGGAATTGTGGGTTATTATAATTTTTTAGAAGAAAATTTCAGTTCAACTGATGTGTTTTCTAAAGCAAGAATTGAATTTTAAAAAACTATGCAACTATTCTATAATTCCGAAATAAAATCTGGTGATAAAACGTTTACTTTTGATAAAGAAGAAAGCAAACACATTATTAAAGTTTTACGCAAACAAGAAGGTCATAAAATACATATTACTAATGGTTTAGGTTATTTATTTAAATCTGAAATTATTTTAGGATTAGAAAAAAAATGTGAAGTAAAAATTAACGAAGAACACTTTTTTAAACCTACCAATTTTTACACACATATTGCTGTTGCTCCTACCAAAATGCTAGATAGAATGGAATGGTTTATAGAAAAAGCTACTGAAATTGGCATTCACGAAATTACTCCGATTATTTGCGAACATTCTGAACGAAAAATATTTAAAATAGATAGGGCTGAGAAAATTATTCAAGCTGCTACAAAACAATCTAATCAATATTATTTACCAAAAATAAACGAAGCAATTACGTTTTCAAAATTTCTTAAAAAAAATCATTCAGGTCAAAAATTTATAGCGCATTGTGAAGAAACGGATAAAAAATCATTCGCTAAAGAAATTGAAAAAGACAAAGCTGTAACCATTTTAATTGGTCCCGAAGGCGATTTTTCAACTAAAGAAATCAAATTAGCATTAGACAATAACTTTATTCCTGTAACTTTGGGAAATACTCGGTTAAGAACTGAAACAGCAGCTTTAGTTGCTTGTCATACAACTGTACTTAAAAATGAATAAATTTATAACTTTTGGAATTTTACTATTTTGGAATTTGTGCTTTTCTCAAGATATTGCTGTTTTAAAGTATTCTGGCGGTGGCGATTGGTATGCCAATCCTACTTCTTTGCCTAATTTGGTTAAGTTTTGTAATCAAAATATCAATACAAAATTAAACCCTAAAGTCAATTCTGTTGATGTGGGTAGTGCTGAGTTATTTTTATATCCATTTGTTCACATGACCGGTCACGGAAATGTTGTATTTAGCAATAATGATGTTAAAAATCTTCAAAACTATTTAAATTCAGGCGGTTTTTTACACATTGATGATAATTATGGCATGGATGAATACATTAGAAAAGAAATCAAAAAACTTTTTCCAAATACTGCTTTGATTGAAATTCCAAAAGTTCATCCTATTTTTCAAACGCCTTATTCTTTCCCAAACGGGTTGCCAAAAATTCACGAGCACGATAACAAACATCCTCAAGCTTACGGTATTTTTATTGAAAATAGATTAGCGCTTTTATACACTTTTGAATGCGATTTAGGTGATGGTTGGGAAAACCAAGAAGTACATAACGACCCAATAAACGTTAGAGAAAAAGCCCTAAAAATGGGCGCAAATATTCTAAATTATGTATTTTCTAACTAATTTTTCTTTATATTTGTAAGAGTAAGAATCCTTATAAATAACTCAATCGGATAACAAATAATTTTTTATCATGCAAAAAATTCCTAGTGTAGACTTACGTGATTTCCTGTCGGAAGACCCGACACGTAAACAAAAATTTGTAAATGAAATCGGAAAAGCCTACGAAGAAATTGGTTTCGTAGCATTAAAAGGTCATTTTTTGGATGACAAATTAGTTGAAAATTTATACAGCGAAGTCAAAAATTTTTTCAGTTTACCTATTGAAACCAAAGAAAAATACGAAATTCCAGGAATTGGTGGTCAAAGAGGTTATGTGTCTTTTGGAAAAGAACACGCGAAAGGTCGTTCAGCTGGAGATTTAAAAGAGTTTTGGCATTTTGGACAATATGTTAGTGCTGATTCAAAATATTCAGGAGAATATCCTGAAAATGTGACGGTTTCTGAATTACCTAGTTTTAATAGCACAGGTAAAGAAGCTTATCAAATGTTGGAAAAAACAGGCATTTACGTGCTTCGCGCTTTAGCGTTATTTATAGGTTTAGACGAATTTTATTTTGACGCTTATATTTCTGAAGGTAATAGCATATTAAGACCTATACATTATCCTCCAATTACAGATGAACCTAGAGATGGCGCCGTTCGTGCGGCAGCTCATGGAGACATCAATTTAATTACTTTGTTAATGGGCGCTCAAGGAAAGGGACTTCAAGTACAAAATCATGACGGGCAATGGATTGATGCTATGGCACAACCTGATGAATTAATGATAAACGTAGGCGACATGTTGGCACGTCATACCAATAACAGATTGAAATCTACTATACATCAAGTAGTAAATCCACCAAGGGAATTATGGGGAACTTCACGTTTTTCTATTCCGTTTTTTATGCATCCTGTAAGTGAAATGAAATTAAATTGTTTAGCAGCATGTATTGATGAACAAAATCCAAAATTATTTGAAGATATAACTGCTGGAGATTTTTTACATGAAAGATTGGTAGAATTAGGATTAATAAAAAAATAGAAAAAATCAGTTTTAATTAGCATTTCACTATTGAGAATCAGTTTAATCTGCGTGCAAAAAAAATGAATTTACAAGACCAACTAAAAAACTTATTTCCAGACCATATTCCTTCAAATGAACCAGAAGAAAAAGAGGAAAGCACACATGAATTATACGTTCAGAAAGAACCAATGATTTGCAAATATGAAAAACGAAAAGGAAAAGCCACTACCATTATTGAAGGCTACGAAGGAACAGACGAAGATTTTAAAATACTTGCTAAAGAAATTAAAACAAAATTAAGTGTTGGCGGAAGTTTTAAAGACGGCGCGATTATCCTTCAAGGCGATTACAGAGACAAAATAATGAAAATGCTTCAAGATAAAGGTTTTAAAACCAAACGTGTCGGAGGATAATACATTATTCAGTGAACCGTTAATAGTGTTCAGCTAAAAAAAACATTAATGATAAAATCATCAGAATTAATATTAAATCCAGACGGAAGTGTTTATCACTTAAATTTAAAACCTGAACATATTGCGCATGATATTATTTTTGTGGGCGATCCGGATCGTGTTTCAAAAATTACACAACATTTTGAAAGTATTGAATTTTCCACACAAAAAAGAGAATTCAAAACAACAACAGGAACCTATAAAGGAAAACGTTTAACTGTTCAATCTACCGGAATTGGTTCTGATAATATCGATATTGTCATGAACGAATTAGATGCTTTGGTAAACGTCAATTTAAATACTCGAGAAATAAAAAACACCCATACTTCTTTAAATATTGTTCGAATTGGAACTTCTGGCTCTTTACAAGCAGATATTCCAGTTGATAGTTGGGTAATGAGTAAATACGCAATTGGATTAGACAATATGCTTCGCTCCTATCTAATCGAAGAATTTTCTGATTCAGAATTAGAAGATGCTTTTATTACTCAAACCAATTGGGATATAAGAAAAGGTAGACCAACAGTGGTTTCTTGTAATGAATTTTTAGAAAATAAAATCTATTCAGAAAAATTTTATAAAGGATTTACTGGCACCGCGGGTGGATTTTACGGACCTCAAGGTCGGGTTGTTCGTTTAAATATTCAGGATGCTGAGTTAAATAATAAAATGGATAATTTCAATTTTAACGGAATACGCATGACGAATTTAGAAATGGAAACGTCTGCGATATATGGTTTAAGTAAATTATTAGGTCATAATTGTTTGTCGTTAAATGCAATTATTGCAAACAGAGCCTTGGGCGAATTTAGTTCGAACCCAGAAAAAACAGTTAATGAGTTGATTGCTTATACATTGGATAAATTGTTATAATAAAACAGATTTAAGAAATTTTTAAAATTACGAATTCGCATAAAACCCTTAAACCCTTTACCCAAAACTTTATCCCTAAAAAATGAAAGAAGTAAAAATAGTTGGCGTTCCTGAACATTTTAATTTACCATGGCACATGTGCATAGAAAATGGCGAATTTAATGAAGCTGGAATCGATTTACAATGGACTGATATTCCTGAAGGAACAGGAAAAATGTGTCAAATGCTTCGTGATAATGAAACTGATATTGCCGTCATTTTAACAGAAGGAATTATTAAAGATCTTACAGAAAATCAACACAGTAGTATTGTACAAATTTTCGTAAAATCACCCTTAATTTGGGGAATTCACGTTGATGGAAAATCAGAATATAATTCGGTTGCTGATTTAGAAAATAAAATTTCTGCAATAAGCAGGATAGGTTCAGGTTCTCATTTAATGAGTTTTGTGAATGCCGAAAAAAACAACTGGAATACTAGCAATATTTCATTTGAAATCGTAAATAATTTAGACGGGGCAATCGCAAGTCTTTCTGAAGGAAAATCAGATTATTTTATGTGGGAAAAATATACCACAAAACCTTTGGTGGACAATGGAACTTTTAAACGTGTGGGCGAATGTCCTTCGCCATGGCCTTGTTTTGTAATTGCTGTTAGAAATGAATTTTTAATAGAAAATAAATCCGTTGTTGCACTAATTTTAGATATAATAAACGCTACAACAGAAGAATTCAAATACATTCCAAGTATAGACAGAACGCTTGCTACAAGATACCATCAAAAATTAGAAGATATCCAACAATGGTTACAGCAAACCCAATGGAGTCAGAAAAATTTAGATGAAATAACTTACAAAATCGTCCAAAACAAGCTTTTAGATTTAAATATTATTTCCGAAAAAATAGATTTTAATCAGCTTTTTAAAAACCCTTAAAAGCAAATTAATTTTTTGTTAATTTTTTTTAGAAAACTTTTTTCTTCTAGACTTATCGATTAATTTTGATTTATAATTTTTAAAGATTTATACATGAAGTACATAAAACTTTTCATTTTTCTGTTTTCTTTGCAATTTTTTGGACAAAATAAAGAAAATGATAGTATTATTCAGAACAAAAAATTTGAAATTAAAGCAGCACCATTTTCATTATTGAGCTCATCAAATATATATATTGGTTTTGAAAGGTTTGTAAATAAGGATTTTTCTTTTGGTTTATTATCACACTTTAATTTAAATGAAAATTCATTTGATTATCTTGTAATTGATAATAAATCCCTAATTTATCAAATAAGTCCGTTTGTTAGATATTCTCTTTCAAAAAAACAAAATAGCTTTTTTTACATTGAAAGTTATTTAAATTTAAACGGTGGAGAAAACAAAACAGTTGATCGTTTAAATGATGAATTTGGAAATGGGTATTATGTAGAAAACTTAAAAAAATATACTGATTTAGGATTAGGTTTTGGTTCGGGATATAAATTTTACATAAAAAAAACAATTGGAGTTGATTTTAATTTAGGCTTCTCGAGAAATTTATTTAATGAAAATAGTATTAGTGTTTTACCTAGAGCAAATACCCTAATTAGTTACCGATTTTAATTTATTAAAAAATGAAAAAAACGCTATTTATACTTACAGCAATTATATTTTCTTCATGTTCTTCAGGAGATCAAGATTCTTATTACCAAAAAACCATTCAATTAAACGTAAATAACTATATCAAAGTTTACACACAGAACAGCTATAATGTTGGAGACAAAATATTTATTGAATCAAGATTCAATAAACTACAAGATGAACCCGGTTATTCTAATAAATTAGATATTTTCAAAACAACAAATACAAGACAATACGGATTTTATTTTTCTTTAGAGAAAAAAGTATTCAATGGCAATTGGACAACGATAAATCTTAACAATACTGATTTTGAAACTGGCGGATTAGGCAATTACAATTTTAACAATGGTATTTGTGAATTAAACCAATCCAATACATTTTACGAATTTTACAAAGGTTTAATTTTGCAAGAAAGTGGTCAATACAGATTAACAATATCATCAAGTATTGATCCGTTTTATGGAAACAATTATTATTACAATTATAGCGGAGGAAATAATATTTCGGTTTCTTTTAACACAACTATTGAAAACGTACCAGGAGATAGTTATTTATTTACAGTAAACTAAAAAATCCATTCAATTGGGGTTTTCCCGTTAGATTTTAAATAAGTGTTAGTTTGGCTAAAATGCTTATTTCCAAACCAAAATCCCCTGTTGGCACTTAACGGTGACGGATGGCCACATTCCAAAACCAAATGCTTTTCTCTATTTATTTTAATTCCTTTTTTTTGGGCAAAACTTCCCCAAAGTAAAAAAACAATATTTTCACAATTATCTGATAAATAGTTTATTAAACTATCCGTAAAAACATTCCATTTTAAATGTTTGTGACTATTTGCTTCGTCTTTTCTAACAGTCAAACTAGCGTTTAAAAGTAGCATTCCTTGTTTTGCCCAACGTTCTAAATTGCCATTTGTTGGTAAAAATACCGCATCGAAATCGGCATTAATTTCTGCAAAAATATTTTTTAATGAAGGCGGAATTTTCACGCCTTCATTTACTGAAAAACACAAACCATTTGCTTCACCTTTTCCATGATATGGATCTTGGCCGATAATCACAACTTTTAAATCATTCAACTTACATTTTTCAAAGGCATTAAAAATCAAATTTTTAGGAGGAAAACAAACTGAAGAATTATATTCATATTCAACTTCTTGCATAAGTTTTAAAAAATATTCTTTTTGAATTTCGCCACCAAAAAATGATTCCCAGGAAAAATCAATATTATCATAGAGCATATTTATTCTTTTTACAAATATAAAACTTTATCTTTTGTAACTTTGCACTTATCTAGAATTTAAAAATGATTTCAATTACCGAAAAAACACTAAAAGATTTAGAGTTTCATACTATTTTACAAACCATTTCTGAACGATGTAATACAGAAATTGGAATGGAAAAAGCACTTCAAATTCAGCCGTTTCAAAATAAAGAAATATTATTTTCTCAATTGGCTTACACTAATGAATATGTAGCTTCTTTTAGCAATAATAACGCCTTACCAAATCATGGCTTTGAAACTGTAACTGCTGATTTGAAATTATTGGCAATAGAAGATAGTTTTCTAGAGCTTATAGCTATAAAAAAAATATTAGATTTAAGTAAATCTACCAATGAATACTTGAAATTTTTAAAGAAATTCTCAGAATATTATCCAGAATTATATAAAAAATCTTTACAAATAGAATTTACGCCTTATGTTACAAAATCTATTGAAGAAATTGTAAACAAGTTTGGAGAAATTAAAGATGACGCTTCACCTGATTTAGTCAACATCCGAAGAAGTATTAATGTGGTTCGAGGAAAAATAAACCAAAGTTTTGGAATGGCACTGTCTCAATTTAATTCACTTGGTTATTTAGATGACATTAAGGAAACAGTTGTTGATAATCGTAGGGTATTGGCAGTTCAAGCGATGTATCGAAAGAAAGTCAAAGGGTCTATTTTAGGAAATTCTAAAACAGGGAGTATTGCTTACATTGAACCTGAAACTACATTAAAATATTCTCGAGAATTAAATGTATTAGAGTTTGAAGAACGGGAAGAAATTATGCGAATTTTACGTATGCTTTCTGCAATAATTAGACCATACGCCCACTTAATTTCCCAATATCAGGATTTTCTATCAGACATGGATTTAATTGCTGCAAAAGCAAAATATGCCAATAGAATTAACGGTATACTTCCAAAAATTAATGACGAAAAGCGTTTGTTTTTTAGAGAAGCCTTCCATCCTATTTTGCTGTTAAACAACAAACTAGAAAATAAACCCACTTTTCCACAAACCATAGAACTAGAAAGCAATAATCGTATTATTGTAATTTCAGGTCCTAATGCAGGTGGAAAAACCATTTCTTTAAAAACTATTGGTTTATTGCAATTGATGTTGCAATGCGGGATGCTAATTCCAGTTCACGAACGTAGTGAAACGTTTTTATTTGATAGAATTTTAACAGATATTGGCGACAACCAATCCATTGAAAATCATTTGAGTACCTATAGTTATCGTTTGAAGAATATGAATTATTTCTTAAAAAAATGTAACGACAAAACTTTATTTTTAATTGACGAATTTGGTACAGGTTCTGATCCTGAATTGGGTGGTGCTTTGGCAGAAATTTTCTTAGAAGAATTTTACAACCGAGAAGCCTACGGAATTATCACCACACATTATACCAACTTAAAAATATTAGCCAACGAATTACCTTTTGCAAGTAATGCCAATATGTTATTTGATGAAAAGTCACTAGAACCAATGTATAAATTACATTTGGGTCAGCCAGGAAGTTCGTTTACGTTTGAAGTCGCACAGAAAAATGGAATTCCATACGGTTTAATTAATCGTGCGAAAAAGAAAATAGAAAATACAAAAGTACGATTTGATAAAACCATTGCTACTTTACAAAAAGAGCGCTCGAAAATGGAAAAAACGTCTGTTTCCTTAAAAGAAGAAGAAACCAAAGCGCGTGAAGAAAGTAAGAAAATGGAATCCATAAATAGTAAAATTCAGGATAAACTAGAACGGTATCAGGAATTGTACGACGCCAATCAGCGTTTGATTTATATGGGACAAAAAATTGATGATATTGCCGAAAAATACTTTAATAATAAAGACAAAAAAACCTTAATTGGAGAATTATTAAAAGTTGTTGAAATTGAAAATTCGAAACGTAAAAAAATATCTGCTAAAGAAAAAAAAGTCAAAGAAGTTGTTGAAAAACAAGTAATTGCTGAAGTAAACGTAAAAGTAGAAGAAATTCGTACCGAAAAAAAGGAAAATAAAATCAAAGCCAAATTGATTCCTGAGATACCTGTTGTAGTTTTAAAAGTTGGTGATAGAGTTCGAATGAAAGATGGAAAAGCTATCGGAACCATTGAGAAAATTGAAAAAAATAAAGTTTCTGTGAACTACGGCGTGTTTATCTCTAAAACAAATTTAGAAAGTTTAGAATATGTTCAACCAAGTTAATGTGGCAGTTTTTGGTTTAATTTACCTAAAGATCATCTAATAAAGACTTTCGCCGTTTAAATCCGTAGTCAAGACATCGCTCATATAATTGAAAAAAGGTCGCATTGCTGCAAAAGTAGCGAGTACTTCTTCCTTAAAATTTGGCGATAATACGTCTTTGTTTGTAAATTTTCTGGTTAATAAAAACTGCTTTTTTCTAATTAAATCAATATCTGGATGTGTTTTATCGAAATTTTTTGGAGCGGTTTTTAATTCTTCACCTTCCAAAGTTCCAAAAATTTTTTTAAATGTTGCATCTGCGATAATTTTTCTTAAATCAGAGGCATCCAATTCTAATTCCTTTCTAAATCGCAATAAGTCTTCGTTATTGGGTTCCCAAAATCCGCCACCAACAAAGCTTGCATCATTTTCAATATGTAAATACATTCCGCCACGAAGCATTGGTTTAGTTCTGGAAAATCCAACAGAAAAATGATTTTTATAAGGCAATTTGTTTTTAGAAAAACGCACATCTCTATAAATTCTAAAAACTTGCATTTTTTCTAAACTATCTATTTTTTCTAAATCGGTAAAGACTTCTGTAAAAAAAGCTTTTGCCAAATTATTTTCGATTTCAAAGCGTTTTTTATTTTCGGTAAACCAATCGCGGTTATTGTTTTTGCTTAGTAAATCTAAAAATTCAAAAGTTGAATTTGTTAACATAATTTGGAATTAAAATTAAATTGAATCATTTAGTTTACTATTTTTATAACTGAATGTAAAATAAATTACCAAACCAATAACCAACCACACGCCAAACCACATCCAGTTAGAAAGGGCCATTCCGGTTAATAAATAACTACAAGAAATTAAACCTAATAACGGAATTAATGATAAGTTTTTAATGAAAGATAAAATTGTCATTACCATACAAAAAATAATGAAAACCAACATGGGAATATTTGTAGCTAATTTATCGATTGAAAAATCAAAAAGATTGGTAAAAAAATGTGGTACATAATTAAGAATTAAAATAGTCGCAATAACAACAATTACTGGAAAAATAAACTTAGAATTCACATACGGAATTCTGAATTTTCCTTTCGTTTCGCGTTCTGCAATTTCGGCTTCGCTTTGTGGAGAAAGCATTAAAACGCCACCACAAACTAATACGAAAGCAAATAAAGTTCCAATACTTGTAAAATCTAATACAAAATTTTCATCCGTAAAAAAGATTGGAATTCCCACCACTAAACCAGTTACAATAGTGGCATAACTTGGTGTTTTGTATTTTGGATGGATATCAGAAAAACGCTTTGGCATTAAACCATCACGACTCATCGTCATCCAAATTCTTGGTTGTCCCATTTGAAACACCAATAACACACTTGTCATGGCAACAACTGCAGCAATAGAAACTATAAAAAGCATCCATTTTACACCTTTTAAGGCAAAAATTTCGGCTAAAGGATCACTTACACCTAACAGTTCATAAGAAACCATTCCTGTGATAACAAGCGCTAAAACTATAAAAACTATGGTGCAAATTACCAACGAATAAATCATTCCTTTTGGTAAATCGCGTTGTGGGTTTTTGCTTTCTTCTGCTAAAGTGGAAACCGCATCAAACCCGATATAAGCAAAGAAAACAGCAGAAACTCCGCCCATAACACCACTAAATCCGTTAGGCATAAAAGGTGTCCAATTATCAATATCTACGTAAAAAGCACCAACTATAATTACCAAAAGTATAATCGCTAATTTTATATAAACCATTATGTTACTAAAGTTTTTAGATTCTTTTGTACCTCTATAAACTAAATAAGTAATTAGTATATTAATCACAACCGCTGGCAAATCGAAAATGACTTTTAAATTTCCTAGCATGGGTGCGTTTTGCCAAGCTGCAAGCCCTTCATCGCCTTTATTTGCTAAAAAGGCAGCGTGTGCGGATTTGTAGTTTATAGTTAGCCATTCTGGTAAATGAATGCCGAAAGTTTCTAATAAATTAGTAAAATAACCACTCCAAGAAAAAGCAATGTAAATATTACCAATAGAATACTCCATAATTAATGCCCAACCAATTATCCAAGCAAAAAGTTCTCCAAAAGAAACGTAGGCATAGGTGTAAGCACTACCGGAAACAGGTACACGAGAAGCAAATTCGGCATAACACATAGCTGTAAAACCACAAGCTATGGCACACATAATATATAAAAGTACTACTGCAGGTCCGCCTGAAAAACAAGCATTTCCAATAGCACTAAACGTACCGCCTCCAATAATAGCAGCAATTCCAAAAAAAGTTAAATCTTTTACTGACAATACTTTATTTAAACCAGAATGCTCCCCATCTCCGCCTTGTTTCAATATTGTTGTAATCGATTTCTTTCTAAAAATTTTCATTTTTAATATAATTTAGGTTAGCAAAGCAAATATAGAATTAAAATTGTAATTGTTTTCAGTTATTAATATGAAAAAATAATAATCAAAATCTATTACTAAATAAATATATATAATTACAAATTATATAAAAAAACAGAATTTAAAGCATAAATTTGTAAGACAAAAAACAAAAACATAATTATTATGGAAAACAATTCAAATTCAAACGGAGGAGGGAAATGTCCTTTTTCCGGAGCTGTAACAAAACAAACAGCTGGTAATGGTACAAGAAATAGTGATTGGTGGCCAAATCAGTTAAAATTAAATATTCTTCGTCAACATTCAGAATTATCCAATCCAATGGGTGAAGATTTCAATTATGCAGAAGCATTTAAAAGTGTTGATTACGAAGCATTAAAACAAGATATCGTTAACTTAATGACCAATTCTCAAGATTGGTGGCCTGCAGATTACGGACATTATGGACCATTTTTTATTCGAATGGCTTGGCATGCAGCAGGAACCTATCGAATTGGTGATGGTCGTGGTGGTGCCGGATCTGGACAACAACGTTTTGAACCACTTAACAGTTGGCCAGACAATGGGAATTTAGACAAGGCCCGTTTATTATTATGGCCAATCAAACAAAAATATGGAAATAAAATTTCTTGGGCTGATTTAATGGTTTTAGCTGGAAACTGTGCGTTAGAATCTATGGGATTCAAAACGTTTGGTTTTGGTGGAGGTCGCGCTGATGTTTGGGAACCAGAACAAGATATTTACTGGGGTTCTGAAAGTGATTGGTTAGGAAATAAAAGATATCAAGGTGAACGTGAATTAGAAAATCCGTTAGCAGCGGTTCAAATGGGATTAATTTATGTAAACCCAGAAGGCCCAGATGGAAATCCTGATCCACTTGCTTCGGCAAGAGATATTCGTGAAACGTTTGCGAGAATGGCCATGAATGATGAAGAAACGGTTGCTTTAACTGCGGGCGGACATACATTCGGGAAAGCGCACGGTGCGGCAGATCCTGGAGAATTTGTTGGACCAGAACCTGCTGGTGCTCCAATTGAAGAACAAAGTCGCGGGTGGAAAAATTCATTTGGTACAGGTGTTGGTAATGATACCATTACTAGTGGAATTGAAGGCGCATGGACACCAAATCCTACGCAATGGGACAATGATTATTTCAACGTATTATTGGGTTACGAATGGGAATTAACTAAAAGTCCAGCTGGTGCACAACAATGGACACCGACAGCAGCTTCGAACGCAAAAATGGCGCCAACTGCTGGAGATGCTTCAAAATCTCAAAGATTAATGATGACAACTGCAGATATGGCTATGAAAATGGATCCTATATATGCTAAAATTTCAAAACGTTTTCACGAAAATCCAGAGGAATTTGCTGATGCTTTTGCAAGAGCGTGGTTCAAATTAACACATAGAGATATGGGTCCAAAATCTTTATACCTAGGACCAGAAGTACCGCAAGAAGAATTGATTTGGCAAGATCCAATTCCGGCTGTAACACATAAATTAATTGATGAAAACGACATCGCAATTTTAAAAACTAAAATTGCAGAATCTGGACTATCTATTTCTGAAATGGTTGCAACAGCATGGGCTTCCGCTTCTACTTTCCGTAATTCAGATAAACGTGGTGGGGCAAACGGAGCAAGAATAAGCTTAGCACCACAAAAAAATTGGGAAGCAAACAATCCTGCGCAATTATCAAAAGTAATAGCTACTTTAGAGAGTATTAAAAATGGATTTAATAGTGCTCAATTCGATGGTAAACGAGTTTCTTTAGCAGATTTAATTGTTTTAGCAGGTGCTGTTGGAATTCAAAAAGCAGCTAAAAAGGCAAATCATGAAATTAAAGTACCTTTTAAGCCAGGAAGAAATGATGCTACTCAAGAACAAACAGATGTTGAATCTTTCGCGGTTTTAGAACCAGAAGCAGATGGTTTCAGAAATTACATGAAAACGCAATACACGGTTTCTGCAGAAGAAATGTTAGTAGATAAAGCACAATTGATGACATTAACAACCTCTGAAATGACAGTTCTAGTTGGTGGATTACGTGTATTAAATGCGAATTACAACCATTCTAATCATGGAGTTTTTACTAATAATCCAGAAACATTATCCAATGATTTCTTCGTGAATTTATTAGATTTAAATTCAACTTGGAAAGCATCTGCTAATGATGCTGACATTTTTGAAGGAAGAAATCGCAAAACTGGCGAATTAAAATGGACTGGAACTCGAGTAGATTTAATTTTCGGTTCGAATTCAGAATTAAGAGCATTAGCTGAAGTTTATGCTTCTTCTGACGCCAGTCAAAAATTCGTAATTGATTTCGTAAAAGCTTGGGATAAAGTGATGAATTTAGATCGATTTGACATTGCTAGATAATCAAAATCAGTATTTAATATTAGAGGCAGTTTGGAAACAAATTGCCTTTTTTTATTTATTTCTATAATGCTTTATATTCTATCGAAATACATGGCTTTTACAATACCATCAGACAAACCTATCTTCGGAACATAAATATGTTTGGCACCACTCCATCGCATAGCACTTAGGTAAATGGTAAGTGCTGGAATAATTACATCGGCACGGTCAGTATTTAAACCTAATTCAGAAATTCTTTGTTCATAAGTTAAGGCATTTATGTAATCAAATTGTGATTTTAAATACTTATATGTCAACGGTTTGTCTTGCATTTTTCCTGATAATTTAAATGCTTTATTGATATTTCCACCCGAACCAATCATTATAATATTATTCATGCCTTCAGTATTGGTTTTTATCCATTTTTCAATTTCCTGCCAAACTACATCATTAACCATATTATTCAACATACGAACAGTTCCGTTTTTGAATGATTTTGAAGCAACCATAACACCATCTGAAAATAAAGAAAACTCAGTACTACCGCCACCTACATCAACATAAATATAATTTTCATTTGTTTTTATAAAATGATTTAAATCAGATGAAGCAATAATTGCTGCTTCATTTTTACCATCAATAATTTCAATTTTTATGTTTGTTTTCTTTTTTACAATGGCTGCAGCTTCTCTTCCGTTATAAGCTTCTCGCATGGCAGAAGTGGCGCAGGCCATAAATTTTTCAACTTTATATACTTTCATTAATAATTTAAATGCATGCATTGCATCAATCATTCTGTCAATATTTTCTTCCGAGATTTCACCTACCGTAAAAGCATCTTGTCCTAAACGAATAGGAACTCGGATCAAAGCACTTTTATTAAACTGTACTTCTTTTCCTTTTTGCTCAATAATATTCATGATTAGCAATCGCATAGCATTGGAACCAATGTCTATTGCTGCATATTTTTTTATTTGAATCATTAATTTATATCTGAAATTATGACGTGTAATTTATTCTGATAATGTTTGTACATCTCTTGTTGGGCTCTGAACATTTTGTCTTCTCCACGTTTGCGATAAATATTATCAAATTTTTCAGAATGATAGCGTGCCTTTACGTTTGCTTTCCAACCAATTTCAAAGGTATCAATTAAATCTTGCTTAATTTCTTGATCATATATTGGACAAGTTGCTTCTACTCGCGCGTCAATATTTCTTGTCATAAAATCAGCAGAAGAAATAAACACTTCAGGATCATTATTATTTCCAAAAATAAAAACTCGTGAATGTTCTAAATAATTATCAACAATACTAATGGCTTCAATGTTTTCGCTATAATTTTTTAAACCAGGCACCAAACAGCAAATACCTCTAATAATTAGTTTTATTTTTACACCAGCGTTACTAGCGTCGTATAATTTATCAATCATTTTATAATCTGATAAACTATTCATTTTTAAATTAATATAGGCGGGTTTGCCTTCTGAAGCATTTTTAATTTCTCTATCGATTAATTTCACAAAACGAGAACGGGTATAATGAGGCGACACAATTAAATGTTTGTATCGGTGTACTCTATAATTCACTTCAAAAAATTCAAAAACTTTAGACATGTCCTTTAAAATTCTTGAATCGCTGGTAAACAAAGTTACATCTGTATAAACTTTAGCTGAAGCTTCACTGAAATTTCCTGTAGACACGAAACCGTATCTCTTAATTTCTTCGTCTTCTAAACGTTCTACCAGACAAATTTTGCTGTGAACTTTTAGTCCTTTTACTCCAAAAATTAAATTAATTCCTTCTTCTTGCATTAGCTCGGCGTAAGAAATATTACTTGCTTCGTCAAAACGTGCTTGTAATTCAATTTGAACTGTCACTTTTTTTCCATTTTTGGCAGCATTGATAAGCGAACTCACAATTTGAGAGTTTTTAGACAAACGGTACAACGTAATTTTTATAGATTGCACTTTTGGATCTAAAGCGGCTTCTCTTAAAAAACGAATTACATAAGAAAAAGATTGATAGGGCGCATGTAACAAATAATCTTTTTCTTTAATGCTTTGCAACATACTTCCATTTAAACTTAGCCCTTGAATAGGTAAAGGTGCATTTTGTTTGTACAACAAATCGAATCGTCCAAGGTTAGGGAAATCCATATAATCTCTTCGGTTATGGTACCTTCCCCCAGGAATTATTGAATCTGAACTATCAATTTTCATTCTATTCAGAAAAAACTCTAAAGTATCTTTATCTATGGCTTGGTCATACACAAAACGCACAGGTTCTCCTACTCTACGCTCTTTAACACTATAGGATATTTTTTCAATTAAACTCTTGCTTAAATCGGAATCAAATTCTAATTGGGCATCTCGAGTAATTTTAATCATATGTGCAGTAATACTTTCATAATCGAATATATTAAAAATATGATCTAAACTGTATCTAATTACATCATCTAATAAAATGATATATTGTTTATCAGAACTAGAAGGTAACACCACAAATCGGTTTATTGTTTTAGGAATTTCAACAATTGCATATCTTACTTCTTTTTCATTTAAAAGTTGAGAAATTAATCCTGATTTGTTTTTGTTCATTACCAGTTTTACCGCTAAATATCCTGAAGTATCTTTTATTAATGGGAATTCCACTAAATCATTTAACATAATTGTGACTAATTCTGGACTTACTTTTTGAATGAAAAAATCTTTAATAAATGCTTCTTGGTCTTTATTAATTTGTTTTTCATTAACTATGTAAATTCCTTGCTTTTCAAGCTTTTTTTCAATATCATTTAATATTCTTAAACTTTCTGATTGATGATCAATCACAATCTCGGTGATGTCTTTCAATAACTGTTCAGCTGAAATATCACCTAACATTGGTTTAGTATCAATTTTTTCTAACGTCATTCTACGAATTGCAGCATAACGAACACGGAAAAACTCATCTAAATTATTAGAAAAAATTCCTAAAAATCTTAATCTATCTAATAAGGGAACATTTTCATCTGCAGCTTCTTGTAAGACTCTTGCATTAAATGTCAACCAACTTTTTTCTCTATCAATATATGGATTCATTCTTGAAATTTGCTTCTTTTTAATCAGACATAAAATAGCGTCTAAAATGTGTGAATTTATTTATTTATATACAAAAAATTAAAACCAAATGTAAGAATAAACATAGAATTATCAATACTAATTAACAAATATTGACGATAATATAACATTTAAATTCCTACAAATAATCTTTTTTGTATAAAATAATTAGGACATGTTTTGCAACTAAAAACAGCATCAAATTGGCTTTGATGCTGTAATAATTATTATAAAATTGTAATTAAATTTTAATTCCTGGTGGCAACAATTGTTGAAATTTTTTGTTTTTTCTAAAAAAAGATACGATTTTTGTATTTGTGGGAACTACTTTAAATTTGCGTCCTTCAGCAATATCTAAAACAGAAGTAATAAATTGATTTACTTTGTCTTCGTGCTCGTTTTCATTTGCACAAAGCTTTGTTAAAAATATCTTTCGGTCCTGAATGGCGTATTCAATTGTTAAAAGTCCGCAGTCGGTTTTAGTTTCAAATTGTCTAAGCAATTCATTGTCTTTAATTTCCTCAACTTGCATAAATTTGGGTTTTAAATACTAACAAATCTTAATTGTTTGTTAAAATGTCTGCAAATTTACAAAAAAATAAGGACAAATCAAGTAGTAAACAAATGAAAATCATAACTATAGAAAATAAACTACTATAATTAAAATTTTATGTAAAAAAAACAAACCCAATTAAAATTAAAATTATAATTTTAAGGCACAAAATCATACTCATGTCTAAAATTCAAGTTTACTTTGTTCCTGGTTTAGCTGCCAGTGTAGAAATATTCGAAAATATAAAATTACCGAAAGAACAATTTGACATGCATTATTTAGAGTGGATTTTACCAATTTATAATGAAACCATTCAAAATTACGCAAAAAGAATGTGTAAAAAAGTTTTGCATGAAAATTGTGTACTTATAGGTGTTTCCTTCGGAGGTATAATGGTGCAAGAAATGTCTGAAATCATTGAAACGAAAAAAGTCATTATCATTTCAAGTGTAAAGAGCAACCAGGAATTGCCCTTACACATGAAATTAGCCAAAGCCACAAAATTATATAAAGCTTTACCTACAAGCCTTTTAGGTCAAGTGAATTATTTATCAAGATATGTAAAAGGCAGAGGTTTACTTGCTAAACGAGTGAAATTGTACAATAAATATTTATTTATGAAACAAACCAAATATTTAGATTGGGCAATTGAAAATGTCTTACTTTGGCAAAGAAGTATTCCTGATGAAAAAGTTGTTCATATTCACGGCGACGAAGACATGGTTTTTCCAATTGCGAATATCAAAAATTGTATTGTTATAAAAGGAGGAACTCATATTATGATTGTAACAAAATACAAATGGTTAAACAAAAATTTACCCAATTTAATTTTACAATAAATTCAAAAATATATTAAATTGCCTAGATAATAAAGGGCAAAATCAAAATTATAATCTTATGAAACAACTAAATAAAACGTTATTTTTACTCGCTATATTCTTAATTTGCGGATTTTTAATTTATGCTACGTCTTACCAAAACGTACCAAAAAAAAATCATGTAGATTATCCTAGTGAAATGGATTTTTGTGGAGAAAAAGTCCCTACAAATCATGCAGATGTTAAAGAAAGATTAGATAGAGAAATGCTAGTTAATATAAATCTAAATGCCTCAACTGCCATTTTAATTAAAAGAGCTAATAAGGTATTCCCTATTATTGAACCAATATTAGCCAAATATAATGTTCCAGATGATTTTAAATATTTAGCCGTAATAGAAAGTGGATTAATTAATGCTATTTCGCCATCTGGTGCAAAAGGTGTTTGGCAATTTATGCCCGGAACCGCCAAAGAAAGCAACTTAGAAGTAACAAAACAAGTAGACGAACGTTATCACATTGAAAAATCAACTCAAGCTGCTTGTGAATATTTAATTAAAGCCAAAAACAAATTTGGAAATTGGACTGTTGCCGCTGCGTCCTATAATGGAGGCATTACAGGATTGCAAAATCACATCACTTTTCAACAAACTTCTGATTATTATAATTTGTGGTTAACCGATGAAACTTCGCGTTACATTTTTAGGATTTTGGCTTTGAAAGAAATCATGAAGAATCCAGAAAAATACGGCTATTTAATTCCAAAAGAAGCCTTATACCCAAAAATCAATACAAAAAAAATAATGATAGACTCAACTATTACAAATTTGTCTACATTTGCTTTAAGTCAAGGTATTAACTATAAAATTTTAAAAACGCATAACCAATGGTTGCGTGATAAAAAATTAGATAATCCAACTAAAAAAACATACGAAATTGAAATTCCAATTGAGGGATATAATAAATTAAAATGAAAAGCAAAATGACCTTACAAATAATATTGTCTTTAATTCTTATTGGAATTTTAGCAGGAGTACTAAGCGGATTGGTTGGCGTTGGTGGCGGCATAATTATGGTCCCTTTATTAGTTATGTTTTTTGGCTTTAATCAGCACCAAGCGCAAGGTACAAGTTTAGCCGTTTTGGCAGTACCAGTAACAGCCGTTGCAGTTTTTAATTATTACAAAGAAGGACAGATTAACATAAAATACGCTGCGGTTATTGCTGTTTTTTTTGTTGTGGGTAGTATTTTTGGAAGCAAACTTGCCTTAACATTAGATCAAAAAATATTGAAGAAAATTTTTGCTGTAGTTTTACTAGTCATTGCAGGAAAAATGCTTTTGGATAAATAATTTAATTGCCTTGAAAAGTAAAAAAATTGTGATTTCAGGTATTAACATGGTTGAAGGTGGTATTTTCACTATCCTTCACAATGCGTTACAAGAACTTTCTAAATATATTGAAAACGAGAAAGTTGAAGTAATCGCTTTGGTTCATGATGCCTCCAAATTTCAATTTTCAAATATTAAAATTATTGAAGTACCGCTTTCAAAAAAATCCTGGTGGTTTCGTTTGTATTATGAATATTTTTATTTTAAAAAGCTATCCAAAAAGTTGCAACCAGATATTTGGTTTTCTTTACATGACACTACGCCAAATGTAATAGCCAAAAAGCAATTTGTATATTGTCATCACCCAACAACACTCTTTAAACCAAATCGGAAAGACTGGAAATTTGATTATAAAATTGGTGTTTTTTCCGTTTTTTACGATTTTTTATTTAAGATAAATATTTCAAAAAACCACACTGTTTTTGTACAACAACATTGGATAAAAGAGGTTTTTGAAAAGCGTTTTAACATCACAAATTTAAAAGTTGCCATTCCTGAATATGTTGAGGAAATTACTTTTGAAAAATACAATTTTGAATCAAATAAAATTCACTTTTTTTACCCAAGTTTTCCAAGAAGCTATAAAAATCATGAAGTTATTTTAGAAGCTATAAAACTATTACCTAAAAACATTTCTGAAAAAACACAATTTCATTTCACTACCATTAAAGATAATAAAGAAAAATACGCTCAATTTTTATTAAAAAATTACAGCAGTTTAGAAAACATTATATTTTATGGAAAAGTAAACAGAAAAAAATTGCTTTCCATGTACAACGGCATGAATTGTTTGCTTTTTCCTTCAAAAATAGAAACATGGGGTTTGCCTATTTCAGAAGCAAAAGCATACGATAAACCAATGTTTTTAGCTAATTTACCTTATTCCAAAGAAGCTTGTGGAGATTACAAAAAAGTTTCTTTTTTTGATGAAAACAGTGCTTCCAATTTGGCAAAACTAATTACAGAATTTGTTGAAGGGAATCATATATTTCAAGGAAATACTTCACCTTTTGATACGAGCAAAGATTTACACAACTGGAAAGAAGTATTCCAATATATTTTAACTGATTAAGATGTCATTTTTCACCGTCATAATTCCGCTTTATAACAAAGAAAAGTATATTGAAAATGCCATGAAAAGCATTCTTAATCAAACTTTTACAGATTTCAATTTGTTGATCATAAACGATTGTTCCACTGATGCTAGTGCAAAAATTGCATCAAAATATGAATCAGATAAAGTTCAAATCTTTACTCACGAAAAAAATGCTGGTTTATCAGCTTCAAGAAATACGGGAATTAAAAATGCAAAATCTAATTATATTACATTTTTAGATGCAGATGATATATGGCAACCAACTTTCTTAGAAAGTATCTTTCAATTGATTCAAAACTTTCCAGAAGCGAGAATTTTTGGAACAAATTATGAAGAAGTTTGGGAATCAGTAATTAAAAAACCTCACAATGGTTCTGAAATTTTTCCAATAGATTTTTCGGGTTACATCAACTTTTTCAAAATAAATATTAAACAAGGTATTTATAATCATGGTTCCGTTTGTTTTCATAAAGAAGTATTTGAAAAAATTGGTTATTACAATCAAAATATTAGTTTTTCAGAAGATTTAGATTTTAATATTAGAGCCAATTACAATTTTAAATTAGCTTATCTTAACTCGGTTCAAATGAGTTATTTTATGCAAACAGAAAACCAACTTACACAAAGTTCATTACATAATAAAACCATACCAGATTTTGATATTTACGAAAATTGGGCAAAAACAAATTCGGATTTAAAGAAATATCTCGATTTTGAAAGGTATGCTTTAGGAAAGCGTTTAAAGAAAAATAACGATTTACGCTGGAAAAAAATGATAGCAAATATTGATTTCAGAAACTTAAATTGGAAACAAAATATCCTATTAAAAATGCCGATTTTTATACTTAATTTGATAGATAAATTGAAGTTGTTTTTATTAAAATTTGGTATAAAAACAAGTACGTATTAATATTTTTTTTTGTTGAAATAAATAATTACTCTTTAATAAAGCTAATATAATCCTTATAACTTCTAATGTAATCATCTTCAGAAAATTCTTCTGAAGCTAAAACCAAACAAACAGAACCTGAAGAAAAATTTTGTAATTCTCTCCAAATGTAATTTTCAATTAGTAAACCTTTGTCTGGTCTGTTTAGGGTAATAATTTCTTTGGATTTTCCATTTTTTAAAACCACATCAAAACTTCCCGAAATAGCAATTAAAACTTGTTTAAGTTTTTTATGTGCATGACCACCTCGCTTTGCACCACTTGGTACGTCAAACAAATAATACACTCGCTTTATATCAAAAGGAATTGTGTCATTTTCTATAACTCCAATATTACCTTTTGTATTGTTTATTTTCGGAATATCTATGATTTTATTATTCATCTTATTTTAATTTATCAAAAACGTTTAACCATTCGTTACCAATAGTTTCTAAACTAAACTGTTTCACACTTGATACCGCGTTTTCTTTACAATGTAAATATAAATTATTATCCAATACAAACAGATTCATCGCTTCAATTAGTTTTTCAGCATGCTGATTTTCAATCAATAATCCGTTATGTTTGTCAATAATTATTTCATTTGGACCCGATGCATAATCCCAAGAAATTATCGGGGTGCCACAAGCTAAAGATTCTAACAAAACCATTGGCATGCCTTCATATTTACTAGTTGAAATGGTAAATAATGCATTTTTATAATATCGAAATGGGTTTTTTACGTTGCCTTTAAAAATTATCTTGTCTTGTAAATTCAAACTTTCAGCTAATTTTATCCATTTGCTTTTTAGTTTTCCTTCGCCTAAAATAATCAATTTTATATTTTTAGACGGTAATATTGAGTTGGCATAACATTCTATTAATTTGTTAAACTGTTTTATGTTTTTATTCATACTCCCAGCAGATAAAACATACTTAAAATCAACAGATTTTTTTTGTTTTGATTGACTCAAAATCATCTCAAAATCAATTGGATTATAAATTAATTTAGTAGGCAAAAAATTATAATTACTATTCACTTTTTCATAAATTCCTTCAGAAACTGTTATAAATTGCTGACAATTTCTATATAATAATTTTGCTTTGAGTTTATTATTTGGTAGGTACGATTCGAGTTTATAACTATGAATAGTTTGAATGAATTTAGGATACACAAAATTATGAATAATCATTTCTTGTAAAAAAAACTCTTTTACACGAAAATCAATTACAAAATCAAAATGATTGTTGGCAAAAAATTGCTTCAACGCAAAAAATCGTTTACTCCTGCTCCACCAACTATTTCTTTTATCTTTTAAATGTTCCAAATGAAATAATTTTCCAGAATAATCATAGTCAATTTTTCCAGAAAAAACCACATGGTATACTTCTACATTTTGAGAATCAAAATAGTTAGATAATAAAGCTGCACAGCGTTCCGCACCACCATCTGAAAGCGTAACGGTAACAAAACAAATTTTTAATCTGTGAGATTTTTGAGTCAAAAGATATAGTTTTTAACAAATATAAAAATATTCAAGAAACTACCGCTGTCATTCTTTAAATTTATAAATACTTTGTATATTTGATGAACTATAACAGGATTTCAATGTCATTTATAAAAACTACAGAACAAACCTCAAAATATGATCATTTAGACAAAATGTCTGTTGGTGAATTGCTTACAAATATTAATATTGAAGACAAAACAGTACCTTTTGCTGTTGAAAAAGCAATGCCTCAAATTGAAATTTTAGTGACTCAAATTATCACCAAAATGAAAATGGGTGGTCGCTTATTTTATATTGGCGCCGGTACTTCTGGCAGACTAGGTGTTGTAGATGCAAGTGAATGTCCGCCAACATTTGGTGTTGATTTTGATACTGTTATTGGAATTATTGCAGGTGGAGATACCGCAATTAGAAAAGCTGTTGAATTCGCTGAAGACGATAAAAACCAAGCTTGGAAAGATTTACAAGCCTGGAATATTAATGCAAATGATGTTGTGATTGGTATTGCTGCTTCAGGAACTACACCTTATGTTATTGGTGGTTTACAAAAATGTAACGAAAACCAAATTACTACAGGAAGTATCAGTTGCAATGCAAATAGTCCGCTTTCGCAAACAGCAAATTACCCTATTGATGTAATTGTTGGTCCGGAATTTGTTACTGGAAGTAGCAGAATGAAAGCTGGAACTGCGCAGAAATTAGTATTAAATATGATTTCTACAACCACTATGATAGCCCTTGGAAAAGTAAAAGGTAACAAAATGGTAGACATGCAATTGAGTAATAACAAATTAATAGACAGAGGCATAAGAATGATAATGGACGAAATTCCTGTATCTTATGAAATTGGAGAAAAATTGTTACAAGAACATGGAAGTGTAAGAAAAGCTGTTGATTATTTTAATAGCCAAAAATAAATTAATCATGTCTGTAAATAAAGCCATTTTAAACAAAGGACTCCGCATATTATTAGGTTCTCTTCCTACACTTTTTGCGGGTGTGTTCGTTTTAAATAGTAGTTTTAAAAACCAAATGCATCCTTTATTTATTTATGTTGCGATTTTAGGTGTTATAATTTGTGGCTTTGCAGTTTATTTAATGTTCAAAGGAATTAATACAATAATGAAAAGCATGTTTGAAAAATGAAAAAAATACTTCTATTATTTGCATTAACACTTGTTTCTTGTTACAATCAAGAGAGAAATTGCAAAGATTTCAAAACAGGGAAATTCACTTCAGAAACCACTTTTGATGGCAAAAAACTAAGCAGTACGTTTGAAAGAAATGATTCTATTCAAATTGAAAATTACAATGCTATTATTGATACTTTTTCTATCCGATGGATAAATGATTGTGAATATATTTTAGAAAATGTAAAGCCAAAAAACAGAGCAGAAAAAAAAGCCGTTCACGTTAAAATACTAAATACCAAAGACTCAAAATATAATTTTGAATATTCATTTGTTGGCGATGCAAATAAACAGTTTGGTTCTGTAACTAAATTGTAATATTCTTCGTAAAATAATAGTAAGTTTTTATTTAAAACAAACAATAATATAATAACCTATAACAATTACATGGAAATTTTAACCAACCCAGATGCTTGGATAGCATTATTAACTTTAACTTTTTTAGAAATCATTCTTGGTATTGATAACATTGTGTTTTTATCAATAGTATCTGGTAAACTAGAAGAAAAAGACCAACCAAAAGCCAGAAGAATTGGATTATTGTTAGCGATGGCTTTCCGAGTTGTATTGCTTTTTGGTATAACTTGGGTTATGAGTTTAAAAAAATCATTCTACGATTTTGATTTAGGATTTTTATCAGGAGGCATTTCTGGTCAAAGTTTAATTATTTTTGGTGGTGGCTTGTTTTTATTATACAAATCGGTATCCGAAATACATCATAAATTAGAAGGCGAAGAAGAAGGTGCAAATGGAAAAGCGAGTAATTCATTAGGTGCTGCTATTTTACAAATTGCTTTATTAAACATTGTTTTCTCTTTTGATAGTATTTTAACTGCTATTGGTTTAGTTAGTGCTGCAGAACCACCAGTAGGATTTGGAACAGCTGGTGCCATAGAAATCATGATTATGGCAATCATTATTTCAATTATTATTATGATGATTTTTGCGGGTCCTGTGAGTAAATTCGTGAACAATCACCCAACCATACAAATTTTAGGATTATCGTTCTTAATTTTAATTGGAGTCATGCTTTTGGCAGAAGGATCGCACTTAGCTAACTTTAAATTCTTTGGTGGCGAAACCGTTCATAGTATTCCAAAAGGATATTTATACTTCGCAATTTTCTTCTCTTTATTTGTGGAATTTTTAAATCTGAAAATGAAGAAGAAAAATAATAAGAAACCAGTGATTTTATACAACAGTAAGATTATGGATGAGAAACTAAATGATGCGGATATAACGAATTAAAAAAAACCTGACAAGTATCCAAAACTTGTCAGGTTTGTATTTAAAATTTACTCTAAACTCAACGTTATTTGTCCGTCACCATCAGGTTCAATATTAAAATCTTGAGTTTCAGAATCAATTTCTTCAGTAACAATTTCTTCTGGTTCGTCTAAAATCTCTTCATACGGTAATGATTCTAATATATTTATTTGTTTTATTTTATCTGTAGTCAATTGGTTTCCAAGTGCTTTAATACCTTTAACAGCAATAAACTCATCTAAATTTACAATCTGATTGTCTTTTTGAACACCTCTTACTTTAGCATAAACTATCTCAGCCATTGGCAACCAATCTGTAGAAATGATTTCTAATTGAGATTTTTCGTGCTCAGTTATAAAAATTTCTTCTTTGTTTTCGTTTTCAATTAAGAAACGTTTGATAAAATAACGGTCTTTTTCCCCATCGTAATAAATAGCCGAAATTGGTTTTTTCGGATGCCATTTTTCCATCACAATCATATCTTCATCAAAATGCGTGGTCAATTCTGGAATAATGGTTTTAATTTTTCCCGATTGATTAGCGATAAGCAATCTATCGTTAGGTTTAAATTCACCTAACAACTCACCTCTTCCATCTACATTTAAACGATGAACCGTGTCATCAAACCAAATTTTTCTTGGTCGAAGTGTTGAAATTCCTTTTTCTTTTAATTCAATTTTCTTGATTGGATATTTTGTAACCGTATTTCCTTTACTTGCACGACCTTTGATTGCGATATCTGAAAAATCTTGATCCCATTTCAGTTTCTTAATACTTCCAACTTGACGTAATAAAATCGTCACGACCTCAGCTTCTCCATTAGGATTAGCCGAAAAATATAAGACTTGCGTGCCAATATTTTCTTGTGTTAAATCGTAAAATTTATCACGAGTTACACCAGAAACATTGAAACGTTTTATAAATGTAGAACCGTTTTTACCATCACGGTAAATCATATTATAAATGGTACGTTTGTCGTTTTTATCGAAAACCGCAATATGAATGATGTCTTTACCAACGAACTTTTTGTCGTCTACTTTGGCAATCATCATTCTTCCATCTCTTAGGAAAACAATTACATCGTCAATATCGGAACAATCGGCCACATATTCGTCTTTCTTTAAACCTGTTCCAAAGAAACCTTCTTCTTTGTTCACGTATAATTTGGTGTTACGTAAAACTACTTTCGTAGCTTCAATCGTATCAAAACTTCTTAATTCCGTTTGACGCTCTCTTCCTTTACCGTATTTTTCTTTTAATTTGGCGAAATAATCAATAGCAAAATCAATTAAATTATCTAAATGATGTTGCACTTCTTTCATTTCATCTTCTAACTTCGCAATAAAATCGTCCGCTTTATCCGAATCGAAACGCGTAATACGAATCATTGGAATTTGCGTTAATTTCTGTAAATCTTCATCTACAATATCTCGAACAAACGACTTTTTGAAAGGTTCAAATTGTTTGTATAAATATTCATAAAGCGTTTCTCTATCCGAATACAATTTGAAATCGATATACATTTCTTCACGAATGAATATCTTTTCTAAAGTAGAAAAATGCCATTTCATTTTTAATTCTTCTAACTGAATTTCTAATTCTTTACGAAGTAAAACAACGGTTCTTTCTGTCGAAATTTTCAACATATGAGAAACGCCAACAAAAAGCGGTTTATTGTCTTCAATTACACAACCTAATGGCGCTACAGAAGTTTCACAAGCTGTGAAAGCATATAAAGCATCAATAGATTTATCTGGTGAAACACCAGGGAAAAGATGAATTAATATTTCTACTTCAGCAGCGGTATTATCTTCAATTTTCTTTATTTTTATTTTTCCTTTTTCATTGGCTTTCAAAATACTATCAATCAGCGTTGAAGTATTGGTTGAAAACGGAATTTGAGTAATGACTAAAGTTTGCTTGTCTAATTGCGAAATTTTAGCACGAACTCGCACTCTACCACCACGCATTCCATCATTATAATTAGAAACATCTGCAATACCAGCCGTTTGAAAATCTGGATAAATGGTAAATGGTTTTCCCTTTAATATTTTTATAGAAGCGTCAATTAACTCGATAAAATTGTGTGGTAAAACTTTAGTAGATAATCCAACTGCAATTCCTTCGGCTCCTGAAGCTAATAATAAGGGGAATTTTACTGGTAAATTATTTGGTTCAGCTCTACGTCCATCATAAGAAATGCCCCAATCAGTAATTTTTGGAGAATATAAAACTTCCAAAGCAAATTTAGACAAACGTGCTTCAATGTAACGAGAAGCCGCGGCACTATCACCGGTTAAAATATTTCCCCAGTTTCCTTGACAATCGATAAGTAATTCACGCTGCCCAATTTGTACCATAGCATCACCAATACTCGCATCTCCGTGAGGATGATACTGCATAGTATGCCCAACTACATTTGCTACTTTATTATAACGACCATCATCCAACTCTTTTAACGAGTGCATAATACGACGTTGTACGGGTTTGAAACCATCTTCAATCGCAGGAACAGCACGCTCTAAAATTACATACGAAGCATAATCCAAAAACCAATCTTTGTACATTCCTGTCACTTTGGTTATGGTATCTTCTGGATTTTCGTCGTTTTCGTAAAAATGTTGTCCCTCGAAGTTTTTAGCTGCTACTTCAATAATTTCTTCAGAAAGTTCCTCTTCTTGATTGTTATCAAATGAAATTTCCTCTGAATTGATATTATCCGTATTTTCTTCTTCTGGATGTATGTTTTCTTCTTCGTCTTTCATTTATGCTGAATTTATTTCAGTGTTAACCTAAAATATTTGTTTTAACGAAAAAATTAAAACGAATATTTTTCTTTACAAATATGCTTTGTATTAACTACTTTATTTCCGTTTTTGCCTATTTTAGTAGAAGTTGCAGTATCACATTCTAAATGGTCATTACTAATTTTTATAAAATAATAAGCAGTACAAAATAATGTACCAATTAAAAGTGATATTATATAGATTCTATTATTTTTCATATTTTATACTTCTTTAAACTTCCTCTTCCACCACATCTAATTCCACCTTCAAGTTGTTAATGATAAACTCTTGACGGTCGGGCGTGTTTTTACCCATATAGAATTCTAATAATTTCTCAATAGACGTGGCTTTGTCCAACATTACTGGATCAAGTCGAATGGTTTCACCAATGAAATTTTTAAACTCATCGGGCGAAATTTCTCCTAATCCTTTAAATCGTGTAATTTCTGGTTTTGGTTTTAGTTTTTCCATCGCGGCTTTTCGTTCTTCTTCCGAATAGCAATAAATGGTTTCTCTTTTGTTTCGAATTCTGAAAAGTGGCGTTTGTAAAATATACAAATGCCCTTCTTTAATCATTTCAGGAAAAAACTGTAAGAAAAACGTAATTAACAACAAACGAATGTGCATACCATCGACATCGGCATCGGTAGCAATTACGATATTGTTATAACGCAAATCTTCCATACTTTCCTCAATATTTAGTGCTGCTTGCAATAAATTGAATTCCTCATTTTCGTAAACAATTTTTTTACTCATTCCATACGAGTTTAATGGCTTACCACGTAAACTAAATACGGCTTGAGTATTTACATCACGACTTTTAGTAATTGAACCAGAAGCTGAATCTCCCTCAGTTATAAAAAGCGTACTTTCTAAACTTCTTGGGTTTTTAGAATCCGTCAAATGTACTCTACAATCGCGTAATTTTTTATTATGAAGATTGGCTTTTTTTGCTCTGTCTTTCGCTAATTTTCTAATTCCTGATAATTCTTTACGCTCGCGCTCGGCCTGGAGAATTTTACGAAGTAATGCATCGGCAACTTCTGGATTTTTATGTAAGAAATTATCTAACTTCGTTTTCATAAAATCGTTAACAAACGCACGAACCGAAGGTGCATTTGGTCCCATATCTGTTGAACCCAATTTGGTTTTGGTCTGACTTTCAAAAACAGGTTCTTCTACACGAACTACAATTGCTGAAACAATTGATTTACGAATATCTGACGCTTCAAAAGGTTTGTTGTAAAACTCTTTTATGGTTTTTACTAATGCTTCTCGGAATGCACCTAAATGCGTTCCACCTTGCGTGGTGTTTTGTCCGTTTACAAAAGAATAATATTCTTCTGAATATTGGGTTTTACTGTGCGTGATGGCGACTTCAATATCATCACCTAAAAGGTGAATAATTGGATATACCATATCTTCTTCTGCAATGGTTTCTTCTAACAAATCTTTTAAACCATTGTCTGAAAAATATTTTTCGCCGTTGTAATATATTGTTAAACCAGTATTTAGGTAACAATAATTTTTGAGCATTTTAATAATATACTCGTTACGATATTTGTAGTTTTTAAAAATAACTTCATCAGCAACGAAAGATACTTTTGTTCCTTTACGTTTAGTTGATTCAATTACATCTTCTTCAAGTGTTAAATTTCCTGCAGAAAATTCAGCGGCTTTTTGTTGGTTGTCCCGAACAGATTCCACTCGGAAATAATTAGACAAAGCATTTACTGCCTTAGTTCCTACTCCATTTAACCCTACGGATTTTTTAAATGCTTTAGAATCGTACTTTCCACCGGTATTCATTTTAGAAACTACATCGACTACTTTTCCTAACGGAATACCACGACCATAATCGCGAACGGTCATCATTTTGTCTTTTAGCGTAACTTCAATAACTTTTCCAGCGCCCATTACAAATTCATCGATACAGTTATCGAGCACTTCTTTTAATAAAATATAAATACCATCATCTGGTGAGGAACCATCTCCTAACTTACCAATATACATCCCTGGACGCATACGAATATGCTCTTTCCAGTCGAGTGAACGTATATTATCTTCGTTATATTGGTCTTGTTGGTCTTGCATAATCGGATTTTGTATTTGTTGCAAGATAAATGATTTCATTAAAAAATAAAAATGGTTTTTAAAGAAGTTATTAAGAAGTTTTCAGTTTTAGATTATATAAAATAGAACATAGAAAATAAACTCGAAACCTCAATTAAATTTAATTATTTTTATATAGAAATAAAAAAATAGGCAATAAAAAAAACCGTAACATTTCTGAAACGGTTTGCTCTATATTCTATACTCTATTTTCTCAAATTACACATTAAAACGGAAATGCATCACATCACCATCTTTAACAATGTATTCTTTTCCTTCAACTCTCAATTTTCCTGCTTCTTTACATTTTGCTTCTGTACCGAAATTAGAATAATCTTCAAAAGCGATTACTTCAGCACGGATAAATCCTTTTTCAAAATCGGTATGAATAACTCCTGCCGCTTGTGGCGCAGTATCTCCAACTTGGATTGTCCAAGCTCTAACTTCTTTAACTCCAGCCGTAAAATACGTTTGCAAGTTTAATAATTTATAAGCCGCGCGAATTAAAACTGCAGAACCTGGCTCAGATAATCCCATATCTTCTAAAAACACCTGACGTTCTTCGTAGCTTTCTAGTTCAGTGATATCAGCTTCAGCACCTACAGAAAGTATGATTACTTCTGCATCTTCATCTTTTACTAATTCTTTAACTAAATCAACATATTCGTTTCCGTTGACTGCAGAAGCTTCGTCTACGTTACAAACATATAAAACAGGTTTTGCTGTAATTAACTGAAAGGCATCATATAAAGCAGCTTCTTCTATTCCATTTGGTTCAACCGTTCTTGCCGATTTTCCTTGTAATAAAGCTTCTCTAATTTTATCTAAAATACTCTTTTCAATTTTAGCTTCAGCATTTCCAGTTTTTGCACCTTTATTTGCTTTTTCTAAACGTTTTTCAACCGTTTCTAAGTCTTTTAATTGCAATTCGATGTCAATAGTTTCTTTATCACGAATTGGGTTTACATTTCCATCAACGTGAACAATATTATCGTTATCAAAACAACGTAATACGTGAATTATCGCATTACATTCTCTAATATTTCCTAAAAACTGATTTCCTAATCCTTCTCCTTTACTTGCGCCTTTTACTAAACCTGCAATATCAACAATATCAACAGTAGCCATTTGTACACGTTCTGGTTTTACCAACTCTTCTAATCGATTGATTCTTGGATCTGGTACATTTACTACACCAATATTTGGCTCGATAGTACAAAACGGAAAATTAGCACTTTGTGCTTTTGCGTTTGATAAACAATTAAATAACGTTGATTTTCCAACATTTGGTAAGCCTACAATTCCTGCTTTCATATTTTAAAGCCCCTAAATCCCCGAAGGGGACTTCACAACGGTTCAATTTATTATTATTTTACTATCAAAAACGCCACTTTTGGATTTAAAGTATTATTCGTTATGCAAAAATGCTTGTCTATTTAAAAGTGTTTCTTCACTTTCTACGTGATTATCATCTGGTACACAACAATCAACTGGGCAAACTGCCGCACATTGAGGTTCATCGTGAAATCCTTTACATTCAGTACACTTTCCTGGAACAATGTAATATAAATCATCTGAAACTGGCGTTTGTGCTGCATCTGAATCAATTTCTGTCCCGTCTGGTAAAATTATTTTTCCTGATAGTTTGGTACCGTCTTTCCATCGCCAATCATCTGCACCTTCATATATTGCTGTATTTGGACATTCTGGTTCGCAAGCCCCACAATTAATACATTCGTCTGTTATTATAATTGCCATTATTCCTTTTGTTTAAAAGTTTAAAGTTTAGAAGTTTATAAAATTTGCTATTTACTTCGTAACTTTGTGCAAAAATACAACGTTAACTAAATATAAACAAGTTACACATGTTACAAATTGAAATAAAAAATAATTTTGTTGAATTGGGAAAGTTTTTAAGCCAGTTTTTTAATGACAATAATCAACAAAATGACCAAGTAAAATTTAATGATTTGTTTTTTAACTCGTTTATAGATTTAATCGCCTTGTCGCAATCGCATAACAATTGGTTTACACCTGATAATGTTCATTTTAGTATTTCAAGTTGGTCTGAAGCTTTAACTGAAAAAAACTTAAATCAGTGGCTATCTGCTTACAGTTTTACTGAAAAAGAACCTAAAAATGTGGGTTTAATTTTAGCTGGAAATATACCTTTAGTAGGTTTTCACGATTTTTTATCCGTTTTAATTTCTGGAAATAATGTTTTGGTTAAAACATCAAGTAAAGACGATTATTTAATTAAATTTCTAACCAAATATTTAATTGCTTTAGACAATCGATTTAATGAAAAAATAACTTTTGTTGAAGGTAAATTAGAAAATTTTGATGCCGTTATTGCAACTGGAAGTAACAATACTGCAAGATATTTTGAATATTACTTTAAAAACAAGCCTTCCATTATTAGAAAAAGTAGAAATTCAGTCGCTGTTTTAACAGGAAATGAAACTCCAGAAGAAATGACTTTATTAAGTGAAGATGTTTTTCGATATTTTGGATTAGGTTGCCGCAATGTTTCTAAAATTTTTGTGCCTAAAAATTATAATTTCGATGCGTTTTTTAACGGAATGTACGCTCAAAAAGACGTTATTTATTACGAGAAATACGCTAATAATTACGATTATAACAAAGCCGTTTTTTTAATGAGTAATTTTCAATTATTAGATAATGAATTTTTAACTATTAAAGAAGACACCAGTCATGCCTCGCCTATTTCTTCAGTTTTTTATGAATATTACGAAGATATAAATGAAATTAAAACGCGTTTAAATCAAGATTCTGAAATTATTCAGTGTATAGTTTCAAACGGAATCATTGAAAATTCAGTCTATTTTGGAAATACTCAAAAACCAAATTTATGGGACTATGCGGACAATGTAGATACTTTAGATTTTCTAAATAATTTATAAAATGTCAGTTTCAAAAATTAGTGCTATTATCAAAGTGCAGAAGGAAAAAGAAGTGCACAAACACCAACCTAAATTTAATTTGGAAGCGAAAGTAAATTCAAATAGAAAAACCGCTAAAAAAAAGTAATTGGTTTCGAAATCGATATTGTTAATAAGTCGTTTCAATTTCATTTATTTAATTTTGGGCAGTTTTTCTAAAAACCTCAAATTTGTATCAAACCACAACTTACATCATGAAAAAACACAATTATAGCGCAGGACCTTGTATTTTGCCTCAAGAAGTATTTGAAAAATCAGCTCAAGCCATTTTAAATTTTAATAATTCCGATTTATCTTTATTAGAAATATCGCACAGAAGTAAGGATTTTGTTGCTGTAATGGATGAAGCGCGTGCTTTAGCATTAGAACTTTTAGGGTTAGAAAACAAAGGATATCAAGCTTTATTTTTAGCTGGTGGTGCGAGTTTAGAATTTTTAATGGTGCCTTACAATTTAATGAAATCTGACGGAAAAGCTGCCTATTTAGATACAGGAACTTGGGCAAACAACGCCATACAAGAAGCCAAACATTTCGGAGAAACTATTGTAGTGGGTTCTTCCAAAGATGCCAATTATAATTTTATTCCGAAAAATATTGAAATTCCAACTGATGCAAGTTATTTTCACTGCACCAGTAACAACACGATTTTTGGAACCCAAATGAAATCATTTCCAAAAACAAATGTGCCAGTAGTTTGCGATATGAGTTCGGATATTTTTTCAAGAACATTAGATTTTTCTCAATTTGATGTTATTTATGCGGGTGCACAAAAAAATATGGGTCCAGCTGGAACTACATTGGTAATTATTAAAGAAGAAATTTTAGGAAAAACAAATCGTTATATACCAAGTATGTTGGATTATGAAAAACACATCAAGGCAGAAAGCATGTACAATACGCCGCCGGTGTTTCCTGTTTATGCTTCCTTGTTAACCTTACAATGGTTGAAAAATTTAGGTGGCATTGCAGCTATTGAAAAAATAAATAATGAAAAAGCACATTTGTTATATTCAGAAATTGATAGGAATCCTTTATTTAAAGGAACGGCAGCAATAGAAGACAGAAGTATTATGAATGCAACATTTGTTTTAACAGACGAAAGTTTAACTGAAAAATTTGATGCGATGTGGAAAGCTGCAGGAATATCAGGATTGACAGGGCACCGCTCTGTTGGAGGATATCGTGCTTCTATGTATAATGCACTTCCTTTGGAAAGTGTTCAAGTTTTGGTTGATGTAATGAAAGAATTAGAGAAAAAAATCTAAAAACAAACTGTAAATAATAAACTCATAAATGAAAATATTAGCAAACGACGGAATTTCAAAAAGTGGTATCACTACATTAGAACAAGCCGGTTTTGAAGTCATCACCACAAAAGTAGCACAAGAGCAAGTAGCCAATTACATCAACACAAATGATGTACAAGTAATTTTAGTAAGAAGTGCTACAAAAGTAAAACAAGACATTATTGATGCCTGCCCAGGATTAAAAATTATTGGTCGTGGCGGTGTTGGAATGGATAATATTGATGTAGAATATGCCCGTTCAAAAGGAATTCATGTAATTAACACGCCGGCTTCATCATCTGAAAGTGTGGCCGAATTGGTTTTTGCACATTTATTTTCTGGCGTTAGATTTTTACATGATGCCAACAGAAATATGCCTTTAGAAGGCGATACCAATTTCGATGGATTAAAAAAAGCATACGCTAATGGTTTAGAATTAAGAGGAAAAACCATTGGTATTATTGGATTCGGAAGAATTGGTCAAGCGGTGGCAAAATTAGCTTTAGGAATTGGAATGAAAGTAATTGCGGTTGATAAATATATTAATGAAGCTGTAATTAGAGTTGATTTTTACAACGGGCAATTTATAAATGTTGACATTATTACAGAACCTTTTGAAGATGTATTAAAACATTCAGACTTTATTACACTTCACGTGCCTGCACAAGACGGTTATGTTTTAGACAAAGCTCAATTTAAAATGATGAAAAATGAAGTGGGCATTGTAAATTGTGCTCGTGGTGGCGTGATTAATGAAGTCGCTTTAATTGAAGCTATTGATAACGGAAAAGTATTATTTGCTGGTTTAGATGTTTTTGAAAACGAGCCAACTCCAGAAGTTCAAATATTAATGCAACCAAAAATTTCATTAACACCACATATTGGTGCGGCAACATTGGAAGCACAAGACAGAATTGGAACCGAATTAGCCGAGCAAATTATTAGTTTATTGAAAAATAAATAGTTCAAATAATTAATACGTTTATCAAAAATAAAAATTAGTCCTGAAAATTCAGGACTTTTTTTTATCTTTATACCGTTAAATTTAATAAAATGAACAGGTTAAAAAAACGTTGGAATATTTCTAGTAACTGGCAATTAGCAAGCATTTTGATTGTTTTTGCCATCACGGGTTTTAGTTCATTACAAGTAGCAAAACCTTTCCTATCACTAATTGGAATTCCCGAAACCTTTCAACCGCATTGGCTGTATCGTATTTTACGATTGGTACTAATTTTTCCTTTTTATCAAATATTACTTGTTTTGATTGGATTTGTTTTCGGTCAATTTACTTTCTTTTGGAATTTTGAAAAGAAAATGCTGCATAGAATGAAATTAGGTTTCATTGCTAATTTTGTAGATGAAAAAATCTTGAAAAAATAAAAACTTAATAAAAACAAAACCCTTTTCTGTCATACAATTGAAGTAAAAAATTGTAATTTTGCGTTTTGATAAAAATTGTATGCAACACACAGAAAATTCTATTGAAATTATTGGGGCTCGAACCCATAATTTAAAAAATATTGATGTAACCATTCCACGCGAAAAATTAGTAGTTATAACGGGTTTATCGGGTTCTGGAAAATCATCATTAGCCTTTGATACTATTTATGCTGAAGGTCAGCGAAGATATATCGAAACATTTTCTGCTTATGCGCGTCAGTTTTTAGGCGGTTTAGAACGTCCTGATGTAGATAAAATTGATGGATTATCTCCAGTGATTGCCATTGAGCAAAAAACAACCAATAAAAGTCCACGTTCTACTGTAGGGACTATTACCGAAATTTACGATTTTCTTAGATTATTATTTGCGCGTGCTGCCGATGCATACAGTTACAATACGGGTGAAAAAATGGTTTCTTATTCGGATGATCAAATTAAAGAGTTGATTTATCAAGAATTTGATGGAAAAAAAATCAACATTTTAGCTCCCGTAATACGTTCCCGTAAAGGGCATTACAGAGAATTATTTGAACAAATTGCCAAACAAGGTTTTTTAAAAGTGCGGGTAAACGGCACCATAAAAGATTTAGAATATGGCATGAAAGTAGATCGATACAAAACACACGATATTGAAATTGTTATTGACAGAGTATCAGTAAAACATGACGAAGAGACCGATAAAAGATTAACCGAAAGTATCAAAGTAGCCATGCACCATGGAGATGATATTTTAATGGTTATTGAACAAGATTCGCAAGAAGTTCGTTTTTATAGTAGAAGTTTAATGTGTCCCACTTCTGGTCTTTCGTATCCCAATCCTGAACCAAATAATTTCTCATTCAACTCACCTAAAGGGGCTTGCCCTAACTGTAATGGTTTAGGAATTGTAAATGAAATTAATTTGCAAAAAATTATTCCTAATCCAAAATTATCCATCAAATCTGGTGGTTTTGCACCATTGGGCGAATATAAAAGCACTTGGATTTTTAAACAATTAGAATTTATTGGTGAAAAATATGGCTTTAAAATTACTGATAATATAGAAACCATTCCTGCAGAAGCAATGGATATGATTTTATACGGTGGAAATGAAAAATTTTCAGTGGTTTCTAAAGTGATGGGCATTACTAAAGATTATAAAATTGACTTCGAAGGCATCTCCAATTTCATAAAAAATCAGTTTGAACAATCAGAATCGGCAAGTATTAAACGTTGGGCAAAAGAATTTATGGATGAAAACGAATGTTCGGAATGTCATGGCACGCGTTTACGTAAAGAAGTTTTGTACTTTAAAATCAACGGAAAAAGTATTGGCGATTTAGTGCAAATGGATATTGTAGAATTACATCTATGGTTTTCTGATTTACCGAATCATTTATCTGACAAACAACAAACCATTTCTCATGAAATTCTGAAAGAAATTACTGCTAGAATTAATTTTTTACTAGATGTAGGCTTAGATTATTTATGTTTGAATAGAAGCTCGAAAACGCTTTCTGGTGGTGAAGCACAACGTATTCGATTGGCTACTCAAATTGGTTCGCAATTGGTTGGCGTTTTATATATTTTAGACGAACCAAGTATAGGATTACACCAACGTGACAATGAAAGATTAATAAAATCATTAGAAAGCTTGCGCGATATTGGTAACTCGGTTTTGGTTGTAGAACACGACAAAGATATGATAGTTCGTGCCGATCATGTTATTGATATTGGTCCGAAAGCAGGAAAATATGGTGGACAAATTATTAGTCAAGGTACGCCGGCAGAATTATTAAATGAAAATACAATTACTGCTCAATATTTGAATGGTAAAATGAAAATTGAAGTGCCAAAAACACGTAGAAAAGGAAATGGTAAGTTTTTAAAACTTACTGGTGCAACTGGAAATAACCTAAAAAATGTTTCTATAGAAATTCCTTTAGCGCAATTAATTTGTGTTTCTGGCGTTTCTGGAAGCGGAAAATCTACGTTAATTAATGAAACGCTCTACCCTATTTTAAATACTCATTTTTATCACGCTGTTAAAAAACCGCAGCCTTATAAAAAAATTGAAGGATTAGAACATTTGGATAAGGTTATTGATATCGACCAAAGTCCGATTGGAAGAACACCACGAAGCAATCCGGCCACATACACTGATGTGTTTTCGGAAATAAGAAGTTTGTTTACATTGACATCTGAAGCCCAAATTCGTGGGTACAAACCAGGACGTTTTAGCTTTAATGTAAAAGGTGGCCGTTGCGAAACCTGCGAAGGATCTGGAGTTAGAACAATCGAAATGAGTTTTTTACCTGATGTTTACGTAGAATGTGAAACTTGTCAAGGAAAACGTTTTAACAGAGAAACCTTAGAAATTCGTTTCAAAGGGAAATCTATTTCAGATGTGTTGAATATGACGGTTGATGAAGCAGTTGATTTTTTTGAAATGATTCCGAAAATATATCGAAAAGTAAAAACCATTCAAGATGTTGGTTTAGGATATATTACGTTAGGGCAACAAAGCACCACACTTTCTGGTGGAGAAGCACAACGAATAAAATTAGCTGGAGAATTATCTAAAAAAGATACAGGAAACACTTTTTACATTTTAGACGAACCTACAACTGGTTTGCATTTTGAAGACATTCGCATTTTAATGGATGTAATTAATAAATTGGTTGACAAAGGAAATACAGTTTTAATTATCGAACATAATTTAGATGTAATAAAACTAGCTGATTACATTATAGACATTGGTTTAGAAGGCGGAAAAGGTGGCGGAGAAGTTTTATGCAAAGGCACACCAGAAGAAGTTATGAAAAATAAAAAAAGTTATACAGCACAGTTTTTGAAAAAAGAATTATCTTAGATTACTTATTTAAATAAAAATTGATAGTATGAGTGGAATTTATCAAAATGAAGAGGAAAGAATCCAAGCTGAGCTAAAGCAAAAAACTTGGAATGAGGTAAGAACAAACGATTCTTGGGCAATTTTTAAAATCATGTCTGAATTTGTAAATGGATATGAAACTATGGGACGAATTGGCCCTTGTGTAACTATTTTTGGATCTGCAAGAACAAAACCAGATGATAAATATTATTTACTAGCCGAAAAAATTGCTTACAAAATTTCAAAAGCTGGATACGGAGTCATCACTGGTGGCGGACCTGGTATTATGGAAGCTGGAAATAAAGGCGCACACCTTGGTGGAGGAACATCTGTAGGGTTGAATATTGATTTACCTTATGAACAACATTTTAATCCGTATATAGACCGTGATAAAAACTTAAATTTCGATTACTTTTTTGTTAGAAAAGTTATGTTTGTAAAGTACTCTCAAGGTTTTGTAGTAATGCCTGGAGGTTTTGGAACGTTGGATGAAATGTTTGAAGCCATTACATTAATTCAAACTAAAAAAATTGCTAAATTTCCAATAATTTTGGTGGGAACTGAATTTTGGTCGGGTTTAATGGATTGGATTCAAACTGTTATGATTGACAAATTTAAAACTGTATCTCCTGAAGATTTAAAATTAATTAAAATTGTAGATAACGAAGAGGAAGTAGTTGAAGTTTTAGATAATTTCTACAAAAAATACGAATTGTCGCCAAACTTCTAAATTAAGATTTAAAAAAAGTCCCATCTTTTAGATGGGACTTTTTTAATTTATTTTATAAGAAACCCCTAAATTATAATTAAAAAACTTTCCGAAAGCAAACGCACTTAAAATATTAAATTTGTTCAAGTTATAATTTACTGCAATTTCTCCAATATAATTGGTTTTTCTTTTTTCAATTGTATCTAGCAATTGGTTGATTATTTTTTGAGCAGGAAACACCTCTTCAATAGCGCCTGTATTACCACTAACAACATAATTAAACATACTGGTATTGACAATAAAACTTCCTAAAATTTCAAACTTTTTAATTTCTTTAGATACAGATAATTGGTAATGAAATGTATCTACAATTCCGTTTAAATTGTTAATTCCTAAATTTCCATACGAAGTATTCACATCTAAAAAATCAAAACTAATATCTTCATTTGAATAAAATGACATGGCAGAAATATGAATGTTTTTAGGTTCTAAACTTGGAAAATATTGGCTAATATTGTGCTTCAATCCAACACCATACACCTGATAATAACCGCGTTTTAAATTGGTTTTTGTTGAAAAACGTCCAACTAGTTCTGTCCCACTTGGCAAAGCAACAGAAACATCTAAATAAGGATAGTTTATGGTTTCTTGGTTTACACCATTTGGCGTTTTCAATCGCACTTGTTGCCCATCTAAGTCGCCAACTAAATAATAAGCATCATCATTTCCGATAGCAGTTGGCACCACAGCAGTTGTTTCAGTTCCTTCTAATTTTAAAAATTTAAAATCAGAATTTGAAATTGTAAAACTTCTATCAGAATTTGGTACGAAAAACATATTACCATGAATTCCAATATTAATTTTCCAATTTTCTTTCTTCTTTGCCGAATTCATCCATGCAGATGAGGCTTGATAGACCGCTGCATCCGTTGCAGGAATTAAATATTGTTTTGAATACAAAAGGGCATCTTCTAAAAGATACCCTATTTGTTCAAATTGTGCAGCAGTTTGCGCAGAACCATTATTTATAAATCCAAAAATAAACAGACTTGATAAAACACCTAACTTTTTCAATTAAGCGTCAATTTTAGCGTAAGCTGCATTTTTTTCAATAAATTCCCTACGAGGTGGTACTTCATCACCCATTAACATAGAGAAAACACGATCGGCTTCACCCAAATTATCAATAGTAATTTGACGGAAAGTTCTAAATTCTGGGTTCATAGTAGTTTCCCACAATTGCTCTGCATTCATCTCTCCTAAACCTTTATAACGCTGAATACTTGTACTTCCGCCCATTTCCAAAGAAATTCTATCACGTTGGTCATCGTTCCAAGCATATTGTTTTTTGTTTCCTTTTTTAACCTGATATAAGGGTGGCGCAGCAATATAAACGTGACCGCCTTCAATTAATTCTTTCATAAACCTAAAAAAGAAAGTAAGAATTAAGGTTGAAATGTGAGAACCATCGACATCGGCATCACACATAATAACTACTTTGTGGTAACGTAATTTTGATATATTTAAAGCTTTACTATCTTCTTCTGTTCCAACTGTTACGCCCAAGGCAGTAAATATATTTCTAATCTCTTCGTTTTCAAAAACCTTGTGTTGCATGGCTTTTTCAACATTCAAAATTTTACCTCTTAATGGCAAAATAGCTTGGAAAAATCTATCGCGACCTTGTTTTGCGGTTCCACCTGCAGAGTCACCCTCTACTAAATAAATCTCACATTTTGCAGGATCTTGCTCAGAACAATCTGATAATTTTCCTGGCAATCCGCCACCACCCATAACGGTTTTACGTTGCACCATTTCACGAGCTTTTTTGGCAGCGTGTCGGGCTTGAGCCGCAAGGATAACTTTTTGAACGATGATACGAGCATCATTTGGATTTTCTTCCAAATAGATTTCAATCATATCACCAACAGCTTGACTTACAGGAGAAACTACTTCTCTGTTTCCCAATTTAGTTTTGGTTTGTCCTTCAAATTGTGGTTCAGCAACTTTTACAGAAATAATAGCTGTTAATCCTTCGCGGAAGTCATCTCCAGAAATATCAAACTTCAATTTATCTAACATTCCAGATGCATCTGCATATTTCTTTAACGACCTTGTTAAACCCGTTCTGAAACCTTGTAGGTGCGTTCCACCTTCGTGCGTGTTAATATTATTTACATAAGAAAAAATATTTTCGGTGTAGCTTGTATTGTAAATTAAAGCCACCTCAACAGGAATTTCTCCTTTTTCATTATCCATAGAAATTACATGCGAAATAATTGGCTCACGGTTTCCATCTAGGTAACGAATGTATTCTTTTAAACCTTCATCTGAATGAAAAATTTCAGAAACAAAATTTCCGTCTTTGTCTAATTCTCTTTTATCGGTGAAAGTGATTGTAATTCCTTTGTTAAGGTAAGACAATTCGCGCATACGCGCTGATAAAGTATCGTAGGAATATTCTATTGATTGAGTAAAAATTGATGGGTCTGGATAAAAAGTTACAATTGTACCTCTTTTTGTGGTTTCTCCAATCTGTTTAACAGGATAAAGTGCTTTTCCTTTTTCATATTCTTGTTCGTATACTTTTCCATCACTACTATGAACGGTTGCTCTTAAATGATTTGACAAAGCATTTACTACAGAAACCCCAACACCGTGCAATCCACCAGAAACTTTATAAGAATCTTTATCGAATTTTCCTCCGGCACCAATTTTGGTCATAACAACTTCTAATGCCGAAACGCCTTCTTTTTTGTGGATCCCAACTGGAATTCCACGTCCATTATCTTCTACCGAAATAGAACCATCTTCATTAATATCCACTCGAATTGTATCACAATGGCCACCCATTGCCTCATCAATTGAGTTATCTACAACTTCATAAACTAAATGGTGCAATCCTCTAACGCCAACATCTCCAATATACATAGATGGACGCATTCTTACATGCTCCATTCCTTCTAATGCTTGTATGCTATCGGCTGAATAACTACCTTTTTTATTTTCTTCACTCATAATAATTGTGTTAAATAAACATTTTTATAACAAAACAAATATAACGAATGGATTAAAAAAAGCCAAGCTAAAACAGGTGCAAAACACCTTAAGTTATCAACATTTGTTAATTTCTGAAATCATAGCTGAAATGCGCTAAAAAGCATCAAAAATGGTATTTTGGTGTTTTTAATCCAATCAAAAAATAGTTAAAAATTTAAAAGTGTCTTAAAACGCAAAATAAGAGGTTTTTTAAAAGTATAGCATTTTCTAAAACCCATCTAAAAGTGAGAAAAAAGAAAAAACTTAGAGAATTTCTAAAATTTTATAACTCACCTGATTTACTAAAAATTCAGCTTTTATAGTTTTATGCATCAATTGCACACCTAAAGGAGATTGTGGAGAAATGGCAAAAACAGTTTGATTATCGACTGTTATTTTGGGTAAAGCCGTGCAAACAAAAACAGTTAAATGATTGGTTATTACCAAACTTCCTAACACTACATTATTGGAAACATGTGAAATTTCTAATTTAGATAAAATAGCTTGTTGTTCTATAGCTTCTTTTAGTTTATTAGCGATTTTTTCTTGTTCGATATGTAATTTTGATAACGTAGTTTCGTGCTTGTCACCAGCCGAAGATTTGGCATCATTTTGCGCATCTTCAGTTAAAGAAAGAATTAAATCTTGATAAATATCTATTTTATCTTGAAGTAAAATTTGGTATTTGGAAAGTATTTTTTGCTTGAAGTTTTGCATTGATAAATTTATTGAAAACTTATTTTTTTATTGTTTGAATTTGTTTTGTATACTTATTTTGATGTTCTCGCAGCATGACAAAAATTAAGGAAAACAAAGTATAACTCTGTTAATTCTGTAAAATCTGCGTACCTATAACTAAAAATCAAATTTATAACTCGCACCGCCTAAAATTTGCAGACTTTGTACTGGGAAATTTGCCCAACGGTTGTATTGCTGATTAGCTAAATTATTTCCTTTTAAAAAGAAATTTAATCTTTTACTAAATTTATAGCCCACATGTGCATTCAAATCAAAATAACTCTCTAATGTTACCGTTTTTATACCTGAATTAAAAGAGGAAAACATAGATTCATTTTGGAAACTATCAATATCCTGTCGATCTCCAACAAAAAATAATTTGGCACCCGCGTACCATTTTTCATTTATTTCAAAATCAATAAAACTCGAAATTTGAAGCTTTGGTAAATTCCAAGCTTCATTTTGAGTAGTTGTTGTAAACGTATTATATGTTCCGTTAATTCCAAAAGCAATATTTTTGGTGAAATCTGCTTTTAATTCTCCAAAAACACTCCAGGTTTTTAAGTCGTCGTAAACTACATTAAATGAATTGCCGAAAGCATATCCATTTGTGTTTGTTGATAAAACATCAAAATAATTTGCTGCAAATAATGCTCTGTCATCTTGATTTAAATAAGAAGTTTTTACATTAAATGCTACAGCATTGGCTAATTTTCCTTTCAATCCAAAAAATAAATCATATTTATTATTAGTTGGGGAAATAAATAGTGTTGGCGACACAAACGGGTTTTCATCTACGAAATCGGCATAAGAATTTTGTTTTAAATTTCCTTCTGCACCAGCGTAAGCCAATAAAATATCACCTACTAATTTGTAAGACGCTTTTACTTTTGGATAAAAGAATATTTTATTTTCATCTTGCAAATCAATTTTTGACATTGAATAGAAAACTTTTGCACCAATTTCGACTGACAAATCATCTTGTTGGTATAAAATACTAGGGCTAAAACCCATATTTATTGAAGAATAATTGTATGCAGAATTCATTGCCATTAACCTTCTATCAAAATTTCCACCAACATAATCAATTACAAAATCAGTTTTTACTTTATGATCATCAACTTCAAAATCAAAATTTGGTTTGACAAAAAACCTGTTTTCAGCTGAGCCAAAAGCATCCGAAAATCGTTTAAATTGTAAAGAAACTTTCTTAAAAAAACTGTCATTTGCCATCATTTTTCCACTAAAAGCAATTGTATTATAGACTTGTTTTTCATCAATATTGTTCACTACTGATGCATCAAAAAATGAATTTTTTGGTAAACCGTACCAATTGATGCCTTGGTTTTTAATTCCTAAATCGGCATTCCAACTTAACTTTCTATTTCTACTTCCGTAAGTTGCGTCCAATGCATTTGTATAAAAATTATTGTCTAAAATTACGCCGCCAATACCACCTTGAGAAGATAAATGTTGTAGCAACCCGCCTACATAATCCGTTTTGCTTAGTTGGTGCGTTAAAAACAATTCAGTATTTGCTGATCCATAATTTCCGGCGCCTAAAGAAACATAGTTAGAAAAACCTTTTTCCAAAATTTCTTTATCCACTTCGGCCGCTTTTCCTTTGGAAGGAATAAATGTTGAAGCCACTGGAAATGAAAAAATTTGGAATTTTATAGGAATTTTTGGTTCTACTATTTCTTGTTCTACTGCAGGTGTTTGTTTTATTTTAAAGGCATCAGAAATGGTTGGCGTATATGGTTTAACGATATTTACCACTTCACTTCCAATGTTTTCGTCTTTCTTTTGAGAAAAACCAAATTGAAATGTTGAAATGACGATGATACTAAAAATTAACTTCTTCATATATGTTTTTTTTAACCGCAAATACACTAAGGTTTTCGCAAGGTTTGTAATTTTTTTAATTTTATACTTCGTAATTCAAAATTCGTAAATTGTAATTTAACTTACTTCGTAACTGACGAATTCGTTTTGGCTTCTTCCGCTTTAATTCTTTCTAATTCTGTTTGACATTCTGAAACTACATCTGGGAATTCAGAAAAATTATCGATTATACTTTGTAAAATTTCAGTAGCTTGAAAGCTATCGTTCAATCCGAAATAGTTTTTTGCCATTAAAACCAAACTTTTTGCACCAAAATATTTATAACCAGAATAAGTACTAGAATATTTTTCAACAGATACATTTGATGCTTCAAATTTTTGCTCTTTATGCTTAAAATAAGCGTCGTAATACAATGCCTCTGCAGCCAATTCGCCTTTTGCTATTTTTTGTAATTTGGCGTAAGATTCTTTTGCTTTTGCGTCGTTATTGGTTTTTATTGCTGAACGTGCTACAATTATTTGCGCATCACTTTTAATATTATCATCTATTTTTTGATTATTTAACACCTTATCTGAATACAATTCAGAGTTTGTAAAATCTTGTTTTTCATAGTAACACTTCATTAAGTTAGCTTGAGCAAAAGTGGTGTTTTGCGGATATTCAGAAGCTGATTCTAATTGTTTTAAAACTTCAATCGCTAAGTCACAATTTTTATCTTTCAGATAAATTTCAGCTAATCGTACCAAAGCTTGTTCTGTAAATTCGTTTCTAGCTTGCGCAATTACATACTCGTAATGAGGAATTGCATTTTTTTCTAACGCATCTGCAAAATACAATTGAGCCAGGTAAAAATGAACTTTTAAAGCATGTAATCCGTTTGGAAACTGAACCAAATAACTTGTAAATCCAGAAACGGCTTGCTTTGCATTATTTGTCAAATATTTTTTTTCTGCAGATTCGTACATGTCGTTATCTAATTCTGCATCGGAAACTTCTACAAAAGAAAGGGTTTTTACCCAAGCGGCATATTCCGGAATGTTGCCATTTGCTTTGTAAATACTTTTTGCTGTAGAAACAGCTTCTAATGATTCTGCCGAATTTGGAAATTCTGCAACCACCTTTTTAAACTTTATAATGGCATCATCATCTTTATCTGTATTATAAAAAATCAAACCTTGCTTTAAAATTGATTTTGCTATATAAGAACTATTTTTATGATTGTTGATTAAAACATCAAATGCTGCAATGGCTTTGTCATTTTGTTCTTCAACTGTATAGGTATTGGCCAATTCGTATAACGCATCATCGATGAATTGCGATGTTTTGTAGGTGGCAACAAACTTATTTAAATCTTCAATTTTCTTTTCATTTTTGTTTACAAATCCATAGCTCATACCTTTTTGAAATGCTGCATAATCGGAATCTACACTTTTTAGCTCAATGGCTTTGTTATAAGCTTCGATGGCTGGCCAATATTTTGAGGAAATATAATTGCAATCCGCCATACGCAAATAGGCATCTGTAAGACGAACTTTATCATCTTTACTTGTTAATATAAAAGCATTAAATTGTGGAATGGCATTTTCGTATTCTTTAATTTTAAAATAGGCATAAGCCAAATTATAATTGGCCGTTTTGCTTTCAGGAGTGTCTGAAGCTGCCGCATCATTTAAAAATTGTTTGTAAGTTAAAACAGCTTCTGAAAATTGGTCTAAACTATATTCGCATTCTGCTTTCCAAAAAGTAGCACGAGCAAAAATTTTCGCGTCTTTATTTTCAGTTAATGATTTTTTAAATAAGACGTAAGCTTCTTGATACTTGCCATCTGTATACACTTCCAAACCTCTGTAAAATGCAACTTTTTGATAAGGCAATTTATTTTCAGGCGTTTTATTTTTTTCTAATAAAATTAATGCTTCTGTATAATTTTTAGAAGTAATAAATGAATTTATCAATAAACTTTTCAATTCTGCATTGTTTGGATTCGTTGGATATTTATCCATAAACGATTTTAAAATTTCGGGTGTTGAAACGTAAGGATTTCCAATTTCATAACTCAGTTTTGTATAATTTAAAGCGGCATCTTCTTGAATTTTAGCATCAAAATTCATTTCCGAAGCGGTTTTAAAAGCATTTATAGCTTGTTGTTTTTTGTCGGTGTTTAAATAACTTTCTGCCAAATGATAATAAGCATTTTGTGCTAAAAAATCATTTCCATCAATAATCTTATTAAATTGCAAAATCGCACTTTCATAATTTTTTTGTTGGTAAAAAGCGTACCCTAATTGGTAAAAATCGGTATGATTCCATTTGCCATTTTTTCCTTTATATGCTTGCAAATAAGGTATTGCTTTATCGTATTGTTTTAAATTAAAATAGCTTTCACCAATAATTTTTGATAATTCACTTTTTTCAATTGCCGTAGATTTTTTCAATTGTGGTTCGCCTAAATCAATCGCTTTTTGAAAATTTCCCAATTTGAAATTCATGTCTGCTTGAAAGTACCCTATTTTTTCTTTGTACTTATCTTGATTTTCAACTTGACCGAATAATTCGTTGGCAACTTTATAATTATCACCTTCATAGGCTAAATATCCTAAATAATATTTGGCCTGATTTCCATATTCTGTAGACTGAATTACTTTATTCAAATAATTAGCAGCATCTTTATTTTTTTTAATTGAAAAGTTCGCATAACCTCTCTGAAAATTAGCCTTTTCCATATCCGAAACAGCTAATTCAAGTTCGAAAATATTTTCGTACCATTTTAAAGATTGGATATAATTTGCTTCGGCAAAATAATATTGTGCGACTTCAAAATAAGCCAAATTTCTTTTCGTACTAGTTGGGTGATTTTCTATAAATGATTCCATCAAAGCATCTGCATCTTGCTGATTGGTTTTTATGGCGCAATTGGCAATAAAATAATCACAATCGGATAAAACTTCTTCAGATTGAGTGGTGTTTTTTACACGTTCAAATAAAATTTGTGCCGCTTGAAACTGCTTTTCTTTATACAACTGAATGGCTTTATGATATTCTGGATTTTGATTTAAATATATGGCAGATTGCTGAGCCATATTGATTTGCGAAACAAAAAATAATGCTAAAAAAAGCGTTTTGATACCGTTCATAATTGAATTCGTTTTAAATCCCAAATATATCAAAAGGATATCATTATAAACGCAAAAATTATCTTAAATATTGCAATCGCAATAATTTAGTTGAATAATTTTGTTTAGCGATGAAATGTTTATATTTTTACAAAATAAATTAAAACATTATGAGTCAAACGATTTTATCCCTAAAAAACGTTTCTATATACCAGGAAGACAATTTAATAGTATCTGATATTAATTTAGAGGTTCAGAAAGGTGAATTTTTATATTTTATTGGAAAAACGGGTTCAGGAAAAAGTAGTTTAATGAAAGTACTTTACGCCGATTTACCTTTAAAAGAAGGCGATGGAACAATAGTAGATTATAATTTAAACACATTAAAAGAAAAAGACATTCCGTTTTTAAGAAGAAAAATTGGAATAGTGTTTCAGGATTTCAAATTATTATCTGACAGAAGTATAAAAGAAAATTTATTGTTTGTTTTAAAAGCTACTGGCTGGAAAGATAAATCTGAAATGGATGCACAAATTCAGGAAGTTTTGGAAAAAGTTGGAATGGCAAATTTTGCTTCAAAAATGCCGCATCAATTATCTGGTGGAGAACAACAACGTGTGGCGATAGCCCGTGCTTTATTAAACGATCCCGAATTAATTTTAGCCGACGAACCTTCTGGAAATTTAGATCCTCAAACGAGTATTGAAATTATGGAAGTTTTAAGAAAAATTAATGCAAATGGAAAAACAGTTGTAATCGCTACTCATGATTACGCGTTACTTTTAAAATATCCATCAAAAACTTTAAAATTTGAAGACGGAAAAGTATATGAAGTCGTACAAAAAGCAGTGTAACAAATTTTTAAAAATAGGTACTAATCCATAAACTAACTTAAACAAAAAAAGCTATGAATGAAGTTATTAAAAAAAACGGAATTAAATTTGGAGTTATAACTGGTGCTATTTCTGTATTAATGTCACTAACTTTTTATCTTATTGATATAAAATTATTTATTAATCCATGGTTAGGCTTTGGTTTGATATTATTATATTTAGCAATTGGAATTTATCAATTAATTGAATTAAAAAGAGATCTATCTGGAAAAATGCCTTTTAAAGAAGCTTTTACAGGATATTTTTATGCTGCCTTTATAGGAATATCAATTTCAACATTATTCAGTATTTTGCTTTTTAATGTTATAGATACTGAAGCAAGAGATTTGATTACAGAAAATTTAATTACATATCAAGCCGAACAATTTCAAAAATGGAATGTTCCTACTGAACAAATTAAAGAGTCAATTAAACAAATGAAAGAAAATCCTCAATTTACAATTGGTGGATTAACCAAAGGATATGGATTTTCACTATTAGGCGCAGCAATATTCGGATTAATTCTTGCAGCAATAATGAAAAGTAAAACAAACCCATTAAACGAATAAATGAATTTATCATTAATAATTCCCTTATTAAACGAACAAGAATCGTTACCAGAATTATCAAAATGGATTGAGAAAGTTATGACGAGTCATAACTTTTCTTATGAAGTATTGTTTATAGATGATGGTAGCACGGACGGGTCTTGGCAAACTATTTTAGATTTACAAAAAACCAATTCTAACATCAAAGGAATTAAATTTTTGCGCAATTATGGCAAAAGTCAAGCACTACATGCTGGTTTTGCAAAAGCGTTAGGCGATGTAGTCATTACAATGGATGCCGATTTACAAGATAGTCCAGATGAAATTCCAGAATTGTATAATTTAGTTCAAAATCAAGGATTTGATTTAATTTCTGGTTGGAAGAAAAAACGCTACGATTCTGTGGTGTTTAAAAATATTCCATCAAAATTATTCAATTGGGCAGCAAGAAGAATTTCGGGTGTAAAACTTAACGATTTCAATTGCGGTTTAAAAGCTTACAAAAATGTAGTAATAAAAAATATTGAAGTATCAGGCGAAATGCATCGTTACATTCCTGTTTTGGCAAAAAATGCTGGATTTTCAAAAATTGGTGAAAAAGTAGTGATTCATCAAGCCAGAAAATACGGTTCTTCAAAATTTGGTATCGATAGATTTATAAATGGATTTTTAGATTTAATTACCATTTGGTTCATTTCAAAATTCGGGAAACGTCCTATGCACTTTTTTGGATTATTAGGTAGTTTAATGTTTTTCATCGGATTTGTTTTAGCTATATATTTAGGAATCGACAAGCTTTTTATCCACAAAACAGCTCGCTTAATTACAAACAGACCTGAATTTTATATCGCTTTAACAACAATGATTATTGGAACTCAATTATTTTTAGCCGGCTTTTTAGGCGAAATTATTTTACGCACCAAAAGTAACGAAGAACGATATAAAATAGAAGATACATTATAGTTTTAAGATTACAAATTGTGATTTTAGAAAGCAATAAATAAAAATTAAAAAAATAGCGAGAATGCCTCGTGCCTCGCAATAACAATTATGCACATAGAACAAAACATATTAGATCAAGTTAACGAATGGCTTACGCCAACTTTCGACCAAAATACAAAAACAGAAATTGAAGCATTAATGACATCCAATCCAAAGGGTTTAGAAGATGCTTTTTATAAAAATTTGGAATTTGGCACAGGAGGAATGCGAGGTATTATGGGTGTTGGAACCAATCGTATTAACAAATACACGCTGGGAAAAAACACGCAAGGTTTGTCTAATTATCTGAAAAAATGTTTTCCAAATGAAGAGTTAAAAGTCGCTATTGCCTATGACTGTAGAAAAAACAGCGATACATTAGCAAAAATAGTAGCCGATATTTTTTCAGCAAATGGCATAAAAGTATATTTATTTTCAGAATTACGCCCAACTCCCGAATTATCTTTCGCTTTAAAACACTTAAATTGTCATGCTGGAATTGTATTAACCGCATCACATAATCCACCAGAATACAACGGATACAAAGTCTATTGGCAAGATGGTGGACAAATTGTACCTCCACAAGATGGCGAAATTATTGCTGAAATAGAAGTATTAAAATATAGTGATATTAACTTCTCAGCAAATGAAAGTTTAATTGAATACATTGATGAAGACGTTGATGAAGCTTTTATAAATTCTACAATTGAAAATGCTAGTTTTAATACGCCAAAATCAGCTAAAGAAAATTTAAATATCGTTTTTACACCTTTACATGGTACTTCTGTAAAATCAATTCCTGCCGTTTTATCAAAAGCGGGGTACACGAATGTAAACATCGTAAAAGCACAAGAAATTCCTGATGGAAATTTTCCGACTGTAAAATCGCCAAATCCTGAAGAACCTGAGGCATTGGCCATGGCAATCGCTTTAGCAGACGAAATAAAAGCTGATATCGTAATAGGTACAGATCCAGATTCGGACCGATTAGGTGTGGCTGTTAGAGATACAAATGGTAAAATGATGTTGTTAAATGGAAATCAAACCATGATAGTAATGACGGCATTTTTACTAGAACAATGGAAACGTGCCGACAAAATTACAGGTACTGAATTTATTGGTTCTACAATTGTTTCGACTCCAATGATGCTTGAACTAGCAAGTGCTTACGGAATTGAATGTAAAGTGGGATTAACAGGTTTCAAATGGATTGCGAAATTTATTAAAGACTTTCCAAATCAGCAATTTATTGGCGGTGGCGAAGAAAGCTTCGGATATATGGTTGGTGATGCCGTAAGAGATAAAGATGCCGTTGCAGCAAGTTTATTGGTTTGCGAAATTGCCGCTCAAGCCAAAGCTTCAGGAAGTAGTTTGTTTAAAGAACTGATTAACTTATACTTAGATTTTGGTTTTTATAAAGAACATTTAATATCTTTAACAAAAAAAGGCAAAGAAGGTTTGGTAGAAATCAATCAAATGATGTTAGATTTACGAGACAATCCAATGGAAACTATTAACGGACAACGCGTAGTTTGTATTGAAGATTACCAAAACACAACTGCTCGTGATTTAATAAATAATGAAACGTTTAATTTAGACATTCCAAAATCGAATGTGTTGATTTATTATTTAGAAGATGGTACCAAAATTTGCGCCAGACCAAGTGGAACCGAACCAAAAATTAAGTTTTATTTTAGCGTCAACGCAATTTTAGAAGCAGCCAATGATTTCGAAGTAGTCAATACATTTTTAGATACCAAAATTCAGAATATCATCACTGAAATGAAATTAAACTAATGGATCAAAATTTAAAAAAAATAATTCCTTTTGCTTTAAAATACAAAAGAAATGCCATATTAAATGTTGTGTTCAACGTTTTTTACGCATTTTTCTCTACTGTTTTAATGATGTCTTTATTACCAACTTTAGATGTTTTATTTAAACTAACTGAAAAAGTTATTAAAAAACCAGAGTACAATGGAATTGGAGAAATTAGCAACTTTAGTCAAGAATATTTAGCGTTTTATATTACAAAATTAAACGATTTTTATGGCGCAAAATATGCTTTATTATTAGTCGTCGGGATTGTTATAATTACAGCTCTTTTTAAAAATATTTTTAATTATTTAGCCTCTTACCAAATTACGATTCTAAGAAATGGTGTTTTAAAGGATTTACGTGAAAAACTTTATAGTAAGATTGTACATTTACCAATATCCTACTATTCTGATCAAAGAAAAGGTGATGTAATGACCAAAATGCTGGGAGATGTGGGTGAAGTTCAAAATTCCTTTTTTCAAATTTTAGAATTAATTGTGAGAGAACCATTGACTATTGTTTTTTCAATATTTGCAATGCTTGCAATAAGTGTAAAATTAACTTTATTTGTATTTATATTTATTCCTATTTCTGGCTTAATTATTTCTAGAATTGGTAAAAACTTAAAAGCAAAGTCAATTAGAGTCCAAAATGAACAAGGAGTATTTATTTCAACTTTAGACGAAACATTAACGGGATTAAAAGTCGTAAAAAGTTATAATGCAGAAAGTTCATTTATTCAAAAATTCAATGATTCCTTAGAAAGATTACTTAAATTAACAACTAGTATAGCCAACAAAAACAACCTTGCATCACCATTGAGCGAGTTTTTAGGAATTGTAACTATCGCAGTTTTGCTTTGGTTTGGAGGTATTATGGTTTTAGAAGATCTTTCGCTTAAAGGAACAGAATTTATAGTATATATTGGACTAGCGTACACTATTTTAACCCCAGCAAAAGCAATATCTAAGGCATCTTACCAAGTGAAAAGTGGTTTGGCTGCTGCCGAAAGAGTTTTTACGTTATTAGAACAAGAAAATATTGTGTTTAACAAACCAAATGCATTCGTAAAACATACTTTTGAAAAAAGCATTTCTGTAAAAAATATCAACTTTGCCTATGAAGATGATAATGTATTGAAAAACTTTTCTTTTGAAGTGGAAAAAGGTAAAACAATTGCTTTGGTTGGACAATCAGGTTCAGGAAAAAGTACGATTGCTAATTTATTAACCCGTTTTTACGATATACAAGAAGGTTCAATTGAAGTGGATGGTGTAGAAGTTAGAGATTGGGATATGCATGCATTGCGTGGTTTAATCGGTTTGGTTACACAAGATTCTATCTTATTTAACGAATCCATAAAAAATAATTTACTAATTGGAAAGCCGAGTGCCACCGATGAAGAAATTATTGAAGCTTTAAAAATTGCAAATGCCTACGAGTTTGTAGTTTCACTTCCTAATGGAATTGATACCAATATTGGTGATGCTGGTGGAAAATTATCGGGTGGACAAAAACAACGTTTGTCTATTGCAAGAGCAGTATTGAAAAATCCACCAATTATGATTTTAGACGAAGCGACTTCTGCTTTAGATACTGAAAGTGAAAAATTGGTTCAAGATGCTTTAGAAAAAATGATGCAAAACCGAACTTCTATTGTAATTGCGCACCGTTTATCAACCATTCAAAAAGCAGACAACATTATTGTAATGCAAAAGGGTGAAATTGTAGAACAAGGTAAACACGCCGAACTAATTGCAAAAAATGGAATGTATGCTAGGTTAGTAGCGTTACAAAGTTTAGAATAAAATTTTTTGTAGTATTTAGTTTGAGTATCAAAAACACTTAAAATACAATTATTCTTTATTTTTATTTTTTTGAATTATAGATTTTAAAAAAATAAAAATCCGTTACATCCGTCAAATCTCTTTACCGACCTTAAATCCTCATGCTTAATTTCAAATTAAAAGTTCGCGTGGTTAAATAGTTGGGCACACCGTACTGCGTTTTGGTATACACATCTCGCACCCAAGTATTGGTAATAGAATTTTGATTATTAAACATATTATAAATTTCAAAACCCAAACTAAATTCAGAAAAATTAGCTAACCATTTTCTGTGTCCACCCAATTTTGCATCTTTAAAAACATAAGAAAATCCAGTATCGGCTCTTCTGTAATCGTTTAAACGTGTTTGATACAAATATGGATCTGCATAAGCTGGCGAACCACCAGGCAATCCAGTATTGTAAACTAAATTTAGGTACATTTTTAAACTTGGAATATTGGGCATATAATCTTGAAATAAAATAGCAAATTTCAATCGTTGGTCTGTCGGACGAGCAATAAAACCTTTTCCACCCTGATTTTCTTCTGTTTTTAAATACCCAAAGGTAAACCAAGATTCCACGCCAGGAACAAACTCGCCATTAAGTCTTCCATCAATTCCGTAAACATAAGCAGTGGCGTTGTTATTTGCTTCATATCTAATTCTTACATTATCAATAGTATACGCGTTAACATCTGTCATGGTTTTGTAATAGGCTTCACTCACTAATTTAAAAGGTCTGTTCCACATTTGAAAACTATAATCGTGTCCAAAAACAAAATGAACAGATTTTTGATCCTTTACATTCGGATTTACCGAACCATCGCTGGCACGTAATTCTCTATAAAATGGCGGTTGATTATAAACTCCGACAGAAAAACGAAATACCATTTCTTTATCCCAATTAGGCTTTAAAATAAATTGTGCTCTTGGCGAAAATGTAAATTGATTATTTCCAGAAATTCCGTTATTTGAAGCCAGCCAACTTTGTCCACGAACTCCAGCATTTACATAATAAGTATGCGAACCAATCAAACCTTCATAATTCCAATTTAAGTAGGAATTGAATCGATTTATAGTGGTATTGTTTTTTGCACGAACATTTTGGTAAGGCGCTAAAGGTCCAAAATAAGGATTATATGGTTGGTCATTTATATATTCTAATTCTGGATTTGGTAATGAAAATCCTGCGGAATCAATAACTTCCCACTCTACTACCCTATCTCTAATGTTTTCGAAATTATGTTTAAAACTCCACTCAATAGCATTGTCATCATTTAATTTATGATTTCCCTTAATTTCATTCGTTACAATTAAAGCATCTAAATTATTTCTTGCATGATTTAGTTGCGAACCAATTCCGCGAGAAAACACTACGTTTCCAAAGGTTTCAGAACCAATATTTGCATCGACTTCGCCTAAGCGATATTGTGCTAAAATATCATAATATTCTTGCTCTACAGTGTGATAAACCGATGAAATATGTTTGTATTTATTATTTTTATTAGGTTCAAAAACAGATTTTATCGCACCAAAAAAGGTCGTATAAGTATCTTTCTCTTGTCCTTCATATTGAATTAATAAAGCAATTGGTTCGCTGATAGTACCAAAATTTGTCTGACGAGAAGTTGGCTGATAATTGTAATTGTTTTGTGCGATATTTCCTAAGAAACTAAAATTCCATTTGGTGTTTAAATTAAAGTTAAACAACGATTGCACATCTAAAAATGAAGGTTGATAATTGGCTTGTGTTTCCTGACTGTTGACTAGTAGCGCATTATTTCTATAACGGACTCCGGTAATATTGCTCCATTTTTGATTTTTAGATACGCCTTCCGCAAAAATACTTCCGCCCAAAAAACTGGCTTCTAAACCTGCGTGAAATGTTTTTGGATTTCGATAAGCAATGTCTAATACAGAAGCTAATTTATCGCCATATTTTGCTTGAAAACCACCGGCATAAAAATCGATATTTTGTACCATATCAGTATTGGTAAAACTTAAACCTTCTTGTTGCCCAGAACGAACCAAAAACGGACGATAAACTTCAATTTCATTAACATATACTAAATTTTCATCATAATTTCCGCCCCGAACTGCATAAGAAGTACTTAATTCGTTATTTGAATACACACCTGGAAGTGTTTTAATCAAATTTTCAACTCCGGCATTTCCGCCAGGAATACGCCTTAATAAAACTGGCGAAAGTGCTGTGGCTCCATTGATATTTCTGTTTTTTCCTGTAATAACAACGGTTTCAATTACTTCATTAATAGTTCCTAAAATCGGATTCCATTCAAAATCTTCGTTGGGTTTTAACTTTACTTTGTAAGTAGATTTTTTAAAAATGGCGTTTAAATAAGTAACAGTTACTTCAATATTGGCATCGATTTCTAGCTCATAAAAACCATTTTTATTAGTAACTGTATTTGATGTAGTTGAACTTACTAAAACATTTTCAATTGGATTCTGATTTTCGTTTAAAACAATTCCTTTAATTCTGGCCTTTTGAGCAAACGAAAAAGCGGAAATTAAAACAAAAAATAAGATAAATCGAAATGATTTTATGTTAAAACTCATAATTAATAAATAAAATTAGATAAAAAAGTGGCCGTGTTGTTTAATTTATCTGTTACCACAATTTTAATACTATTAGCGCCTGAAATTACTTTTCCATCTTCAAAATTATGAACCAATTTTTTTGTTTTATAATCGTATTCCATTAAAATCCATTCTTCATTTAAATAAGCAGCATAACTGTCAATTCCAGAAAGTGCATCGCTAATAGAAACACTTAACGTTTTTAACTTAGAAATATTGCTGCCTTCTATAAAATTAGGATTATAAATTCGAGGTGCCACGTTGTCGATTCCAACTTTATATTTGCCAAATGCTTTTACTTTTGCAGAAATTTTTGTTGCTTTCCTGTAAGAAGCATTATATTCTATAGTGAAACCTGAAACTGTTCCTACAAAAGCTTTCTTTTGGTCTTCTTCAGACAAATCTGAAATATCTAAAGTTACTGTTAATGCATTTTGAATGGCTTCAAAATTATTTTCTAGATCCAAAACTCCATTTTTTTCAGCAATATTTAAGGTTGCATTTTGATATAAAGTAAGTGGTGGAAAATACACGGCAGTTTTTTCAAACTCGAAATTATATTCTGATTTGTACTTTATAAAATAATTTTCTTTTAAAACTGTTTTTGCAGTTGCGGGAATTTGATTTGTTCTTTCAAACGAAATTGGCACATTTACAACAGTGGTATTTCCATGAAAATCGGAAACTATAATTTTATACGTGTAATTTATGTTAGGTTTAATGTCTAAAAACCCATTTTTGGTATTTGCAATAACAATTGATAAAGGATAACTTTCCTTAGTAAATAATTTTTGAAAGCGTTGCTTTAATTTTTTAAATGTATTGAAATCAATAAAATAATTAATGTGTTTGGATTCGTCAAAAGCAAAAGTTTCGAATTCGTATTTAAAATTTGGTGAACCATTTAAAAAGCTTTCTACTTTATAAATTCCGGTTTTGTTGTACTTATTGGTAGATAAATCAAAGGAATTAAGCGCGAAACCAATTTTTCCATTCGCTACGACTTTTGTGGCTAAAAAAGTGCCATCAACTTGTTTTTGTAAAGACAAACTAACTGGATTTCTACTTTTATTTACGTAGGTTGAATCATTTGCAGGATATACCATCAAACTAGAAATAACAGGATTAAATTCATCTTTAATTAGCTTGTTCATACCAAAAGCCATTGGATTGATGATTTTTTCTGAAGCAGTATCTCTAAACTCAAAATGCAAATGTGGGCCACCACTTCCGCCAGAATTTCCAGACAAAGCAATAATTTCTGATTGTGTAACTTTTAATGTGCTGGGATAAAGCTCTACTTCAAAACTTTTCTGACGGTATTGTTGTTCTTTTACGTACGCTTCAATTTTGTCGCTAAACTTTTGTAAATGCCCGTAAACGGTTGTATATCCGTTTGGATGAGCTATGTACAAAGCTTTTCCGTAACCAAATGGCGAAACTTTAATTCTTACAACTATTCCGTCTGCAGCTGCGTAAACTGGTAAACCTTCAATATTATTGGTGCGAATATCTAAACCTGAATGAAAATGATTGGAACGCAACTCGCCAAAAGTACCTGATAAATTTATTGGAATATCTAATGGAGAACGAAAATAATCCGTTGGATATTGAGCAAAAACTACGTGGCATGTAAAAAATAATAAAAAAAAACACTTCTTCATTCTGAATCTGATTTGTGCTAAAATAGTAAATTCGTTGGCAACAACAAAAACAAAATTCATTTTCAATCTTATTTTTTAATTTTATTGAATTTTGACTCTAATTTTCGGATTTTTCAGATTAACTTTTTATTTTAAAAACTTACCTAGCAAATTTCTAATCACAAAATTGATATCGCTAGACACTTTGAAATAGAAATGTAATGCAAAATAAAAAACTGAAATGAGTAGCGATTTTAAGCCAATATTAATTATCGGATGAAAAGGAAATTCCCAAAAATAAAAAGCAAAAAACAACACTAAAGTTATGAGAAATGAAATAATAGTGTTTTTAGTAAACGGAAATAATTTCATTTTAAAAACTACAAACAATAATTTTGCTAAACTGTACATTCCAATGGCTATTAAAGTTGCCAAAGCCGCTCCATTTATACCGTATTTTGGTATGAAAATTAAATTTAACCCTACGATTACAAAAACCAATAAAACACCTAAAAGCAAAACCGTTTTATAATATTTTGAATTAAAAATAATAGCATTATTATTACCTAAAATCACATCAAAATATTTTGATAAACCAATTGTAAAAACAACAAACAATCCTTGATCATAACCTTCATTAGGCAAAATTTTATAAACTTGATTTATATTTACTAAAATGCCAATGTAAATTAAACCGCCAATTACTTGAAGTGTTACAGACGATTTTTTATACAATTCATTTAATTCCTGCCATTTATTTTCGCTAATTAATTTTGCTGTTATTGGATAGGTGATTTGATGCATCGCCCGTTGAGGAACCGAAATTACCATTGCCAAATAAACCGCCATGGAATAAAATGCAATATTCTCAATTTTTAAAAACTGATTAATCATGTATTTATCAATATCTAAAAGCATGTTTGCTACACTAGCGGAAAAAAGAATTAAAATAGTAAACACAAAAATGGACTTCGTGTTTTTTGGAAATTTTTTATTTAGTTGAATGGGTTTAATCTTATTTGCATAATAAATTATTACTAATAAACTTATTCCATAAACCAAAACCAAAGAATGAATAAATTGTGGTAAAGTTATCCATTTAAAGTATACCAAAAACAGCGAAATAGTTACTAAAATTCTCACAAAAACTTCTTTTACAAATGAGCCAAAAACTGATTTCATGTGCGCACGTAACCAAGCATAAAAAATTTCAAAATAACCAATAAACAAAGCAATTATTGGTATTTCCCACACAAAATCATAAACAATACTATTCTTTGAAGATTCATACAATGCAATGTTTTCATAATAAAGGTAAAACAAAGCAAAAAACGGAATAATGATGAGCAATGGTAGCAAAAGCATGTAACTAATGTAACTACTTAACTCAGCTTCCGTTTTATTGTTTTCATTAAAAAATTTAATTAAGGTATTCTGAATACCAAATGACATTATTGGATATAAAATACTTGCTGCAGATAACACATAATTGGTCAATCCCATATACTCTTTACCTAAAAAAACAGGATACATGTACAAAAAATTAATCGCACCAATAACAAAACCAATGAAAGTAATGATGGTGTTTTTAATTGATTGTTTGATTACGATGCCCATTTTTAGATTGTTAGATTTTTAGATTGTTAGAATGTTAGATTTGTGTTGTTAATTTTATTTTTTGATATTGAATTTTGATATTGTAATTGCTAACTTTTCAGTTAAGCTTTTTCTGCTATATTGTTGTAAACCTACTGCATTTACTTTTAAGCTGTTATCCAAATATTGATTAAAATAGCTTAAAATTTGACTTTTTAGCTCGTTTTTCTCGTTATATTGATAAAAAACGCCCGTATTTGTCTGTTTTATGATATTCTCGAAATCGGAATTCTTAGGTCCGATGGCTAAAATAGGTCTTTCGGATACCATATATTCAAAAAGTTTTCCTGGTATGATGCATTTTGTGTCCTCCGAATCAATTTCAATTAATAATAAAACTTGTGAACTTCTTTGATGTATCAAAGCTTCTTCGTGCGAAACATAACCTAAATTTTGTACGAAACCATCTAATTTATATTCAGAAATGTATTGTTCAACTTCTTTACTTACCGCACCAATTAATTTTAATTGAAAATGATTTGCAAATGCTTCATTTTCATCGATTAATTCCGATAAAGATTCCCATAAAATTTTCGGGTTTCTTTCAGATAAAAACGAACCAATATGCGCCAATGTAAAGTTTTTGTCTAATGGCCTTTTTTCAATTTTTTCCACATCATAACCATTTGTAATCACTTCAATGGGTTGACTTGTAAGCTTTTCGAATTCTAATTTTGTGGTTGGTGAAGTCACTAAAATGGTATCACAAGTCGTCAAAACTTCTTTTTCTAAAGCTTTGTGCTTGGTACTCGCCCATTTAGACAATTTTAGCTCTTTATGGTAACCAATGGTCGTCCACGGATCTCGAAAATCAGCTATCCAATTTACTTTGATTTGTTTTTTTAATTCTAAACCAATTAAATGCAAACTATGAGGCGGACCTGTTGTTATTATGGTTTCAATATTGTTTTCTTGAATGTATTTTTTTAAATATTTCACCGAGGGTTTTACCCAAAAAACGCGAGCATCCGGGATAAAAATATTTCCACGAATCCAAAGCATTGCTTTTTCTACAAACGATTGCTTTTTCTTTTGAGTAATAATGCCCGCACCTAATTTCTTTGTTTTGTTTTTAGATAAAAATGAAGCCAAAGCATACGGTTCGAAAATTTTGTTTTTCAGAATTATCGTTAGATCAGAAACATCAGAAAGTAATTTTTCATCAAGTAACGGGTAACTAGGATTTTCTGGAATATATACAATGGGTGCTACACCAAAATCCGGAAGATATTTTACAAATTTTAACCAACGCTGCACGCCTGGTCCACCTGCTGGAGGCCAATAATACGTTATGATTAAAACTTTATTTGTACTCAAAGTTACTTATTTTATATCAGCCAGATTTTCATACTGCTTTCTCCAATAAAAAATCCCTAAACCAATAGCAATAAGTATTAAAAGAGTCGAAATCAAAGCAATTGTACTTCCTGTTTTTACTACTTCAGGTTCAAATTTAAACTCGATTTTATGTTTTCCTTCTGGAATTTCTAAACCACGTAATACGTAATTTACATTTAATATTCTAGCTTCTTTTCCATCAATTGTTGCTTTCCAACCTTTTTCGTAATACATTTCAGAAAATACTCCGAAACCATTTTTAGTATTGTTTGAAACGTATTTTAAATGATTTGGCTTGTATAAAGTCAACTCAATAATTGATGTGGAATCTTTTGAAATTTTACCCATTGATTTAATCGAAATCGCATTATTTGATGCAAAACTAATAACAGCTTCTTCTTTCGTTTGCAATTTATTCAAAGCTTTCATTTCTTCATCACCAGATTTTACAAACTTAACTTTAGAAACAAACCAAGCACTTCCATTCGCATTCGGATTTTCTAACGATTGTGGATTGCCTTCTTCGTTGGTTTTTAAAATATATTTCGCATTTAGCATATTCAATACTTCAATATTGTTTTTCGCAATTTGATAATCAAATAGTTCTTGCATTTTCTTTGGTTTTGCCGCATGATAGCCACCGATGGATTGGTGATAAAAAGAGGTTCTTGCACTATTCATGTTTCCATCTACATCAAAAACACGGAAATGTGTGGAGTCTTCTAAAATAATTGCATCAGCTTCAGTAGGTTCGCCAAAAGGTCTTTCAATTTGACTTTTCGAAACAAAATCGTCTGATTTTACGTAGTTTTTCGCAACAATAAATAAATCTAACACCATTACTAATCCAACTAAAACCACAGTTGTAAATTGTGAAAACGTTTTTTTCGAATAGAAAAATAATATTCCAAAAGCCACAGCTAAAAATCCTAAAGAACGATAAATTGTTGACAAATACATGTTCTCTCTGTCTTCTTTTAAGACTTTCATAAATTCAGGACCGTATTGTTGGGCGTACATTTTATCGTTTTCGCAAGTAAAATCGAACATTCCGCTTCCAAAGTATAATAATATTAAAATACCACCAACAATTCCTACTGAATATAATAAAGGTTTTTTTCGTTCTGCTTCTTCAGTATTTAAATAGGCAGACAATCCTAAAATAGCTAAAACTGGCATACATAATTCTAATATAACTTGAACGGAAGAAACCGCTCTAAACTTATTATACATTGGCATGTAATTGATAAAAAAGTCGGTCAATACAGAAAAATTTTTACCATATGAAAGCAATAAGGATAAAACTACTGCTCCTGCTAAAGCATATTTTATTCTTCTTTTTTCAAGAAATAAAGCTAAAATTGCTAAGAAAAAAACTACAATTCCAATGTAAGCTGGTGCGGCAACAATTGGTTGGTTTCCCCAATAGGTTGGCATGTGTTTTACCAAATCTCTTGCTTCACTTTCTGGAACATTTTGTCCAACAATAAATTGATACATTGATGATTTATCTCCCAAATCTTCTGCATTTGAACCACCAAATAATTTAGGTGCAATTAAGTTTAAACTTTCAGCAACTCCGTAACTATATTGCGTTATGTAATCATAACTCATCGCATTGTTATCGGTTTTCTTTTTTCCGTTTTCATCAAAAGTTAAATTACTTGAACTTCTGGTAGAATATTTGGCATATTCGGCAGTTGCCAATAAGTTTGTAGCATTCGCACCAATGGCCAAAATAGCACCTAAACCTAAAATAGCGAATGATTTATATAAATGTTTGAAGTCTTTTTCTTTAACAATTTCGTAAATGTAAAATCCAATTACGAATGCAAATAAGAATAAGAAATAATACGTCATTTGAAAGTGATTCGCTTGAATTTCTAATCCGGCAGCGAGCATAGTTAAAATACCACCAACTAAATAACGTTTGTTAAAAACAAAAACAATTCCGGCTAAAACCATAGGGATATATGCTATTGCATGTGCTTTTGCATTATGCCCTACTCCTAAAATAATGATCAAATACGTAGAAAAACCAAACGCTAAAGCACCAAAAAATGCTTGTAACGGTTTGATTTTTAAACTCATTAATAACAAATAAAAACCTAAGAAATATAAAAATAAATAATCGGCAGGACGAGGTAAAAATCGCAACGCACTATCTAAACTTTTAATATAATTATGAGGATATTTTGCTCCTAATTGATACGTTGGCATACCACCAAACGCACTATTAGTCCAATACGGCTCTTCATGAAATTCATTTCTAAAGTCGTTTTGTTCTTTTGCCATTCCGGTATATTGGGCAATATCTGATTGCATTATTTGTTTTCCAGACAAAACTGGATAAAAATAAATAATAGCAATTACTATAAAACCAAAAATGGCATATAAATGAGGTGCAATTTTTTCTAATTTTTTCATTATACTTCTTAAAATTAATGTCCTACAAAAATAAAAAAATCTCCGCCATAACGGAGAAAATTAGTCAACTTCTTCATAATCTATATAATCACCAACTACTTTTTTATCTTTTTTTGGAATTTCTTCTTTGTTTTCAGGTGCAGATTGATGGTTTTGTTGCTGTTGTTCAAACTGCTTTTTAATATGTTCTTCAGCTTTTTTCGCAACTTTTTGAATCAAATAGGGAGCTAACAACCTCATTGCGAACTTAAATAAATAATAACATAAAATGATAATGGCTAACGTTCTAATAAAATTAGGTACACCTGCTGTATCCATACAAATAATATTTTTTTTCAAAAATAAGGAATATATCAAATCTAATACTTAAAATTATGATAAAATATTTACATTTGAATTTTAAAATAATCTTTATGAAGATTCCCACAAAAGTTGTTTGTATTGCAACAATTTTGATAACGTCAATTGCTAATGCACAATATACTGACGAAGTAAATTCTAACCGACCAGGTAAGTCGATGATGGCTTTTTCTGTTGGTAAAACTGTAATTCAAGCAGAAACAGGTGTAAATTACATTTCTGAAAATCACGATAAACTTAACTACAGCGCAAAAGGGTATTTTGCCGATTTAGCTGTACGTTATGGTTTTTGGAAAGAAGAGTTAGAAATTATAGCCGAAATTCAATACCAAAAAGATACGTATGAACAATATGATGTTACTTCAAGCAGAAGTGCCTTACGACAAACCACTTTTGGTGCAAAATATTTAATTTATGACCCATTTAAAAATGGTCCTGAAAAACCAAATGTGTACAGTTGGAAAGCCAATCACCGTTTCAAATGGAAACAATTTATTCCTGCTTTTTCTGCTTATGCCGGAGCGAATTTTAATTTTTCTGAAACTAATTTGTTTGCAAATACTTCAGTGGTAGAACCAACTTTTAGTCCGAAAGTTATGGCGATTGCTCAAAATCATTTTGGCGATAGAACTGTTTTGGTCACCAATTTAATTTACAACAAAATTGGAACTGATTTTGCTAGTATCGATTATATTTTAACCGTTACGCACGGAATTAATCAAAACTTGTCGGTTTTTTTGGAAAATCAAGGATATAATGGCAAATATTACAGTGATGGAATTTTCAGATTAGGAGCTGCTTATTTACATAAAAAAGACATGCAATTTGATGCTTCATTAGGAACCAGTATAAAAAATACTCCTGGCATATTATATGGTGGCGTTGGGTTTGCTTGGCGTTTTACAAAAAACTACAAAGAAATTAAAATGGACAAACCCGGTACAAGAAGTAAAATGGACAAGAAAATGGATAAAAAAGCTGCGAAAAACAAAAGAAAAGACGGGGTAAACTAATGATTGAAATAAAAGAAATTTTTTCGAAAAAAGAACTAAAGGAATTTGTTAAATTTCCTTTTGAGTTGTACAAAGATAACAAATATTGGGTGCCGCCAATTATTCATGAAGAATTAGAAAGCTTTGATAAAACCAAAAATCCCGTTTTTCAAACTGCAGACACTCATTTTTATTTGGCTTATAAAAACAATAAAATTGTAGGTCGTGTGGTGGCCATTATCAATTGGGATGAAGTGAACATTTTAGGCAAAAAGAAAGTGCGTTTTGGTTGGTTTGATGTCATTGACGATGTTGAAGTAACGAAAGCACTTTTAGATAAAGTAATTGCTTTTGGAAAAGAACATAACTTAGAAAATATTGAAGGTCCAATGGGATTCTCAAATTTGGATAAAGTGGGCTGTTTAATTGAAGGTTTTGAGGAAAGAGGCTTAATGATTACGTGGTATAATTTTCCTTATTATGCTAAACATTTTGAGCAATTGGGCTTTCTTAAAGAAAAAGTATATTTAGAAAGTAAGTTCCCTTTTTCAAATATTGATGCGACAAATTTTCAACGCGTAGCGGATATGATTGAAAAAAGATACGATTTAACCCATTTGAATTTTACAAAAACCAAAGACATTATGCCGTATGTAGACAAAATGTTTACGTTATTCAACGGAAGTTATGCTTCTTTGCAATCATTTGTGCCTATTAACGACATTCAAATTGAATATTTTAAAAAGAAATACATTTCGTTTATCAATCCAGAATTTATAAAATTTGTAATGGATAAAGAAGGTAAAATGGCAGCTTTTAGTATTGTAATGCCTGATTTTTCTGAAGCTTTACAAAAATCAAAAGGAAAACTATTTCCAACTGGATTCTTACATTTATTAAAAGCGAAAAACAAATGTAAAACCGCAGTATTTTATTTAATTGGCGTTTTACCCGAATATCAAAGTAAAGGTGTAACGGCAATTTTATTTAATGAAAACCACATCAGTTTTAAGAAAATTGGAGTAGTAAATTGTATGCGAACTCCTGAATTAGAAAACAACCATGCGATACACAATTTATGGAAAAATTTTGATCCTCAATATCATAAAAAACGTTGTACGTTTATAAAAGAAATATAAAAAAAAACTAAGAAACTTAAACACAAACACAATGGACTTAATGGGAATGATGGGTAAATTAAAAGAAACCCAACAAAAAATGGAAGAAACTAAAACCAGATTAAACAGCGTTTTAGTGGACGAACAAAGTAACGACGGTTTATTAAAAATAACTTTAACCGCAAACAGAGAAATTAAAAACTTCAAAATTGCGGATGAATTGTTGCAAGACAAAGAAATGTTGGAAGATTATTTGGTTACCGTTTTAAATAAAGCCATTACAAAAGCAACTAGTGTAAACGAAGCAGAAATGGCAGCCGTAGCACAATCTGGGATGCCAAGTATTCCTGGAATGGATATGTTTAAATAACCGAATTTCTTAAAAATTGAACTATCTCATTACTATTATCGGACCCACTGCAATAGGGAAAACTGCCTTAAGTATTGCTTTGGCACAACATTTTGGTTGCGAAATTATTTCGTGCGATAGTAGACAGTTTTTTAAGGAAATGAAAATTGGAACTGCAGTTCCTTCAGATGATGAATTAGCCGCTGCAACACATCATTTTATACAAAATAAATCGATTTTTGACAAGTATTCAGTAGGTGATTTTGAAAAAGAAGCGCTTGAAAAATTAGACGAACTTTTCGCAAAAAATAATATCCAAATTATGGTGGGCGGCTCTGGTTTGTATTTAGATGCCGTTTTAAAAGGTTTCGATGAATTTCCGGAAATTGAGGAACAGGTTCGTACAGAAATTAACCATAAATTTGATACTTTAGGCATCGAATTCCTTCAAGAAAAATTACAAGAATTAGACCCCGATTATTATAAAAAACTGGAAATAGAAAATCCGCAAACCTTACAAAATCCGCAACGAATGAAACGTTTTGTAGAGGTTTGTATTGGAAGTGGTCTGCCCTATTCGGATTTTATTGGAAAAAGAAAAATCAAACATAATTTCACTCCAATTGTTATTGGTTTAGAAGCCAACAGAGAAATTTTGTACGATCGAATTAACCAACGTGTCGACCTAATGTTTGAAGCAGGTTTGGTTGAAGAAGTAAAGCAATTACTTCCGCATAAAGAACGAAACGCTTTACAAACAGTTGGTTACAGAGAATTATTTGATTATTTTGAAGATAAAAGCACAATTGAATTTGCCAAGGAACAAATAAAACAAAACACACGCCGATTTGCAAAACGACAAATGACTTGGTTTAAGCGTACTGAAAATGCTATTTGGTTTGATTATGAAACTAAAATAAATACCGTTATTAATGATATTAATAAATTAACAGTAATTTAAGGGCTAAAAATCTAATTTTAATTATTTTTGAAAGAAAAAATGAAAAAAATAGTAATCTTATTGGTTTTGATGGTATCTTCATGTACACGTGAAATACAATATTTGGGCACCGAAAAAGTGGTTATTAAAGGCAAATTAATTACTGAAAATAATGTACCGATTCCTAATCATAAAATCACTGTAAATATTATTAAATATGGCAGTGACGTATTATTTGGTAGTGATAATTATGAAACTAATTTAATTGCTTTTGGAAACACCGATTCTAATGGTAATTACACATTTGTTTTTCCTAAACCTTACAATTTTGATGAAATAGAAATTACTACAAATGAGGAGGATTTAACTTATAATTCTCAAAAAGTCAGCCAATTTAATATGGATAATTTTACGAATTTTCAGTTCGATGCACCTACCATGAAGATTTTTGACAAACAGAATCTTACCAAACTAAAAATCACATTAAATCAACAAAGTTCTAGTACGGCACTGAAAAAAATAGAATACATAGGCCAAGTAGCTGAAGAAAACATTAGAATAAATAATACACCTGAAACTGAATATAATCAAAATATTCAATTAAACAAAATGGTTAAAAAAAATCAGACTATAATTTTAAGATATACAAAAATTAATTACTCAACAAATACCACAACTATTACTGATTCAAATGTAATTATTGACAATTCTAATCTAGTAAACTACACCTTAAATTACTAATTATGAGAGCACTAATTTTTGGAATTTTATTATTTACAACTGTTACTTTCGGACAAAATAAAAAAGAAGAAATCGCAAAATTTAATCCTCATTTTAGCTTTGGCGCGACTTATTCTAATTTTTTTGGAAACAATTATTTGTCAGAAGGACATAGAAATGATAATTATGGTTTTTTTATAAAGCTAAATGCTATACAAATTTATAAATTCAATATTGGAGGTTTATTTGATAAAACAAGGTTAAGAGCTATTGACGACAAAGCTATTGGTGGAAATGTTGGAACTTCAAATTTAAATTCTGCAAATGTTTATTTAAATTATAATATAAATTTAAACAAGCATTTTTCAGTAGAGCCCGAAATTAAATACGGAGGAGTAGAAATTAGACAAAGCGGAATTGGTAAAAATTTAGGTGTTCAATTTGGCGAATTATTTGGTCTTGGGGCTAATTTTAATTATAAAATAGATAATAGTTTAACTTTTTTTATGAATTTAAATTATAATAAAATTATTTTAGATGTATCAACCACTCCTGAATTTGAAAGCTATTTTGACAATAGTAACTCCTTAAATATTTCATTTGGAATTAAATTATAATCATGCCAATTTCTCCAAAATTCTCTTCTATTTATACCCAAAATTTTGAAATTGGTTTTCAACATTGCTACTCAAATGGCTTTTTAAAACATACTGAAATTTGTAATTTATTTCAAGTTGTAGCAGGAAATCATGCGGATTTAGGTGGTATTAGCTATCTAGACATGCAGCAACATGATCAAGCTTGGGTGTTAAGTAGAATGCGAATTGAAATTGCAAAATTACCAAAATGGAAAGATCTAATTACGGTAAAAACATGGATAAAAACCTTAGATAATTCGCGTTCTATTCGTTGTTTAGAAATGTATTTGAATGATGAAAAACTGATAGGTTGCGAAACTTTTTGGGTAGTTATAAATACGAATACCAGACGCCCAGATAATTTAGCATTGCCACATACTCACTTTGAAAAATATGCTACAGACAGTATAATAGAACCAATTCAGAAAATAACTATCCCAGAAGTATTTACAAATAAAAACAAAAGAAAAATTATTTTATCAGATATTGATATTGTTAATCATGCCAACAACGTTAAATATTTAGAATGGTGTTTGGATGTTGCAAACGTAGAAATGATATTAAGTAATTCAATTAAAGCATTAAATTTAAACTACTTACAAGAATTAAATTATAATGATGCTATAGAAATTCATCATACTGAAAATTCATTTTTAATTACTAAAGAAGGGAAAAGTTGTTTCGCTTTGGAAATTGAGATTTAAAATGATGGCAACACAGATTTAACGGATTGAACAGATTTAATAGATTAATTTGTATAAATCGACAAAATCTGTAAAATCTGCGTACCTATCAAAAACTAATTTTACGCAATGTTTCCATTACATATTCGTGCATTACTTGTTTGTAATCCAAATGAGTAACCATTCGCAATTTACCTTGGCCCATATTGCTAATATTGATATTTTTTTCTTTTAGTTTATCAATAAATTGAGATTCATTTATATCACTTTTTAGTTTAAAAATGATAATATTGGTTTCAATTGGTTCCACTTTATAAATAAAAGGCAGCGTTTCTAAAACACTTCCTAATTCTTTAGCTTTTTTATGATCTTCTTCTAAGCGAGTGATATTATTTTGTAAGGCATACATTCCTGCTGCAGCTAAATAACCCGCTTGACGCATACCGCCACCAAATATTTTACGAATTCGAAGCGCTTTTTTCATATCTTCTTTTGTGCCCAACAAAACTGAACCAACTGGCGCTCCTAAACCTTTTGACAGGCAAAGAGAAATGGTATCAAACAATTCGCCATACATTTTTGGATGTTGTTTTTTTGCCACCAAAGCATTCCAAAGGCGGGCTCCGTCTAAATGGTATTTCAAATCATGTTTTGTGCAAACTTCTTTTATTTTCTTTAATTCTTCTATATCGTAACAAGCGCCGCCGCCTTTGTTTGTTGTGTTTTCTACACATACTAACTTAGTCATTGGTGCGTGATAAAACTCAGGATCGTGGATTGCATTTTCTACTTGTTCCGCAGTAATCATACCTCGGTTTCCATCAATTAAATTGCACGAAACACCACTATTAAAAGCTACTCCACCCGCTTCGTATAAAAAAACATGTCCCCATTTATCACAAATTAATTCGTCACCTGGATTGGTATGTAATTTTATAGCGGTTTGATTTGCCATCGTTCCAGAAGGAAAAAACAAAGCGGCTTCTTTACCAAATAAATCAGCTAAAGACGCTTCCAATTCATTAACTGTCGGATCTTGTTTAAAAACATCATCGCCCACTTTCGCGTTAAACATAAATTGCAACATTTCTTGAGAGGGCTTGGTAACAGTATCGCTGAATAAATTAATTTCCATAAATCGTATAAATAGTCTATTTTTGTTCTGTAAAACTACAAATAAAATGGTAAATACCGAACAAATAAAAGACATTATTAATCGCCTTGGTGCGTTAAGGAGGTATCTTTGACGTTGATGCCAAGCTTGTAGAAATAAGTAACGAAGAAGAAAAAACCTTTGCTCCCGACTTTTGGAACCATGCCAAACAAGCAGAAATTGTGGTACGAAATTTACGTTCGAAAAAGAAATGGGTAGACGACTATACACATTGCGAAGATTTAGCCGAAGAACTGCAACTGACTTATGATTTTTATAAAGAAGATGCCGTTTCTGAACAAGAATTAGATGCCATTTTTGAAAAAACCATCAACCATATTGAAGATTTAGAATTTAGAAATATGCTTTCGGAAGAAGGTGATAATTTAAGTGCTGTGCTTCAAATTACTGCTGGTGCTGGAGGAACAGAAAGTTGCGATTGGGCAAGCATGATGATGCGAATGTATTTGATGTGGGCCGAAAAACAAGGTTATAAAGTTAAAGAACTGAATTATCAAGAAGGTGATGCTGCGGGTATAAAAACCGTAACGTTAGAAATTGAAGGCGATTTTGCCTTCGGATATTTAAAAGGAGAAAATGGTGTACATCGTTTGGTACGAATTTCACCTTTTGATAGTAATGCCAAGCGACATACTTCATTTGCTTCGGTTTATGTGTATCCTTTGGTGGATGACACCATTGAAATTGAAATTAATCCTGCAGATATTGAAATTACAACAGCCCGTTCTAGTGGTGCTGGTGGACAAAATGTAAATAAAGTAGAAACCAAAGTTCAACTGTATCACAAACCTTCAGGAATTCAAATTCAATGTTCGGAAACGCGTTCGCAACATGATAACAGAAGTCGTGCATTACAAATGTTAAAATCGCAATTGTACGAAATTGAATTGAAAAAACAATTGGCACAACGTGATGACATTGAAGCCGGTAAAATGAAAATTGAATGGGGTTCGCAAATTAGAAATTACGTTTTACATCCGTATAAACTAATTAAAGATGTGCGTTCCGGATTTGAAACTTCCGATTCTGAAGCCGTCTTAAACGGTGAAATTGATGGGTTTTTAAAGGCCTATTTAATGATGATGGGACAAAAAGAAGAATAACAAATTTGATAAAAAAATTCGACCTGTCGAGTTGAAAAACTTAACAGGTCGAATTAAACAACTCGACAGGTCGAGTTTAAAATTTTAACAGGTCGAAATTTATTGCTTTGGTTTCATCGCATTTTCAATACGCGCAACCAAATCATTTAAATGAAATTTAGTTAAACGATCTGTTGCAACCGCACTTGCTTTTTTCAATTGTGCTTTTAATTCTAACAATTGACCTTTAGCAATAGATGGAATATCCGTATCAATTACACTAATTCTTTTTCCATCAAAATTTCCTGTAGCAGTTTTATCTGATAATGCTACATCTATTAGTCTACTTACAAATACTTTTTGAAGGTTTCTTCTGTAAATATCAATAGCTGAGTTAGATTTTAATTCTGAGAAAATGCCTCTTTTTAAATCTGAAATTAATTCATCAACTGAATAATTTGATTTACTTAAAGAAGAAGTTTCAATCAATCTAACCAATCTGTCATTAGACATCAAACTTGAAAGCGTACCATCTTGCATACTCTTAATCGCATCTACACCTAAATCGCCTTTTATTTTAGAAATAATAGCTTGATTTAATAACCAAGTTGGTGTTTTAAATAATTGCTCGTTTAAGAATGCAACTGCTTCATTTTGAATAGCAGAAGGTGTAACTTCGTAGGCATTTCCAGCCATATCATAAGTTTTTGGGTTTTCATAAACCCCACCTACGTTTTTAGTTACGTGACCCATATATCTTCTGAACTGACCCATTAAAGAATTGTACAATCCTTCTAATTCTGAATAATCTTCTCCGTTTTCCTTACTCCATTCAGTCAAATTAGGTAAAATTCTTTTTAAATTTTTAATTCCATAAGCAGACGCTTTCATAGAATTATCTCCTAAATCTTCCGTTTGAAAACGAGGATCGTAAGGATTGGTTTCTGTACCAAACCAAAGTCTTCTGTTTTTATAAGCATCTTTGGTCATTTCATTTAACAATGCTTTTTCAACTTTTTCATCTGCAGCATCTTTAAAATAGGAATATCCCCATTTGATTGCCCATTTGTCATAATCTCCAATTCTTGGAAATAAATCTTTTACATTATCTTCTGGTTGTGCTACATAATTGAAACGTGCATAATCCATAATTGATGACGTATGTCCGTTTTTCTTTTGAAATTCAGAATTTCTTAACATTTCTACTGGAGTAGCATTACTTGCTCCCATATTATGACGTAAACCAAGCGTGTGTCCAACTTCATGAGCTGCCACAAAACGAATTAATTCGCCCATTAACTTGTCGTCTAATTTTTTGTGCCTTGCATTTGGATCTACCGCAGCGGTTTGAATTAAGTACCAATCACGTAATAAACTCATAATATTGTGGTACCAACCAATATGACTTTCCATAATTTCTCCCGTTCTTGGGTCATGAACATTAGGTCCGTAAGCATTTTGAATTTCTGCAGCAAAGTATCTTAATACAGAAAAACGCGCATCTTCTAAACTCATAGTTGGATCGTTTTCTGGCCAATATTCACCACGAATAGCGTTTTTCCAACCCGCAAATTCAAATGCTTCTTTCCAATCGTCAATACCTTGTTTGATGAATGGTTTCCATTTATCTGGCGTGGCTGGGTCTAAATAATAAACAATTGGTTTTTTTGGTTCAATTAATTCTCCATTTTTTTGTTTTTGAGCATCTTCTTCATTTTTTGGTTCTAAACGCCATCTTACTGCAAAAACATCTGTATCTGCTTTTTGAGAATCTTCTTCAAAAACATCATATCCATTGGCAAAATAACCTACTCTTTTGTCAAAAGTTCTTTTGCGCATTGGGTTTTCTGGTAATAAAATAAAAGATGTGTTTAATTCCATTGTAACAACTCCAGCATCAAGTGCAGCAGGAAAATCAGTACCTATTTTAGGCATAGGCGTTCTTGAAATTTGTGGCGCAACGGTTGTAAACGTCTTTGTAGTTCTAATTTCCGTATTAATTGGAAAACTTTTTATAAACTGAATAAACGATTTATCTTTTTGAAACGCCTGAATACTTAACATTTGTTTGTTAATAGAATTCAATGAAAATGTTTGTAAATCAGCGTCGAAAGCAGCATTCATATCTATAACACTAGCAATATTGTTTTTACCTGAATCGTCTTTTTTATAAGCTAAAATGTCATAAATGCCAATAATTGGATCCGCACTCGAATTTTTAACAGATTTTGTAATTGGTTTGTCCTCATCTGGAGTCATAATTACATAGGTAATAGAACGCAATAAAATAGTATTATTCATTCCTTTTTCAAAACGAACAACTTGTCTGTTTATTTCTTCACCTCCAAAAATTCCTCCACCAGCAGGCGTTTTAGAATATCTTGTTATGGTCATTATTTCTTTACCAATTAATGCATCAGAAATTTCAAATAAATATTTATCTGCAACTTTGTGCACATCAATTAAACCTTTTTGCGTAACTGCTGTTGAATCAATTACTTTTTTGTACGGCTTTGGTTCTTTTTTTGCATCTGGTTTTTTTGCATCTGCTGCAGGAGGCGCAGGTGCATTTTTACTTTTCTGATCTTTCTTTTGAGCCACACTTTCAAAAGTGCTTAAAAGCAAAAAGCAAAATAAAATTTGTATTGACTTTTTTAACATAATACTATTTTTTTGGTTAGTTATTTTATAAGATGCTAAATATACATTTATGTTACTTTAATGTTATAATTTTATGTTAATTTTAACAAATGATTATACAAAAAAAAACCGATTTTCAATGAAAATCGGTTTTTTACAATGTGAAATATTTTTATGAGAAGAATGTAGTTACATAATACAACAAAGCACCAATAATGGCAGAAACCGGAATGGTTAATATCCAAGCCCATAATAAACTTATGGTTACACCCCATCTTACGGCACTTAATCGCTTTGTTGCACCTACTCCAATAATAGAACCCGTGATCGTGTGTGTGGTAGAAACAGGAACACCCATTTGAGAAACAGTAAATAAGGTTAAGGCACCTGCCGTTTCAGAACAAACCCCTTCAAGTGGTGTTACTTTGGTAATTTTAGTTCCCATAGTTTTAACAATTTTCCAACCGCCCATTAAAGTACCAGTTCCAATCATTAAATAACAGCCGAAAGCAATCCATGTTGGCATAGTTTCTTTGGTAACTTTGGTTTCTAATTTATGCCCTTCTAAAAGATGCCCATCTTCATCAATATATTTTGAGAAAATTTTTGCATATTTATATTTAGGATTTAATTTATTATCGCTAAAAATTACTTCGTTAGTAACAACATCTTTTATTTCCTTTTTATCTGAGTAAACTTCTAGCTTTGCAAGTTTTTTAGAAACTTTTTCAAAGTTATTAACGTTTATTTTTTCCTTTTCTAATGCCAACAAAAATGGATTAGTTTTAGAAATCTCAGGATTTAACTTTTCATTTGAATACATGTTTTCATTTGAAGAAACATCCACAATTTTATTTCCATCCAAGTAAATTATATCACTTCCAAAAACACCAACCGAAGGTTTAAATTTTTTCAAATTTCCTTCTTCATTGCTATATTTGATTTGTAAGATTTCTGTAGTTTGTAATAAATTGTATTCTTTAACGAAATTTGGCATATCAGAATCTGTTCCACCTCTGTATGAATTGGCATACACAATACAAGCGGCACAAATAATTCCCATTACTTTTTGAGAATCAGCTCCACCATGTCCTAAAGAAAAGGCAGCTGAAGAAAGTAATTGTAATTTCTTATACATATTTCCTTCTTTAGTGTGTGATGGGTTTTTTCCATGAACAATTTCGTACCAACAATATACCACTAAAAAAAGACCTAAAAGTATCCCAATAATCCAAATCATAATGGGTTTAATATCTAAAGCATCTTTTAAACTGTAAGTTACATAAACTGTAAGGACTGAAACTAAAATTGAAATAGTAATTTTTATAACAAATTTCCTTTGTATTGTTACCATTGCAATAAAATAAGAAATTAGACCTCCAATTACTGGAGCTAAAAATATAAATGCAATTGTTTTTAAAATTTCAGTAGAATTTAAAACATCAAAACCAGCGTGGGCTACAGCAGCACCTCCAAATCCACCAATAAGAGTATGAGAAGAAGAAGATGGAATACCTAATTTCCAAGTTAATAAATTCCAAAGAGTTGCGGCTATAAGTCCAGCTAAAATAACCCAAAGCGTAATTGCAGAATTATCTACAGTTTTGGCTACAGTATTTCCTACACTCATATCAAACACCCAATAAGCAACTAAATTAAAAAATGCTGCCCAAACTACTGCTTGAGTTGGCGTTAAAACCTTTGTGGAAACAACGGTAGCTATTGAATTGGCCGCATCATGAAATCCGTTTACCAAATCAAATAACAAAGCAATAATTATTATTACTATTAAAAGTGTAAACATAGTATCTAATTAAGAATGTTTTACAGCAACCGCTTCTAAAACTCTTGCAACAGATTTACATTTGTCGGTAGCTTTATCTAAGGAGGCTAATACTTCTTTATATTTAATAATATTTTTAACATCTGTTTCGTTTTCAAAAATATCTGAAATGGCTTTTTCAAAAACAGAATCTGATTTTCTATCTAATTTATTGATTTTCTTCACGCATTCAAATACATTTTTAAAATCTTTCATTTCTTTTAATTCCTTTACAGATTCTGTAATAAGTTGACATGCTTCAAGATTAATTTCGGTAATTTTTCTGATAGATTTACTTATTTTTTCAACCTGATACATTCTTAATCTATTTGAAGCTTCTTGCAAATTACTTGAAACATCTTCAATCGAAGTCATTAATGCATGAATATCTTCTCTATCAAAAGGAGTAATAAAGTTTTTACTCAATTCTAAATTCATGGTATGAGATATTTGTTCAATATTTTCCTCTAATTCATCAATTTTATTAAAATAAACTTCTCTGTCTTCTTTTGTAGCGTTAGTTGCTTCATGCAAAAACTCAGAAAGCTTTGTTAATTTATGAGTTGCTTGATCAAATAAAGGGAAGAAAGTTTTGTCCTTAGGAGAGAAAAAATTTAAAATATCTTTTAGTGCCATTTTTTATAATTGTTAAAATTTTTTAGCAAATCTAATACTCTAATATTAACTTAAAGTTAATTCGAGAAAAGTTATTAAGTAATTAAAACTAATTATTAACAATTCTTAAAAAAAAGCAGACCTGTAAGCCGGATTCTGTCTCCAATAAAATTGGATCCTTATCATTTATCTAGTTCCGAAATTACTCGCGGAATCCATCTTTCTACCCTTCAACAACGGACGAGAAGCCCTTAAATGCTGATATACTTGAAATTTCACCGCATAGAGTTTACCTGGTTTCACTACAGCTTAACCTGTACATACTTTCTGTTGCACTTGTCCGTACCGATAATTATCGGCAGACGGGCGTTACCCGCTATGCTTCTCTTTGGTGTCCGGACTTTCCTCCCCGATGAATCGGAGCGATAAGGCGGTCTGCTTGGCAAAGGTAATTTAAATTGGGCATTTTTTATAATTAAAATGTTTTTCTGAATTATTTATAGAAATACATATTGAAGAAGATTTAAAATTTACATAATTTATTCAATCTATAGTGTATGCTGATACGATATAAATTCTTAATAACTTTTCACTTTTCACTTTTGACTTTTCACATTTTAAATCTATATTTGCTATCAATATTTTAGTATGGAACAATTTATAGTATCTGCCAGAAAGTACAGACCTCAAACATTTAAAGATGTTATTGGGCAACTTGCTATTACTAATACTTTGTTGCATGCAATTGAAAATAATCATCTAGCCCAAGCATTGCTTTTTACTGGACCTCGTGGTGTTGGAAAAACAACGTGCGCCAGAATATTAGCTCGAAAAATCAACCAAGAAGGATATGATGATCCAAATGAAGATTTCTCTTTCAATGTATTTGAATTAGATGCCGCGTCTAATAATGGTGTTGATGATATTAGAAGTATTATCGACCAAGTAAGAATACCGCCACAAACCGGAAAATACAAAGTATATATCATAGATGAGGTGCACATGCTTTCTGCGTCGGCATTTAATGCGTTTTTGAAAACATTAGAAGAACCACCAAAGCATGCTATTTTCATTTTAGCAACTACCGAAAAGCATAAAATTCTTCCCACCATATTATCGCGTTGTCAAATATTCGATTTTAAACGAATTACGGTAAACGATACAAAAGAATATTTAATGGAAATTGCTCAAAATCAAAATGTGCAATATGAAGAAGAAGCATTACGAATTATTTCGCAAAAAGCCGATGGCGCAATGCGAGATGCGTTATCTATTTTTGATAGAGTGGTTTCGTATTGTGGAAATAATTTAACGCGTCAAGCTGTAGCTGAAAACCTTAACGTGTTAGATTACGATTATTATTTAAAAGTTACCGATTTAATTTTAGAAAACAACATACCTCAATTACTTTTAACTTACAACGATATTTTAGCAAAAGGATTTGACGGACATCATTTTATTGCAGGTTTGGCCTCGCACTTTAGAGATTTATTAGTTTGTAAAAATCCGGCAACATTATCATTATTGGAAGTCAGTGAGCAAACCCAACAAGAATTTGCAGTTCAAGCACAAAAAGCTTCTCAGGATTTTCTATTAAACGGGATTTCTATTGCAAATGAATGCGATTTAAAATACAAAGTAAGTCAAAACCAACGATTGTTTGTAGAACTTACGCTTATGCAATTGGCTTCATTAACACATGATGCCGAAAAAAAAAAGCTAAATACTTTATAATTCCATCAAATATCTTTCAAATATCGAAAGAAATTTTATCTTCAAATATTTCAAATCAACCACAAGTTGTTTCGGAACCTGAAATAATAGCTTTATCAGAAGAAGAAATTCCAAATGTGGAAGAAATAGTAGAAGTGAAAATCGAACAAATTCAACAAAAATATACTTCTACAATTGATAATAGTAATAGAGTTTCTTCATTATCTATCAAAGGGTTAAAACAAAAAGCAGATGTTTCTAATTTAGCAAAAACAGAAAATTTAGCTGTTGGAGAACATTTAGCCGATCCTTTCACACAGGAAGATGCCAAAAAACATTGGGACGATTACATAGAAATCTTAGAGACCAAAGGAAAAAAGTTGTTTGCAAGTTACATGAGATTGAGTAAACCAGTTTTAATGGGAACTAATATTTTGTTAGAATTCCCAAACCAAGGCTCTAAAGAAGATTTTGAAAATACAAATTCAGATTTAATTAACTACTTAAAAACAAATTTACGCAACTACGATGTTAAAATAAAAATTACCGTAATTGAAACTTACAAACCCAAAGTAATTTATACAAACGAAGAAAAATACAAACATTTTAAGGAGTTAAATCCTAACATTGAATTATTTAGACAAACATTTGAATTAGACTTATAAAAAATGGATATAAATTTTAATAAAAACGAAGACCACAACAAAATATTGGTTTCAGATATGCTACAAAAATTTGCGAAAGTAAAATTAGGTGGCGGACAAAAACGTATTGATAAATTGCATGCCGAAGGAAAAATGACGGCACGTGAACGTATTGATTATTTATTAGACATCAAAGCCAAAAGCATTGAAATTGGCGGATTTGTTGGAGAAGGCATGTATGAAGAACACGGTGGTTGCCCTTCTGGTGGTGTGGTTGTAAAAATAGGATATATTAAAGGAAAACAATGTATTGTAGTAGCCAATGACGCTACTGTAAAAGCTGGTGCTTGGTTTCCAATTACTGGAAAAAAGAATTTAAGAGCACAAGAAATTGCTATGGAAAACCGTTTACCAATTATTTACTTGGTAGATTCTGCTGGAGTATATTTGCCTTTGCAAGATGAAATATTTCCAGATAAAGAACATTTCGGCCGTATTTTCAGAAATAACGCCATTATGAGCAGCATGGGAATTACACAGATTGCTGCCGTTATGGGAAGTTGTGTGGCAGGTGGTGCCTATTTACCAATTATGAGTGACGAAGCATTAATTGTAGACAAAACAGGAAGTATTTTCTTAGCAGGAAGTTATTTAGTGAAAGCCGCAATTGGCGAAACTATTGATAATGAAACGCTTGGTGGTGCTACAACACATTGCGAAATTTCTGGAGTTACAGATTTTAAAGCCAAAGATGATGCCGATGCTTTAGACAGAATTAAAAGTATTGTTTCAAAAATTGGAGATTACGACAAAGCAGGATTTAACAGAGAAACTCCTGTAAAACCCGCTTTAGAACCAAAAGATATTTACGGAATTTTACCTAAATTACGTACTGATCAATATGATATGAATGAAATTATCAAACGATTAGTTGATAATTCAGAATTTGATGAATACAAAGCAGGTTACGGACAAACCATAATTACTGGTTATGCCAGAATTGAGGGTTGGGCTTTAGGAATTGTTGCGAATCAGCGTTTGGTTTCAAAAACTAAAAAAGGTGAAATTCAGTTTGGTGGAGTAATTTATTCGGAAAGTGCGGATAAAGCGACTCGATTTATTGCCAATTGCAACCAAAAGAAAATTCCATTAGTGTTTTTACAAGACGTGACAGGATTTATGGTTGGAAGTAAATCGGAACACGGTGGCATTATTAAAGATGGTGCCAAAATGGTAAATGCAGTAGCCAATTCTGTAGTGCCTAAATTTACCGTTATAATTGGAAATTCTTATGGCGCTGGAAATTATGCTATGTGTGGAAAAGCTTACGACCCAAGATTAATTTTTGCTTGGCCAAGTGCTGAGTTAGCAGTTATGGGCGGCACACAAGCTGCAAAAGTACTCGCGCAAATTGAAGCCGCTTCCTTAAAAAATAAAGGAGAAGTAGTTGATGAAGCAGTAGAAAAAGAATTATTTGATAAAATAAAAGCGAAATATGATGCACAAGTGTCACCTTATTACGCCGCTTCCAGATTATGGACAGATGCTATCATAGACCCACTAGATACCAGAACTTGGATTTCTATGGGAATTGAAGCCGCCAACCACGCGCCTATTGAAAAGAAATTTAATTTAGGTGTGATACAAGTTTAGTTGGCAGTGTTCTCTTTTAAGTAATCAGTGAAAAAAACACAAACTTGTCATGCTGTAAGCATCTTTAAAATATGACTAAGACAGAAAAACAATCTTAAAAAAATGACAATTAAGAATAGAATATTTCTAGAATTATTTACACTCCTATTTGGAATTGTATATTATTTATCATTTTATAATATTGCATTGTTATATTTGTTTGGTGGTTTATATTATCCAATAAATAAATCTAGACTTAAAGAAATTGTGCCTTTTGAAATATTTGTTATAACTATTTGTTTAGCTATTTTACTATTGACATACTTCAAAATGAAATACATTCAATTTTGGACAATTCTTTTACAAAACATCTTTATTACAATCTTTTCTTTTCCTCTTTTATATTATTTATTTTTGATTTCTTATGAAGGATTGAATGGAAATGAAGATTCTGAAATATCAATCATTTTAATAGCTATTTTGAGTTTTGCTTTTGTGCAGATAAACAATTTTAAAAAAATAACTTTTAAAAATAAAACTGACAGCTAAATTAAATTTTTCAGGATTGCTAATTTAGTGTAAATTCACGTTTGCGTTCAACAAGAAATATTATCTATAATTATAAATAAAGGTTGTAAATTTATATCCTATTGATATAACTAAAAGTTATTTATTTTAACACTATGAAAAAAACAATTCTACTTTCCCTTTTTCTATTCGTTTTCAATCAAATGAAAGCGCAAGAGTTTTCTCGTAAAGATTCGCTTCAAGGCGGACTTAGAGAAGAAAGAACTTGTTATGATGTGTTGCGATATAATTTAGATATTAAAATTAATCCAACCGAAAAATCGATTATTGGAAACAATGAAATCATTTTTAAAGTTGATGATAACACCTCTAAAATTCAAATTGATTTATTTGAAAACATGAAAATTGAATCAATTGTTTGGCAAAATAAAAATTTAAATTACAAAAGAGATTTCAACGCCGTTTTTATTGAATTTCCTGAAGAACTAAAAAAAGGAACTACTCAAACCATAACTTTCAATTATTCGGGAAATCCAATAATTGCTAAAAATGCACCTTGGGATGGTGGTTTTGTCTTTACAAAAGATAAAAAACAAAATCCTTGGATGGGAGTGGCTGTGCAAGGAACTGGTGCGAGTTTATGGTATCCGTGTAAAGATTCGCAAACCGATGAACCAGATAACGGAGCAAGTATAAAAGTAGCCGTACCGAACGGATTAATGAATGTTTCTAACGGAAGATTTTTAGGATCAACAGATTTAAAAGATGGCTACACGCGTTGGGATTGGGAAGTAAAAAACCCTATTAATAATTATGATATTACCGTAAATATTGCCGATTATGTGCACATTCACGACAATTATGAAGGGTTAGATTTGGATTATTATGTATTGCGATACAACGAAGAAACAGCTCGTAAACATTTTGACAATGATGTAAAACCAATGATGAATTGCTTTCAATCGAAATTTGGAAAATACCCTTTTTACGAAGATGGTTATAAATTAGTGGAAACACCCTATTTAGGTATGGAACACCAAAGTGCTGTAGCCTATGGAAATAAATACAAAAAAGGGTATCTTGGAATGGACTTATCTGGAACTGGTGCAGGATTATTTTTTGATTATATTACGATTCACGAAACCGGTCACGAATGGTTTGGAAATAGTATAACCAGTAAAGATATTGCCGACATGTGGATTCATGAAGGATTTACAACGTATACAGAAACCGTTTTTATTGAATGCATAAAAGGATATGATGAAGCTATAAAATATGTAAATGGCCAAGCTAGAAATGTACAAAATGACCGTCCAATTATTGGGCAATTTGGTGTAAACCGAGAAGGAAGTGGTGATATGTATTATAAAGGTGCATTATTATTAAATACAATTCGTCACATAATTAATGATGATGTAAAATGGTGGAAACTTTTATATAATTACTCCGAAACCTATAAAAAACAAATTATTGACACAAAAACAGTGATTGATTTTTTTAACAAAGAAAGTGGTTTTGATTTAACTTCTGTTTTTATGCAATATTTAACGACTACAAAAATTCCGAAATTAGTATTGTCAAAAAAAGGAAATAAACTGAATTATAAATGGGAAAATGTTAATGCTGATTTCAAGATGCCGATTGATATTATCATTAACGAAAAAATATTGCGTTTGCAAACTACTACCGAAAACCAAGAACTAAAAGTTGATAAAAAATTGTTATTGGAAGATATTACTGTAAAAACCAATCAGTTCTACATTAAGGTGGAAAAAAAATAGTTTATCGAGAAGATGCAATTAAATTAATTTTTCTAGCGTTTTCTTTCTATTAATTTTGTTCGTTTCTGTTCTTTCAAATGTCTCTAAAAAAAGAATTTGTTTCGGAATTTGGTATTTTGATAATTCAGAAAAGACGCTATTATCTATAGAAAACGGCGTGGCTTCAATCACTAAAATTACTTTTTCGCCTAAAATATCATCTGGTTTACTGGTAATAAAAAAGGTAGTAGAAATGTATTTTGCTAGCTTCTCCTCAACTTCTTCAGGAAAAATTTTGATACCACCAGAATTTAACACATTATCAATTCTTCCTTTCAAGATAAATTGAGTTGCATTTACGATTTCTACGATATCATTTGTGATTACTTTTTCCTTGAAAAGTTCTGATGCTTCAATCACCAAACAGTTTCTATCATCCACAGAAATGGTTACATTCGGCAAAACGGTGAATGACAACTCTCCTATTTTCTTTATGGCAATATGCGAAATGGTTTCGGTCATGCCATATGATTCAAAAGCATTGCAATTGGTCTTTAGAATACTTTCTGACAAACTATAACTAACTTTTGTGCCGCCAATTAATAATTTATCAACCAAATTTAATTTTGCTAACGATTTTTCCACTTGCATTGGAACCATCGCAATAAAATTATACTTATTTGTAAATAATGGTTCACTTGTTGGATCAATCGTATCTAAATGTAATCCTAAAGTGATGGCACGCACCAACATCATTTTTCCTGCAATATAATTGGCTGACAAACATAACAAAGCGGTGTTTTTTGGTTGTAAGTTAAAAAACAAACCTGTAGCTTTCGCTGAAGCTATCATGGCCGATTTTTGTAAGACAATTTGCTTTGGTTTTCCGGTAGAACCTGAAGTTTGGACAAGAATAAATGATTCCGAATTTAACCAATCTAACAGGAAATTTGCAATTTCTTTTTCAAATAATTGTCCGTTTTCTTTTAAATATAAAGCTTCAGATAAAAGTTCTATGTAAGTAAAACTTTTTCCATTTAATTTAAAATCGGGATGAATAATTTGATTCATTATTCTTTTATTGTAGTGGTTTTATTTTTCCAAAAAGTTTTTCATTCCAATTGCTCCATTTGTACTTTTTGGAAAAAATATAAAGTAAAATTGGGAAAATAATCAAAATAGGGATAAATATCTGAAAATTTGCACTTGGAACGGAAATATCTTTTAAAATAGAATGCGTTTGAAATGCCGACCAATCTGAAGTGACCAATAAAGCCCCAACTAAATTATTTGCCGCATGAAATCCTAATGCTAGTTCTAAACCTTCATCCATTAATGTTAAAATTCCTAAAAATAGGCCTGTTCCAATATAATAAAACATAATAATCATTCCCATTTTATCGACTTCTGGGTTGGCAATATGCATTATTCCGAATAAAAATGAAGTAACTAACAATGGCACCCATCTTGTTTTTGTAGCCAAGCCCAAACCTTGTAACATGTGTCCACGAAATAAATATTCCTCAAAACTAGTTTGCATTGGAATTAAAATCAGCGCTAAAACTAAAAAAACAGCAAATTTTTCCGGATTAAATTGTATAACAAAATCTTCAGGAGCTGTAAAATAACCGATTAGGGTTGTGATTATTGTAATGGCACCCCAAACTCCAAATGAGAAAAAAACTCTTGACCAATCGATTTTTGGGCGAGAAGTTGTTAATATTCGTAAGGAATTATTTTGAATGAATTTATTGTAAAATAAAACAAGTAACAACATAAATGCCATAGGAAGTAAAACCGTTACAAACGTACCATTAATGCCATATTGTTTAATAGATTCCTTAATTATTTTAGATGAATCTAAATCTTTTGAAAATATATAATTAACAAACATTAGCCCTAAAAAAAGAATTGGAAGTAGTAAGTAAGATAACCAAAATGGGAGTAATGGAAACCATTTGGATTTAATTTTCTGCAATTGCTCTATATACATATTACCATTTTTTAAGTGCACTAAATTACAATTATTACCTTTGTAAAAAAAATATTTATGCTAACTATATATCACAACAATCGATGTGCAAAGTCTAGAGAAGGCGTTTGCTTCTTAGAAAACCTCAAAAATCCATTTGAAACCATACATTATTTGGAAAAAACTATAACTTATATTGAGCTGGAAACTATACTAAAAAAGTTAAAAATCAAACCAATTGAATTGGTAAGAACAAAAGAAAAAGAATGGATTGAAAATTTTAAAGGCAAAGTTTTAAAAGAAAGTCAAATTATTGAGGCCATGATGCAATTTCCAAAACTAATAGAAAGACCAATAGTAATTAATGGCGAAAAAGCTATAATTGCAAGACCTACAGAATTAATAAATACGATTTTGTAAAATCATTTAACATAGTTTTAATAAACGTTTAAAATACTTAACACTACATTTGTACTGTAAAATGTTATACACCATGCTATTAAAAAAATCATTGCTATTATTAACTTTCTTATTGGTTAGTACCAGCTCAATTTCTCAAATTTCCTTTAAAAAAGTATTTATTTCTGGTAAAATTATTGATAAAGAAACTTCTATTCCGGTAGAATTTGCAGTTATAACCATCTCAAAATCAGATGCTAAAAAAGTTATCACCGGAGGCACTTCAGATGCAAATGGTAATTTTAATATCGAATTAAATAACGGAACTTACAATATAAAATTCGAATTTCCAGGCTACAAAACTCAAGAAAAAGTAAACCAAAGCTTAAATTCAGACACCAATTTAGGAAATATTTTATTGGTATCCGAATCAAACCAAATTGAAACGGTTGTAATTAGAAGTGAAAAAACTTCAGTTGACATAAAATTAGACAAAAAAGTTTACAATGTTGGCCAAGATTTAATGGTAAAAGGCGGAACGGTTAGCGATGTTTTAGATAACATACCAAGTGTTTCAGTAGATGTAGAAGGAAATATTAGTCTTCGTGGCAATGAAAGTGTCCGCGTTTTAATTGACGGAAAACCTTCAACTGCCATAAACGTTGCAGATGCATTAAGAATGCTTCCCGCAGACGCTATTGAAAAAGTAGAAGTAATTACCAATCCGTCCGCGCGTTATGATGCCGAAGGTGGTGGAGGAATATTAAATATTATTCTTAAAAAAGGAAAAAATAAAGGAATCAACGGAACGGTAATCGCAACAGCTGGAGATCCTAAAAACCAAGGTATTTCTGCAAATATTAATTCAAAATCTGAAACTTATAATTTATTTGCTACATTGGCTTACAATGACAGAAACAATCCTGGAGCCACAACAATTAATCAGGAAAATTTTGCTTCGAATACCTATATTGAAGAACGCAGAAAAGCCAATAGATTTAGCAATGGTTTCAATGGTAATTTTGGAATGGAATTGTTTCTAAACAAAGACAAATCGGCAACTTGGACCAATAGTATCAATTATAGAGATAACGATGGTGAAAATTTTGAAGATGTAACTTATAAAAATTACACTTTAGATAGAAGCAACTTTTTATTCACCCGTTTCAGAGACAACGAATCTTTAAGTAGAAATGAAGCTATAGAATATACTTCAAACTTTTTAAAGAAATTTAAAAAAGACGGACACAAATTGACTATTGATGCTTCGTTTTCATTAAATGAAGAAGATGAATTTTCTAATATTTATGGAAGTATTTTAGAAACTAATACATTTATTTCTGATGAAAAAACCTCAAAAATTGGTAGACAAACTAGAAATTTAATTCAAGCTGATTACGTTTTACCAATAACAAAAGACCTACAGTTTGAGGCGGGTTATAGAGGAAGTTATACAAATTCAACTAGTAATTATGAAGTATTGGAACGTGTAAGTCAAAATAGTCCTTATACCAACATACCTGGTTTTACAAATAATTTTGAGTATATTGAAAACGTAAGTGCAATTTATACACAATTAGGAACTAAATTTTTTAATAAATTATCAGTTTTAGGAGGTTTACGATTAGAAAACACCAATTTAGAAATCAATCAGTTGCTTACAAACGATTTGAACTCTAGAAATTACAACAACCTATTTCCAAGTTTATTTTTAACATATGAATTAAACAACGATTCGAATATTTCCTTAAACTATAGTAAAAGAATCACGCGTCCTAGAGATAGATTTATTAATCCGTTTTCTTCGTACACCAGTAATATCAATTTGTTTATTGGAGATCCAAAATTAAATCCGTCATTTACAGATGCTTTTGATATTGGCTATTTAAGAAAATGGGATAAAATTACAATAAGTACATCCGCTTATTATAATCATACAACAGATGCTTTTCAAACCGTAAGAAAAGAAAGTGGAAGATTTATTAATGGAATTCCTGTTATCGAAAACACCCCATTTAATTTAGGTGAAGACAATAGAATTGGAATGGAAGTTACTTTTAATTACACCCTAAAAAAATGGTGGAAATTAAATTCAAATGTGAATTATTTTTATAATGAAACCAAAGGAAATTATCAATTTATAAATTCTAATAATACGTTAGTCAATCAAAATTTTGATTTTAAATCAAGTACTTGGACAGCTAGATTAACTTCAAAAGTAAATTTACCTTACAAAATTGATTGGCAAACAAATGGAACGTATAATGCTGGACAAAAAACAGCTCAAGGTAAAACTATAGGAATTGCTAGTATGAATTTAGCTTTTAGTAAAGATGTACTTAAAGATAAAGCCACTGTTGCATTTAACGTAAATGATGTTTTTAATTCCCGAAAAAGAATTCAAGATTTAAGACTACCTACTGTAAATTCTTACAGCGAAATGCAATGGCGAGTTCGACAAGTAACGGTTTCATTTACATACAGATTTAATAAATTGAAAAACGAAAAGGAAGTGAAACAAAAGAGTTTGGATCAACAAGAAGGCGGCGGCGGAGAATACTAATACAAAATAAAAAAATCCCGATTTGTACAAATCGGGATTTTTTGTAACTAAGAAAATTACTTTTCTTGTTCAGCTAATTTTTTTGCTTTCATCTCTTTGTATAATTCTTTTAATGATCCGCCAATCCAATATGGAACGAAACCTACAAGAAAAAACATTAACCAAAAACCTATAGTTAAAATGGTTAAGAAAAGTATAAAGCCTAAATACTGGTCAAATTCAAACATGTTTTCCGGAATTTTATTTGTGAATTCTGCTCAAAGATAAATCATAAATTTATTTTTAACAAATAATATCATTTATTTTAATATCATTTTATTTAATAATACTTCAAAAACAAAAAAATCAAATGGTTTGAACTATAAAAGCTGTTTTGTATTATTAAATTTAAAAACATATTTCTACAAATCGCAATAAACTAAATAACAGATTACTTTTTTTTGTAACTTTGCCATCCAAAATAAGAAGACATGTTAGACAGATTACAATATGTAAAACAACGTTTCGATGAAATATCAGATTTGATTATTCAACCTGATATAATTGCCGATCAGAAACGTTATGTGCAATTAAACCAAGAATACAAAAGCTTAAATGCGTTAGTTAAAAAACGTGAAGAATACATAACTTTGGATGCTAACGTAAAAGAAGCGCAAGAAATAATTGCAGATGGTTCTGATGCCGAAATGGTTGAAATGGCGAAAATGCAATTAGAAGAAGCCAAGGAACGTTTGCCACAATTGGAAGAAGAAATCAAATTTATGTTGATTCCAAAAGATCCAGAAGATGCGAAAAATGTAATGGTGGAAATTCGTGCAGGTACTGGTGGTGATGAAGCTTCTATTTTTGCTGGAGATTTATATAGAATGTATACCAAATACTGTGAAGGTCGTGGTTGGAAATGTTCTGTAGTTGATATGAGTGATGGAACGTCTGGCGGATTTAAAGAAGTGATTTTTGAAGTTACTGGTGAAGATGTTTATGGTGCTTTAAAATACGAAGCCGGCGTACACCGCGTGCAACGTGTTCCTCAAACAGAAACACAAGGTCGTGTGCACACCTCAGCAGCTACTGTAATGGTTTTGCCGGAAGCAGAAGAATTTGATGTTCAAATTGATATGAATGATGTTCGTGTGGATTTTTTCTGTTCTTCAGGACCTGGTGGACAATCAGTAAATACTACTAAATCGGCAGTAAGATTAACGCATATTCCTTCAGGATTAGTAGCGCAATGTCAGGATCAAAAATCGCAGCACAAAAATAAAGATAAAGCATTAACTGTTTTACGTTCCCGTTTGTACGAACAAGAACTTGCTAAAAAACAAGCTGAAGATGCTATAACACGTACTTCCCAAGTTAGTTCAGGAGACCGTTCTGCTAAAATTAGAACCTACAATTACCCACAAGGCCGAGTAACCGACCATAGAATTGGAATTGACGTTTTTGATATGGATGGTGTAATGTCAGGGAAAATTCACAAATTTATAGACGAATTACAATTGGTTGCCAATACTGAAAAATTAAAAGAATCCGAAGTATATTAACAAATTTACGATTTATAATTTGAGATTTATGGTTTATAAAAAACTCTGGATTATTTTCTGAGTTTTTTTTATAAACTTTTCTTAAACAATAGTTTTTCACAATAGAAATTTTTACTTTTATCAGAAATATTGATATATGACCATTACGCAACTTTACTACGTATTAGCCGTAGCCGAAAATAAAAATTTTACATTAGCTGCCGAAAAATGTTTTGTGACGCAGCCTACTTTAAGCATGCAAATTCAAAAATTAGAAGACGAATTAGGTATTCAAATTTTTGATAGAACCAAAAAACCAATTGGTTTAACAGAAGTAGGAAGCAAAATTGTTACTCAAGCTAAAAACATAGTTAACGAAGCCAACAGAATTAAAGATATTGTTGACCAACAAAAAGGATTTATTGGTGGCGATTTCCGTATTGGAATGATTCCTACAATTATGCCAACATTATTACCGATGTTTTTAAATACTTTCATAAAAAAATATCCAAAAGTAAACCTAATTGTAGAAGAATTAAATACTACAGACATTATTACCAAACTTAAAAATGGTCACCTAGATTGTGCCATTGCAGCCACGCCTTTAGACGAAGAAAAACTTAAAGAAATTGTTTTGTACTATGAGCCTTTTGTAGCTTATATTCCAGAAAACAGTGTGAATAAAGCAAAAAAGGAAATAGAAGTTGCTGATTTAGATGTAGAGAAAATCTTGCTATTACAAGACGGTCATTGCTTTAGAAATAGTGTTTTAAATCTTTGTAAAACCAATAATTTTATTGGTGAAAATCATTTTCAATTGGAAAGTGGCAGTTTTGAAACTTTAATAAAATTATCCGATGAAGGTTTAGGCACAACGCTTCTACCCTATTTACATACTTTAGATTTAAACGACAAAAACAAATCCAAACTAAAACAGTTTGTTAGTCCAAAACCATCAAGAGAAGTGAGTTTGATTTTCTCTAAAAACGAATTAAAAATTCATATTATTGATGCGTTAAAAACCACTATTCAAGGTATAGTTCGGGGTGCAATTGCGTTTAGCGATGTTAAAATTATAAGCCCTAAGTAATTTACGATTTGGGATTTACGATTTGGAATTTGTTCATTAAATCACATTTACATCACCTTTTCCTTCTCTTACAATAACTGGCTCGTGACCGGTTAAATCTATGATTGTTGAAGCTACATTTTCTCCGTAACCGCCATCAATTACTAAATCGACTAAGTTTTGCCATTTCTCAAAAATTAATTCTGGATCCGTGGAATATTCAAATACCTCATCTTCATCATGAATGGATGAAGAAACAATTGGATTTCCCAACATTTCCAAAATTTGAATGGCTATGTTATTATCTGGCACTCGAATTCCAACAGTTTTTTTCTTACGGAAGTCTTTTGGTAAATCGTTATTGCCTGGTAAAATAAAAGTATATGGTCCTGGAAGCGCGCGTTTTAAAATCTTAAAAGTTGCCGTATCAATTTGTTTTACATAATCGGAAATATTACTCAAACTACTACAAACAAAAGAAAAATTTGCTTTTTCTAACTTCACGCCTTTAATTTTTGCTAATTTTTCCAACGCACGAGAATTGGTAATATCACAACCAATACCGTAAACAGTATCTGTTGGATAAATAACTAATCCACCATTTCTTAAAACCTCAACCACTTTTTTTATAGCAGCTTCATTGGGTTTGTCTTCGTATATTTTTAGAAATTCTGCCATTTTTTACTTGCTTTATGCTGTAAGCTTATTACTTATAGCTTTACCCAATCACATTTAACTTTGCAAATCGCAACAACAACTTCTTCAAGCCGCCAACATCAAAACGAATTTCCGCTTTTTTGTCTGCTCCTACCCCTTCTAAACCAATAATTTCGCCTTTTCCAAATCTTTCATGCATCACAATATTTCCAACAGCTAAATTTGTATCTGTAACATTGCTTTTTGACGAACTTGCGCCACTGTTTACAGGTTTTAATCTTCTAATGTTTAAAGATGAAACAGGTTCGTTTTTGGTAATATATTCGGGTGGCGTTCCTGCTGTTGGTTTGGCCAATCGCAATTTAGATATATCCACATCGCCAAATATATCAATATCCATAGAAGGTTTGTATCGGTAACCCGAATCTATCGGATTCATGTATTCTAAATATTCGCCATTAATTTCTTCGATAAAACGAGATGGTTCACTATCTACCAATTTTCCCCAACGGTAACGCGATTGCGCATACGTTAAATAGGCTTGGTGTTCGGCACGAGTTAAAGCTACGTAAAACAATCTTCTTTCTTCTTCCAATTCGCTTCGCGTGTTCATGCTCATTGCACTTGGAAACAAATCTTCTTCCATTCCTACTACAAAAACATGCGGAAATTCTAATCCTTTCGCTAAGTGAATCGTCATTAACGCAACCCTATCATCATCACCTGTATCTTTATCTAAATCTGTCGCCAAAGCCACATCTTCCATAAATTCTGCTAATGCACCACGAGCACCATCGATTTCTTTTTGACCTTCTGTAAAATCTTTAATACCGTTTAATAATTCCTCAATATTTTCAATACGAGCAATTCCTTCAGGCGTGCCGTCTTTTTTTAATTCTTGTACTAAACCTGTTTTTTTAGTTACGTGATCCGTTAAAGTAAAGGCATCTTGTTGTTCATTGATGACTTGAAAACTTTTTATCATCGTCACAAAATCTTGCAACTTGGTTTTGGTTCCCGAATTTAATTTCAAATCAATTTTATCAATGTGTTCCATTACTTCAAAAATGGAACGCTTATAATGATTGGCTGCAACTGTTAATTTCTCAACTGTAGTATCTCCTATTCCTCGTGCAGGATAATTTATTACTCTAACCAAAGCTTCTTCGTCTTTCGGATTGATTACTAATCGTAAGTAAGACAATACGTCTTTAATTTCTTTACGTTGATAAAACGATAAGCCACCATAAATTCGATACGGAATATCTCTTTTTCGCAAGGCGTCTTCCATCGCACGAGATTGCGCATTGGTTCGATACAAAATGGCAAAATGCGAATTCGGTAATTGATTTTGCATTTTCTGTTCAAAAATAGTTCCAGCTACAAAACGACCTTCTTCACCGTCTGTTATACTTCGATGTACTTTTATTTTCGGACCGTAATCATTGGCTGTCCAAACAATTTTATCTAATTTGGTTTTATTCTTATCGATAACATTATTTGCAGCTTCTACAATATTTTTTGAAGATCGATAATTTTGTTCCAATCGGAACATCTTTACGCCGTCGTAATCTTTTTGAAAGTTTATGATATTATTGATATTTGCCCCGCGGAAGGCATAAATACTTTGCGCATCGTCACCTACCACGCAAATATTCTGGAATCTATCCGATAAGGCTTTTACAATTAAATATTGAGAATGATTGGTATCTTGGTACTCATCAACTAAAATATATCTAAATCTATCTTGGTATTTCGCTAAAACGTCTGGAAAACGATTTAATAACTCGTTGGTTTTCAATAACAAATCGTCAAAATCCATCGCGCCCGACTTGAAACAACGTTCTACATAATTATTGTAAATTTCACCCATACGAGGTTTTTTGCTCATCGCATCCGCTTCTTGTAATTCGGGATTGTTAAAATAAGCTCGAACCGTAATTAACGAGTTTTTATATTGCGAAATTCTTCCTAAAATTTGTTTGGGTTTATAAATGTCTTTATCTAATTGCATTTCTTTGATAATGCCGCCTAAACAACGCAAAGAATCTTGAGAATCATAGATTGTAAAATTGGAAGGATAACCTAATTTTTCAGCCTCACTTCGTAAAATCTTAGCAAAAACAGAATGAAACGTTCCCATCCAAAGGTTTTTTGCTTCATTACTTCCCACAATTTCAGCAATACGTTTTTTCATTTCACGTGCTGCTTTGTTGGTAAATGTAAGCGCTAAAATATTAAATGCATCAACACCTTGGTGCATCAAATTCGCAATTCGAACAGTTAATACACGTGTTTTCCCTGAACCTGCACCTGCAATTACAATCATAGCACCGTCTTTTTGCAAAACTGGCGCTCGTTGTGCTTCATTTAATTGATTTATGTACTGTTGCATGGATAAAATAGGATAATTAGGAAAGCAAAAATACAGAATATGAAGGGATTTTAACTACTTTTAACAGTCATTTAGTTGTAAATTATCAACAATTTTTTGATTAAAAGTAATAACATAACATAAGAATTAATTATTGCATTAACTTTTAAAAAAATATTTTAATTTAGCAAAAAAAATCCAATGAACATAGAAGCAAAATTACTTGAAATTGCCACATATACTTTACCCGCAATAATAACTGGTGGAGTCGCATATGGTTTGCTACATAAATTTTTTAAAAACGAAGAAAACAAACGAAAATTTGAATTACTAAGAGAGAACCAGCGCTTAGGATTGCCTATTAGATTACAAGCTTATGAGCGTATTGTGTTATTTTTAGAACGTATCAATCCAATTAATTTAATGATGCGAGTAGAACCAAGCACCTTGGATCCTCAAAGTTACGCAACGCTTCTTGTACATACCATACAAACTGAATACGAGCACAATATTGCGCAACAAATTTATTTTACTCAAGAAAGTTGGGAAATAATTTTAAAAGCCAAAAACAGCATTATTACTCAAATTAGAAGATTTTCAATTGAAGGCGAAGTAAAATCTGGCGAAGAATTACGCACCAAACTATTGCAAGAACTTACACAAACAGAAAGCGCAAGCGCAGTAGCAATTGGTTTTATTAAAGAAGAATTAAAACGTGTTTTTTAATTTCTTTATTATTTGTTTTGTATTTTGACATTGATATTGTAATTCATTTTGAACCTACTTGAAACTCCCATAGAATATTTAAAAGGCGTTGGGCCGCAGCGTGGTGATTTGCTGCGCAAAGAAATGAATATTCACAAGTATGGCGATTTAATTAATTTATATCCGAACAGATATATTGACAGAACGCGCTATTTTAAAATCAACCAACTGATAAACAGCAATTCTGAAGTTCAAATTATTGGAAAAGTAATTCATATTAAAACCATCGACCAAGGAAAAGGAAAATCGAGATTAGTCGCCACTTTTTTAGATGATACAGGGCAAATGGAATTGGTTTGGTTTCAAGGACAAAAATGGGTAAAAGAAAGTTTGAAACTCAATACCGTTTATGTTATTTTTGGGAAAGTCACACAATTTGGTTCGGTTTTCAACATGGCACATCCAGAAATGGAACTGTTGGAAGAACACAAAACTACTTTAAGAAGTGCGATGCAACCTGTTTATCCAAGTACCGAAAAACTTAATAATAAAGGCGTAACCAATAAAGTCATCAATAAAATGATGATGCAATTGTTTGGCGAAACACATCAATTATTTTCAGAAACTTTGCCTATTTCAATCATTGAGGAATTAAAACTGATTCCTAAAAAAGAAGCTTTAGTTAATATTCATTTTCCAAAAAATCAGGATCTTTTAGCCAAAGCACAGTTCAGATTAAAGTTTGAGGAATTGTTTTTCATTCAATTGCAATTAATCACCAAAAACTTAATTCAAAAACATAAAATAAAAGGTTTTCCTTTCGAAATTATTGGTGAAAATTTTAATAATTTCTACAACAATCATTTACCTTTTGAATTGACGAATGCTCAAAAAAGAGTTTTGAAAGAAATACGAAACGATTTAGGCAGCCACGCGCAAATGAATCGTTTGCTACAAGGCGATGTAGGTTCAGGAAAAACCATAGTTGCTTTAATGTGTATGCTTATCGCAAAAGATAACGGCTTTCAGAGCTGTTTAATGGCGCCAACAGAAATATTGGCTAATCAACATTTTAACGGTATAACCGAATTGGCCAAAGAACTAAATATTAATATCAGAATATTAACGGGTTCTACAAAAATTGCGCAACGAAGAATCATTCATGAAGAATTAGAAAACGGAACGTTAGATATAATCATCGGAACGCACGCTTTATTAGAAGATAAAGTCCAATTCAAAAATTTAGGTTTGGCAGTTATCGATGAACAACATCGTTTTGGAGTAGAACAAAGAAGTAAACTTTGGACTAAATCGGAAATACCGCCGCACGTATTGGTTATGACAGCAACTCCTATTCCACGTACTTTAGCGATGAGTTTGTATGGCGATTTAGATATTTCTGTGATTGACGAATTGCCGCCAGGAAGAAAACCGATTCAAACCGTTCATCGATTTGATAGTAAGCGATTAGTGGTTTGGAAATTTATAAAAGATGAAATAGCCAAAGGCCGACAAATTTATATTGTATATCCGTTAATTCAGGAATCGGAAAAAATGGATTATAAGGATTTGATGGACGGTTATGAAAGTATTTCACGTGATTTTCCTTTGCCAAACTATTCAATTTCTATTTTACATGGAAAAATGAAACCAGCAGATAAAGATGAAGAAATGAAACGCTTTGCTGAAGGAAAAACCAACATTATGGTAGCAACAACTGTTATTGAGGTAGGCGTAAATATACCTAATGCTTCAGTAATGATTGTTGAAAGTGCCGAACGTTTTGGCTTGTCGCAATTGCATCAGTTACGTGGACGTGTTGGGCGTGGTGCTGAGCAAAGTTATTGTATTTTAATGACGGATTATAAACTTTCTGAAGACAGCAAAACCAGAATGGAAACGATGGTGCGAACCAATGACGGATTTGAAATTGCTGAAGTGGATTTAAAATTACGAGGACCAGGTGATATTATGGGGAAACAACAAAGTGGCGTGCTAAACCTTCAGATTGCCGATTTGGTCAAAGACCGAGATATTTTACAAGTGGCAAGACATTTAGCAGTAAAACTACTAAAAGCAGATCCTAGTATGAATTTACCTGAACACGCAAAATTAAAAGAAGTTTTCTTAGAAATTAGCAAGAAGAAGAGTATTTGGAATTATATATCTTAAAAATATATAGAGTATAGAATATAGAGAATAGAATATAGATTTAATAATTTTATTTAAAACATAAAGCCATGGTGCAATATAACCCAAAAGACTGGATTACTTTTATTTTTCGATTTCATAAATCGGATACCTTTAGTCAATTAATTCCAATGATGATTTTAATTGGTGTTTATTCTGGTGCAATTTGTTATTTTGAAATACATTATTTCAAATTAAAAGAAAGCAGTCATGTTAAAAACATTTCCATATTGCATACAACTGTCGGATTTGTGTTATCGTTGCTTTTAGCTTACCGAACAAATACTGCATACGATAGATGGTGGGAAGGAAGAAAATTATGGGGAAGTTTAGTTAATAATTCCAGGAATTTAGCCATTAAATTATCCGCTATTTTAGATAATGAAGCCGATAAAAATTACTTCAAAAAAGTGATTCCAAGTTTTGCTTCCATCTTGGCAAAACATTTAAGTAATGAAGAAGTTGGCAAGGTGTTATTTGAAGGATTAGATTTAGAAATTGACCAAAATAAACACAAACCCAACCAAGTAGCCAAGATGATTTATAGTAAAATAAATGATTTATATAAATCTAACAAAATAACTGGTAATCAGTTAATTATATTAAATTCAGAAATACAATCTTTTGCCGATGTTTGTGGTGCTTGTGAACGAATTAAAAACACACCAATACCCTATTCTTACAGTGCGTTTATTAAAAAATTTATTTTCTTTTATGTGATGACTTTACCCTTTGGATATGTATTTAGCTTAGGATATTACATTATTCCTGTGGTAGTATTTATTTTTTATGTATTGGCAAGTTTAGAATTAATTGCTGAAGAAATTGAAGATCCTTTTGGTGGTGATGAAAACGATTTACCCACTGCAAAAATAGCAAGTAACATTAAAAAACATGTGGAAGAAATATTATAACCTATAAAAAAACAAAAATTCCCGTTTCGATTAATTTCGAAACGGGAATTTTTTTAATTATGAAAATACTATTTTCTTGCTATTACTTTTAATGATTTCTCGATAATTGCTTTGCTATTTAATCCGTATTTTTCCATTAGTTGTTCTGGCGTGCCACTTTCTCCAAAAGTATCATTTGTAGCTACAAATTCTTGTGGTGCTGGTTTATTTAAACTTAACGTTCTGGCTACACTTTCTCCTAAACCACCTAAAAAATTATGTTCTTCAGCAGTTACTACACAACCAGTTTTAGCGACCGATTTTAAAATAGCTGCTTCATCTAAAGGTTTTATGGTATGAATATTAATCACCTCAGCAGAAATGCCTTGTTTTTCTAATTCTTCAGCTGCTAATAAAGCTTCCCAAACTAAATGTCCGGTTGCGATTATTGTTACATCATTTCCTTCGTTTAATAAAATGGCTTTTCCAATTACAAAAGGTGCATCTGCAGGCATAAAATTAGGCACTACCGGACGACCAAAACGTAAATATGCTGGTCCGTGATGATCTGCTAATGCTAAAGTAGCTGCTTTGGTTTGGTTGTAATCACAAGTATTAATAACTGTCATTCCAGGTAACATTTTCATCAAACCTATATCTTCTAAAATTTGGTGCGTAGCGCCATCTTCACCTAAAGTTAAACCCGCGTGTGAGGCACAAATTTTAACATTTTTATCTGAATAAGCTACAGATTGACGAATTTGGTCATAAACTCTTCCTGTAGAAAAGTTAGCAAAAGTTCCTGTAAATGGAATTTTTCCTCCAATTGTTAAACCTGCAGCAATTCCAATCATATTGGCTTCCGCAATTCCGATTTGGAAAAAACGCTCTGGATGATTTTTCTTGAAATCGTCAAACTTTAACGAACCAATTAAATCGGCACAAAGCGCGACTACATTTTCATTTTTTTGTCCTAATTCGGTCATTCCTGCTCCAAATCCTGAACGGGTATCTTTACTTCCTGTGTTTTCGTATTTTTTCATATTTTTAAGCTAAAAGCATAAGGCATTGAGCACAAAGCATTATTAATAATCTCCTAAAGTGGCTGGATTTTGGTTTAAGGCATTTTCTAATTGCTCATTACTTGGTGCTTTACCGTGCCAAGCGTGCGTGTGCATCATAAAATCTACACCGTTACCCATTTCTGTATGTAATAACACACAAACTGGTTTTCCTTTTCCTGTGCGAGATTTTGCATCTGCCATTCCGTTTATAATGGCTTCAATATTATTTCCTTCAGCAATTTCTATAACGTCCCAATCAAATGCTTCAAATTTGGCTTTAATATTTCCCATATTTAAAACATCAGTAGTGGAACCATCTATTTGTTGTCCGTTCAAATCCACAGTTGCAATTAAGTTATCTACATTTTTAGCAGATGCATACATAATGGCCTCCCAGTTTTGTCCTTCTTGTAATTCACCATCACCCGTTAAAACATATACTAAATTTGTGTCTTTATTTAACTTTTTTGCTTGTGCAGCACCAATTGCGACAGACAAACCTTGTCCCAAAGAACCAGAAGCCATTCTGATACCTTCTAATCCTTCATGAGTTGTTGGATGCCCTTGTAAACGAGTATTTAATTTTCGGAAAGTTGCCAATTCGGATACTGAAAAATAACCGCTTCTTGCCAAAACACTGTAAAATACAGGAGAAATATGCCCGTTTGATAAAAAGAAAATGTCTTCATTAGCGCCATTCATATCAAAACCCTCGTTTCTTTTCATTACTTGTTGGTACAGTGTTACTAAGAATTCTGCACAGCCTAAAGAACCACCTGGATGACCTGAATTAACTGCATGAACCATTCTAAGAATATCTCTTCGAACTTGTTGTGTAAATTGTTCTAAATTTGAAATTTGTTGTGTCATTGTAAAAAGTTTTTGCAAAAATAAATTTAATAATCTGTTTAAACTAATGAGATTTTATTTTTTTATCAAGAAGAATTCAACAATTTTTTCAATAACTTTTAAATCGCCTAATATTTTTCTATGTCCCAAATTATTTGTGATTAAAATTTCTTTATTGGTAAGGTTTTCAGCTAAATGATATGCTTCCGAAACCGATATATCTTCATCATCATTATCATGAATAACTAAAACTGGAATTTTCACTTCTTTAGCTACAACATAAGAGGAAAAACTTTCCATTTCTAAATGGTATTTCTTTTCAAAATTATTTTTCATCAAAACAGCTACTTTATTTGGTAAACCAATTTTTTCTGTAAACGTATTCACAATGTTAATTACGCTATTTCCACTAGCAATTACAACAGCTTTTTTTATTTGTAGACCTTTTTTTACTGCGTTTAAAATTGACATGCCTCCTAAAGAATGTCCGACTGCAAATTCAAATGGACCATATTGTTTTTCAACTTCCAATATAGATTCGATAAACTCGAGCATTAAAGTGGTTTTTGTACCTGATTTTCCGTGTGCTGGGGCGTCAAAGCTAATTGTGGCGTAACCATTTTCAAGGAATGCGTCTGCAATTTTTACCAACTGAGTGCCTCTACCCGACCAACCGTGTACGAGAAGGATTTTTTTATTCGAATTTCCATAAGCATATACCACAATTTCTTTATTTATAGATGGCACAACCAACTTTGATTGTTGGGATACGGCTTCCATAAGGAACTCTCTTTTCGGAATTTTATGTTTTATGGGTGTAATGAATAATTTTCGAGCAAATTTCTCAGCTAAAACAGGAGAAATTAGATATAAAAAACGACCAATTAAAATTATAATTTTTGGAACTTGCGTTTCGGTAGGATATTTTTTATTAGGCATGAGAAATTTTTATACAAAAGTAAACAATTATAGTATGGTATGATTTTTGAACTAAAAAAAATAACTTTATTTACTAAATTATTTTTCATGAAAATACTTCTAAAATCAATTATTATAACTGGAATTCTTGTAGCTTCTTGTGCAAAAAATCCTTTCACAGGAAAAAGTACTATGGCGTTTTATCCAAATAGTGCAATTTTTCCATCTGCTTTTCAACAATACGATCAGTTTTTATCTGAAAATAAAGTTTTAAAAGGAACTTCAGATGCCAAACGAATTGAAACAATTGGTATGAAAATAAAAACGGCTTCTGAACGCTACTTAACTGCCAACGGAAAATCAGATTATTTGAAAGATTACAAATGGGAATATAATTTAGTAGAGAGTAAAGAAGTAAATGCCTGGTGTATGCCTGGTGGCAAAATTGTTTTTTATACCGGAATTTTACCGGTTTGTAAAGACGATGCCGGAATTGCAGCAGTAATGGGACACGAAGTCGCACATGCATTAGCCAATCACGGGCAACAAAGAATGAGTGCTGGTTTAATACAACAAGCTGTCGGTGTTGGTGCTGCTGTAGCTGCCGAAAAATATATACCAAAACATCAAAATGAAGCCATGCAAGCGTATGGTGCTGGTTCGCAAGTATTAGGTATTTTGCCGTTTAGTAGAGCGCATGAAAGTGAAGCAGATATGATTGGATTAACACTTATGGCAATAGCTGGATATGATCCAATAAATGCGGTAAAAGTTTGGGAAAGAATGTCGGCACAATCTGAAGGGAAATCGCCTCCATTATTTTTAAGCACTCACCCAAGTAACCAAACCAGAATTGATGAATTAACTGCATTACTTCCTCAAGCAAAAGCAGAAGCTGCTAAATTTGGCGTTACATTTAAATAATAAAAATTTTTATCATATATTAGTACCGGTTTTAATCGGGATTTTTATTTTATAAATAATGCAACAATTAGAAAAAGGGAATAGTAAATTATTAAACGCCTGGGCGTTTTACGACTGGGCAAATTCTGTATATTCTTTAGTCATATCTTCCTCTATTTTTCCATTGTATTTTGGTTTCTTATTCACAAAGGAAAATCCAAATATTGAATTATTCGGAACTTCAATCAAAGCTACTTCATTAGTTTTCTTTACCACAGCTTTTGCTTTTTTAACAGTTGCAATAGTTTCTCCAATTTTATCTGGAATTGCTGATTATTTAGGTAATAAAAAACGATTTATGCAGTTTTTTTGCTATTTAGGCGCTGCGTCGTGCATAGGATTATATTGGTTTACCAAAGAAAATATCTTATTTGGTATGTGTTGTTTTTATTTTGGACTTGTAGGATTTTGGGGAAGTTTAGTGTTTTACAATTCGTATTTATCAGATATTGCTTTTACTAATCAGCATGACAAATTAAGTGCCAAAGGTTTTTCATTAGGCTATATAGGCAGTGTTATTTTACTTGTTACTTGCTTGTATTTAATTATCGGAAGAACAGATGAGAAAGCCATTGAAGCAATGAAATTATCATTTGTTTTTACCGGAATTTGGTGGGTCGTATTTAGCCAATATACCTTTTATTATTTACCAAAAGGAAATAAAAACAAACATCCTGTAACTTTTTCTGTAGTACTTAATGGATATAATGAATTGAAAAAAGTACAACAATTATTTTTTAAGGACGCAAAATTAAAAAGCTTTTTAATTGCCTTTTTTGTTTATAGTATGGCAGTACAAACGGTTATGCTTGTTGCTACTTATTTTGGAGAGCAAGAAATAAATTGGGGTACACCTAACGAAAAAAGACAAGGACTAATTGTAAGTATTTTAATGATTCAATTGGTAGCGGTTTTGGGAGCTATTTTAACCTCAAAATTGGCATTAAAATTCGGTAATATTAAAACGCTAATTGGCATTAATTCTGTTTGGATTTTTATTTGTATTGGTGCTTTTTTTGTAACTAAACCCATACAGTTTTACTTTGTTGCTGGAATTGTTGGTTTAGTAATGGGAGGAATTCAATCGCTTTCACGTTCTACTTTTTCTAAATTAATGCCCGAAACAAATGATACTACTTCGTTTTTTAGTTTTTATGATGTAGCCGAAAAAATAGGAATTGTAATCGGTATGATTCTGTACGGAAGCATCAACCAGATTACGGGAAGTATGCGAAATGCTGTTTTATTTCTTGTGTTGTTTTTCATAATTGGTGTTGTTTTACTTTTTAGAACACTAAAAATAGAAAAATAAATATTTTGATTTTTTTTATGGCATACATCTTGACTAATTCAAGTGTAAATTAAACCATACTAGTTGTTTTTATTGTGACTTACGTCGATTAAAAAAAATAGTTATAATTTTACGTCCCTTTTTTAATGACAAAATGACTTATATTTAGATATGCCAAACCATAAAATAGTAGCGATTGACAATTTGTCGCTTCAAGAACTAGATTCAGAAGCAGAATTAATTCCATTAATGACTCCGGAAGATGAGGAGGAAATGAATAATGAGGAATTACCTGCAGATTTACCCATTTTACCTTTAAGAAATACCGTTTTATTTCCAGGCGTGGTCATTCCGATTACTGCTGGAAGAGATAAATCGATTAAATTAATAAACGATGCCAATGCAGCGGGTAAAATTATCGGCGTAGTTACACAAAAAAATGAAGCTGACGAAGATCCTACTTCAGATGAAATTTATCATTTGGGAACAGTTGCCCGAATCATGCGTGTTTTGAAAATGCCTGACGGTAATACAACCATCATTCTTCAGGGTAAAAAACGTTTTGAAATTGATGAATTCACTCAAACTGAGCCTTACTTTAAAGCCACAATTAAGGAAGTAAATGAATTGCGTCCAAAGAAAAAAGACGAAGAATTTTCAACCATTATTGAATCTATAAAAGATTTGGCAATTGAAATCATAAAAGAAAGTCCAAACATTCCGTCAGAAGCTACTTTTGCGATTAAAAACATCGAAAGTGAACCGTTTTTAATCAATTTTGTTTCTTCAAATATGAACTTAAATGTTTCGGATAAGCAATACTTATTAGGTATTGTAGATTTGAAAGAGCGCGCTTTAGAAACCTTACGATACATGAATTTAGAACTTCAGAAATTGGAGTTAAAAAACGACATTCAATCTAAAGTTCGATTTGATTTAGACCAACAACAACGCGAATATTTTTTGCAACAACAAATGAAAACCATTCAGGAAGAATTGGGTGGCGTTTCAAATGATGCAGAAATTGAAGAAATGCGAACCAAGGGAAAAAGCAAAAAATGGGATGCCAAAACTGCGGAACATTTTGATAAAGAAATTTACAAATTGCAACGCACCAATCCGAATTCACCTGATTTTGGAATTCAACGTAATTATTTGGATTTATTTTTAGAATTGCCTTGGAACGAATTTTCAAAAGATAAGTTTGACCTAAAAAAAGCACAACAAATTTTAGACCGAGACCATTTTGGTTTAGAAGATGTAAAAAAACGTATCGTTGAACATTTAGCAGTTTTGAAATTGCGAAACGATATGAAATCACCAATTTTGTGTTTATACGGACCTCCAGGTGTGGGTAAAACATCCATTGGGAAGTCGGTTGCAGAAGCATTAGGAAGAGAATATGTTAGAATTTCACTAGGTGGTTTACGTGATGAAGCAGAAATTCGCGGACATAGAAAAACTTATATTGGAGCAATGCCCGGAAGAATTATTCAATCAATAAAAAAGGCAAAAACATCAAATCCTGTTTTCGTTTTAGATGAAATTGACAAGTTATCTTCTAGTCATAATGGCGACCCATCTTCTGCCCTATTGGAGGTATTAGATCCAGAACAAAATAACGATTTTCATGATAATTTCTTAGAACTTGGTTACGACCTTTCTAAAGTAATGTTTATTGCTACATCTAACAGCTTATCAACTATTCAGCCAGCTTTATTGGATAGAATGGAAGTTATAAACATGTCGGGTTATACTATTGAAGAAAAAATTGAAATTGCGAAAAACTTCTTGCTACCAAAACAATTGGCGGCACACGGATTAACTTCAAAAGATTTACAAATTGGAAAAAAACAATTTGAAAAAATCGTAACGGGTTATACACGAGAATCAGGAGTTCGTGGTTTAGATAAAACAATAGCTCAAATGGTCCGATATGCAGCAAAATCTGTAGCGATGGAAGAAGTCTATAATAAAAAAATAACAGAAGCTGACATTCTTGAAGTGCTTAAATCGCCAAGAATGGAACGCGATAAATATGAAAATAACGATACAGCTGGCGTAGTTACTGGATTAGCTTGGACATCCGTTGGCGGTGATATTTTATTTATTGAATCATTAGTTTCAAAAGGAAAAGGCACCATGACCATGACCGGAAATTTAGGAACGGTAATGAAAGAATCAGTAACAATCGCATTAGAATATATTAAAGCGAATGCAAAACAATTGAATATTGAATCTGAAGTTTTAAGCCAATATAATATACATATTCACGTGCCAGAAGGTGCTACTCCAAAAGACGGCCCAAGTGCTGGAATTGCCATGTTAACTTCAATGGTTTCTAGTTTTACACAATGTAGAATTAAGAAAAATATTGCGATGACTGGCGAGATTACTTTGCGAGGAAAAGTATTACCAGTTGGCGGAATTAAAGAAAAAATATTAGCCGCAAAACGTGCCAATATTAAAGAAATTATCTTGTGTAAAGAAAACAAACGGGATAATGAAGAAATTAAAGCCGATTATTTAACAGGTTTAACTTTTCATTATGTTGATACGATGAAAGAAGTAATTGACATTGCTATTTTGAAAGATAAAGTAAAAAACCCTGTAATTTTTGACATTAAAAAGACAAATTAAATTTTCGGATATTCAGAAAACTGACTAAAACCTATAAGAAACTAAACTTATAGGTTTTTTCTTTATATTTGAAATATTAAAATTAAATAATGAAAATACTACTTGTAGGAGAATTTAGTCGGTTGCATAATTCATTAAAAGAAGGTCTTTTGGCGTTAGGTCATGAAGTTGTTTTAGTGAATAATGGCGATGGATTTAAAAATTTTCCTGCTGATATTAGTATTCGAGCTGCTTTTTTTAAATCGAAATTTGGGAATATTCCAAGACAAATTTGGTTTAGAATTTTTAAATACGATTTGGCTTTATTAGAACATGGCATCCGATTTTGGGTGATTTCTAACAAACTAAAAAACTTTGATGTAGTTCAATTAATTAATGAAACTCCGATACAAACTAATTCTAAGTTAGAATTATTTTTATTAAAACGAATTTTCAAACAAAATGAAAAAGTTTTCTTAATGTGTTGTGGCATAGATTATATGACGCTATCCCACATGCTTCAACAAAAAGACAGATATTCTGTAATGAATTCTTATTTTGAAAACATTCCAGCAGCCAAAAAACAATATGATTTTTTCTTTGATTTTTTAACAAAATCGCACCAAAAAATTCATCGATTTTTATACCAAAATATTTCTGGAGTCATCGCATCCGATTTGGATTATGTAGCGCCACTTACTGCAAATGAAAAATACATAGGAATGGTTGCAAATCCTATAAATATTGATAAAATAGGAAATGTCGAAACTACAATTTCTGGAAAAATTTCTATTTTCTTAGGGATTAATTCTGGAAATTCTTACACAAAAGGCGTTTCATTTTTTGAAAAAGCGCTTGCGATTATTCAAGAGAAATATCCCCATTTGGTTGAAATTAAAATCACAACAGATATACCTTACGCGGATTATCAAAAATATTTTGAAAAAGCAAATATCATATTAGACCAAGTTTATGGTTTTGATCAAGGTTTTAATGCTTTAGAAGCCATGTCAAAAGGTAAAGTTGTGTTTACCGGTGCAGAAACTGAATTTTTAAAACATTATAATCTAAAAGAAGATGAAGTAGCCATAAATGCTTTACCTGACGTAGATTATTTAGTTGAAAAATTATCGTATATAATTGAAAATCCTTCAGAAATTGAGCGAATTAGTAAAAATGCCGTTCAATTTATCAACAAAGAACATCATTATGTTACTCAAGCTCAAAAGTATTTGACGCTTTGGTTTCAATCGTAATAAATCTTATTTTAATATTCAATAAGAAGCCCTTAATCCGTCATTATTTATAGTTTTTTTATTTTATTGTTTACTTTTAACAAAAAAAAATATGATTCCAAAACTTAAATATGAATATTTATTGGGTTTAATTTCTTTATTTTCAATATTTCTAATTAACTCATTGCTTTCATTATATAGTCAAAATGATTTATGTTTAGATTGTGAGAACTATTTTGAATCTGCAATCTATTTATTTAAAAATTTTGAAGTGCATTATTATAGACCAATTGGAATGTCTATAATTTATGGTTTACCGATATTGTTTGGTTATGATAATTATTTAGATTTATATAATTATGTTATTATTATCAATATTTTATTTTACACAGGTATAATTATCTACTTTTTTAAAATTTGTTGTTTATTTTTTGATAAAAAAAAATCTTTTTATTTCAGTTTAGTACTATTAACCTTTTTTGGAATAAGTTTACATATAAATGAAATGCTTTCCGAAATACCTTTTATTTTTTTTACTTTAATTGCTTTTTATTGTTTAGCGAAATATTATATTTTGAGTAAAACAGATTATTTATTTTATGCTATTTCTCTATTTCTTTTTACAATATTGATCAGACCAGGAATTTTATATTTTGCTTTTGGAATCTTTATTTTTTACTTATTTACTATCCATAAAAATTGGTCAATTAAAAGAGTACTAATTTTAATAATACCTGCTATTTTAATTTTGTTTCAAATGATTAAAATGAAAGAGAAATATGGCAATTATACAATAAGTTATATTGATGCAGTTACCTATTATAATTATTTAGGAAGTAAAGCAATTTGTTTAAAATATGATAAAACACTAAATCAAAACAGTAATAAAAGAGCTGATTTCATATTCAATCAAACCTATAAAAATCAAAAAAATATTTCTTATCAGGATTTAATTTACCAAATTAAAAATAATACAAATTATCTGGTAAAGGCTTATATTGATGATGTGGAAGAAAACACAAAAACAGCTACTTCTAGACTCCAAAATCTGAAAAATATTAAAAATGAAAAATATTTTGACTTAAAAATAAAACTCTTTTCAGAAATAACAGAATGGCAAAACAAATTAACCACCTTATTTGGGTTGTTACTAGCAATATATTTTACAATAACTTTTAACAAACATAATAAAGTTGTCTTTGTATTTGCATTATATTTTATTTACATTTTTTTTATTTCTGGAATATCAAGTACGCAAGGCGACAGATTTCATATTGTGTTTTATCCAATCGTGTTGATACTACTTTTAATTTTTTTGAAAAATATAAAAAACATAACTAATAAATACATAAAATAAGTAAATGCATGCGCCATAACAATTCCGTTTATTCCAATAGCGTGCAACATTCTATTTGAAGAAAAATAAAGTATTGTTAAAGAAATTATTTCTGTAATAATAAATACCTTTGTTTGCTTTGTTGCGATTAAAATTGTTCCAAAAATTAATGAAATAGCTTTTAGTAAATCACCAAGTAATTGCCAAAAAAATAACGATTCCATAGATTCAAATTCATAAGAAAATAATATTTGAATAATAAATTTTCTAAAAAAATAAATTAGAACTAAACCTAGAACAAAAAATGGAATAATAGTTTTTAAATAATTAAATATAATTTCCTTTAAATTTGAATTTTTTTCAGATATTTTTGGATAAAAATAAATTGTCATTATCGAAGAAATAAACAATAAATAATAAGAGACGATACGCTGCAAACCTTCATAAATTCCTGCATTTTGTAATCCAGAGATTTTAACAATATCTGTTCGAATTTCTAATAACACAAAAGATCCAATTACGCCAGAAACCAATGCCATCAAAACATACTCGGATAAGTTTTTTACTACTGAAAAATTGAAATTTTGAAATGCAAAAATATCAGAAAACGAAATAAGATTTTTCAAATAGAATAAGCAAACTAAAAACACAAAAACTGGTGCTGAAATTAAGGAAACCAAAGCGCCAAATGTAGCATAATAATAGATTAAAAAAACCGAAAAAACCAATGCAATTACACTTGAAATAATCTGAATATATATTACATTTTTATATTCTTGAAAGCCATTAACTACTGAAATACAAAACGTCGAAAAAACATATAATGGAAATAAAATAGCTAGAATATAAAACAAAAAAACAAACGTTTCTGAATGATTAAAAAGTTGTTTTGACAGATAATTGGCACCAATAATTAAGAAAAAACTGATGCATATTGAAGATACAAAAAGCAACAATCCAAAAGTAGCTAAAACCGATTTTAATTTTACTTTATCATGCTGATATTCAGAGATATATTTTATAATCGCGTTTTGAATTCCAAGTAAAGAAAAGTTTTCTACTACATTTAAAAAAGCTCTAAAATTGCCTACATACGCCATGCCATTTGCGCCAACAAAAAGTGCTAATGCTTTAGAAGTTATGAATCCGAAAATTAATTTCAACAAAATATGAACGCTATTCAAAGAAGTAATTTTGAATAAAGGTTGTTGGATTATTTTCTTAATTTCAGACAATTAATACGTATTTAAAGTAGAAATAATATGTGTAATTTCTTCATCCGTTATAACAGAACTTATTGGTAAACTTAAAACTTCTTCATGTATTTTTTCAGTTATTGGCAAACTCAAATAATTATAATCCTGAAGTGCTTTTTGTTTGTGTGGCGGAATTGGGTAATGAATAATAGTTTCTATTCCGTTAGTATATAAATAGTCTTGCAAAGCATCTCTATTTTCAGTACGAATTACAAACAAATGAAAAATATGGTTTTTGAAATTTTCACAATTTGGTAAAACAATTTTTGTATTGTTAATTTCTGCCAAATAACGTTTTGCAATCTTTTTTCTAGCCTCGTTTTCAGCATTTAAATGCGGTAATTTGATGTTTAAAAATGCTGCTTGTAATTCATCTAAACGAGAATTTACACCTACATAATCATTATGATATTTTTTATTAGAACCATAATTTCTTAAAGAAAATAAAACTTCTGCTAAATTAGCATCGCTAGTTGTAATTGCACCGCCATCGCCCAAAGCGCCAAAATTTTTACCTGGATAAAAACTAAAAGCTCTCGTATGATTTCCATTAAAAGTTAATCCGTGTGCTTGTGCCGCGTCTTCTATAAGTAGCAAATTGTGAGTCTCACAAATGGCATTAATTTTATCCATTTCGGCTAATTGACCATATAAATGAACCACTAAAATGGCTTTAGTTTTTGAAGTAATTTTACCTTCAATTAAATTTGGATCAATATTGTACGTTTCAATAGTTGGTTCTACAAAAACAGGTTTTAAATCAGCTTGTAAAATTGATAAAACAGAAGCAATATAACTGTTAGCCGGCACTATTACTTCATCGCCTTTTTGTAAATTTCCTAATGCAATATTAGCTTTTAAAATTAACACTAAAGCATCTAATCCATTTCCAACGCCAATACAATACTTTGCGTTTGAAAAAGAGGCAAAACTTTGTTCAAATTGTTTTACTTCATCACCTAAAATATACCAACCTTTGTCTAAAAATGCTGCAGTTTTAGATAGGAATTGGGCTTCAAATGGCTTATTTAGTTTATGTAAATCTAAAAATTTTATCATATTAAAACCTGATTTAAATTCACATAATTTTTAGTCTCAATTTCATAAAAATTTTGAACAATTGTTCTTGCTCCAAAGGATTCTTTCCAATAATGTAAACTTTCTCTTAAATGTAAACCATTATTTTCGTTAGAAATACCAAAATCAAAATATTTATCATTTGAGAATACATTTTGGATTAAGTGATTGTATAAAAAGTCCAAACCTCCAAGTTTAGAATTAAAAGCCTTATTCCCCGAGATATACTGAGGATGAATTACGTTTTTTGTAACAAAAACAGTTACGCCTCCAATAATTTCATTCTCAAAATACACATTAAATTGTCTGATTAATTTTGGAAATTTAGACTTTAAATTAGTCATTTCTTCCACAGTATGTATGGGCTTAGAATTGTATTTGGAATATAAATTAGGAATTAATAATTTTTCCCAAAATAATTCAAAAGAGGTTTCTTCTACAATTTTTAACTTTGATTTTTCGCCTGTTTCTATGCCTCTTTTTCGAACACGAGAAGGTACTATTTTATTTGTTAATTCCAAAACAGCAATTGCATCTCTACGAATTAGCTTGGCTTGTAATAAAAAAGAAATATATTCCATTTCATCTGATGGAAATGAGTTGTAAATTGGTGGAATTATTTTTAGTTGTACTTTATTAAATCCCGTATCAAACAAATATTTAAATAATTGTTGATTTAATTGAATTAATTCTGAGAGTTTACTTTTTTCATCTAAAACTAAACCGCCATAAGTTAAACCTAGATGTGAAAAAAGTTCATTTCCAACTCTATTTGCTGGAAAAATAGCAACTAATTTCTCCTTTTCATCAAAAATAAGCAACGAATTATCTTCAAATCTATCAGAATGGTATTCCATAAAATCCCTATGAAACAAAAACGTAGCATTTTTTGCAATTGCTACAAAATCATTCCATATTTGATAGTAATCTGAAGTATATTTTATTATTCTATATGTACTCATTAATGAATTAGGGTTTTTATTGTAAGAATTTATTGCTTTTTTAATTAAAGGTTTTATACAAATTTTAATCAGTAATAATTTCGCATCATAAATCTTTGGGGAAATTAGTAAAATTTATTACTTTGGTAAAATTATTCAGCATAAATATTAATATTTAAAACCTATTGATGAAAAAATCACTTGTGTTTTTTGTGTTTGTCTTACAGTTTTCATTTTCTCAAAATATTGGTTTATATAGCCAATTTAATGGGAGATATGACTTTACTTTTGTAGGAAACACTCTAAATCCGGTTGAAAATTCATTTCAAACTACTCCAGCTGTTTTTACAACATCTGCGGCTACTTTAGCGCTAAATTCCAATGACATTATTGAAAGCGCCTATTTATACTGGGCTGGCTGTGGAACTGGAGATTTTAATGTCAAATTAAACGGAACAGATGTAATTGCTACCAGAACATTTACCAATACTTTAACCCAAGGCCTAACGTTTAATTTTTTTAGTGCTTTTGCCAATGTGACCTCACAAGTACAAACTACAGGAAATGGTGTGTATACGCTTTCAGACTTAGATGTAAGTTCATTTTTGCCGCTTCATGCACAAAACAGTACTAATTTTGCAGGATGGGCATTAATTGTAGTTTATAAAAACCCGGCTTTACCATTAAATCAGTTAAATGTTTACGATGGATTACAAGTAGTATCGCAATTACAAAATAATCTAAATGTTACACTTAATGCTTTAAATGTAATTGATAATGTAGATGCGAAAATTGGTTTTTTAGCTTGGGAAGGCGACTCAGGAATTCAAGTAAATGAAACTTTACGAATAAATGGTAATATCATTAGCAATCCGCCTTTAAACCCTGCAAATAATGCTTTCAATGGTACTAATTCCATTACAAATTCCAATCAATTATATAATATGGATTTGGATATTTATAACATCCAAAATAATATAAATATAGGAGATACTTCAGCATTAATTCAGCTGACTTCAGGGCAAGATTATGTAATGATTAACGCAATTGTAACCAAATTAAACAGCCAATTGCCTGATGCTAGAATTACTTTTGCTACTCCAGTATTAAATTGTGATGTAAGACAACTTCAAATCAATTATTCCGTAACTAATAACAATGCAACAGCCAGTTTACCGGCAAATACACCAATTACTTTTTATGCTGATAATGTAGTAGTTGGTTCGGCTTTTACGCAAAACTCCATTCCTATTGACGGTTTTGAAAATGGAACTATAACGCTAACAATTCCTGCGGGTATTCCTTTACAGTTTAATTTAATTGCTAAAGTAGACGATATTGGTAATGGAACGGGCATTGTAAATGAGATATCTGAATCAAATAATTTGTTTAGTTTACCCATTCAGCTTTTAACTTCTCCTAATTTTAATAATTTAGAAGATATTGTTAGTTGTAATTTAGGATTAACAAAAGGAATTTTTGATTTTTCTGAGTATGAAGGAAGTGTAAAAACCAATCCCGGACATCTTAGCACATTTTATAATTCAGAATTGGATGCTATAAATTTCACAAATCAAATTACGTTTTTAAATAATTTTGAAGCATTACAAACACCTAAAACCATTTGGGTAAGAATTGAAGATCACCAAAATGGCTGTTTCAGTTTGACTTCGTTTAAACTACTTACAAAAAATTGCCCGCCAATAATTTATAATGCAGTTTCACCAGATAATGATGGGCTAAACGATTTCTTTTTTATAGATGGGTTAAGAGATATTTTTATAAATTTTAACTTAGAAGTTTATAACCGTTGGGGAAGATTAATTTGGTCAGGAAATAACAATAAACCAGATTGGAATGGCTATTCTGAAAATACAATGGGAAATAATGAAGCGCCAAGCGGCACCTACTACTACATTTTGTATCTTAATGATCCTGATTATCCAAAACCAATAAATGGATTTTTACATCTAAAAAGATAGTCGATATACTGTTAGACAAACCTTAAATTTGTAACTATTATTTTATAAAAGTAATTTCTATCAAATAAATTTTATATTTTTAGCCAACAAAAAAATAAAAAACTATGCGAATATTTAATTTCTTACTAGCAATATTAGCTATTAATTTAGGTTTCAGTCAAAATTATTTTCCAAAAAATGATGGTGTCAAACAAACCTATAAAAATCCCGTGGCAATTACTAACGCCACTATTTATTCATCTTCAACAGTTAAAATTGAAAACGCAACCCTTTTATTTGATGGCGATAAAATTTTAGAGATTGGAACACAAATTTCAATTCCTAAAAACGCAACAATAATTGATGCAACAGGTAAGACCATTTATCCGTCTTTTATCGATTTATACACTGAATTTGGAATTCAAAAACCACAAAGAAAACCATCAAATTCAAGATCGCCACAATACGATTCTGAAAGAAATGGCTATTACTGGAACGACCACATCAGAGCAGATTTCAATGCTTTTGAAAACTTAAATTACGATGAAAAAGCGGCAAAAGATTTAAGAGAAAATGGTTTTGGAACGGTTTTAAGTTTTAACAATGATGGAATTGTAGCAGGAACTGGCTTGCTTTGGACATTAAATGACGTTGAAAATAACGGGACTAGAATCTTAAATAATAAAATATCTCAACACATTACGCTTAAAAGAAGTTCGCTTTCTGGACAGTCTTACCCATCTTCATTAATGGGAAGTATGGCATTGATCAAACAATTTTATCATGATGCAAAATGGTATGCTGCAGGAGGTTCGAAAACTAAAGATATTTCATTAGAAGTATTTAATCAAAATAAAAATTTAGTACAAATATTTAATGCTGGTGACAAATTAAATATCTTAAGAGCGGATAAAATTGGTGACGAATTCGGTATAAATTATCTTATCAAAGGGAGCGGAAACGAATTAGAACGTATCGAAGAAATTAAAAAAACGAATGCTACATTAATTATACCAATTAATTTTCCTGAGGCTTATGATGTTTCCGACTCATTTCTTGCAGAACAAGTTGTTTTGTCGGATATGAAATTTTGGAATCAAGCGCCATATAATCCAAAAGTACTTGCGGAAAACAATATTAATTTTGCTTTAACAACTGCCGATTTAAAAAATCCTAAAGACTTTTTAACAAACTTAAGAAAAGCTGTAGAATTTGGATTTCCAAAAGAAAAAGCATTAGCTGCTTTAACTGAAATTCCAGCAAAAATAACAAACCAAACCAATATTGGTGCTTTGAAAAAAGGCAACTTAGCGAATTTTATAATTACAAGTGGCGATATTTTCGAATCAAAAACTACTATTCAAGAAAATTGGGTTCAAGGAAATAGATTTGTAATTGAAAAAATACAACCTTCTGATATTAGAGGAAAATACGATTTAACTTTAGATTCCAATAAATACGATTTATCAATTGAAGGGGAAATAACAAAATTAGATGCCAAAATTTCTCAGGATAAAATGGAGTTCGGAACAAAAATTACTTACAACGATCCTTGGATTACAATGGTTATCAAAGGAAAAGATACTATTTCTTCCAATTTTATTAGAATTTCTGGATTAAAATCTGAAACAGGTTTGTCTGGAAAAGCGTTTTTAGAAAACGGTAAAGAAGTTTCTTGGAATGCTGTTAAAAAGCCTGCATCAACGGAAGTTAAAAAAGATATTGTAGCTGAGAAAAAAGAAGAAAAGAAAACGCCAGTTTATTATCCCGTTACTTTCCCAAACCTTGCTTTTGGAAATTTAACCAAACCAAAACAAGAAACAATATTGTTTAAAAATGCCACGGTTTGGACAGGAGAAAAAGAAGGTATTTTAAAGGAAACAGATGTTTTAATTGAAAACGGAAAAATTATTAAAATTGGAAAAAACTTGCCTCAAAAAGGAAAAGTGATAAATGCAACTGGAAAACATTTAACCGCTGGTATTATTGACGAACATTCACATATCGCAATTTCAAATGGTGTAAATGAAGGCGGACAAAATTCATCAGCTGAAGTAACTATTGAAGATGTTGTAAATTCTGAAGATATAAACATTTACAGAAACTTAGCCGGAGGGGTCACTTCTGCAAATTTATTGCATGGTTCTGCCAATCCAATTGGTGGCCGTGCCGCTTTTGTTAAACTTAAATGGGGATACAATCCAGATGAAATGTTGGTTAAAGACGCTCCTAAATACATCAAATTTGCTTTAGGTGAAAATGTAAAACAATCCAACTGGGGCGATATTGAAAGATTGCGTTTCCCTCAATCGAGAATGGGAGTAGAACAAGTTTATGAAGACTATTTTTCTCGTGCTTTAGCCTATCAAAAAGAATGGGATGTATACAATGCAAATAAAGGTAAAATTGCACCACGTTTTGATATTGAATTGGAAACATTAAGTCAAATTTTAAATAAAAAACGTTTTATCACTTGTCATTCTTATGTGCAATCTGAAATAAATATGTTACTAAAAGTAGCCGAAAAATACAATTTTAAAATTCAAACTTTTACACATATTTTAGAAGGCTATAAAGTAGCAGACAAAATGGCTAAACATGGCGTTGGTGGTTCTACTTTCGCAGATTGGTGGGGTTATAAATTTGAAGTAAATGACGCCATTCCTTACAACGCGGCACTTATGAATAATGTTGGTGTAACGGTTTCAATCAATTCTGATGATGCAGAAATGTCGAGAAGATTGAATCAAGAAGCAGCCAAAACACTAAAATATGGTGGTGTAACAGAAGAAGCAGCTTGGAATTTTGTAACATTAAATCCGGCTAAATTATTACAAGTTGATGATAAAGTGGGAAGTATTAAAGTTGGCAAAGATGCCGATGTAGTTCTTTGGTCAGACAATCCATTAACCATTTATGCCACTGTAGAAAAAACTATTGTTGACGGAACTATTTTCTTCGATTTAGACCAAGAAAAGGCTAAAAATGAAATGGTACAAAAAGAAAGAAATGAGTTAATTAATTTAATGTTAGATGCCAAAAACAAAGGCTTAAAAACACAAGAACCAAAGAAAAAATCGAGCGGACATTATCACTGTGATACACTTGGTGAAAAATGTAGAGAATTTCATGCTAAATACAACAACTAATGAAAAAACTAACTTACATATTAGCACTAACTACATTAATTAGTTTTGCACAACAAACACCAGCACCAAAGCAAACAAAATCGATATTAATTATTGGTGGAACAGCACATTTAGGTAACGGAAAAATTCAAGAAAACAGTCTGATTTCTATTGTTGATGGAAAAATCGCTTCTGTTTCTGATGCTACTGTAACCAAAATCACGAAACACGATATTACAATTCAAGCAGATGGAAAGCATATTTATCCTGGATTCATCGCGCCAAATTCAACTTTAGGATTAGTAGAAATTGATGCCGTTCGTGCTTCAGATGATGAAAGTGAAATTGGTGAATTCAATCCTCATATTAGAAGTTTAATTGCTTACAATGCAGAATCAAAACTAACGGAATCAGCTAGACCAAACGGCGTACTTTTAGCCCAAATTACACCACGTGGTGGAAGAATTTCTGGAACTTCTTCTGTGGTTCAATTTGACGCTTGGAACTGGGAAGACGCAGTGATAAAAGAAAATGATGGCATTCATATGAGATGGCCAAATAGTTATGCCAGATTAGGTTGGTGGGCAGAACCTGGCGGTATTGAATCGAACAAAAAATATGACGAGCAAACCAAAGGCGTTCAACAGTTTTTTGACAATGCATTTAATTATTTAAAATCAGATAAAAAAACAAAAGACATACCTTATGACGCTATGAATGGCATACAAAACGGAGATAAAACGTTGTTTGTAAACGCAAATGGTGAAAAAGAAATTACAGATATTATCTTATTTAAAAAGAAAAATAATATTAAAAAATTAGTCATTATCGGTGGATACAACGCCCACAAAATTGCTGATTTATTAAAAGAAAATAATGTGTCTGTTTTATTAAGAAGAATTCATGATGTTCCCAATTCGGAAGATGAAGATGTAAATTTACCTTACAAAATTGCTAAAATCTTAACCGAAAAAGGAATTGTTGTAGGTTTAGAAAATTCTGGTGATATGGAACGTATGCAGACTAGAAACATGCCGTTTTATGCAGGAACTTGTGCCGCTTGGGGAATGAATAAAGAAGACGCATTGAAGTTAATTACATCAAACACAGCAAAAATCTTAGGAATTGATGCCAAATACGGAACTTTAGAAGCCGGTAAAAGCGCTACCCTATTCATTTCAGAAGGCGATGCGTTAGATATGAAAACAAATAAATTATCTCACGCTTTTATTGATGGACGAAAAATTAGCTTAGAAAGTCACCAAACCGAATTATACGAAAGATATAAAGGGAAGTTTGAAAGTGAAGGTTCTTCAAAATCGGAAGTAAAAAACTAAAATACAGAATATTAATTTTAAAGTCGCAAAGCCATAAGTTTTGCGACTATGTTTTTATCTATAAAAAAGATAACTTTGTAACTTAGATACTCAGCAACTTAGTCACTCAAAATGAAACAAATCACTTCCATTCAAAATCCGTTTGTCAAAAACTTAGTTGTATTGCAAGAAAAAGCCAAAGCACGAAACCAATCGGGAACGTTTATTATTGAAGGACAACGTGAAATTGAATTAGCCGTAAAAGGTGGTTACGAATTAGAAACATTACTTTTTTATCCAGAATTGTCTGGAAAATCCGAAAATCTAGTAATAGAAATAGCTGAACATCTCAAAATAGAAATTTCGAAAGAAGTTTATCAAAAATTAGCTTATCGCGATACAACCGAAGGAATTATCGCCATTGCTAAATCAAAATCATTACAATTATCCGATTTAAAATTGTCTAAAAATCCTTTAATTTTAGTCGCAGAAGGAATAGAAAAACCAGGAAATTTAGGTGCCTTATTACGAACCGCAGATGCAGCTAATATTGATGCTGTGATTATTGCCAATCCAAAATCGGATATGTACAATCCTAATATTGTACGTTCAAGTGTGGGTTGTTTGTTTACACGTCAAATCGCCGTGTCGACCTCAGAGGAAGCAATTGCTTATTTAAAAGAAAACAACATCAATATTTATTGTGCGACTTTACAAGATTCAGCCACCTATCACACACAAAATTACAACGAACCAACCGCATTAGTTGTTGGAACAGAAGCCACAGGAATTACAGCCGTTTGGCGACAAAATGCAACCAAAAACATCAACATTCCTATGCAAGGTATTATCGATTCTATGAATGTTTCTGTAGCAGCTGCCATTTTGCTATTCGAAGCCAAAAGACAACGTGGTTTCTAATTAGTAGATTTTCAATGTGTCGATGTGCTTATTTAAAAAGGTAATTAAAGATTAAAGAAATTTAAAATCTTTTTTGAAATCTAAATTTTAAACACTATTTTTATATTCTACAAAATTTGAATATGTCCGAGATTGATTTAGAAGCTGAAAACAAAGCTATAGCTAAAGAATATAAAGAGTTACTTCGCATTAGTTATCAAAGTTTAACAACTGACGATAAAAAACTAATTCGTAAAGCTTTTGATATTGCTGTAGAAGCGCACAAAGATCAGAGAAGAAGATCTGGCGAAGCCTATATTTTTCATCCAATTGCTGTAGCAAAAATTGTAGCGTCACAAATTGGTTTGGGTTCAACGGGTATTGCCTCCGCCCTACTTCATGATGTGGTGGAAGATACCGACATTACCATTTCCGACATTGAAAAAATGTTTAATCCAAAGATTGCTAAAATTGTTGAAGGATTAACCAAAATTCCAAAAGTAAAAAACGACCAAGAAATTTCGCTTCAAGCTGAAAATTTCAGAAAAATGCTTCTTACGTTAAATGATGACGTACGAGTAATTTTAATTAAACTTGCCGATAGATTGCACAATATGCAAACCATGGACGGCATGTCTGACTATAAGCAAGCAAAAATTGCGTCGGAAACTTTATATATTTACGCACCTCTTGCTCATCGTTTAGGGCTTTATAATATCAAAACCCAATTAGAAGATTTAGGTTTAAAATACACAGAGCCAGAAGTTTATGCAGATATAGTTAGCAAAATCAAAGAAACTAAAGAAGAACAAGACATATATATAAAATCTATTTCGGATATTTTAAGTCAATCTATGACTACGGAAGGTATAGATTTTATTATTAAAGGCCGACCAAAATCGATTTATTCGATCCGAAGAAAAATGAAAGTGCAAGGCGTAACTTTTGATGAAGTATACGATAAATTTGCGCTCAGAATTATTTATAAATCCAATCTTCATGATGAGAAATTCTTGGCTTGGAAAATTTACTCTGTAGTAACCGATCATTACAGACCAAGTCCGAGTCGTTTACGCGATTGGATTTCCTCACCAAAATCAACTGGCTACGAAGCTTTACACATTACTGTAATGGGACCATTAGGGCGTTGGGTGGAAATTCAGGTTCGAAGCGAACGAATGGATGAAATTGCAGAAAAGGGCTACGCCGCACATTATAAATATAAAAATGGTGCAACTGAAGAAAATAGTTTAGAAATATGGCTAAATCAACTTAAAGAAGCACTTGAAAATTCAAATAATAATGCCGTAGATTTTGTTGAAGATTTTAAGCTAAATTTATATTCGAAAGAAATATATATTTTCACACCAAAAGGCGAAATAAAATCATTACCAAAAGGAGCTACTACACTCGATTTTGCTTTTAGTATTCACTCGGAAATTGGTGTAAAAACTCGTGGAACAAAAGTAAATGGAAAATTAGTACCGTTAAATTATATATTAAATAGTGGTGATCAGGTAGAGATAATTACTTCTCAAAATCAAAAACCAACTATTCACTGGCTAGATTATGTTTCTACGTCCCGTGCCAAAACCAAAATTAAGAATGTTTTAAATGAAGATATAAAAAAAATCGGCGAAGAAGGACGAGAAATATTAACCAGAAAACTTCGTCATTTAAAAATAACATTAACCGAAGATTCGATTAACGAACTGGTAAATTTTTTGAAATTAAAAACAAGTTTAGATTTGTTTTATCGTGTTGGAATTGGTGCAATTGAAAACCAACAACTCCGAGATTATGCTGCACAAAAAAGCAATACTTTGGTTAACTTTTTTAAGAAAACAATCAAAAGAAGTACCAGTGTTAGCAACGATAAAAATCAAAAAAACAAAGCCAAAGAACAACTTGATTTACTGGTTTTTGGTGCCGAACAAAGTAAACTTGAATATAAATTTTCTCCTTGTTGTAGTCCAATTCCTGGCGATCTTGTTTTTGGTTTTGTTACCATAAATGAAGGCATAAAAGTGCATAAAATGGATTGTCCAAATGCGATTAGTTTACAATCTAACTTTGCCTACCGAATTGTTCAAGCCAAGTGGATTGATTCCTCTCAAGAAGAATTCAATGCTATTTTAAAAATTACTGGAATGGATGTTATGGGTTTAACCAACCAACTAACCAAAGTCATTTCAAATCAAATGCACGTAAACATTCAAAGCATCAGTCTAAATTCTGAGGCAGGTATTTTCAAAGGTCAAATTACCGTTATGGTACAAAATAATGTCATTCTTAAAAAATTAATTGAAAACATTAAAAAGGTTGAAGGCATTGATAAAGTTACAAGAGTTTATAATACCTAAAAATAGAAAGTTGCAATTGATGGAGTAAATCAAAGAGTTAATTATTTTTTTTTACTTTTCACTAATCACTTTTTACTATATTTGCATTTCTTTCATTTAAACTTAAAATGGATATCAACCAAAACCAAGAAACGGTTAAAAACGTTTTTACAAAATACCTTGAAGATAAAGGACATCGCAAAACGCCTGAACGTTATGCGATACTTCAAGAAGTATACGAAAATCAAGAACATTTTGATATAGAATCATTGTATATCAAAATGAAAAACAAAAATTATCGTGTTTCTCGTGCCACTTTGTACAATACCATCGAATTATTGTTAGATTGTAAGTTAGTGCGTCGTCATCAATTTGGGCAAAACCAAGCACATTACGAAAAATCCTATTTTGATAAGCAACACGACCATATTATATTGACTGATACGGGAGAAGTAATTGAATTTTGCGATCCACGTATTCAGCAAATCAAACAAACCATGGAAGAAATGTTTGGAATTGATATAGAAACACATTCCTTGTATTTTTACGGAACAAAAAAGAATTAATAAATAGGGACAATTGTCCATTCAAAGCAAACAACACAATGAATGTAGATTTACTACTTGGATTACAATGGGGTGACGAAGGAAAAGGAAAAATCGTCGATGTATTAACTTCAAAATACGATATTATTGCACGTTTTCAAGGCGGTCCAAATGCAGGACACACACTTGAATTTGATGGAATTAAACATGTTTTAAGAACGATTCCTTCAGGAATTTTTCATAAAAATAATGTAAATATCATTGGAAATGGCGTAGTAATGGATCCGGTAGTTTTTCAAAAAGAAATTGAAAGTTTAGAAAAATTTAATTTAAATATTAAGTCAAAATTATTCTTGTCAAGAAAAGCGCATTTAATTTTACCAACACATCGTTTACTTGATGCAGCTTCAGAAGCTTCAAAAGGAAAAGCTAAAATAGGTTCTACTTTAAAAGGAATTGGACCAACTTACATGGACAAAACCGGAAGAAATGGCTTACGAATTGGCGATTTAGAAATGGCTAATTTTAATGAAAGATACCGCGCTCTAGCCGATAAACACGAAGCAATGATTGCATTTTATGATGTAGATTTACAGTATAATTTAGCAGAAATGGAAGATGAATTTTTCGCAGCGGTAGAAGAATTAAAAACATTGACTTTCATTGACTCTGAAGAATATTTAAACAAAGCATTAAAAGCAGGAAAAACCATTTTAGCTGAAGGCGCACAAGGTTCATTGTTAGATGTAGATTTTGGAACGTATCCATTTGTAACGTCTTCTAACACTACTGCAGCTGGAGCTTGTACAGGTTTAGGAATTGCACCAAACAGAGTAAAAGAAGTTTTTGGAATTTTTAAAGCATACACAACTCGTGTTGGAAGCGGACCTTTTCCAACTGAATTATTTGATGAAGTGGGTGCCAATATGGCAAAAATCGGAAACGAATTTGGTTCAGTTACTGGTCGTGCCCGAAGATGTGGCTGGTTAGATTTAGTGGCTTTAAAATATGCTGTTGAAGTAAATGGTGTAACCGAATTATACATGATGAAAGGTGACGTTTTATCAGGATTTGAAACTTTAAAAGTTTGTACCGAATACAAGTATAAAGGAGAAGTTTTAAAACACTTCCCGTTTAACATTGAGCCAGAAAACGTACAACCTATTTATAAAGAAATGAAAGGTTGGCAAGCAGATTTAACAGGTATGACAACGTACGAAGAATTGCCTTCAGAATTGAAAGAATACATCGAATTCATTGAAAAAGAATTAGAAGTGCCTATAAAAGTAGTTTCTGTTGGACCAGACAGAACTCAGACTATCACAAGATAAATTATAGAATTTTGACATACTGAACTTGTTTCAGTATCTCAAATAAACAAAACCGCAGATTCACGGATTATCATAAATCTGTAAATCTGCGGTTTAATTTTATTCTTTAAAATCCGGCAAATCTATGTACCCATCAAAAAAACCATAAAATATTCTTAATTCGCATTCATTATTGTACATTTTACTTAAATTTGACAAAAATTTAGAAATTGAGAAAATACATATTTACATTAGTTATGCTGCTCTCCACATTATTTGGAAATGCGCAAACAACTTTTGAAACCTCACCACCTTCAAATCCAAATGGAATAAAAATTTTACACTCTGATTTTATCGATAAAAATCAAAATGAAATTCCAGGTGCCATTGTTTTTACAGGAAATGTTCAAGTGCAACATAATGGCGTATTGATTAATTGCAACAAAGCTTATCATTACACGGATGAAGATTATATAAAAGCTTTTGGGAATGTGATTTTAAATCAAGGCGATACTATTGTAATGAATAGTCGCTATGCAGAATATGATGGAAAAACACTTCAAGCATTTGCAACTGGAAATGTAAATTTACGTTCTCCCGATTCTAATTTAACAACTGATACGATTCGCTTTGACAGAAATAAACAAGAGGCTTATTTTAAAAGTTGGGGAACAATAATAAATAAAGAAAATACTTTAAAAAGTAAATTCGGAAAATATATTATAACATCAAAAAAATACGTTTTCAAAACGGCCGTTACAGTTGTGAATCCTCAAGTTACCATTAAAACGAACAATTTAGATTTTTACGACAATTCAGGTCACGCCTATGTTTACGGACCAAGCACGATTAAAAGTAAAGAAAATATAATTTATACTGAAAACGGCTTTTACGATACAAAAAATGATGTTGGTAGACTTTTAGATAATTCCAATATCGTATACAATAATCGGAAAGTTGAAGGCGATATTATCAATTACGATCGAAAGAAAAATTTCGCAAAAGCGACCAATAATGTAAAAATTACGGATACAATCAACAATATGATTGCAACCGGACATTACGCAGAAGTGTACAGAAATATTGGCGGCACCAAAAAAGATTCGATGTATATTACCAAAAAAGCGTTAGTAAAAACTTTGGTAGAAAAAGATACTATGTACTTACATGGGAAAAAAATATTGGTTACGGGTCCACAAGAAGACAGAACGATTAGGGCTTTTAATAATGTGCGATTTTTCAAAACAGATATGAGTGGAAAATGCGATTCGATTCATTCAAATAACAAAACACAATTGACAAAACTTATCGGAAGACCAGTAGTATGGAATAGCGATAACCAAATGACGGGTGATGTAATTCATCTAATTGGCGATAATAAAACTGAAAAACTTGATTCGTTAAAAATACTCAATAATGCGTTTTTAGTCCAAAAAGATACTATTGGAGAAGACAATTTTAATCAAGTGAAAGGACAATTTTTGTACGGAAAATTTAGAGATAATAAATTATACGAAGTAGATTTGATAAAAAATACCGAGAAAATCTATTTTATGTATAACGATGAAAATGAAATGGTTGGTATAGATAAAGGCGTTTCAAGTAGTATCAACATGCAATTAGAAAATAACAAAATTTTAGAATTAACTTCTTTTAAACAAATTTTAAGCGATACCTATCCAGATAAAGAATTTCCAAAAAACGCAAGGCGACTCCGAGGATTTATTTGGCGAATAGACGAAAAAATAAATACGCTCGAAGATATTTTTCCTGATGATGAAAAAGCCTTCGATGAAAAAGTGAAAACTGAAACCAAGAAGAAAGAAAAAGAAGAGAAAAAACCTATGTCCGTGTTAAAAGAAACTAAGGATTATGGAAAAAAAAAAAGTAAAAAGTAAAAAGTAAAAAACTAAAAATGAAAATTAATTATAATTCATTTAATTATATCGGTTCCCTTTTAATTCTACTTGGTATATTTTTTTGTGCAATCATTTTTTTTAAACTTGAGGAAAGTATTTCTTTAAGTTTTAATAACACATATTTTGTAATTTCAAAAAAGATAATTCTTACTACAACTATTATTTATTTTTTAATTATAACATTCGGATATTTTATTAGAAACAAACAATTAAATCAAAATCTAACTAAAATACATATTTTAATATCTATCTTTTCTTTAATTTCTATACTAATCTTAATAATATTTTTACAAGAGAGTCCCGAACCTCAAGATATAACAAGCTTGATTAATTCTTCAGATTTCAATTCGAAAATTGAAAAAACAATTTGGGTATTATTAACTATATATATTCTAAGTCAATTATTATTTATTATTAATTATACAAAGAGTTTTTTACCTAAAACCATTCACCTTAAACCCAAAACCATTCTAAACGATTTCTTTAAATATCAAGCACAAACCACGCCTCACCCATTAGCAATGGAAATTTCTTATGCTAAAGGTTCTTATATTTACGACACTTCTGGAAATAAATATTTAGATTTTGTGGCGGGAGTTTCGGCATGTAGTTTAGGACATCAAAATGAGCGCGTAAACAATGCCATAAAAGACCAATTAGATAAATATTCACACGTAATGGTTTATGGCGAATATGCCCAAAATCCAGCAACTGAATATTGTAAATTATTAGCAGAACATCTTCCTCATCCCTTAAAAAAAACGTATTTAGTAAGTTCTGGAACCGAAGCTACTGAAGGCGCATTAAAATTAGCTCGAAGAGTTACAGGAAGAAGTCAATTTATATCTTGTCACAATGCTTATCACGGAAATACTATGGGAAGTTTAAGCGTCATGGGTTTTGAAGAACGCAAACAAGTTTTTAGACCATTACTTCCTGATGTTGATTTTATTACGTTTAATAATGATGAAGACATACAGAAAATCACCACAAAAACAGCAGGAATTATTTTAGAATCCATTCAAGGTGGCGCAGGTTTTATTCAACCACAAAACGATTTTTTAAAGAAAGTTCGTGCTCGTTGTACAGAAGTTGGCGCCATGTTAATTATAGACGAAATTCAACCCGGATTTGGCCGTACCGGAAAATTATTCGGATTTGAAAACTACGATTGCATACCAGATGTTTTAGTCATCGGAAAAGGAATGGGTGGCGGCATGCCAGTTGGCGCATTTGTTGCTTCCGAAGCGCATATGGATTTATTATACGACAATCCAAAATTAGGTCATATCACTACTTTTGGTGGGCATCCCGTAATTGCTGCGGCTTGTTTGGCAACATTACAAGAAATTACGGAAACGAATTTAATAGCTGAAACACTTGAAAAAGAAAAACTTTTCAGAAAATTATTGGTACACCCTTTAATCACTGAAGTTCGTGGAAAAGGATTGATGCTTGCCGCGATGACAAAAAACGCAAACATTACAAACGAAGTTATTCTTCGATGTCACAAACGTGGTTTAATTTTATTTTGGTTATTATTTGAAGGAACCGCCATCCGAATTACGCCGCCATTAACCATTTCCAATGAAGAAATTGAAGAAGGTTGTCAATTATTATTAAAAGTTATGGACGAAGTTCATGCTTTAAATCTTTAAACCTTCTTATATTTTGATCAGAGATAAAGAAAAAGAAATTATTAAAATCTGTTCAATCCGTTTAATCTGTGTTTCTATTATCATTTCAGACATTGAAAAATGTTAATTAAATTGTTCAAAAGATACACTTGGCAAAGAAATTGCTATCGTTAAATTACGTAATTTTAATACTGTAACTTTTAAAAAGTTGTTGCTATGAATATGAGCTATAATGAGGAAGAAGAGGAAAACAATTTATCTCTTTCTAAATTTGAATCGATGCTAAAAACAAATAAGGTTTTTTTCTTTGATTCTGAAGAATTTGAAGACATTGTTTTACATTATATGGACTCAGGACGAATCAATTTAGCTAAAAGAGCGCTTCGTTTAGGTTTAGAACAACATCCAAAATCTAACGGATTAAAGTTAGTTCACGTTGAATTATTGATTTATGAAGACAAAATTGAACAAGCCGAAAAAATCTTAAACGATGTAGCTTTGTTGGAGCCTACAAATGAAGAAGTTTATATTCAACGTGCCAATATTTGTTCTAAAAGAGACCAACACGAAAAAGCAATCGAACATTTACAAATTGCGCTGCGCTACACAGATGATGAAGCCGATATTTATTCTATGATTGGAATGGAATATCTTTTTATGGATAGCTTAGAATTGGCCAAAGAAAACTTCATTTTATGTTTAGAAAATGACGAAGAAGATTTTTCAGCTTTATATAATGTAGTATATTGTTTTGATTTTTTAGATCAAAATCAGGAAGCCATTGTGTATTTAGAAAAATTTATTGATAAAAATCCATATAGTGAAGTAGCATGGCATCAACTTGGACGGCAATTTTATGCTTTAAAAAATTATGAAAAAGCCATTTGGGCATTTGATTATGCTTGTATTATTGATGAAAGCTTTTTAGGCGCTTTCTTAGAAAAAGCAAAATCTTTAGAAAAACTTCAGCAATACCAAGAAGCCATTGATTGCTACATGATAACAATTGAATTAGACGATCCAACTTCTTTTGCATTTCTGCGAATAGGAAAATGTTACGAAAAACTTGGAAATAATGAACAAGCACTAATTTTTTACTTAAAAACAGTTCATGAAGATCCATTATTAGATAAAGCGTGGTTAACCATTACTGATTTTTATATTAAACAAGAAAATTACCAAAAATCATTATATTATATCAACAAAGCAATTGGAATTGATGGTGAAAACCCATTGTACTGGAGACGATATGCTTCAATAAATCAGTTTTTAAATTTCTTTGAAGAAGCAGAAGAAGGCTATAGAAAAGCTTTTGAAAACGGTGATATCGAATTAGAAAATTTTATTTCGTGGAGCGATATTTTATACGTTTTAGGCGAAGTAAACGCTGCTTTTGAAATTCTAAATCAAGCTAAAGAAGTGTATCCTAATGAAGCGGAGATTTTATATCGTTTAGTTGGTTTATTTTACAATATCGAAGAGGAAAAAAACGCCATCGAAGCATTAGAAACGGCTTTAACTACCAATTTTGATAAAAATTACATATTAAAAGATGCTTTTCCACACGTTTGGGAATGTGAAACAGTACAAAATAGTATTAAAAAACATACTTTATAAGCCCACAATCAATGGAAATTATTGACTTTTTATTGCATTTTTTAAAAGATCCTTTAACCGTAATTACACAATTAATTGACCAATATAATACACTAATTTATTTTATTTTATTTCTAGTTGTTTTTATTGAAACTGGTTTTGTAATAATGCCATTATTACCAGGTGACTCAATGCTTTTTGCAATTGGAGTAATTGCAGCTACAACTGGAAAATTAAGCTTAATTATTATTATCCCATTATTAATTCTTGCAGCACTTTTAGGGGATAATTTAAATTATTTTGTAGGACATAAATTCGGGGAATTAATAAAACAAAAAAAGAAAATTCTATTCTTAAAAAGAGAATATATTGAAAAAACAGAAATATTCTTCGAAAAAAATGGAGGAAAAGCGGTCATAATGGCTCGTTTTGTGCCTATTGTAAGAACAATTGCACCATTTGTGGCTGGAGCTGGAAGCATGAAATATAAAAATTACATTCTAAATTGTATTTTAGGTGCCGTACTTTGGGTTGCAGGAATTACGCTTTTAGGCTATTTTTTAGGACAATTTGAGGTAGTGAAAAACAATTTTGAAAAACTAGTGTTAGGCATCGTGATGCTTTCTGTTTTGCCGATTTTTATTAAAATTTTCAAATCCAAATTTTACAAAGATTAAAGGAAATGAAAAATAAACTTCAAAAAAAACAGCGCAAATTTGGACTTGTAGGAAAAAATATAAACTATTCCTTTTCAAAAAAATACTTTACTGAAAAATTCACTCAAAATCATTTTCACAATTGTGATTATGAAAACTATGATATTGAAAATATTAAAGCTTTTACCGAAATTATAAAGAAATCAAAAGGTTTAGTTGGATTAAATGTAACCATTCCTTACAAAGAAAGCGTTATACCTTTTTTAGATAAAATTTCAAAAAACGCAAAAAAAATTGGAGCGGTTAATTGTATTTCAATTTCCAAAAACAAAAAATTAAAAGGTTACAATACCGATTTCTATGGTTTTAAAAAATCAATAAAACCATTATTAAAAAACAATCACAAAAAAGCGTTAATTCTAGGAACTGGTGGCGCTAGTAAAGCCGTTGCTTTTGCCTTAAAAAAACTAAATATTGAATTTGATTTTGTATCCAGAAAACCTTCAGAATTTGAATTTGGATACAATGAAATTAATAAAGGAATTTTTGACGAATATCAAATCATAATTAATACCACACCAATAGGAACATTTCCAAATATTTCAGAAGCACCAAAATTAGATTATTCCTTATTTACTGCCAAACACATCGCTTTTGATTTGGTATACAACCCAGAAGAAAGTACTTTTTTAAAAAAGGCAAAAAAATCAGGAGCTACCACAAAAAATGGTTACGAAATGTTAATTAATCAAGCGGAAAAAGCTTGGTTAATCTGGAATAAATAAAGTTTAATTAGATATTTTAGTACAATTTCTTTGTATTTCGCACCTCTTTTGGTATCTTCGAACCCTTAACTTAAGCATTATAACATGTTAGAAGAATTGAATGATAACCTGCAACAAGCAGATGGACAAGAGCAAACCGCATCAATTGAAAACGAATCAACAAGTTCGGTAACAACTGAATTAGAAAGTGACGTTTTAGAAGTAACTGATACTGAAACGGTTTCACAAATTTTAGAAGAAGAAATCTCAGTTTCTGCACAAGATGAAATAGATAATCATTTGGCGGAAGCTAGCCAAGATGGTTCATTTCAAGATGATTTAGAAATAGAAATAAAAGATTATGAACTTCTTTCATTAGAAGAATTAGTTGCCGAATTGGCAATACTTGTAAATCATGAAAAAGCATTGGTTTTCAAAAATCAGATTGAAGATGTAAAAAAAGCATTTTTAAATCATTACCATCAAATGCTTGAAGAAAAAAGAGTTGCGTTTTATGCTGAAAATGAAACCGCTACTGAATTTGAATACCATTCCCCAGTAAAAGTAAAATTTGATCAATTATTAGATGCTTTTCGCAACAAAAGAAATACAAATTTTAAAAATATTGAAAATCAATTAAAAAATAATTTTACAGAAAAAACAGCTTTAATTGAAGAATTAAAAACATTAATTGCTAGTACAGATTCTAATATTTCAGAAATGTTTAAAAAATTCAACGATATTAGAGAGCGTTGGAAAAACTCTGGAGCCATACCAAAAGACAAGTATAATTTAGTTTGGAATAATTTTCATTTTCATGTAGATAGATTTTACGAAATTGTACATTTAGATAGAGAAATTAGAGATGCTGATTTTAAAAATAATTTAGAATTAAAGTTAGAAATTATTGCTAAAGCTAAACTTTTAGTTGAACAAACCGATTTAACCAAATCTTTCAGAGAACTTCAGTTATTACACCGTGTTTGGAAAGAAGAAATTGGACCAGTTGATAAAGAAAATAGAGAAAAAATTTGGCAAGAATTTAGTGAAATAACAAAAATTCTACACGACAAACGAGAAGCATTAGCCGGACAATTTAAAGAACAAGAACAAGGAAATTTAACTCGAAAAAACGAAATTATTGCTGAAGTAAATGCATTAAGTACTGAAAAAGTTAATAATCACGGTGAATGGCAAAATCAAATTGTAAAATTAGAAGCTTTACGCGATGCATTCTTTAAAGCCGGACGTGTTCCCGCTGAAGCTACTGAAGCTACTTGGAGCAACTTTAAAAATGCCGTTCGTGCTTTTAATGTTACAAAAAATTCATTTTATAAAGATATTAAAAACGAACAAAATCGTAATTTAGAGTTAAAATTGGCTTTAATTGAGAAAGCAAAATCAAATATCGATACTGAAGATTTTGATGCCACTACGCCAATTATGAAACAAATTCAGGAAGAATGGAAAAAAATTGGACATGTGCCAAGAAAACTTTCTAATGAAATTTGGGAAACGTTCAAAAAAACTTGTAATGCTTATTTTGACAGATTACACGATTCAAGAAAAGAAGAAATTGGCGAAGAAGTTGAAGCTTTTGAAAAGAAAAAAGAATATTTAGAAATTATACGTGCCTTTGAATTAGTAGGTGAACATAAAACTGATTTAGACGCCATAAAAGCACATATTGCAGCTTGGAAACAATTGGGTAAAGTGCCACAAAATCGTCGTCATATTGAAGGGAAATTCAATAAAATTTTAGATGCTTTGTTTGAAAAACTAAGTTTGTCTAAAAAAGACTCAGAAATGATGAAATTTAGCAACCGTTTAGACCAACTTTCAGAAGGAAACGACCAAAGAGCGATTGCCAACGAACAAATTTTTATGAGAAGAAAAATTGACGAGTTGAATAATGAAATCAACCAATTAGAAAATAATATTGGTTTTTTCAGCAACGCAAAAGGAAACAATCCGTTTATAAAAGAAGTACAAAACAATATTGAAAAACATAAAGAAGAATTACAAACTTGGAAAGACAAACTGAAAAAGTTGAATAGTATTTAAACATTTACGTTTACTAAACAAAAAAGACTGCTATTTGCAGTCTTTTTTGTTTTAAATTGTGACAATATAGTTTAGCCGCTAATTAATTTTGATTTTTTGTAGTTTTACTATTTTCTAAAAGTAAATAAAATTGCGCACTAAACAAGAAAGTAGCCAACACCAAGTGTAAAGTCTGACTTCCAAAAGGAAAATCGGCATACACCATAATAACTCCCAAAATAATTTCAAAAATTAAAATTCGTATTACCCAATTTACTTTTTCAAAACCCAATTGAAGATTTCTGTTTCGAAGTAGTAAATATAAATTAGCTAAAAGGACTACTATTGAAAAACTTCGGTGGAAATAAAAAGTAATTTCAGGTTGCAATAACCAAAACGGTTTTGGCGCTCCCGATTTTTCAATTGTATCTATAAACTCTCTAACATACGTTCCTAAAACCACTTGAATAATTGTAAGAAGTAGCACTACAACAAGTGTTATACTAAACTTTTTATCGTATTTTCTGACATAATTTTTAGCCGAGACTACATAAATAACATACAATTGCATCGCTACAATTAAAAAGGCAGTTAACATATGAGTGGTAATCTTAACCGGACTTAATACCGAATCTACAACCGTTTTTCCCAACCAAGCTTGAAAGCCCATTAGTAAACAAACCAAAAAAGAATAAACTACAATTTTCTTATTTTCTTTCCAAAATCCAAATGCTAGAATAAAAGTAATAAAGCATACAACTCCTGCCAAAGCACCAAGTAATCTATTAATAAACTCAATCCAAGTATGAAGTGGGTTAAAAATAGCATAATCGTGTTTGGAGTAAGGACCCCAATTATTTTCTGAAAAGGAATTTGCAGATATAAAATCTGATTTAGCTACAAGTAAAGCCTCATTTTTAATAATAACTTGGCCTTCATCGTACGAATTATTAGGTTTAAATTCAAGTTCTTTCTGCTGAGTTGGCGGAATATAGTATCCGAAGCATTTTGGCCAATCTGGACAACCCATTCCCGAACCTGTCATACGAACTAAGGCACCAGCAAGTATTACTAAATAAACTAAGACTAAAGATGTTTTTGCTGCTGCAAGGAAATATTTTTTCATTTGTTTTATTAAGTTGCAGATTATTTTTTATTAATTGTATTTTTTAATCCCATCTTATTTGCCTTTTCCATCACAAATCCTTTAGCAGCTTCATATTCATTTGGAATTTCGCCTTCTAAAATCGCTTCTTTTACAGCTTCTTTTAAAACACCAATTTCTCGACCTGGTTTTAATCCAAATAGTTCCATAATTTCCTCTCCAGAAATAGGTGGTTGAAAAACGCGAACTCTGTCCTTCTCCTCTACTTCAACTATTTTCTGACGTACAATTTTAAAATTATTATGATACTTTTGAAATTTTTTACTGTTTTTTGTAGTGATGTCCGCTTCGCAAAGTATCATTAAATTTTCTATATCTTCTCCAGCATCAAAAAGTAAACGGCGAACTGCTGAATCGGTAACAATTTCTTCAGCTATTACAATTGGTCGAGAACTCATCATGACCATTTTCTGAACAAACTTCATTTTTTGATTCAAAGGCATATGAAGCCTTTCAAAGATTTTTTTTGCCATTTTACCGCCTAAAAATTCGTGCCCATGAAAAGTCCAACCTTGCTTTTTATTGAACTTTTTAGTAGGTGCTTTTCCGATATCATGCAATAATGCCGACCATCTCAACCAAACATCATCCGTATTTGGACAAATATTATCTACTACTTCTAAAGTGTGGTAAAAATTATTTTTGTGTGTATGCCCCTCAACTTCTTCAACGTTATTGAGAGCGGTCAATTCAGGAAGAATGATATCCAATAAACCAGTTTGATATAAATGTAAAAAACCAATTGAAGGTTTATCTGATGACAAAATCTTATTTAATTCATCTACAATTCTTTCACCAGAAATAATAGAAATTCTGTTTGCATTTTTAGTAATAGCATCAAGCGATTCACTTTCAATTTGAAAATGCAATTGCGAAGCAAACCGAATGGCACGCATCATACGCAATGGATCGTCAGAATAAGTAATATCTGGATGTAAGGGTGTTTTTAAAATTTTATTTTCTAAATCTGAAACACCATTAAATGGATCCACTAAATCTCCAAAATTATCCGAATTTAATGAAAAAGCCATTGCATTAATGGTAAAATCTCGTCGTTCTTGGTCGTCTTTTAAAGTACCAATTTCTACTAAAGGATTTCTACTTTCGTTTGTATAAGATTCTTTTCTGGCACCTACAAACTCGATATCCATTTCCTTATAACGTAACATGGCAGTTCCGTAATTTTTAAAAACCTGTACTTTTGGATGGTTAGGAAGTAATTCGGAAACTTTTATTGCTAATTCAATTCCACTTCCGACAGCCACAATATCGATGTCTTTTTTATGATTTCTGTCTAATAAAATATCACGTACAAATCCGCCAATCACATAACTTTCAAGGTTTAGTTCTTGTGCAGCTTGTGAAATGATTTTGAAAATTTTATTTTCTAAATGTTGTTTGTAATTCATGCTTTAATTTGAAAATTTGAAAATTAGTTTATTTGAAAATTCATTAACTTTCAAATCTTCAAATCTTCAAATTATTATTTTCTAATCACCCTTACCTGACTATCTAAAGTTAATTTGATAATGGCTGATGGTTTTTTGCAAACTTTATCGTGATGCAAATTTACAACATAGTCGACACCTTTTATAATTTCTTGGGAAATTTCTTTGAAATTCATTGGTGTAGCATTTCCAGAAATATTTGCAGATGTAGAAACTAATGGTCTTTTCATACGTTCCATTAATTTAAAACAAAATGGTTCTTTTACTATTCTGATTCCTAGGGTATTATCTTCAGCAATTATATTTTTAGCCACATTTTTTGGTTGATCTAAAATTAAAGTCGTTGGTCGTTCTGAATGGTCTAAAATTTCCCAAGCTACTTCTGGAATTTTGGCAAAAACTTGGTACATCATTTTCTCACCGTTCATCAAGCAAATCATACTTTTGCTTTCTTCACGTTGTTTTAAAGCATAAATTTTGGCAACTGCTTCTTCATTTGAGGCATCGCAGCCAATTCCCCAAACGGTATCTGTAGGATATAGTATAATTCCTCCATTTTTTATGACTTCGTAAGCGTTGTTTACTTCTGTTGAAATAGTTATCATTTTAAGGAAGTTTAATATGATCTAAATTATAGTAAATTAATGTTCCTTCAGTTGTAGTGTAAAGAATAAAATTAAATTCGTTAATTGTTTTCATTACGGTATAGGAACATTTTGGAATCATTCTGTCATGCGTTTCAACCATAATTATTTTAGTTTTTGGTAACCAATTTTCATAATTTTTTTCGAATAAATCTTTTTCAGCACCTTCAATATCAATTTTTAATATATCTATGGTTTCCCAATTATTTTTAGTTAAAATTTCATCTAAAGTTACTGAAGTACTGTTAGCTTCATCTGGATTGGTTGTTTCAACTATTTGAAAACTATTTGTTGCGTTATAAGGGTCAATAATTTTAAAATATGCTTTTTTATTAAATAAAGCATTGTGTTTAATTTCAAAATTAGAAAAATTCACTGTATTTTTTTTTATTGCCTCTACATTTTGTTCTTCAATTTCAATGGCAACAATATTTGCCTTTGGATATTTCATTTTAAAAAATAACGAAGCCAAACCTACATTTGCGCCAGCATCAACAATTGTTTTAGGAACAATTGGTAAATTAATATCATACAAACTTGATAAAAATATTTCTTCAAATGTTTCTGTATCCTTTGTGTTTTTTCGTAAATATATTTTTCTTCCTAAATTGGAAAGATTAATTTCTTCACTATTGTTCTTTAAACCAAAATATAATGAAAGGGCATCTTTTAGAGAAAAATAATTTTTTAATAATCTTAGTTTTGCTAACTTTTTTAACATAATTTATATTTTAATTTTGTTTTAGTTTAATTGTCTTTTGTTTAAAATTTTATCTGAATAATGAAGAAAAAATGCCAAAATAGGATATTTTTTTTTCATATTTATTTTGTAACCATCAATTAAGATTCGAATGTTGGATAGTGTTGTATTGAAAACTTCATTAATTTCACCAAATTGGGCTAATTTCTTATTAGTATAATAAGCATTACATAATCTTTTAATTCTTCTTTTAAATTCAAAAAAATTAATTTCATAGTTAGTCAAATCTAATAAACTTAATAATTCTTTTTTATTTTCATCATCTAAATCATACAAAATTCCACCAACTTGTTGTTCATCATGAATCCTATAATTAATATATTTTTTTGGCAAGAAAGAAAACTGACCTTTAGAACTTGCAACCCTTGCAATCCATTCGTCATGATGAAAATTTGGAATTAACGGAAACGGCACACATTCGCTAATAAATTTGCTTCTCAATGCCATTGTTGCACCTGTGGCAATATTAAAAAAACAAGTAATTAAATAATAATAATCAAGATGTATTTTGTTGTCTATAAATAATTGAGGAACATCCCAGATAAGAAAATCATTTATTAATTCAGAATTTTCATTGATACAATTACCATTTGTTGCCACCACACTAATTTGAGGATTCAATTCAAAATAATGAACAATATCTGCAACTTTTTCGGGTAACCAATTATCATCTTGATCGGAAAGAAAAATTATATCGCCAGTACATAATGAAATGGCTTTTTCGAAATTTTTTACACTTCTCAAATTTATTTCATTGATATGAAACTTAATAATATTTGGAAATTTATTGCAATATTGATTAATAATATTGTGAGTTTCGTCTGAAGAAATATCATCACAAATAATTACTTCATCAACTGGTTTGGTTTGATTAAATATTGAATCTAATTGATCTACAATATACTTTTCACCATTATAAGTGCAAAGTGCAACAGATATTTTCATGTGTTTTAAATTATTATATTGTGCGAATTGATTATAAATAAAGTTCTATTTATTCATTAGTAATATTCTCAAATGGTTGTATTTTAAACATGAAATTAAACCAATTTGAGAAACTATATTTATTTTTAATCGTTTTCGGAATAGAAATGTATTCTGATTTTACAAATTCTATCAAATCGGTTCTATCATCATCAAATACAAAAATATTTTGTTGATTATAAAAATCAAATGATTTTATTAATTTATTTGTTGTAATTAATTTTTTGTCATATCCAACTGATTCAAAAGCCCTGAAAGATAATCCAGTATGTAAGTTTTTATGAGCCAAATCAATAATAATTTTAGATTGTGATAACAATTCTAAATTCTCGTAATATGTTAATGGCTTTTTAATATATTTTATATAATTATATTGCATTAAATGTTTTTTTGGTGAGGTTGCTAATAAAATATTTAACTTTAAACCTAAAACCGATAATTTTTCACAAATACTAATTAAATCATTAATTCGAGAATCATAAGTTCCAATAAAATAAACGTCATAAATAGGTTGCTTTTGAAATAATGAATGATAACAATCAAAATAAAAGTTTGTTGTTAATTTCAATTTCTTTGAATTTTTTTCAATATCGCTTTCATCAAAAACATAAAAATCATCAAAAAAGTCAATTGTTTCTGCAACTTCAGGAAATCTAGACATGCCATCCCATTGATAAGCCACCATTTTTTTGGATTTTATTTTTGCTGTTTCTAAAACTTTTAAACTAAATTTATCTGGTCTTATAACTAATGTAAAATCAAAATTTGTTTTTTGCTGTTCCAAAAAAAATAAGTTCTGATTTTCTTCATAATTTCTAATTAATTGTCTTTTGTAGCTTTTATCGCTTTTAAATACTTTTTTATAGAAATTTACTAACCTGTCTTTAATATTTTTATATTTAAAGTCATTATTTGCAATCAGAACAACTTCATAATCTAAAAATTCTAGATTATCTTTAACCGAATTACAAATTTTAACATCTGCAGTCATCATTACCAAAATTCGCTTTTTCGTCATAATTGAAAAATATTTTTTATAAAATTATCAATACTATATTTTTTAATGAGTTCATTCGAATAATTTTCATTGCTAAAAGTTACTTTATTTATATCAGCCAAATTATCTAAACAAACAATTTTCCCAGAATCATAAATATCGTAAGAAGTTATGGATTTATTGTTGGTAATTACATTTTTTTGTATACCTAAAGCTTCAAAAATACGAAAACTTAAACCGGATTGATTATCTCGAACTAAATCAATAATAGTTTCACTTTCAGCATACATTTTTAATGTTTCTTCTTGGGAAAATCTATTATTTTGGAAGATTATATTCTTGTTTTTTCCTAAAAATAATTGTTTCAATTTATTGACAAATGCTTTTTTTCCGATGGCATAAAAAAGAAAAGTTTGCTGCTGTTTTTTTAAATGTGCTGCAAAATTATTTAAATAGTTCAATCTATTATCTATTGAGCCAATATAAATAAAATTCTGCTTAACCGGATTATTATTTACATTTGGTTCAAAATAAATATAATTTGTAATTACTTTAAATCCATAAGTTGAAACATCATTTTTATCAAAAGAAAAAATTTCATCAAAAACACCTTCTAAAAGATGATTTACTCTGCATCTAGCGACGCTGTCGTACAAATAAGCAATGTATTTTTCGGTATGTTTTTTAATTTTTAAATGATAGTCTAAATCAATTAATTCTGGATTAATTACTAAAATTTGATTTTGAAAACCGCTTTTTTCAAGCTCTTGAAGAATATAATCTTGGCGCTTTTTTAGTTTAGGATTTTTACCTAAAAACATTTTAGATAAGCTATTTAAAATGCGCTCCCAATTATTTTTATATTTGAAATTGCCAATTTTTATATGAAAACTTTCTATGCCTTTTTTCTGTAATGCAGTAACAATATGGGCATCATAATTCCAATGATCAAAACTAATTACAGCAATTTTATGCAACATATTTACTTTTTTAAAAAAACAAAGATATTGTTTTTTTACAAAGATTTCAATTACATTTGTATTTCAAATTCAACCTATGGATAAATCGATAGTTAACATCATTAATAATTTTGGAACCGAAGGCGATTTATTAGTTGCAGGGAAAAGAAATGTCATTAAAACCTTTCCTTACAACTCTATCATTTTAAATATTAAATCATTTAAAATACCCATACTAATTAACGGAATAATTTACAGACATTTTAGAAAATCTAAAGCCCGAAGATCCTATGAATTTGGAAAGATTCTACAAAAAAAAAACATAGGTACACCAAATCCAATTGGCTATTATGAAAACAGAAAATGGTGGCGCCTTTTAGATAGCTATTATGTTTGCGAACATATAAATGCCGATTATGTCTTTAAAGATTTGTTTGTTGTAAATAGTCCGGACACAGATGCAATTTTAAAAGATCTAGCGCATTTTTGTTTTAAATTACACGAATCAGGAATTGAATTTAAAGATCATTCCCCTGGAAATACTTTAATTAAAAAAAATGAATCCGGCACTTTTGATTTTTTTCTTATTGATTTAAATAGAATGAGATTTCATAAAGAAATGGATTTCAATTTAAGAATGAAAAACCTCTGTAAATTAACACCTTCAAAGTATATGGTGCAGATAATAAGTGCAGAATATGCTAAATTATATAACAAACCAAAAGAGGAAGTTTTTCAATTAATGTGGCATTACACAGATGCTTTTTTTAAAGGTACTGCCAAGAAAAGAAACCTCAAAAAAAGATTAGGTTTATGATTGCAAAGCTTTTAAATAATAAAAAAATAATACTGGCTATTTGGATTTTATTTGCAACAATTTCTGCAATAAAACAATTTCTAATAGGTAATAACAACAATTACCTTATTTATAAATACGTATTTTATCATACTTTAGAACAAAAATCATTATACGCAACTTATCCAGATTTATACTTTGACCACAACCATTACGGCCCTATTTTCAGTCTTTTTATTGCTCCTTTTGCCTTGTTGCCAGATAGTGTTGGTATGGTTTTATGGTGTGTGTTTAATGCTTTAGTTTTAGTATATGCAATTCGTCAAATAAATTTAGAAAGTTCTAAAATCAACCTCGTTTTATGGATTTGTGCACACGAGTTTTTAACCGCTATTTTAGGACAACAATTTAATCCTGTAATGACTAGCATTATTATTTTGTCTTATGTGTTAATAGAGAAAGAAAAAGATTTTTGGTCTGCTTGTTTTATTGTTTTAGGAACATTCATAAAATTATACGGCATAGTTGGCTTAGCATTTTTCTTCTTTTCAAAAAATAAAATAAAATTTATTGGATCATTGGTTATTTGGTCTGTTGTATTTTTTGTGTTGCCAATGGCTATTTCTTCTCCAGAATTTATAATAAATAGTTATTCAGAATGGTTTGGCAGATTATTAGAAAAAAATAATGAAAATGCTTCCTTAACTTCTATGCAAGACATTTCAATAATGGGAATGGTTAGAAAAACATTAAATATGCCACATCTTTCAAATCTTTTATTTTTAATACCTGGAGTATTGCTTTTCGCTTTGCCATATTTAAGATTTAACATGTTTTCGAACAAAAAATTTCAATTACTTTTGTTGGCATCAGTATTAATTTTTACTGTAATTTTTAGTTCAGGGTCAGAGAGTCCAACCTATATTATTGCTTTTGTTGGTATAGCCATTTGGTTTGTTATTCAAGAAGAAAAAACTAAATGGACATGGTTTTTGTTTATATTTGCTATGATTTTAACAAGTTTTTCACCTTCAGATTTATTTCCGAAGTTTATTAGAGAAACTTATGTAAAACCTTATGCCTTAAAAGCATTACCATGTATATTAATCTGGTTTCAAATTAGTTACGAATTGCTTACATTAAAAAAAGAACCAAATTCATCCATTGCTCATGAATAAATCCATTGCCGTAGTGATTCCTTCATATAATGAAGCGACTAATATTGATGTTTTAATACATGCTTTAAATGAAACCATTAAAAATGTAAACTATACTTTTAAGTTTGTTTTTGTTGATGACGGGTCAAGTGATAAAACTGTCGAGATTTTAAAAGAAAAATCAAAGGAACACCAGCATGTTTTTTATTTAGAATTATCAAGAAATTTTGGACATCAAAACGCCCTTAAAGCAGGAATTGATTTAGTGAAAAATGACGTTGACGCAATTATTTCTATGGACGGCGACATGCAACATCCGCCAAAAATAATTCCAAAACTTATTGAAAAATGGGAAGAAGGCTTTGAAGTAGTTTATACAATTAGAGGAGAAGATAAAAAATTAAGTTTTATAAAAAATAAGACATCCAATCTTTTTTACAGCCTGATGAATAAGCTTTCAGATATTAAATTTGAACCCGGAACAGCTGATTTTAGATTAATTGACAAAAAAGTAGCACAAGTATTTTCGGATTTCACAGAAAATGAATTGTTTATTAGAGGCATAATAAATTGGGTTGGTTTCAAGCAATTTGCTGTTCATTATGAACCAAATGAAAGATATTCAGGAAAAAGCAAATATACTTTAGGAAGAATGATGCGATTTGCCGTTCAAGGCATTACTTCTTTTAGCACAAAACCACTTTCAATGGCTATTATTTTAGGTGTTAGTTTATCTTTAATGGCTTTTATATTTTACATTGCTTATGTTTTGTATAGTGTATATTATGGACATGTAATTTCAGGATGGGCTTCTGTAATTACTACAGTTGTATTCTTTGGAGGACTTAATTTGGTAGTATTGGGAATAATTGGCGTATATATTGGTAAATTATTTATGCAATCTAAAGGAAGACCAAATTATTTAATAAGTAGTACCAATTATAAATGATTTTACTTAGTTTCGACATAGAAGAATTTGACATGCCTTTAGAATATGGTAAAGAAATTTCATTTGAAAATCAAATTGCAATTTCTGAAAAAGGGACTGAACTAATTTTAAATCTATTGCAAAAACATCAAATTAAAGCTACTTTTTTTTCAACAGTTGTATTTGCTGAAAAAGTACCCCATTTAATTAAAAGAATAATTAATGAAGGGCACGAATTGGCATCACACACCTATTATCATAGCGATTTTGAAGTTGCTCATTTAAAACAATCAAAAGAAGCCCTAGAAGCACTTTCAAATTCTGAAGTGATTGGATTTAGAATGCCTAGAATGTATCCCGTAGATGAACAAGAAATTGAAAATGCAGGATATCTTTACAATTCCTCAATTAATCCAACATTTTTGCCCGGAAGATATAATCATTTTGATAAACCCAGAACCTATTTTAAATTACATAATGTTTGGCAAATACCAGCATCTGTAAGTCCAATTATACGATTTCCTTTATTTTGGCTGTCTTTTCATAATTTACCTCTAAAAATTTATAAATTTTTAGCAAAATGGACCTATAAAAATGACGGTTATTTAAATATATATTTTCATCCTTGGGAATTTACACTACTTGATGATAAAACCGTTTATAATTTCCCTAAATATGTAAGTAAAAACTCTGGTAATGCAATGACGGAAAGATTAAGCCTTTTTTTACAAGCCATGAAAGAAAAAAAATATATATTTGGTACTTTCAAAGAATTTTTAATTCTAAAAAATTTAAAATAGTTTTTTTGAGTACAATTTCTATAATACTTACTACTTACAATTCTGAAACTTGGTTGGAAAAGGTTTTATGGGGCTACGCTGTGCAAACTTACACCGATTTTGAACTGATTATTGCCGATGACGGATCTACAAATCATACAAAAAGTGTAATTGATAGTTTTCAAACTGTATTTAAAAAACCTATTGTTCATGTTTGGCAAAAAGATGAAGGCTTTCAAAAAACTAAAGTCTTAAACAAAGCTATTATTCAGGCAACTTGTCAGTATATTTTATTTTCAGACGGAGATTGTATTCCACGTAATGATTTTGTAGCAACCCATTTAAAACACATGAAAAAAGGCTATTTTTTGTCTGGTGGTTACTTCAAATTAAATGATTTTGTTTCCAATTCTATTTCAGAAATTGACATAAAAAAGCAAAGTTGTTTTCAAACCAAATGGCTTAAAGAAAATGGTTTGAAATGGAATTATAAATTGATAAAACTTACAAATAATAAAATCTTTGGCTATTTTATGAATTGGATAACACCTACAAAAAAAACATTTAATGGACACAATACTTCTTGTTTTAAAGAAGATTTAATAGCTGTAAATGGTTTTAATGAAGACATGAAATATGGCGGATTAGATAGAGAAATTGGCGAACGTTTGTTACACAACAACATAAAAGGTAAGCAAATAAGATACAGTGCCATTTGTTTGCATTTAAATCATAATAGAAGTTACGCAACAAAAGACAATTGGTTAAAAAATAATAACATAAGACAGTTTAATAAAAAAAATAAAGTGATTGCCATTCAAAATGGTTTATCTAAATATTTGAACAATGAAACATAAAATTTCAATATTTATAATCACCTATAATGAAGCACATATTATTTCAAAATGTTTAGAAAAACTAAAAACATTTGACGAAATTATTGTTGTGGATTCTGGAAGTACAGATGCCACAGTTTCTATATGTGAATCATTTGGTGCAAAAGTAATTTCACATAAATTTGAAAATTTCGGTTTGCAAAAACAATTTGCCTTAGAACAAACAACTCATAATTGGGTGCTTTCTTTAGATGCTGATGAAGTTCTGTCTGATGCTTTAATTTCAGAGCTACACAATATAAAACATCAAGAAAATATAAACGCGTATACCATTCCTAGAACACATGTTTTTTTAAATAAAATTTTTAGAAATGGCGCGGAAAGTAAACGACCAATTGTAAGATTATTTGATAAAAATTTTGGGAAGTTTACTCCAAATAAAGTACATGAAACCATTGAAATAAATGGAATGATTGGAAAATTACATCAAGAAATGCTTCATTATACAGTTTTTGATATAAATACTGCTATTCAAAAACAAATTAAATATGCCATGCTGAGTGGCGAATTGCTTTACGAAAAAAATAAAAAAAGTAGTATTTTAAAAATAATTATAAAATTTCCGTTTGACTTTTTTAGATACTATGTTTTGCAACGCAATTTTTTAAATGGTTATGCAGGATTTACATGGAGTATGTTTGCAGCATTTAGCAATTATTTAAAATATGCTAGGTTGAAAGAACTTGATGATAACAATTCATAATATTTTTTGCAATTTCTTCATCGTTAAACTGCTGAACAAATTGCCATCCTTCCTCCTTCATTGTTGAAGCAAGTAATTCATCTTTTAATATAAGAGAAATCTTATTTGCTAAATCTTTCTCGTCAAAGGGTTCAATGTATAACGAATTTGGTCCAGCAGCTTCAGAAAATACACCATTTTTTGTAGTAATAACTGGTGTTTTAGAATACAAGGCTTCTATAATTGGTATTCCAAAGCCTTCAAATAGTGATGGGTAAACAAAAACTGACGCCAATTGATAAGTAATAGCTAATTCTTCACTTGTTAATCCTTTCAAAAAATGAACACGATTCTTTAATTTATTTTCAGAAATATATTGATTAATTTTTTGGCAATAATCTGTTTGTTTTCCAATTAAAACCAAATCAATATCTAAGTTTTTTATTGATTTTACAATGGTTAATGCATTTTTTCTTTCTTCTATAGTACCAACATTTAGTACAAATTTTGAAGGCAAATTATACTTTTTTGAAACAATTTGTTTTTCTAATTCAGAATACTCTTTTTTATAAACATCTTGACAACCTTGATAAACTACTACTATTTTACTTGCATCAATATTCAAATATATAATAATATCTTTTTTTGTTTGCTCGCTTATTGCAATAATTAAATTGGCATTTTTAGCGGCTTTTTTAAACTTATAAAAATGAATTTTTCTGTCAAAAAAAGAATACATTTTAGGGTATCGCATAAAAATTAAATCGTGAATAGTAACAATTGATTTAATGCTGTTTTTGGTCAAACCTGAAGGCAATTCTCCTGAAAGTCCGTGATATAAAATTATTTCATCTTTAATAATATCTTTAACAACAGTATTTTGTCGCCAATAATTTTTAAATTTTTGATCGAATTTAGATATTGGATTTTTCTCAAAAACATTTGTGTTATTTGTTACAAAAAGAGGTGTTTTATTCTTTTTAGGATTGTATAAAAAATAATTATTCTCTGGAAAATATGTTGCTAACACGCGAACCAAATCTCTACCGTAATTTCCTAAACCAGTTTTGTTATGAAAAACACGTTTGGCTTCAAATCCTATCTTCATTTACTTACAATTAAAATTTAAAAAATCATGTAACTTATTGTAAAAGTAATTGGGTTTAAATTTACTGTATTTTTCAAATAAATCGCCTTCGTTAGGCAATTCGTGGGGATAATCATCGTAATGTACAGAAATATTGGTAGTTGTGTTTTCAAATAAATTCCAACTTGCTTTCATAATTCCCGGCGAATAAATACTAAAAGTTGGTATTTGTAAAGCTTTTGCCATATTTGCAGCGCCTCCTTCATTTCCAATTAGGGCTTGACAGTGAAACAAAATAGCTAAAAATTCACGCAAATCTTCTTGAAAAAAATCAATAAAAATATTCTTTTTAGTGGTTTTGTTGCATAGATTATATATTTCAATTGCTTGATTTTGTTGCCACGGAAGATAATTAAATAAAATTTGCACTTCTTTTTGTTCAACAATATAATCTAAAACTTGAGCCATAAAAGGCAACGGATAATTCTTTACATCTTGACTGCCTAAAGCGCTAATCATTAGTAAATTTTTAGAAATATCAATTTTAGCATCTATTAGTCTTTGTTTACCAATACTGATTTCCTCTTCAGATAAAAATATTTTTGGTGCCAATAATTTAAAGTAAATTCCTAAGGGTTTCAACAAAGCCATTCTGTGCTCGAGTGCTTTGGAAGCATTTGAATCTGTAGACATATTTCTATTTACAACATTTGTTAATAGCAACTTCGAATAACTTTTTTCAAATGAAATGGTTTTTTTTGCACCCGAAAACCAAGCCAATATTACGCTATTTGGTTTCCCATAAGCATCAATAACAATGTCGTATTTTTCTTTTCTGATTTTGAATAAAAAAGAAAGAAAGGCCAATTTTCCTTTTCTTGATTTTTCATCCAGAATTACAATTTTATCTATGAATTTGTTGTTTTTTACTACAGCATAACTGTTTTCGTACACTAAATAATGTAATTCAGCATCAGGGAAATGCGCTCTGAGTGCTTCCAGAATAATAGTACTTGTGAGTACATCTCCAATTCTTTTTTTCTGAATTACTAAAATTTTCATTAAACCGCTACATTATATTCGCGCAAAGCATCGTTTAAAGACGTTTTTAAATCTGTAGAAGCTTTTCTTTGTCCAATTATTAAAGCACAAGGTACTTGAAAATCTCCAGCTGGAAATTTCTTTGTATATGTTCCAGGAATTACTACAGATCTTGCAGGTACAATTCCTTTGTATTCTATTGGTTCAGCTCCAGTAACATCAATAATTTTAGTGGAAGCGGTCAAGCAAACATTTGCACCTAAAACGGCTTCTTTTTCAACTCTTACACCTTCTACAACTATACAACGAGAACCAATAAATGCGCCATCTTCAATAATTACAGGTGCTGCTTGTAAAGGTTCTAAAACGCCACCAATACCTACTCCGCCACTCAAATGAACATGTTTTCCAATTTGTGCACAGCTTCCAACGGTTGCCCAAGTATCAACCATAGTACCTTCGTCTACGTAAGCACCAATATTCACATAAGAAGGCATTAAAATTACACCCGATGAAATGTATGCACCATGGCGTGCAACTGCATTTGGAACTACTCGAATGCCACGTTCAGCAAAGTTTCTTTTTAAAGGAATTTTATCGTGGTATTCAAAAATACCAGCTTCTAATGTTTCCATTTTCTGAATGGGAAAATACATTACTACTGCTTTTTTTACCCATTCGTTTACTTGCCAGCCGTTTGCAACTGGCTCTGCAACGCGTAGCGAACCATTATCTAATAATTCAACAACTTCCCTTATGGCTTTTTGTGTGGCTGCTTGTTGCAAAAGTTCACGGTTTTCCCATGCCTTTTCTATGATTGATTGTATGTTTGTCATAATACTATTTTTAACAAAGATAAAGTTTCAAATTAGTATTACAAATAAAAAATCCTGCTTTTAGCAGGATTTAAAAATTATTGACAAGATGTATCTAGATGTCTTCTTTTATTAAAACCTGGACTTCCAAAAACTATCCCAGCACAATCAGGTATTAAGTTATATGTATACCAACCTGTAACACCTGCTGTAATTCGAATTTCCTCTTTAGTTAATTTACCATCATTATCATCGTCGAAATCAGCATAATTAGGTTTTCCGTCACCATCAGTATCTAAAGGGGAACCTGAAGTGGGTCCGCCGTATTCGTCTTTCGACAAAATTTTATCTCCATCATGATCCTTGTATCTTACTTTTATTAATTTAAAAGTAAAAATAATTGGTGTGTAAGAACCAATAGTTCCTGAATTTTGACTATAATAAGCCAAACCGGATGGAACAAACATAATACCCGCACCAAAATTATTAAAAGTGATAGTTCCATCAGGATTAATAGTTTGTCCGACTGATGACTTAAATTCAGGAAAAACTTCTTGCCATCCTTGTATAACATCTTGCAATTGAAACCAAGTAGGACTTGAAGCGGAATCAAAACTTGACAAATCAGTTTTATATCCTTTATAAGATGTGAAAACCGAATCCAATCTTGTTGGATTAGATCCTGCACCTTCATTAAGTTTTAAGTAATATAATTTATGATCCACTCCTTCTTTTGAAATAGTTTTAAATTTTAATGGTTTTAAAGGATTATTTTGACTTGCAGAAGTATCTAATGCATCAAAAATTGGTGTTCCTGGAGTTGTAGCAGTAATTTTAGTAAAAGTTACATTATACGAAGCATCAACTGTAATGAAATGTTCATCCATAAAGTCTTCAATTTCAGCTATATCTTCATTATAAACCTCTGAATAAGGTCTTGATTGAAAGGTTTCTGTAGTATCTTCACCAGGACAACCTACCATAACAAATATAAAAGGTAATAAAAGTAATAATCTTAATGGTAATTTCATTTTGTAAAAATTTAATTTAAAAAAGTGGTCGCAAGATACGATTTTCATTTATTTTTGTACAAATATTAACATTCATTTTTGATTTTATGCGAATTGATAAATATTTATGGTGCATCAGATACTTTAAAACTAGGGGTTTAGCTGCAGAAGCCATAAAAAAAGGCCATGTTTCGGTAAATAATGTAAAAGCAAAAGCGTCAAGAGATGTGTTTCCTTTAGACAAAATTACGCTACGAAGAGATCAAATAAACTACATTATTAAAGTATTAGACATTCCACCAAGTAGGGTCGCGGCAAAAATTGTTGATTTATATAGAAAAGATGAAACACCGCCCGAAACCTTTGAACATTTGGAAATAATTAAACTTGCGAAAGAACATTACAGAGCAAAAGGAGAAGGAAGGCCTACCAAAAAAGACCGAAGAGATATTGACGATTACACGGAATAAAGCATGATATTGAATAAAGAATATTTTAATCAATTGACGGATAAGAAATGTCGTATTTTGTTTCCGGTTTCATATAATTCGATAAAATCACATGCAAATAAAGAATTGTTTTTTACATTTGAAAAAAAATAAACCATGCAACACATTATTTTAACACACAAAGAAATAGAACACAAAACAAAACGTATTGCCTATCAAGTTTATGAAACATTTGCAAACGACTCTGAATTGATTATTGCAGGAATTTCAAATAGTGGATTTGTTTTTGCTCAAAAAATAGCACAACAATTAGAAAGTATTAGTGATATAAAAATTACACTTTGTGAAGTACATATTAACAAACAAAATCCAGCAGATAGCATCACAACCTCAATAGATGATAAGGCGTATGCAAATAAAAATTTAGTTTTAGTTGATGATGTTTTAAATTCTGGTGGTACCCTTATTTATGCCATTAAACACTTTTTAAACGTGCCACTAAATAAATTTAAAACAGCCGTTTTGATTGATAGAAACCACAAAAAATACCCCGTAAAAGCTGATTTTAAAGGATTGTCATTATCTACTTCATTACAAGAACACGTTCAAGTAGTTTTTGAGGAAAATAATTCTTATGTGTATTTAAGTTAATTTAGAAAGTATTTCTGAAACAATTTCAGTTTCGTTTTTATCATCAACAGCAATAACAGTTTGTACCTGATTGTAAAAATGATTGCGTTCAAATAAGTGTTTTGCAACAAATTCTTTTAATGCTTCGTTGCTACAATTAGCAATTATGGGTCTGGCACTTTTTTGAGTTTCCAACCTATTTAGTAAAGTACCAACTGAAGCTTTCAAATAAAAACTATTTATATCTTCTTTTTTATACAGTAAAAAATTATCAAAATAGCAAGGTGTACCACCACCCAAAGCCAACACATAATTATCGGTAGAATTTAAAAAAGTTTCAATTGTTTCTCGTTCATGCTTTCTAAAAAATAATTCTCCTTTCTTTTCAAAAATTTCATGAATATTTAGCTGCAATTTTTGTTCAATTAAAAAATCCAAATCAAAAAAAGGTATACTTAAAGACTCAGAAATTAATTTTCCAATCGTTGTTTTTCCCGAAGCCATGTAGCCCACTAGAATTATTTTCATGATTTTTTAAATTTTTAGGGTATAAAAGTATGATAAATTAATGAAATTTTGATTATAAATATTGCCAATATCCTAACAAATACTTCTTAATTAAGGGGTTATATATAAATTAAAAAAAATAATTAAATTAAACCAAAAAAGATATTGCAAAATAAATAAATCATCATATATTTGCACCCGCAATGAAGAAATAGTTTTTCGACTCTGTAGCTCAGCTGGTAGAGCATTACACTTTTAATGTAGGGGTCCTGGGTTCGAATCCCAGCGGGGTCACAAAAATATTTCAAAATCTAAAAATTACAACTTCATTGCTACGACTCTGTAGCTCAGCTGGTAGAGCATTACACTTTTAATGTAGGGGTCCTGGGTTCGAATCCCAGCGGGGTCACAAAAAGAAGTTAAGCACCAGCTTAGCTTCTTTTTTTATTTTCGGCCATATGGAGGAATTGGTAGACTCGCCATCTTGAGGGGGTGGTGCTGCAAGGCGTATGGGTTCGAATCCCATTATGGTCACTTTTAAAATTTACTTTTGCAGGTTTTTACTATTATTATTGTAATGTTGCTAATTTTTATGTAATTTTGTTTAAACTTTTTACAATAAAAATGAACAATCTTAAATCTACATTCAGTATAAAAGACCTTGAAAACCTTTCGGGTATTAAAGCTCATACTATTCGTATTTGGGAAAAAAGGTACGATTTACTTGAACCAATGCGAACAGACACTAATATTAGATTGTATGATTTAAAAAACCTACAAAAACTTTTAAATGTTGTTTTGTTAACCAATTTTGGTTACAAAATTTCAAAAATTTCAAAACTAAATCAAACTGAAATTGAAAAATTTGTAGTTAAAATTCAAACCGAAAAAACAGTTAACAACCACGTTTTAAGTAGTTTTAAAATGGCGATGTTAAATTTTGACCAACCGCTTTTTGTAAAAACATATAACGAATTACTTAGCAAAAAAAGTTTCAGTGCTGTATTTTTTGAAACATTTATTCCACTTTTAGAAGAAATTGGCGTTCTATGGACCACAAATACAATAACGCCTGCTCACGAACATTTTATTTCTCACCTGATTAAACAAAAAATATTAATTGAAATTGAGAAATATCAAATTCAGCAAAACAGTGTTTCTGATCAAACTTATATTTTATACTTACCGTTTAACGAAATTCATGATTTAGGGCTTTTATTTTTACATCATGAAATAGTAACAAAAGGTCACCATTCGATATATTTAGGAAGAAGTTTACCCATTGAAAATTTATTGGAATTAAATAACCATTTCAAAAAAATAACCTATATTACCTACTTAACGGTTGAACCTGTTGAAGAGGAAATTGAAAATTACATTCAAACATTTAAAAATGTAATTTTAAAAAACAATTCAAATGAACTATTAATTTTTGGAAGAAAAGCCCAATTAATTGATAAAACCACACTCCCAAATAATATTAAATCTATTGAAAATATAAAAGATTTTTTATTTACTTTGTAAAAATAATAATACATAAATGCCAAAAACAATACACATTATAGGATCTGGGTTTTCCTCATTAGCCGCAGCTTGTTATTTAGCTAAAGAAGGAAATAAAGTATCTGTATTTGAAAAAAACACTAGTTTAGGAGGTCGTGCTCAACAATTTTCTGCAAACGGATTTACTTTTGATATGGGTCCGTCTTGGTATTGGATGCCGGATGTTTTTGAAAGTTTCTTCGCAGATTTTAACAAAAAACCTTCTGATTATTACAGTCTAGAAAAATTATCACCAGGTTACAGGGTGTTTTTTGAAAACGATACCCATTTTGATGTTTCTGATGATTTAAATACTATTATTTCTGATTTTGAAAAAATAGAAAAAGGAAGTGGAAAAAAATTAAAAGAGTTTATTAATCAGGCTAAAAACAATTACGAAATTGCTATTAAAGATTTAGTATACAGGCCTGGAGAAAGCATTTTTGAATTAATTACACCGCAAACCGCACTAAAAATTGACCAATTTTTTTCTAATATAAAAAGAGATGTTAGAAGAAAAATAAAAAATAAAAATTTACAGCAAATTTTAGAATTTCCGGTTTTATTTTTAGGAGCAAAGCCATCAGATACGCCATCTTTTTATAATTTTATGAATTATGCCGATTTTGGATTAGGTACTTGGCAACCCAAAAATGGTTTTTTTGATGTGGTGCAAGCCATGGTGAAATTAGGGACTGAATTAGGCGTTAAATATCATACAAATACTAATATTTCTAAAATTATTGTAGAAAAAAATATTGCGAATGGTATTGAAATAAATAATGAAGTTTTAAATGCAGATGTAATACTTTCTGGTGCAGATTATCATCATACAGAAACTTTATTACCTGCTGAAAACAGACAATATTCAGAAGCGTATTGGGACAAAAAAACATTTGCGCCTTCTTCCCTATTGTTTTATGTTGGTTTTGATAAAAAACTAGAAAATGTTTGTCATCATAATTTATTTTTTGATTCTGATTTTGAGAAACATGCTGTTGAAATATACGACAATCCAGAATGGCCAACTGAACCATTGTTTTATGCCAATTTCACTTCTCTAACTAATAAAGAAACTGCCCCAGAAGGTTGTGAAAACGCATTTTTTTTAATCCCAATAGCACCAAATTTAGAAGACACTGAAGCATTACGAGAAATATATTTTGAAAAAATAATTAGTCGTTTTGAGCACATCACGAAACAAAGTGTTAGAAAAAATATTATCTTTAAAAAATCTTTTTGTGTGAATGACTTTAAATCAGCATATAATTCATATAAAGGAAATGCATACGGATTGGCAAATACGCTGTTACAAACTGCTGTTCTCCGTCCAAAATTAAAAAGTAAAAAAGTTAGAAATTTATATTTCACAGGTCAATTAACAGTGCCGGGACCAGGAGTTCCACCAGCGTTAATCTCAGGGAAATTGGTTTCGCAATTAATAAAAAAATACCAATAATATGAAGGCATTATTTGATAGCGTTTCTTTTGCATGTAGCGTAAAAGTAACCAAAGCATACAGCACCTCTTTTTCTTCTGCTGTAAAGATGTTAGCCCCGACGATTAGGCAAGATATTTATAATATTTATGGTTTTGTAAGATTTGCAGATGAAATTGTTGATAGTTTCCATGAATATAATAAAGAAATTCTTTTTGATAAGTTTGAAAAAGAACTGGAAGATGCAATTCAGGATAAAATTAGTTTAAATCCAATTTTAAATTCCTTCCAATATACTGTAAACAAGTATAATATTAGGCAAGATTTAATTGGTGCTTTCATGAAAAGTATGAAACTTGATTTAGTAAAACAAGAATACAAAACCACTGAAGAATATCACGAATATATTTATGGAAGTGCTGATGTAGTTGGATTAATGTGTTTGATGGTTTTTGTAAATGGCGATGAAAAAAAATATGAAGAGCTAAAAGAATCTGCAATGAAATTAGGTTCTGCTTTTCAGAAAGTAAATTTCTTGAGAGATTTAAAAGCTGATTTTGAAGGATTAAATCGTACTTATTTTCCAAATACCGATTTGAATAAGCTAACGGAAACTTCAAAAAAAGAAATTATTGAAGACATTGAAGCCGATTTTAAAATGGCTTACGAAGGAATTTTACGATTGCCAATTGAAGCCAAGTTTGGAGTTTACACTGCTTACAGATACTACAAACGTCTATTAAAAAGATTGAAAACTACACCTTCTACAGAAATAAAAAACACACGAATTAGAGTGCCTGATTATGAAAAAGCAGAGCTTTTAGCGCGTTGTTATGTAAAATACAGATTGAATTTACTTTAATCTATAAACTATAAAAATCGGTAGTTAACAGTAAAACATTAAAATAAAAATTATGTGGGTGTATATTATAGTGTTTCTTTTAACATTTTTAATAATGGAATTTATGGCATGGTTCTCACATAAATTTATTATGCATGGATTCCTTTGGAGTTTACACGCTGACCATCATAAAAAAGACCATGATTCTTGGTTTGAAAGAAATGATGTTTTTTTTATATTTTATGCTGTAGTAAGTATGTTTTTTTTCTACTTGTGGCAAAACAAAATTTTAGCATCCGGATTGGCAATTGGTTTGGGTATTTTTGCCTATGGCTTAACTTATTTCTTTGTACACGATATCTTTATTCACCAACGATTTAAACTTTTTAGAAACGCCAACAACAAATATGCTCGTGCCTTAAGACGTGCACATAAAATGCACCATAAACACGTTGGGAAAAACCAAGGCGAATGTTTTGGTATGTTATTTTTTCCATTTAAACATTACAAAAACGCATAAAAAAAGCCCCGGAAGGAGCTTTTTATTGGTTCTTGTTTAATTCTATTTCTCAATTTCCTTTAAACTTTCCATTTTCTTATACGCTAAGAACCCTTTGATGTCTTCGAAATGTTCTTTAACGCGTTTGTTACCAAATTCAAAAACTTTTGTGGCTAAACCATCTAAGAAGTCACGGTCATGAGAAACTAAAATTAAGGTACCATCAAAATCGCGTAAAGCATCTTTAATAATATCTTTTGTTTTCATATCTAAGTGATTCGTTGGTTCATCTAAAATCAAAACATTTACGGGTTCTAATAATAATTTAATCATGGCCAAACGAGTTTTTTCTCCACCAGAAAGTACTTTTACTTTCTTTTGAATATCATCACCCTTAAACATAAAAGCACCTAATAAATCTTTAATTTTTGTACGAACATCGCCAACTGCAATTTGGTCTATAGTTTCAAAAATTGTCATTTCACCATCTAATAATGACGCCTGATTTTGTGCAAAATAACCAATCTGAGAATTATGTCCCACTTCTAATTTACCCTCAAATTCAATTTCATTCATTATGGCTTTTATCATGGTAGATTTTCCTTCTCCATTTTTCCCAACAAAAGCAACTTTTTGACCTCTTTCAATAACCATATTCGCATCTTTAAACACAACATGATCACCATATTTTTTTGATAATTCTTCAACTACTACTGGATATTGTCCGGAACGTGGTGAGGGTGGAAATTTTAATTTTAAAGCCGAAGTATCTACTTCATCTACTTCAATAGGAACAATTTTTTCTAACATTCGAACACGAGATTGCACCGCATCTGTTTTAGAAAATGTACCTCGAAAACGATCAATAAATGCTTGATTGTCTGCTATAAATTTTTGTTGTTCGTCAAATGCTTTTTGTTGGTGAATTCTTCTGTCTTTTCGCAATTCTAAATATTCAGAATATACAGCTTTATAATCGTAAATTTTACCCATTGTAACTTCAATAGTACGATTTGTAATATTGTCTACAAACGTTTTATCATGGGAAATTACCATTACCGCTTTTGCCGAATTAATTAAAAAATCTTCGAGCCATTGGATACTTTCAATATCCATGTGGTTAGTTGGCTCATCTAACAAAATTAAATCTGGTTTTTGTAATAAAATTTTCGCCAATTCAATTCGCATTCTCCAACCTCCTGAAAATTCTTTTGTTAAGCGAGTAAAATCTTCTCTCTCAAAACCTAAACCTTTTAATACTTTTTCAACTTCCGCTTCATAATTTACTTCTTCAATGGCATAAAATTTTTCAGAAAGTTCAGAAACGCGTTCAATTAATTTCATGTACGCGTCACTTTCGTAATCAGTTCTGATAGTTAATTGCTCATTTATATCGTCAATTTCTTTTTTCATGTTTAAAACCTCAGCAAATGCTTTTGAGGCTTCTTCCATAACCGTACAAATATCAGAAGTTAACAAATGTTGCGGCAAATAAGCAATTACTGCATCGCTTGGAGCTGAAATACTACCACGTGTAGCTTTACTTTCTCCTGCCACAATTTTCAAAAGGGTTGATTTTCCCGCGCCATTTTTACCCATAAGGGCAATTTTATCATTTTCATTTATAGCGAAAGTAACATCGCTAAAGAGTGTAGTGCCGCCAAATTCAACGGCGATATCATTAACTGTAATCATTTTATTTTAAGGTAAAAGGTTTTGGGTAATGGGTTAAATGATTTGTAAATTATATAAAACTTTTAACTATTTACTAATCACTAATTACTACAATTACATATTCATTTTAAAATCTTCTATCGCGTCTCTCACTTTCAAAAAATCATCTTCTTCAATAAACAATTCAATTATGACTGTATTTCCTGAATTCTGTTTGTTTTGTCGCTGTGTAACCATAACATTTTCGGCTTCTACAGCAGTTTGTAATTTTGTAGCAATTGTTTCTTTTCCAGAAAATATTTTAATTAGTCCCATGTCTATAAGTTTGGATTTTTGAGGTGCAAATATAGTCTATTTCAATAATTTTAGACAAAATTGAAAGATTAATAAATTATTGTTTTATTTTTTTTCGACAAAACAAGTAAAACCTAATTTAAACTTGATGCATTTCAGAAAAAAAGTTATATTTACAAAACAAATAATGTGAAGTAATTCTTAAATTAAATACCTATGGCTAAAAGTCAAGACGCAAAAAAGGTTCAAAAAAAGGAACCTTTAAAAACCGCAAAGGAAAAAAAAGAAGAAAAGCGCGATAAAAAAAACAATCCGAAACGAGATTAAATAACCAGTCCTGAATTAGCAATAATTGAGGACTTTTTTTGTGCTAAACTTTTAGTACTTTTACAAAAAAACAAATGATCTATTCCGAGCAGATAAATGTAATATTTGAACATTTAAAAACCAGTTTGGTAAATGGCACTTTTGCCAAGTTGACTTTGGGCAAAACCGTTGGAAAAACCGAGTTAACAAATATATATTTCCGTACGATTGTAGAGAATGAAACTTTGAAATTTAATGTTACTTTTAGATATCTATCTGAAGAAATTATAGAAATAAAGCCTATTGAAGATGTAGTTATGCTTTTAAGTCAATACCTAAACAATCCGTTTTTAACTGTAATTTTATTTACCACAGAAAAAGATATTCTAATAAAATTAAACAAAAAACGCATTGCAACAATTACAGAAATGGACAATACGTTTAAAAACGCAGATCCTGTTTTGTTAGAATACTTGAAGAAATAAAACTCTTTTACAATTCATCAGGGAAAATTTTCCCAGGATTTAAAATATTGTTAGGGTCAAAAACGGCTTTTATGCGTTCCATAAGTTCCAAATGTCCCTTATTAAAAGCAATATTCATGTAGTTTTTTTGTACCAAACCAATGCCGTGTTCTCCAGATAACGTACCTTTTAGAGATACGGTCAAAGCAAAAATTTCTCGAATTCCTTTTGGAACTTCTGTTTTCCAATTGTCATCAGTCATTGAACCTTTGATAATGTTTACGTGTAAATTTCCATCACCAGCGTGTCCATAACACACCGATTGAAATCCGTATTTTGAACCAATTTCCTTAATTCCTTTTAATAATTTTGGCAATTCGTAACGCGGCACTACAGTATCTTCTTCCTTATAAATTGAATTTGCTTTTACGGCTTCAGCTACGCCTCTTCGCATTTTCCAAAGGGCGTTTTTTTGATCTTCTGTATCCGCAAATAATACTTCATCAATTTCAAATTGTTCCACCACTTCTAGTATTTTTTCGGCTTCTTGCATCAAAATTTCTGGATAATTTCCATCAACTTCTATAAGTAAATGTGCTTGATGTTCTGGTTTTACCTCAACAGAAATACCATCTAAATATTTAACCGACCAATCTATTGCATCGCGCTCCATAAATTCTAAGGCACTAGGTACAATTCCGGCTCTAAATATTGCAGAAACCGCTTCACAAGCTTGAGTAGCTTTATAAAAAGGCACCAAAAGCAACACATTATGCGTATTTTTAGGTATTAGTTTTAAAACAATTTTGGTTACAATTCCTAAAGTTCCTTCGCTTCCTACCATCAATTGGGTAAGGTTATAACCTGTTGAATTTTTTAAAGTATTGGCACCGGTCCAAATAATAGCACCCGTTGGTAAAACCACTTCTAAATTCAGTACATAATCTTTAGTTACGCCATATTTTACAGCACGAGCGCCACCAGCATTTTCGGCAACGTTGCCGCCTATCCAACAACTTCCCATACTGCTTGGATCTACAGGATAAAATAGGTTTTTTTGGCCAACAGCATCTCTTAATACTTGAGTAATAACAGCCGGTTCGGTAATGACTTGTAAATTATTTTCGTCTATTTCTATAATCTTATTCAATCGCTCTAGCGATAAGCCAATGCCTCCAAAAACAGATAATGCACCGCCACTCAACCCAGTTCTTGCGCCTATTGGTGTAGTTGGTATTTTATATTGATTGGCTACAATTAAAATTTCTGAAATTTCTTGTGCATTAGCGGGTTTTAGTACAACTTGTGGCGGAAATGATAAATCTTCAGTTTCGTCATGACCAAAATGCAAAAGTGTTTCTGCATCAGTAAAAATATAATTTTCGCCTACAATAGTTGTTAATTTTTGGTAAGCTTCCGTACTAAAATTCATAGATTTATGTTTTTTTACCTCTAAATTTCGAAGGAATCGAATAGTAAAGGTTTGGTGTTACTTTTTTTTTTGAAATTGAATTTACTTCTTTTGAAAACTAATGCCCTAGCCCTGATAGGAGCGGTATCCTTATATTTTACTTGTTAAAGAGTAAAATATAAGATTTAGCGTATAGCAGGAATGGCTTCTTTTAAAAAAAATTATTACTTTTACACAAAGCGATTTTAATTGAGTAAAAATAATAAAATATCTGCACTTTCCGAAAAAGACGGAATTATAAAACCTGAAATACTAAGTTCTCAGGTAGCAAAGCACATTCAGGCATTTAGAAAGCTAGAAATAAGTGCGGCAGAATTGATTGAAAAAATTATTTTAGGAGACAAAGTGGCTTTAAGTAGAGCCATTACCTTAATTGAAAGCACCAACCCTATCCATTTTGAAAAAGCGAATGAAGTCATTAATGGTTGTTTGCCCTATGCGAATCAATCAGTTCGAATTGGTATTACAGGTGTTCCAGGAGTAGGAAAAAGTACTTTTATAGAAGCCTTTGGAACATATTTAACCAGCATTGGTAAAAAAGTAGCGGTTTTAGCTGTTGATCCAAGCAGCACATTAAGTCACGGCAGTATTTTGGGGGACAAAACCCGAATGGAAGAATTGGTAAAAGATGAATTCGCATTTATACGACCAAGTGCGTCGGGTGAAAGCTTAGGTGGGGTGGCAAGAAAAACTCGAGAAGCGATTATTTTATGTGAAGCCTGCGGATTTGATACTATTATTATTGAAACTGTTGGTGTAGGACAAAGTGAAACTGCTGTACATAGTATGGTAGATTTCTTTTTGCTTTTGAAAATTTCGGGAGCTGGTGATGAATTACAAGGCATAAAACGCGGTATTATGGAAATGGCAGATGCAGTTGTAATTAATAAAGCAGATGGCGACAACATACAAAAGGCAAAAATGGCACAAATAGAGTTTAATCGTGCTTTGCATTTGTTTCCAATGAAAGATTCGGATTGGCAACCAAAAGTTACAACTTGTAGCTCGCTTACATTAGATGGTATTTCGGAAGTTTATGAGATTATTTTAGACTATATTTCTAAAACTAATCAATCTGGTTATTTTAATTCCAACCGAGAAGCACAAAACCAATATTGGATGATGGAAACAATTAATGAACAACTGAAAAATAGCTTTTACCAACATCCAGAAATTATCAAAGAATTAGAATCTATAAAAAAACAAGTAGTACAACACAAAATATCTCCTTTTTTAGGCGCCAAGCATTTATTGGAACTTTTTAAGAAATAAGGTATCAAGTTATTGCGAACTAATTTCTAAAACAAATAAATATAAATATCATTACATGCAAAATATTGAAACCGTATTACAATTAGAAGACGAAATAGCTATTATTGAAGCCGTTGGTACCCATATTTGGGATAAAAAGCAAAAAACAGATTTAAACCAAGCTGAGAAAACATTTGTCCTTGTAGATATTTTTGAAGCTGCGATGAATGAAGGTGGTTTGCATTATTTTTTTAACAATGAAAGTGGTGATTTTGCTACTGAAATTATCCAAGCGTATAAAGAGATTGAAGCTACTAAAACAGCCACATTACTTACTAAAGCTTTTCAGTTATTTACAGTAAAATATACCGAAAACAAAACTAAAAGACAAGAAGTTATATCAAAACTTGATGAGAAAATCATCTCAGGTTGGGAAGACTTAGATGAAATTTTCTTTAAAGAAGAAGAGGAAGATGTTGTAGCACTTATTGTAGCATATATTCGAAAAAATAAATCGAAATTTCTTAACGAATTCGTGTAACGAGTTAATGTTTCTGTCGTCTTACTTATAACTTAAATTAGTAAAACTATTGGGAACTATATTAAAAATTACCAACCTACACAAAAAATACGGCAAGGTTCATGCGGTTAACAACGTTTCTATTGAAATAAAAAAAGGAAATGTTTACGGAATTTTAGGTCCTAATGGTTCAGGAAAATCTACCACTTTAGGCATTGTACTAAATGTGGTTAACAAAACTTCTGGAGAATTTGAATGGTTTAACGGCGCTTATTCTACACATGAAGCGTTAAAAAAAGTGGGCGCAATTATCGAACGGCCTAACTTTTATCCTTACATGACAGCGGAAGACAATTTAAAATTGGTTTGCAAAATAAAAAATATTCCTTTTACAAAAGTCTCGGAAAAACTAGAATTGGTTGGACTTTTAGAAAGAAAAGACAGCAAATTTAAAACATTTTCTTTAGGAATGAAACAGCGTTTAGCCATTGCTTCCGCCCTATTAAACGATCCTGAAATTTTAATTTTAGACGAACCTACAAATGGTTTAGATCCGCAAGGAATTAGGCAAATTAGAGATTTAATTCGAATTATTGCCAACCAAGGCACAACAATTCTTTTGGCTTCTCACTTATTAGATGAAGTAGAAAAAGTCTGCTCCCATGTTATTGTAATTCGAAACGGTATTACTTTATACCAAGGAACAGTTGACGGAATTACAGCTAACGAAGGTTTTTTTGAATTGGAATCAGATAATTTAGCGCAATTAAAAACCGCATTACAATCGTTTACACAAATTGAAAAAATTGAAGAAGACGATTCGAAAATATTGGTGTATTTAAATGCAAATTTGGAAGCATCAGAATTAAATTCGCATTTATTTAAACAAAGTATCACGCTTACACACTTAGTGAAAAGAAAACACAGTTTAGAGGAACAATTTTTAGAAATAACAAAACAAAAATAAAATTCCAAATCTCAAATTCCAAATCATAATACCCAAAAAAATGAAAAGATTACTCTCTATAGAATTACAAAAAATATGGCAAAATAAAGCTAGCAGAATATTAACTATAATATATTTTTTATCGCTTTCGTTATTAGCTACGGTAGCTTTAATCGAATTTGATTTTGGTATATTTAAATTTGAAGCAGCAAAAAGTGGCTTTTTCAATTTTCCATATATTTGGCATTTCACAACTTATATTGCCTCTTGGTTGAAAATATTTTTGGCTGTAATTATAGTTTCAATGATTGCTAACGAATACAGTTACGGGACGCTAAAACAAAACTTAATTGATGGCATGTCTAAAAAAGAATTTTTATTATCAAAAGTTTATACCATTTTAGTGTTTTCATTAGTTTCTACCATTTTAGTATTTGTAATTAGTTTGATATTAGGTTTAAAATATTCTTCGTTTACAGAAATAGGCATCATTTTTTCTGATTTAGAATATTTGTTTGCTTACTTTTTAAAGCATATAGCGTTTTTCTCATTTTGTTTGTTTTTAGCCTTATTGATAAAACGATCTGCTTTTACTTTAGGATTTATTTTTGTTTGGTTTTTAGGTGAGAACATCGGACATGCACTTTTAAAATATCAAATTTTAGGTTACACACATTTAGATAAAGACACCACTTCAATTGATTTTTTAAAACAAATATTTCCTTTAGAATCAATGTCAAACTTAATTGTTGAACCGTTTACTAGATTAAATTTTATAAAATCGGTAACGAATACTGTTGGCGCAACTATTGAAAAAAACTATGCAGTACAACCTATTAATATTGCAATAGTACTTTTTTGGACCTGCTTCTTCTTATTTTTATCTTTTTACATCCTTAAAAAACGAGATTTGTAGTATCTTTGCTGATGCTATGAAAAAAATAATTTTTATATTTTTTGGTGTTTTATTTAACGTTGGTGTTTCGCAAAACATAAATGTAAATCAGACCTATACAGCACAACAATTGGTAGAAAATATTCTTGTAAATAGCGGCTGTATCACTGTTTCCAATTTTTCTGCAAGTGGTGGTAATTTTGGAACTAATGAGTTTAGTTATGGCTACTTCAATGCCAATGGTTCTATCTTTCCTTTTCAAGAAGGTATTGTTTTAAGTACCGGAAAATTAAACTCAGCAGTTGGACCAAATACAAATTTTTCAGATTCAGGCATTGGAATAGGTTGGAATGGAGACTCCGATTTAAATACTGCATTGAGTCTAACTAACACATTTAATGCTACTGTTTTAGAATTCGATTTTATACCAAATGCAAATACAATTAGCTTTGATTATATTTTTGCGTCCGAACAATATCTTTTAAACCCGGCATCAAATCAATGTAATTACACAGATGGTTTTGCTTTTCTCTTAAAGGAAGCTAGTGCCACTACTTATCAAAACTTAGCATTAGTACCTGGAACCTCAATTCCTGTTAAAGTAAATACAGTAAGAGGAAGTGGTACAATTTGCCCCGCCGCTAATGAAACCTATTTTGATGCGTTTAATACTGGAACTTACCCAACAGCATTTGATGGGCAAACCAAAGTTTTAACCGCACAAGCAATATTAATTCCTGGTAACTTGTATCATATAAAATTAGTAATTGCCGACGAGGGAAACGCACGTTTTGATTCTGGGATATTTTTAAGAGCAGGAAGTTTTATGTCTGAAAAAGACTTAGGTCCAAATAGATTAATTGCCACAGGAAATTCACTTTGTACAAATGAAATTTTAACCTTAAATGCCACACAAAATGGCGCTACAAATTATAAATGGTTTAAAAATGGAAATCAAGTTGGAACTAATAGTGCTACATATGACGTAAGTTCAGCTGGAATTTATGCTGTAGAAATAACAATCAATACCACATGCATTATTACAGGAAATATTGAAATTGAATATGCGCCAAATATAACCACATTAATAACAAGTTTTACAGCCTGTGATATAAATACTCCTGGTTATGCTAACTTTGATTTAGCCATTATTAAAACACAAATTTTCAACAACTTACCAAGTAGTTATAGTGTTGCATTCTTTGAATCTGCTTCGGCAACTACTGCTTTACCAGCAAACTTTACAAATACCTTAGCAAACCAACAAATTATTTATGCTAGAATCATTTCGCTTGAAAATTGCTATTCTAATATACCAATTACTTTAAACGTAATTTCATCTGGCGGTATTTTAGCCACAGAAATAATAAATATTTGCAATAATTTACCCACAAATATAACTGCTCCGAGTGGTTTTTCTAATTATAGTTGGAATACTTCACCTGTTCAAATTTCACAAAATATAACCATTTCAAATGCAGGAAACTATGTGGTTACTTTAACAAGTGCCAATGGTTGCACTAATACAAAAACATTTACAGTAGTTAATTCTGAAATTGCCACTATCACAAATATTGAGGTAAACGATTTTGAGGAGAATTTAACTGCAATATTTACAATTACAGGAAATGGAAATTACACCTATTCAATTGATGGCATCAATTTTCAGAATACATCCATTTTTAATTTGTTGGAAGCTGGAGAATACAATGTTTATGTCAAAGAAGAGAATTGTGGAACCGTTTCTGATACTTTTTTTGCTATTTCCTATCCAAAATTTTTCACACCAGATGGTGATTCTTTTAATGATACGTGGCAAATAAAAAATTTAGAAAAAAAAGGGTTAGAAAACAGTAAAATTTATATTTTTGATAGATTTGGCAAACTTATAAAAGAAATAAATAAAACAAACACCAGTTGGGACGGAACTTTTAACAAACAAACGCTTCCTTCAGCAGATTATTGGTTTGTATTGGAAGCCACAAACGGCAAAAATATAAAAGGGCATTTTAGTTTAAAACGATGATAAAAAATATATTATTAGTACTTCTAGGAGGCGGAATTGGCAGCGTGATTAGATATTTATTAAGTTATTTTCTAACTAAAAATAACACAACACATTTTCCTTGGGCAACTTTCATTTCAAATGGGTTAGGCTGTTTGTTTATTGGCTTAATTTTTGGCTACATTCAAAAAAATAATTTACAAAACGAAACTTTAAAACTTTTGCTAATTACTGGTTTTTGTGGTGGTTTTACAACTTTTTCTACATTTAGTTTAGAAAATATTCAATTTATTCAAAATCAAAATTATAACTTAGCCGTACTTTATACATTATCTTCCATAATCATAGGTTTTTTGGGGGTTATAATTGGATTAAAAATATATAATTAATGACACATTTAAACGAAACTCAAGTTAAAGAGTTACAACAACTTTTAGCTAATCCCAAAAAAATCGCCATCATTCCTCATAGAAATGTTGATGGTGATGCTATGGGCTCAACTCTTGGATTGTACCATATTTTAAAACAATTAAATCACAAAATAACGGTCGTTGTTCCTAATGAAATCCCAGATTATTTACAATGGATTCCTGGCATTGAAGAAGCAACTTTAATATTTGAAGGCGCTAAAAATTCAGAAGCAATAAAAGTTTTAAAAGAAGCAGAACTTATTTTTACCCTAGATTTCAATGCATTTCATCGCACTGGTGAACAAATGGAAGCTACATTAAAAACGCTTTCTGCAACATTTATTATGATTGATCATCACGAAAAACCAGATAATTTTGCAAAATATACGTTTTCAGATATTAATTATAGTTCAACCTGCCAAATGGTGTATGAATTAATCCAAAAGTTAGAACTTGGATACCATATAAACATAGAGGCAGCAACGTGTTTATATACCGGAATTGCAACAGATTCAGGTGGATTTCGTTTTCCTAGAACCACTGGAAACTTACATCGTATTGTAGCTGATTTAATTGATATAGGCGTAAATAATTCGCAAATTCATGAAAATTTATACGATAATGGCGATTATAATAAACTTCAAATTATAGGAAAAGCACTAACCAATATGAAAGTGTTACCCGAATATAAAACCAGTTATATTGCACTTTCACAAAAAGAACAAAATGAGTTACAAGTTAAAAAAGGTGATACTGAAAGTATTGTAAATTATGGCTTGACGATTAAAAATATCGATTTTACAGCTTTTTTCACAGAAGTAACAGAGGAAAAGATAATTAAAATATCTTTCCGTTCGCAAGGTGATTTTGATGTAAATCAGTTTGCCAGAAACCATTTTAACGGTGGCGGACACAAAAATGCCGCCGGAGGAAAATCTTTTGATAGTTTAGAAGACACTATAACTAAATTTATTGCTATTTTAGCAGTCGAAAAAAAATAAATTAACAATAATGAATGCATTCAAAACCATATTACTTGTAGCATTAACAATTTTCATGGCTTCGTGTTCTGAAAAACAAGCACGTCAACCAATTTCTCGAAATTCTGGAACTTTTATGAAAGAATCCATCGATAGAAATAAAAAGTTGAATGCTCAAGAAAAACTAGCCATTAGCAATGTTATTCAAAAAGATACAGCATATATTTATAATCGATCGGAAAAAGGTTTTTGGTACGCTTATGAAACTAAAAGTACAGAAAATGTACTTCCTATAAAAGGCGATGTGGTTCAATTTGATTATGAAATTACCGATTTATACGGAAATAGTATTTATACCGCTGCAGAATTAAAAACGCAAACGTATTATGTTGACAAACAAAACATAATGAGCGGTTTAAGAAACGGCATAAAATTAATGCACATAGGTGATAAAGTAAAATTCATTTTTCCTTCCCAATCTGCCTATGGTTATCATGGAGATGATAAAAAAATTGGAACCAATCAACCAATTATTTGCATGGTAACATTAAATGAAATTAAACCAGAAACTACTCAATAAATATAAAATGAAAAAGATAACACTAACCTTACTTTTTTTTACAACGCTATTTATTTCTTGCAAAGACAAAGTTGAAAATAGCAGTTTATCAGATGGCTTGTATGCCAAAATTGAAACCTCAAAAGGTGATATTACAGTAAAATTAGAATTTGAAAAAGTTCCTTTTACTGTTGCAAACTTTGTAACTTTATCAGAAGGTAAAAATAATTATGTCAACTCAAAATACAAAGGCATTCATTTTTTTGACGGATTAACTTTTCACAGAGTAGAAGCAAATCCTCCTATGATTCAGGGTGGCGATCCTTTAGGTTCTGGGCAAGGTGGTCCTGGTTACAAATTTAAAGATGAGTTTCATCCAGAATTAAATCACGGAAAAGCTGGAGTTATGTCTATGGCCAATTCAGGTCCAAATACAAATGGTTCGCAGTTTTTTATCACTACAGATGCTACATCATATTTAGATGGCAAACACAGCGTTTTTGGAGATGTTGCAAAAGGACAAGAAGTTGTAAATAAAATTGTGGTTGGCGACAAAATAAATAGTGTAAAAATCATAAGAATTGGGGATGCTGCCAAAAAATTTGACGCTGTTAAAGTTTTTAAAGATTACTTTGATAAACAAGCCGAAATACAAAAAGTAATTGAGCAAGTAAAAATCAAAAAAGCGGCTCAAATTGAAGCTTTAAAAACTACGGGTACCAAAACAAAGTCGGGATTAATTTATAAAATTATTTCATCTGGAAAAGGGAAAAAACCTGTTTATAGTCAAGAAGTTTATGTGCATTATGCTGGATTTTTTACAGACGGCACTTTATTTGATACCAGTTATGCCAACGTAGCAGAAGAAAATGGCGTTTTAGATATAGCCAGAAAAGAAGCTAACGCTTACACACCATTTCCATTTACTTACGGTGCTAAAACTGGTTTAATTCCAGGATTTATTGAAGGATTAGAAAATATGAAATTTGGAGATAAAATGGCCTTATTAATTCCTGGTCATTTAGGTTATGGCGAGCAAGGCTATGGCGCTATTCCTCCCAATGCCACCCTATTATTTGAAGTTGAATTATTAGAAAAACCAAATTAATTAAAAATGAAAAAATTAGTAGTACTATTGTGTGCATTAACAGCAACTGTTTTATCGGCACAAACTAAAAATGCGAAACCAAAACCAGTAGTTTTAGAAGGTATTTTTGCAGAAATTTATACCAACAAAGGTAAAATTGCCTTACAATTAGAATTTCAAAAAACACCTATTACTGTAGCCAATTTTATTACGTTGGCAGAAGGAAAAAACGAATTTGTAACCAACGACAGAAAAGGAAAACCATATTATGATGGTTTAAAATTTCACAGAGTAATTCCAAATTTCATGATTCAAGGTGGTTGTCCTTTAGGAACTGGAGCTGGAGATCCTGGATATAGATTTAAAGATGAATTTGATGCAAGTTTAAAACACAACAAACCTGGAATTTTTTCTATGGCAAATTCAGGTCCCGCAACAAATGGTTCGCAATTTTTTATTACACATAAGGACACACCTTGGTTAGACAATAAACACAGTATTTTTGGGCATGTGATTGAAGGACAAAAAGTAGTAGACGCTATTGTTCAAGAAGACGTGATTGAAAAAGTAATTATTATAAGAAAAGGAAAATTAGCCAAAAATTTTAATGCAGAAAAAGTCTTTTCAGAATACATGAAAATGAAACCTGAATTAGATAAAATAGAAGCAGAAGAAGCAAGAATTAAAGCAGAAGCTGCAGCAAAATTAGAAGCTGAAAAAAGACAAAAAGAAGCGGAAGCAAAAGCCATTGCTGATAAAGAAATGAAAGAAAAATTAGGTCCGCTTTTAGCTGCTAAAGTTGCTGAATTAGCTGCTTTAAAAGCAAAAACTACAACTACAGCAAGTGGATTACAATATAGCATCTTACAAAAAGGAACAGGTGTAAAACCTGCAGAAGGAAAAGATATTTATGTACATTACGCAGGATATTTTGAAGATGGGACTCTTTTTGACAGTAGCTACGAAGCCATTAACAAAATGTACGGTAAATTTGACCAAAATAGAGCCAACCAAAACGGCTACCAACCTTTTCCATTTAAATACGGAAGCAAAGGCGGTTTAATCCCAGGATTTTTAGAAGGCATCAACAATATGAATTTTAATGATAAAGCTATTTTCTTTATTCCAGCAGCTTTAGGATATGGAGAAAGAGGAGCAGGAAATGTAATTCCACCAAACAGTAATATTATTTTTGAAGTAGAAATTTTAGAAAGTTTACCAACAGTAAAACAATAAATAAAGAAATATTAATTTTAAATTGAAGTTGTCTAAAAAGACTGAATCTTGTCAAGCTGAACTTGTTTCAGCTTCTATAAATATTTGATTTTCAAATATATTTAGATTCCGAAATTAATTCGGAATGACAAAAACTCGACTTTTTAGATAGCTTTTTTTTTATTGGCTCAAAAAATCATACGCAATTACTTACTTTTGTAATTAAATTAATTAAATGGCACGAGTTTTATCTATAGATTACGGACTAAAACGAACTGGAATCGCGGTTACAGACGACTTTCAAATTATTGCTAGTGGACTAACCACTATTCCGTCTTTAGATATAATTCCTTTTTTAAAAAACTATTTTTCGAAAGAAAATGTGGAAACTATAATCATCGGAGAACCGAAACAAATGAACGGATTACCAAGTGAAAGCTCGGAAATTATAGAAAAATTTATAACGCAATTTCATACCGAATTCCCAAATATGAAAATAGAACGTGTAGATGAACGTTTTACCTCAAAAATGGCATTTCAAACAATGATTGATAGCGGTTTAAAGAAAAAACAACGTCAAAATAAAGGTTTAATAGACGAAATTGCCGCAACAATACTATTGCAAGATTATTTGAATTACAAAAAATAAACAGTACTTTTGAATGTAAGATTTACGAGTTTAGATTTACGAAACTTGAAACCTGAAACAAAAAACAAAAAACAATATTATGAATTTAGAAAGTCCAAAAACCAGCGTAGAAAAATCTGCTGAATACATTTTTAATACCTTATCAGATATTAAAAATTTCGAAAAATTAATGCCTGAAAATATTGCAAAATTTGAAGTTATTGACGAAAATTGCTTTGAATTTGGTTTGAAAGGAATGCCAGAAATTAAATTGGTAAAAAAAGCTAGCACGCCAAATTCAGAAATTATTTTAGGAGCAGCTTCTAGTAAATTACCGTTTACTTTAACCGCAAAAATAGATGCGATTTCAGAAAATGTAACAGAGGTTCAATTGTTTTTTGAAGGCGAATTTAATGCGATGATGGCAATGATGGTAAAAGGACCAATTACCAAGTTTATTGAAACTTTGGCAAGTAATATGGAAAAATTGTAATTTAAGAATTACGAATTTTGATTTACATAAATCGACTGAATTTCTAATTCAGTTCAATTTTATCAATTACCAATTGAAAAGACTCATTTTTTTTATTACCAATTAAAAAAACTAGTTCTTCAAAAGAGTTGCTGTTATAATTAGGTAAATCTAAATTTTGCCCACGGAAAGATGGGTATAAATCTTTCATATTGATACTAATTTCTTGCCAATTTCCATTAGTTTTAAATGTGGTGATGTATGAATAATATTTTGATATTTTGTCTTTAATTCTAATTTGATATTCTTTACCGTCACCTTTTAGTTTCATAGAAATTTTACTGTCTGCGGTAGTATTTATTTTATCAAATTGATATCTAACAGACGAAAATCCTCCATAATTTTCAGTAGACACTGTTCCTGAAAACACGCCATTTCCATCTTCATCTAAAGAAAAACGTCCATTGGAGCGACCGCCCATAACAACATCATCAATAATTATCCAATCGGAAACTTTTGAGTTTTTAGAAAAATCATAAATTGAAATTGTGTTCATATAAAAGCTTAAAAAAAGTAAAAATAGTAACTTCATAACGGTTTAATTTGTATGTAATATTTGTAAACTTACAATTTAAAATCCCAATTGACACCAGAATTATAAACTAATTGCCCGTTATTAATTTCTAAAGGACAATCGAAGTTATTTGAATACAAGCCACCAGTTCCTAATCCTTGTGGCATTTTATTGTTTAGGGTATATGTAAATTGTGCAATCGCATTTAATCCTACATTACTTTCCAAAGCCGAAGTAATCCACCAACCAATATTTCGTTTTTCCGCCAGTTCTATCCATTCTAAGCTACCTTTTATTCCGCCAATAAAACTCGGCTTCAAAATAATATATTGTGGCTGTATGGCGTCTAAAAGCATTGCTTTATCTTCATATTTAAAAACACCAATTAATTCTTCATCTAACGCTATTGGAATTGGTGTGATTTTGCATAGCTCTGACATCTTGTCAGTATTGTTTTTTTGAATAGGCTGCTCTATGCTATGTAGTTCAAATTCAGATAATTGATTTAATTTTATTAAAGCTTCATTTGAAGTAAAAGCTCCGTTTGCATCTACTCGAATTTCAATGGTTTTTGCATCAAAATTTTGACGAATAAATCGCAATAATCCCAATTCTTTTTCAAAATCTATAGCCCCAATTTTTAATTTTATACAGGTAAAACCTTCCACTAATTTTTCTTCAATTTGTTGTTTCATAAAAACTTCCTCACCCATCCAAACCAATCCGTTAATTAAAATTGAATCTTTTGATTGGGTAAAATCAGAAGGAAATAATTCAAATGTAGAAACTGCTTGTAAAGATAAAAATGCTATTTCTACACCAAATTGAATGGAAGGAAATTCAAGTAAACTGTCCCATAATTTATCTTTACCAAAATGGATGTTTTCACACACCCAAAGTAATTTTTCTTCATAATCTGGTCGGTCATCAATTGATAATCCTCGCAACAATCCGCACTCACCTACTCCAATTTTACCATTTTCTTCCAATAGTAAAAACCAAGTTTCCTTTTCCGTCATTATGTCACGAGAAGTGCCACTTGGACGTTTAAAATTAAGTATGTATTTTTTGTAGGTAGCGTGCATTTAAAATTCCAATTTAAAAAATTCCCAATTCCAAATTTAACAAAAACGCTTTTGAATTGGGAACTTTGTTATTAATTTTTATTCAATTATTCTTAATATTTTTTTAAAATTATCAGTAGTAAAGCCATTCTTTTCAAAATCAGAAAAATCAGATTTAGTTTGATTTACCCAACTTACATTTGAGGTAATATTTTGCATTTTGTATTGACTATGAATGTCTTTTGCTTCCGAAACGCGGTCTGTAAATAAATACACATAAGACAAATTCAATCTATGCGTTAAATCTGTTTTGTCTAATAAAATTGCTTTTTCTAGGTTTAATTCTGCCTTTTCAAACTGCTTAGACGACAAGTAAAAACTTCCTAACAAACCGTAATCAATATGTTTGGCGGCGTTTTTAAAAATAATTTCGTCTTGAATTTTTGAAATGGCTTCATCTACTTTTTTATTTTTATTTAACTGAAGGGCTTCTATTCGTATTGTATTTAAATACAAATCAAATTGATTGGTTTTTTGTAAAGCTATTTCTTGTACCTCAGCAACTGCTTTAAATTTCTCAACAGCTACCAATTGTTTGTATTCTGAATACTTGAATTTTTCTGTAAAACTTGCTATAAATTGGGCTAAAAAAACGGCGTCTTTTGGTGATTTTTTATACCAATCTAATTTTTTTCCAAGTGTAACTATTTCTTTTTTTGTTTCTAAATTCCAACCTCTGCTAGCAGAATAGTCGACCCAAGAAACCACTTCCAAAACTATTTTAGTGCTGAATACCCAATTTTTATTTTCAAAAGCAAACCAAATAGAGGGTGCGTTTTCAAAACAGTTGGTATTTTTAATGGAAATCACTTTACTGTCTTTATTTACAGGTTCTTTTTTAAAATAACAAGCCGTTTCTAACTTTCCGTCTTTTAAAAACTGATTTCCGGCCTTTTCAGACGTGTAAATCCCATAGACGCAAGTATCATCACCTGAAAGCGAATTGGTTAATACAATAGCGCCTGCTGTGCCCTGACTAATACCTGTAGGATCTGGTATGGCTTTTAGAATAGATGCTAAACTTGTAGTGATTTTTCCGTTTTCATCAATTAATAAAATTCGGAATACAAATTCAGAGGCACCCTCGGGTAAATCGTCAATTTTTACTAACGTTCGGTTACCTGATGAAAGTTTGATTTCTTTAGTAAAAGCGCGTTCTTTATCCCAAAAACCATCTTTCTGAGCGAAAGAAATTTGAGTAATAAGAAGAAATAAGAATATTTTTTTCATTTAATTTATTTTAAAACATTTAGTAAGATAGGTTTTATTTAAAATTGGAATTGCTCGTTTTAAATAGTGAAAAATTGTTATTAATATTTATTGATAAAAAAGCTAATCCATATTAATATACTTAAGACAAATGTTCCTAATGCTACTTTTTTCAATTCAGGATCAAATTCTTCAGGAGTTGTTGATTTTCTTACTTTTTCTAAATGTTTTAATAAGAAAATGAAAACAAAAATGCTTAAAAATATTTTTGTTTTTACTCCAATTGAAAAAACGAACAAACATAAAAACGGAACAATGATTAGAAAGTGTTGGTATTGTTTTGCCCATTTCAATCCAAATTTTACTACTAACGTATTTTTATTAGCAATGCTGTCATTCTCAATATCGCGCATGTTGTTTAAGTTTAAAACTGCGGTGCTCAACATTCCAATAGCTGTGGCAGGAAGAAGTAATATAATATCTAAACTTTTCGAGTATAAGAAATTACTTCCAATAACGGCTACCAATCCAAAAAATACAAAAACAAAAACATCCCCAAAACCACTGTAGCCATAAGCGTTATTGCCAACGGTATATTTTATGGCTGCGGCAATAGAAGCCAAACCTAAAACCAAAAAAGTAACCGAATACACAAAATTTTCTTGCCCGAAAGCAAAATAAATTAAAGCCAGTGCTAAAAAAAAGGCAATAATAGCATTGATAATTATAGCACTTTTCATTTGATTTGAAGTAATTTCTCCCGAAGCAACTAAACGTTTTTCGCCAATTCTATTGGCATCAGTTCCTTTTATGCCATCGCCATAATCATTAGCAAAATTAGATAGTATTTGAAAAGACAATGTGGTGCATAATGCCAATACAAAGATGATCCATTCAAATGTATGTTGGTAATACGCATACGCACTTCCTACCAAAATTCCAGAAATAGATAGGGGTAACGTTCGTAAGCGCGCCGCTTGAATCCAAGGTTGTATTGTGTTTTTCATTAAACTAAGAAAACGATTACTATTGTGATTACATTTAATGCCAAACTAAAATATGGAATCAAATTATTTTTGTTTTTGAATATTGTGTAGGTATTTAGTATTGGTAAAATAATAAACAAAATTAACATAGGCAGCCAAAGAATTTCATAAAACACACCTAAAACGGCAAATTTATATACATCAATTGTGTTGCAAAGTAACCAATACAATAGTATTGAAATACTCAAAGCTAAAAGAAGTTTTTTATTTGTGATTACTTTTTACTTTTTACTTTTTACTTTTACCCTAAACCTTTTACCTTTTACCCTTTACCCTACACCCTATTTAAGGAATGTACTTTTTCTCAAAATTAGGTTTTCTTTTTTCTAAAAAAGCGTTTCTGCCCTCTACAGCTTCTTCGCTCATGTATGCCAACCGTGTGGCTTCACCAGCAAAAACTTGTTGGCCCACCATACCATCATCGGTTAAATTCATTGCGAATTTTAACATTCTGATAGACATTGGCGATTTTTCTAATATTTCTTGTGCCCATTCAAAAGCAGTTGATTCTAATTCATCATGAGGAATTACAGCATTTACCATGCCCATTTCAAAAGCTTCTTGTGCCGAGTAATTTCTTCCTAAAAAGAAAATTTCTCTGGCTTTTTTCTGACCTACCATTTTGGCCAAATATGCTGAACCATAGCCGCCATCAAAACTAGTAACATCGGCATCGGTTTGTTTAAAAATGGCGTGTTCTTTACTCGCTAAAGTTAAATCGCATACCACGTGTAGACTGTGTCCGCCACCAACAGCCCAACCTGGAACAACAGCAATTACTGCTTTTGGCATAAAACGAATTAAACGTTGTACTTCTAAAATATTTAATCGGTGATAGCCGTCTTCGCCTACATACCCTTGCTTGCCTCTTGCTTTTTGATCGCCACCACTGCAAAAACTCCAAATTCCATCTTTAATAGACGGTCCTTCGGCGGATAAAAGTACTACTCCAATAGAAGTATCTTCCTGCGCATCTTTAAAAGCATCTAATAATTCGGCAGTTGTTTTTGGACGGAAAGCATTGCGCACATCAGGTCTGTTGAAGGCAATACGCGCCACACCATCACATTTTTTATACGTGATATCTTCGAACTCTTTTACGATTTTCCAATTGATAGTTGACATTTTGAATATTTTTTATCAAAAATACTTCAAAATTACTTTAATTTGCAAAAGCAGATGACATTTTTATAAAATCGTACTTAATTAATATTTTGAGAAAGTAATTTGTTTTAAAAAAACAGCAAAACAATACATGAAATACAAATCGGACTTTAGTAAAATTAATTTTTTTATACCCCTATTTCCTGCAGTACTAGTATCACTTATTGCCTTTTTATCTGGAGATGCTATTGAAATGGTTTTGGCGCCCATTGGTTTTCTAATTTCGCTTTTAAGTGTATTAATTACGGTTACATTTTTCACTACCTATTACGAAATTCAAGAAAACCTATTGGTTGTTTCTATGTTTTTTTACAAAACAAAAATTAAAATTTCAGAAATTAGAACCATAAAATATTCCAATTCAATAATTAAAACAAATTTTTACAAACCGGGCTTTCATCAAAGAGGCATTGAAATTGTTTATCACAAATACGATGACATATTTATTTCACCAAATAATAGAGACCAATTTATTGAGCAGTTAATCGAACAAAATCCAACTATAGAAATCCGAAAATAATGAGAATACGCCTTTCCCTTTTATGCCTTACTTTATTCATAATATCTTGCAAAGACAAAGCATCTGAATTTTCAAAAAATAATGGCACGCAACATGAAAAAAGCGACTTTTTTGTAGCATTCAACGAGTTAGATCCCGCGTATTGCGAGAAACAGAAAAACGAAATTAGTTACCAGTACAATAAATTAATTAACAAAGGTGATTTTTACGGTCAGTTTTTAGTAGCCAAAAACGGAAAAATTTTATTCGAAGATTATGAAGGCTTTGCTTACAAAGAAAAAAACGATAAAAACGGAAAAAACAAACCCATTCATATCGCTTCTGTAAGTAAAGTATTAACGGCAGCTGTAATTTTAAGAATGGTTGACCAAGAAAAAATTGGTTTAGATGATAAAGTTTCCGAATACTTAGATGGTTTTTATTATAAAGACATTACAGTCAGAATGTTACTAAATCACAGAAGCGGATTGCGTCATTACGGATATTTTATTGAGCGTGATGTAAAATGGGACCGCTCGAAACGCATTACCAATCAAGATATTTTAAAACTTATAAATTCTGGGAAAATTCATTTGGAAAGTAAACCTGGAACACGATTTGCCTATTGTAATACCAACTATTCGTTATTAGCGTTAATCATTGAAAAAGTTTCAGGAATGCGGTATCATGAAGCTATGAACGAACTTCTTTTTAAACCATTAGGAATGAAAAATTCGTTTGTTTTTGATTACGAAAAACACCACGATACGGTAAGTCAAACCTACAAATCTAACCATTTGCGTTTGGCTTTTGACCATTTGGATTTGGTGTATGGCGATAAAAATATTTATTCTACCGCAAGGGATTTATTAAAATTTGACTTGGCTACGTATTCTGATAATTTTTTTAGTAAAAAACTAAAGAAAGAAATATTTAAAGGATACAGTTACGAATCGAAAGGAGAAAAAAATTACGGATTGGGTATTCGTTTACGTGAATGGCCTGAGGCACCAACATTAACGTATCATAACGGATGGTGGCATGGCAATACCTCATCGTATATTACCCAAAAAACAGATACGGTTACGATTATTGCTTTGTCTAACAAAATGACATATAATACCTATAAAACTAAGAAGTTTATTGTCTTATTCAATCCTAAATACCCAATTAAATTAGATAATAGTGATGTTGGTGGCGCTAATGAATAATATTTACTGATTTACAAATTTAAATGCAATCGTAGCAATATCTGCATGCAAACCATCAGTTCTTTGGTAATGATTGAATCTGAAGTCGATGTTTTTTAAACCGAATTTCCATATTTTTGCTGCGGTAAATATGTCGGTATACGTAAACCCACCACCGTATTGATTGGCGTTAAACGTTGACAAATCATAATCTGAAGTATAGAATTTTTCCGTAGAAAGATGTTGTTCAAAAGGAGCAAAATATTTAGATTGCAACTGTGTATAATATCTATACATTGGAAAAATTGTAAATTTATCAGTTACTTTAACTGGAATTTCAATTGAAGCAGTATGTGCTTGTATGTCCCAATCGTCAGAATAATAACGGTAATACGTTCTAAAAACAACGGTTTCGTTTAAATAATAATTTAATCGAGCCCCAATTGGTAATTTAAACCGCGTATTTGGTAAACGTTCAATATCATCCGCCAAACGATATACATCGCTATTTGAAGGGTTTTCGTAATTTGAAATACTAGCAGGGTTTCCAATATAATAATTGGGTTTATCTGCAAAATAGACTCTATGGTATGGTGTGGATAACATCCCATCTTGTTGTAACAGGTCAAAAAACACTGAAACTTGAAACTTTTTTGTTAATACTTGAGAAAAACCAACAGATGCCGAATACGAGTTTCTGCCAACAGCACTCCATTTTGTAAATGTATTTGGCAAATAACCCGAAGAAACAGCACCGCTTTGATTATATACCGTAACACCTGCAAAATAACCATTGCTTTGAAAACCAGAACCGTATTTTCCAAACTCACTCAATTCCGTTGGATAAATAGGACGCCATTGGTCTAAATAAGCATTGACTTTTAAAGATACTTCTGAATTTTTATCATTAAATAATTTAGAGATACCACCTCCAAAACCAATTGAAGTATAATCGTATTCATTTGAAAAAGCCACATCGGCATTCCAAATAAAATTTCTATCATCGCTACTATGACTGTAATTGGCATTTATGGCAGCCAACACATCACTTTGTGAAGCACCAGAAGACGCTTGCCATGGCGAACCTGTTGGACCTGTTGCCAATGCAGCAGCGGCTACTCTATCATCATCATCTCCACCACCACCTCTGGAAGCACCAGAAGCATTAAAAGGGTTGATATTACTTGAGGAAGCGGATGTATAAGCAGAAATACCACTATCAATGGTTAAAACATCATCGTCATTTAAAGGCATAGCAATTACAATGTTTGCTGTGGCATTGGTTAATTTTTCAGAACCAATTCCACCTCCAACAGACGAATGTGTTCCATCTTGTTTGTAATAACTAGATAAAAAGTCAATTTCTGTTGTTTCTAAAACACGCTTTTTAAAAACAACAATTGTATCTTTTTTAACTTGCGCATACGACAATAGTGTACATAAACTTAGGGCGAATACTGTTTTTCTCATCTTTATATATTAATTACAACCGCAACCACCACCAGATTTTCCACCATTGGCACCTGCAGCAGCTTCACGATACACTTGAAAAGACGTTTCGTATCGTTCTGAAGCACGAGCAGATAATTTCATGTCAACATCGTTGATTTTTTCTTTTTCGTACTCTCTAACCGAATTACACGATTGGAACACCAAAAGTAACACGGCTAATTTTAATAACTTTCTCATATTTTATTTATTTACAAACCAATTAAGGAATGCTTTTATTCGTATTTTTCAATATCAATTCCTTTTGAAGTAAAAATTTTACCTTTGTCATCCACAATAATGCATTCAATGCCTTTTAGTTGATTGATTAAATCCAAACCCACTTCAACACCCATTACGAAAACACCTGTTGCCAACGCATCAGCAATTTCTGTTTGTTTGGCAAATACTGAAACGCTTATTACGCCTGTTGCTGGATATCCTGTGCGAGGATCTATTATGTGCGAATAGCGAATGTTGTTAAACGTTACATATTTTTCATAACTTCCAGAGGTTTCTACAGCACTATCTATTAATGGAAAAGTGGCAAAAACTTTATTTTTATTTACAGGATTTACCACACCAACCGTCCAAGGTTTGCCATCGGTTTGACTGCCCCAAGTGTTTATATCCCCGGAAACATTTACTATTCCAGCAGTACAACCTTTGCCTTGTAAAACAGCTTTAACTTTATCAGCAATATAACCCTGACCAATACCGCCAAGTCCTAATTTCATACCGACATCTTTTAGAAATATCGTTTTGTTCTTGGAATCTAAAATTATTTTTTCGTAGCCAATTCGTTCCACTGATTTTTTAATCGCTTCAGGTGAAGGCATTTCCTTCATCGACCCATCAAACTTCCAAATTTTATCCATTGAGGCATAAGAAATATCGAAAGCACCATCTGTTAATTTAGAAATTTTAATGGCACGTTCCACTAATTCAAAAACTTCATCGTTAACTTTTATTGGCTGAATACCCGAATTTTGATTTACCTGCGAAATGGGTGTAGTTGGAATCCAATCTGAAATTAAATTCTCAATTCGTTTTACTTCGGCTACAGCTAAAGCAGCGTATTTATTGCCCTCAACAGTATCTTTTGCAACCACAGTAATTTCAAAAGGACTTCCTAACAAAGCATACTTTCTTTTATGCGTAATTTGCGAAAAAGCAAACACCGAAAACAATAAAACCAGAAGAGAAAACCTAAACTTCATTATTTGATCAAATTATTTATGAGTTGAATATATGCTTCAGGTGTTACATTTTTATAACCTAACATACCTATTATTTTTCCAGTGTTATCTAACAAAACTACCAATGGAAAATTACCTTCTTTATTGTATTTTTCAGCTAATTTTTTATTGCTATCTGTAAGTTCTACCGAAAGTAAGTTTCCTTTTTTCTTTGGAAAATCGGCTTTTACTAAAACCCATTTTTGTGCCGCTTCTGCTTTAAAAACTTCTGTTTGAAAAATGGTTCTATCTAATTTAATGCAAGGTGCACACCAATCTGATCCAGAGAAGACCAAAAGAATATTTTTATTTGAAGACGCTGCTACCGTTTTGGCAGCCTCTAAAGATGTGGTCCAATTTTGAGAAAAAGACAATGTAGCTGAAAATATAAACGCAAATAGAATTACTTTTTTCATGAATTTTAAGAATTGTTTAATGTTTTACATATATAACACAAATATACGAATATTATTGCTTAGCGGCTTTGTTATTATGTTTTTTATTTGTTGTATAATTACGTTATAAAGGGTTTCAAAAATTAATAAGTAAGAATAAAAGAAAATTTGCTAATTTTGCAAAAAAAGAAACGATGATTTTACCAATATACGGATATGGCGAAGCTGTTTTAAGAAAAGTTTGCGAAGACATTACACCACAATATCCAAACTTAACAGAAACCTTAAGTAACATGTATGAAACCATGTATAATGCTTATGGCGTGGGTTTAGCAGCTCCTCAAGTTGGTATGGCAATACGCATATTTGTAATTGACACTACACCTTTTGCGGATAGCGAAGACATTTCAGAAACAGAAGTAGTAGCATTAAAAGATTTTAAACAAACCTTTATTAATGCTAAAATTGTAAAAGAAGAAGGTGAGATTTGGGGTTTCAATGAAGGTTGTTTGAGTATTCCTGATGTGCGGGAAGATGTTTTACGACATGAAACCATAACTATAGAATATTTTGACGAAAATTTTGTGAAAAAAACTGAAACGTATGGCGGTTTAATAGCTCGCGTTATTCAGCATGAATACGATCATATTGAGGGCGTTTTATTCACCGACCACCTTTCTATGCTAAAGAAAAAATTAGTAGGAAAAAAACTTCAAAACATAATGGAAGGCAAAGCCAGACCTGATTATAGAATGAAATTTGCCAACTTAAAAATCAAATAAAATAGCCGTTAAAATTTTATGTTTTATTTTGGATTTTCAAATTGGAAATTCATTTATTAAAATATATATTTGCTCACATTTAAATTATAACCCATGAGTTTTCAAAAAATATTAGCCATTTCTGGGAAACCAGGACTATACGAATTAAAAGTACAAACCCGTTCTGGATTTGTAGCTGAAGCTTTATTAGATGGTAAAAAAATAACTGTCGGATTAAGAAGTAATGTTAGTTTATTATCTGAGATTGCCGTATTCACTTACACCGATGAAATAAAATTAATTGATATTTTTAAATCAATAGCTACAAAAGAAAACGGAGAAGCAACCATTTCACACAAAGAAACAGACGATAAATTAAAAAGCTATTTCCGTGAAATTTTACCAGAATATGACGAAGACAGAGTGTATACTTCGGATATTAAAAAAATATTCAATTGGTACAACCTTTTACAACCTAAGGGCTATGTTACTTTAGATGCTTTAAATACAGAAGTAAAAGACGAAACTCCAGAATAAAATTATTCAGTTAAAAATATACAATACATCCCATGCTTTATTAGTGTGGGATTTTTTTTTATCTTTGACAAAAGGGTGAACGGAAAAGTCTAAAAAGTCTAAATATTTAACAAGTCTAACAAGTCTAAAAATCTAACAAATCTAAACATGAATATCCGAGCAAAACAACTACAAGCCTTTGAAAGATTATTAGATATCATGGACGATTTACGTGAAAAATGTCCGTGGGATAAAAAGCAAACCTTAGAGAGCTTGCGTCATCTTACCATTGAGGAAACGTATGAATTAGGTGATGCAATTTTAGACCGTGATATGCCTGAAATTAAAAAAGAACTCGGCGATTTATTGCTACATATTGTGTTTTATGCAAAAATAGGTTCGGAAACAAATGATTTTGACATTGCCGATGTGGCCAATAGCATTTGCGATAAGTTAATTGACCGCCATCCGCATATTTATGGGGATGTGGTGGTAGAAAACGAAGAACAAGTAAAACAAAATTGGGAAAAACTAAAATTAAAAGAAGGTAGAACCTCGGTTTTAGAAGGCGTTCCGAAAAGTTTACCTGCTTTAGTAAAAGCTAGCAGAATACAAGACAAAGTAAAAGCCGTAGGATTTGATTGGGAAGAAACCCATCAAGTTTGGGAAAAAGTACAAGAAGAAATTGCCGAATTACAAGTCGAAATAGCCGCTAAAAATCAGGATAAAATGGAAGCCGAATTTGGCGATGTTTTATTCTCAATGATTAATTACGCACGTTTTTTAAACATCAACCCAGAAGACGCTTTAGAACGCACCAACAAAAAGTTCATCAAACGCTTTCAATATTTAGAAAGTAAAGCTACCGAATTAGGCAAATCACTCTCCGATATGACTTTGGCAGAAATGGATGTGTTTTGGGAAGAAGCGAAAAGGGTTTAAGTATAAGGGTGTTGGGTATGAGGGAAAATAATATAATTAATTAAACCTTTACCAATTCTGAAAGTCTAAACTTAAATTTATCTACAGTTAGCAATCAAAAAAATATAGTATGAGAAACAAAATCCTTCTAATTAGCTTTATAACTTTTTTTATTTCTTGTAGCAATAGCGACGAAAATCCTGCACCAAATTCAACTCCTATTCCACCTGTGGAACCTATTTATTTTCCGCCAAATACAGGCACTTGGGAAACCAAAACACCTGAAAGCATAGGTTGGAACACTGCAAATATTGCAGCACTTAACACCTACTTAACCGAAAAAAACACCAAAAGTTTTATTGTTTTACACAACGGTAAAATAGTTTTAGAAAATTATTACAACGGTCACACTGCTACTTCGCCATGGTATTGGGCAAGTGCAGGAAAAACATTAACCGCAACAGTTACAGGAATAGCTGCACAAGAGGGCTTTTTAAACATTAACAACAAGGTATCAGATTATATAGGAATAGGCTGGACAAGCGCCCCAATAGCTAAGGAAAACTTAATTACTTGCAAAAATTTATTAAGTATGAATTCTGGGCTAAATGATGCCTTAGGCGATACTGTTACACCTAATAATTTACAATACGTAGCCGATGCGGGCAACAGATGGGCCTACCATAATGTATATGTAAAATTACAAGATGTAGTAGCCACTGCCACTAACCAAACGTGGGACAACTATTTTAACAACAAATTACGCAACCCAATTGGGATGACAGGCGCTTGGGTAACCGATCCAACGGCATTAAGTGTGTATTGGAGCAATAGCCGAAGTATGGCACGTTTTGGCTTACTGGCTTTGGCAAATGGCAATTGGAATGGTACACAAATTATTAATTCAAATTATTTAAATGCTGCCACTACAACTTCTCAACCCATTAATTTAGCGTACGGCTATTTGTGGTGGCTAAACGGAAAAAGCAGTTTTCGTCTTCCGCAAAGTCAATTACAATTTAATGGTAGCATTATATCTACCGCACCAGCAGATATGTATTGCGCATTAGGCAAAAACGACCAAAAAATTTACGTAGTTCCCAGCCGTAAATTAGTCATCATACGCATGGGCGATGCAGCAGACAGTAGCAACTTAGCCTTATCTAATTTTGATGAAGTGCTTTGGCAGAAGATTAATGCGGTGGTGAATTAGATTGTTAGCCTAGTTAGATTGTTAGATATCTTAGATCTTCAGATTGATGTTAATGACGCGTTACTAACAAAATTAGAAAAGTCATATAAAAATTTAGGAAAATAGTGGCTTGACTGTGAATAAGATGGCTTCGAAATCCTCAATATCCATTATGGTATGGTATTTTGTAACTAATTTTTAAGATTTTTTTATAATTATATGTTTTGGATCATCCAAAATTTTTACTTTATTTGTTGCTATTGGTTATTTAGGATTTAAACCACAGGGACAATTCAAAAAAAGAATACAAAACTAAAATTCACACTATGACTCAGATGAAAAAAAATATATTTACCTTGCTTTTAGTAGCGGTAGTAGTGAGTAGCGTATTTGTTACAAACAACGATAGTAAAAAAGAACCAGCTAAAAAAGCAATTCAAAAGCCTCTTAATGCTGAAGAAATGAAAGCGGCAAGAAAAAAATGGGAAACTAGCCCAGATGGTATTCAATACAAAAAATGGGAAGCGTCAAAAGAAGGTAAAAAAATAGACGCTAGTTATGAAAAAATAAAAAAGCACTTTAAAGATTTTAGTGATATGGAAGCGGTGGTTACTTCTGTTACTTTTCAGCGTAAAAATGTACAATCAGCTAGTCCAAAATGGATTATCGTAGAAATTGAGGGCGAAACCTATATGATGCAATTTATTCCAAAGGAATTTGAGCAACTAAAAAGCCTACAAGTAAACGACAAAATAATGATAAGATGTCGAAACGCAGGATTTTCGCACAATCATCCTTATTTGATTCTATCTGCCGACCAAATTTCGAAAGATAATAAAGTGATTTTTAAACGTGTGTTTAATAAAAATAACCGTTGTTAAAACACAAAGTTTGTCAACCTGAACTTGTTTCAGGTTTTATAGAGATGCTGAAACAAGTTCTGCATGACAAGAGGTTCTGCATGATAATGAGATTAAAAATTACAATTTAATTCAACCTAAAATTCAAAAAATATGAAGAAAATCATCTTTGCTACATTCCTGCTTTTTAGTTTGAATTTTTATTCTCAAAACTTTTTTGATGAAAATTTAAAGGAGAATGTAAGAACCGAAATTGTAGCTGAATTATTTGAGTTAACCGGCGTTAAAATTGAAGATTCTAGTATAATAATTATTAATTTTTATATAAATCCAGTTCAAATACCAAATAGTTCTTGCATAGATCATTATACTAGCGATTATTCTTACAACAGGTATCTTAAGAAAAACAAAAATATAACACAATTTTTTGTAACCGAAAAAATGTACGTTTACAAAAAGAAAAATGTAGTGGAAGACAAAAATGGCATAATAAGAAAATTACTTTTTGAAAACGCAACTTATTGTGGTAATTATATAATTATATTACCAGACGGAAAATTTTACAGAAGATATGGAGAGTACAGGCAAGATGAAATTCCTTTCCTCATAACTAAAATTTAAGTCAAATCAAATTAATTTAACTTTATTAGAAAAAAAGGGTTTTCAAATACCATGAAAACCCTTTTTATTTACTCTAAAATCTGACTAGTATGTGCTTTTGTTTTTACATCTGATATGATATTGGCAATAATACCATTTTCATCAATTACAAACGTGGTTCTATGAATACCATCATACTCTTTTCCCATGAATTTTTTTGGTCCCCAAACGCCAAAAGCTTCAATTACGGATTTGTCTTCATCTGCCAATAAAGCAAACGGAAAACTATATTTTTCTTCAAATTTCTTTTGGGCTTTGGCACTATCGGCACTCACGCCTATCAATTCGTAATTATTGGCTTGAAAGCGCTCGTAGTTGTCTCGTAAGTCACAAGCTTCAGCTGTGCATCCAGGCGTATTCGCTTTCGGATAAAAGAATACTACTAATTTTTTTCCTTTATATGCAGCTAAAGTATGTTGTTTGCCGTTTTGGTCGGTTCCTGAGAAACTTGGCGCTTTATCGCCTACTTTTAAATGTGTCATTTTTTTGGGTGTTGGGTTAAAGGTTAATGTTTTTTTATAATTGATATTGATTTTTGATATTGTTATTGCTATTGATTAACTTTACAAAATCAAATATACAAAAATGACTAAAAAAGAGCGTGCAACATTTGTTATAAATACGTTAAACGATTTATATCCTGAAATTCCGATTCCTTTAGACCATAAAGACCCATATACTTTATTAATTGCGGTATTGCTTTCGGCACAATGTACTGATGTTCGGGTCAATCAAATTACGCCGTTGTTATTTGCCAAAGCAGATAATCCACATGATATGATTAAAATGAGTGTGGAAGAGATTAAGGAAATTATTCGCCCTTGTGGTTTGTCGCCTATGAAATCGAAGGGAATTCATGGTTTATCGCACATCCTATTAGATAAATACAATGGTGAAGTGCCGCAAAGTTTTGAGGCGTTAGAAGCTTTGCCAGCAGTGGGACACAAAACGGCTAGCGTTGTGATGAGTCAGGCATTTGGAGTGCCAGCATTTCCTGTAGATACACACATTCACCGTTTGCTTTACCGTTGGAATTTGACTTCAGGAAAAAATGTGGTACAAACAGAAAAAGATGCTAAAGCCATTTTTCCGATAGCAACTTGGAACGAATTGCACTTGCAAATTATTTGGTATGGCAGAGAATACTCACCTGCAAGAGGTTGGGATTTAGAAAAAGATATCATAACTAAAACTATTGGACGAAAAACAGTTTTAAAAGACTACAATAAAAAAAATGCTTCGAAATAGTTTCCGAAGCATTTTTAATCAATTTACAATGTTTTCAAAAGTAAGTGTACCTACTTTTATCATTTTCATTGCCTGCGAATAACTCAATATAAAACTAACTGCACTTTTACTGGGTTTCATTTCTTTAATTGATTGTCTTTTTTTAGCGTAAAGTTTCCCCATATACGAAATTAATTGTTTATTTATAGGATAACGCAAAAACACAATGCAATATTGTATGAAATGATTAATTTGTTAAGTTAATATTATTTTTCTCTACAATTTTTCTCAAGTTGATAACTGCATATCTCATTCTACCTAGGGCGGTGTTTATACTAACACCTGTAATTTCAGAAATTTCTTTAAAACTTAAATCTTCATAAAAACGCATCTTTATCACCTCTTTTTGATCTTCTGGCAATTGTTCTAAGATTTTTCTAACGTCTATGGTGACTTGGTTTTCAATAAGTTGGTTTTCAATTGACAAACTAGAATCGGTCATATAATCAAAAATACTATATTCTTCCGTTTCACGCTGATAGGGCATTTTTTTATTGTGCCTAAAATAATCAATGACTAAATTAGAAGCGATACGCATTACCCAAGGTAAAAATTTACCTTCTTCATTATAGCCTTTGGTTCTTAGGGTTTTAATTACTTTAATAAACGTATCTTGAAAAATGTCATCGCAAACCGAACGGTCTGGAATTTTAGAATAAATAAATCCAAAAATTTTAGACTGGTGTCTTTGAATTAAAATTTGTAATGCTGCTTCATCTCCACTAATGTAGTTTTGCAATAAAATTGCGTCTGGAGTTTGTACCATATTTGCCATAATTATACCTTTTAGATTTGGAACTAAAATTTTTGAAAAAGTATTTTTATGTTATAAGCAAATAGGTTTTAGTGGTTAATTATAAGCAAATATAAAGTTAAATATTTTTAAATACCAAATAATATTTAAAAAATTAACTACTTTATTGTTATTAAATAGGGAATATAAAGCAAAATACCTCAAAAAAAAGATTTTGGTGAGGTATTATATTAGTTTATAAATAAATTTAAAACTGAATTATTTAACAATCATTTTTTTAACACTTTTATTGTCTCCAGAGTAAACAGCAAGTAAATAAATCCCTTTTGATAGATTTTTAATATCAATGTGTTTCGTATCCGTTTTGGTTTCTAAAACTAAAACCCCTGTCATATTATATACTTCAACTTTGTCAATTTCAGCATCAGAATTTATATTTATAAAGTCTTCTACGGGATTCATGAACGAAAATTCTATTGGCTGTTGAATTGACGCCACTTCTAAAGCACAATTACTTCCCACAACATAGGAATAATAATTTGTAACTGACATTCCTCCAGAATAAGCAAACTTAACACCATAAATTATAGTGCTACCGATAGTTTGTCCTGTAATTGTATGTGTAAATATATTACCTGATACATTTGTCATTTGAGTTTCACCAAATGGATTTTGTCGCCACAGAAAAGCCACTACTCCAACTTTATCAATGTCTAATAAGCCGTAAGTGATTTTAACACTGGTTCCTAACGTTTCAAAAGCATAAGTATATCCTGTAGAAAAAGAACCAATTTGTGCTAAATTACTAGTACCGAAGCAACCCGTAACACTAGTTGTGGTGGCATTTATAACAATTGGATTTGATATAAAATTATTTCCAGATAAATCACTTGCTGATATTGAAAAAACATAATTTGTATTTGGGTTTAAGTTGGGCACCACTACAGATTTTTGAACTCCAGAAGGACTAGCGGTATTTATTGTACCACCGCTATAATTTATACTATAAGAAACATTGCCTGAATTGTCGTTACCGTTCAATAGCAATTCAATAGTTGAGCTAGTTACTGCGCCAATAGTGGCTGTGAAATTAGTTGGGGGTTGGTTGTCAACCGTAGTATTTTGATATACTCTAACATAATCAACAACCATAGCCGCTTGAGTAAAATTAGAAGGAATAGTTCCTGCTACGCCACCCATAGCTATATTTAATAATAAATATTGCTCAGCGTTAAAAGGCCAATTACTTGGTGTTTTAACTGCAGGATTATAGGTATAAAAAGCCACACCGTCCAATAAAAAAGTAATTTGAAAAGGAGACCAGTTCATAGAATATATGTGATAATCTGTTCCCAGATTGGCCGCAATAGTTCCCCCATGATTTACTGTATTTCCAAAAGAAGAAGGCGTATGGAGTGCACTTTGTACATAACCAGCTGGTTGCGATTGTGTGATACCGTGTTCCATAATGTCAATTTCACCACAAGCCGGCCAACCTGTTGTTCCAAATTGAGCATCAAAAAAACCGCCATCTTCGTTAATATTTTTCCCTAACAACCATAAGGCTGGCCAAGTACCCTGATTAGTTGGAACTTTGGCGCGAATATCCACACGACCATAAAGAAAAGCGAATTTTGAATTCAATCGTGCTGAAGTATATTGTTTTGTAACACCTTGACTAGTGAATGGCTCTTTTTTGGCAACAATATTTAGAAAACCACCATTAACAGATGAATTTGTAAGTTGGTTCGTGTAGTGTTGTACTTCACCATTATACCAATTTCCACCAGCTGGAATTTGGATTTGATGGTGCCATTTTGTAGCATTAATTGCACCAGTTCCGTCAAATTCATCTGACCAAACTAAATTATTATAAACTACATCAACCTGGGCAAAACTAAATTGTGTTGCAAATAATACTATTAGTAGCATCAGAAAAAGTGTAATTTTTTTCATATTTATTTAGTTTATTGATTATCGTTTACTTTGGAAGTCTGTTTTTGAGCTAATAATTTTCTCTCTTCTAATTCTATTTTTATCTCGTTTGCTTTTTTCTCCGTAAGATCATAATTTCTCATGATATACATAGCTATTAATGTACCACATATTGGCACGCCAGAGAAAAACAATCTTAAACCTGTAACAGCACCTTCTGGTTGGGTCGGCGCACCAGCTTTAAATGCTACGGCAGACATAATAACACCCGTTAACAATCCAGCAATTGCAAAACCAAACTTGACCATCCACCAGTAAATAGCACCAAAAATACCTTCTCTTCTTTTTCCAGATTCTAACTCATCCATATCGCAAACATCTGCAGTCATGGACATCATAAGGGTAAATAAACTTCCAATTCCGAAAGAAAAAAATGGCAATGCAAATAAAAACATGTAAGGCTTACCCGGAATAAATAGCAACCAGAGCAATATATATCCTAATACAGAAATTCCTTGAGAAATTAAGAATGCTGTTTTTTTCTCCATTTTTTTGGACATCCAGGCCACAATTGGAATAACAATAAAAGTGGTTGCTAATGCGCCTATACATCCGAAAAGTGTTGGCCAAATTCCTGCAGCAGCAGTATCTCCATTAAACAGATAATATACAACTATAAAAAATGTGAAACCTGCAACTGTGTTAAAAGCATTAAAAATAAAAAAGGTAGCAATACAAAGTTTTCTAAATGGTTTATTAGAAAACGCTTCTTTAAAACTACTTAATATTTCTTTTAAACTTCCGCCAATATTTCTAAATGTTAATGGTTTTAAAGTGTCATCAAATTTGGTTGATTTGCTTTTAATAAAAATGGCAGGCACCATCGCTAAAAGCATAAATACTAATCCCACCCAAATGGCTAACGTTCTTGTAGCTGTATCTGCATTTGGAAACCAAGCAGGATCGTACATGATTACCCAAAACCATGGCGCAATAACCCAAGCCCACTGCCCTATCCATTGAGAAATAGCCATAATACTGGTGCGTTCATGAAAATCGTCACTCATTTCATACCCCATAGCCACATACGGCACACTAAAAATAGAGAGTCCAATATGAAAAATTAGTGACATTATAAGAAAAAATATGAAGTTATAAGTCACGCTATTTTCACGGTATAATTGCCACATAATTATAAAAGAAATTCCCATAATGATGGAGCCAACAAAAACATACTGTCTTCTTCTTCCCCAATCTGATTTTGTATTATCTGATATAAAACCCATGATAGGATCAAAAAAAGCATCAACAATTCTAGGTACAAAAAATAAAACACCCCACATCCATGATGGCATACCAAGGTTTTCAACTAGTACTACCATGAATATTCCTAAAGCTGCTGGAAACATTTGGTTGGCAAGCATTCCTAATCCAAAGGCAATTTTTTGACTCATTGGAACCATTACTTTGGTATTTGTATTATTTGACATATGTATAATTTTTAATTAGGCAATTAGTTAGATTTTATAATTATCGTTTGAAGCGCATTTGCATCTATTGTAATCATTTTATTCTTTTTATATAACTGAATAGTAATTGTTTGAATACTTTTCGTTGGATTAAAAACAGCAATAGCAATTGTACCATCTAGATTTTTAACCGCTGTTGCAATTATTTCTTTATTGTTTAGGGTACATCCAATTTTAACGGCACCTGGACGCATGAATTTACTGAAATGCGCCATTACATAATACAAAGGAGTAAAATATACCTCATCATTTTTATCATCAACAAGTATTGGAGCCACACACCAATTTTTAAACCAATTTGGGCCACCTTGTCGGTCTAAAACCATGTTCCAATCTACCCAGCCATCAACCCAATTGTTTAAACAACCAATAATATCAGTTGCATAACGATTCACAGGAGCATATTTTGGATGTAAAGGCTTGTCTTTTTCACTTGCCCAATCCCAACCCCAATCTGTAGCTTCTTTTTTCCAATACCAAGCGTCATCCTGCCAATGTGGAATTTCAGAATCTATACAGCCTTCGGTTTCGATTAGGAATTTATTTGGTGCTTTATTGTGAGCATATTGAAGTTCTTTTGCAAAATAATCGAACGTACTTTCATACCAATGAATGGCAGTTCCGGCAAAATATTTTGAAGTGGCTTCATTTTTATACATAGCATCCACCCATTCTGGTAAACCCGCCCTGTTTTGATCATATCCCAAAATCTTTACGTCTTTCCAACCGTCTTTTTCTAATTTTGGACCGAGATGATTTTGAACAAAAAGCGTCATTTCTTCTGGAGAAAAAAGCGTACTTTCCCAATTATTACCGTTTCCATGAGGTTCATTAATTGGAGTAATTCCCCATATATCAATGCCTTCCTTTTTATACGCATTCAAATATTTAGAAAAATATAGGGCAAAAGTGTCGTTAAACTGAGGTAATAATTTTCCTCCAACGTAACTTTTATTGTCTTTCATCCAAGGTGGAGAAGACCAAGGGGAAGAAATAATTTTAAATCCTTCTTTAGAAATCGCTTTTGCCTCTAAAATCATAGGAATTAAATCAGATTTATCGTCTTCTATTGTGAAATGTTCCAAAGACCTATCGTTTTCAACCTTGGCATACGTATAATTACTCAAAGAAAAATCGCAAGAAGCAATGTGTGTTCGTGTTAGAGAATAATTAGCACCAGCTTCGCTGAAATAGGCATTTAAGATTTTGTTTCGATTATTTTTACTTAATCGGTTTAATAAATACGCTGAAGATTCTGTAAATGAACCACCAAAACCGGTAATCGTTTGAAATTTTTCATCGGGATTGATAGTTAAAACAATTGGATTGGCTTGGTTTGAAAATTGCGTAACTTCTGTCAGAGAATTGCCGCGTTCTGAAGTTTCATAAACTTGAATATTTAAATTTGTAGCTACTTTACAGCTTTGCAATGACAAGGCTATAATACTAGCTATTATCAAAAATCTTCTACAAATTATTTTACTCAAATTGTTTACCATTTTTTAATTCTTTAAAATAGTATTTGGAACTTTTACATCCTGCCATAAAGCATTTTCATCTCCATTATAGGTTTTTATAATTGGTTTCCCATTTCGCGTTAAACCATTAAAAATTCCTTGATCAACTTTATCCCAAAGCGCAAATTTGGCTTGGTTTTTCAAATTGATCAATCCGAAATGATTTTCTGAACCTAAAGGATTGGCACTATCTTTCCAATTTTCATCAAAAGCTTCAAAATAAAAACAAGTAATTTTTTCTTTGTTTGACCATTCTCGCATCAATTTATAATATTGAGCAGCTTTGTATTCGTCGGCTGCTTTGGAACCTTTATCTCCGTAATACAAATTATCAATGTTAGTCCAACCGGTTTCACCAATTTGAACTGGCTTATTCACACCAATTGATTTCATATATTTTACAACTCCATCATATTGTGAAATAGCATAATCTCTGGCTCTCAACATAGCAGCATCTATTTTCATTTTATCGGATAAATTTGTTTCTTTTTCTTTAATTCCCCATATTTCTGGAAAATAACGTTCGTCGTGAATAGGATACGAATGCAAGGAAATATAATCTACCGCTTTTATTAATCTATTCAAATCTTCGGTGTGATATTGCTCATCACCGCCTCCCCAAGAAAGATAATTGTCTGAACTAGTTATCCATAGATTTTTTGGCAATTGTTTTGTTTTTTTTAATTCTTGTAAATGATTAACCCATTTTAAAATTATAGATGGTGTAACATAATAACTGGTTGCCCATTTAACCATTGCTTCATTTCCAACAGAAATAATTTTAATTATTTCAGGATATTTGTTGGTCAATCTTACCGCTTCTTTAATCTCAATTGCATTTCTTTCACTTTCTTCATCATGAATTGGAGCAATTTCTGTCCAAGCATTTTTACAATCAATCCAAACGCCTAACATCACATACATTTCAAACTTGGGATTCTCTTTTTTTAATTCGGTTATGGCTTTTAGCACATTTACTATTTCCTCACGATGCAGATTGTAAGTTCTGATTATTTTAATATCTAAAGCTGCTAAAATTTTTAAATCCTCCTTAACTTCGGAAACATTTGGTTCTATATCTCTTGAATTGGTTCGATAGCCACCATAACAAATGCCTTGATATTTAGGATTTCCTAATAATTTTTCCGCCGTCATTTCTCTTGAAACAAGATTACTTGTAATCATTGGTTTACATGATGAAAAAACTAGTAATATGATGTAAATTAGCTGTTTCATTATCTTAAAATACTTTCGTTTAAACACACTTCAACCAATGAAATTTCATTAGTTCGGTGGAATATTTTATTACTTTCTTCTTGGTTTAATTCTAAGGAATCAAAAGTTTTTGTTGCACCATTTTTATAGTTCAAAACAATTTTACTTGTTGTATGAATTTTATAAATAACTGGTACTTGACAGGTTGTAAATGCTAAGCTATTTTTCTTAAGTTGCATTTGATTTTTAGAACCATCTACCTTTATAAAAGTAGCTTCAGTATCATTGGATAAAAATGACTCTTTTTGGAGAAAGTTGGGTTGGAAATGTAATTTTCCATCTTTTACTTTTACACCAAATTCACCTACCCTAACTAAGACATCTTCTTTTACTTGGCCTGTCATTCCGGGTTGTTGTGCGCCTTTACCAAAAGGAGTATGTGAATAAGGATCGGTTGGAAAAGCACCGTACACTTTTGGCGATTTATGAACACCAATTCCTGCTCCAATTTCATCAAAATGATGCACTAAAGCATCAATTGTTGTTTGGTCTTCGTTAGCATCTATAGCTTTATTAATTACTTCTAAAACGGCTAAATGCAACTTCGATACCATATGCCAATAAATAGATCCTAAACCTTCATAACCATAAAAAGTTCCTGAACGACCTGTAAATGCTTTGTGATTAAATACTTCTTCAAAAATTTGTAGCATAAGAACTGAGTCTTTTTGTACTAATTCTGTATAGTTGTTATTTAAAGTTAATTGTTCCAATGCAATTTTTAAATCGTTGGCGTTATGAAAATTTCCATTAAAATGATAATTTCCTTTAATATCTTTATTAATTAATTGAAAATTAGAATCACTTAAAAGTTGCTTTAATAAAGCCGACTTCTCTATACTTTCCTTTGGAATCGTATTTTTTTCTAAAAATTTTGGTAATTCTTTATTTGGATATAAAATATAGCTATTTTGATCTTTTCTGTATAAGTCACTATTTCTTAAAGCATCTAACACCTTAATTGATTGCTTTGCAGAAAGAATTCCAGAACTTAAAATGGCGACTTGACCTTCAAGCATTTCTGGTAAATAAGAAATTGAAATTCCATTATTTTCAACAGACATTAAATTATAGGCGTGAAAAAGTTGATCTTCTCTTTGGTTGGCTTTTATAGAATGTTCGATGAAATCAATACTAACTTGAGTAAAATTTTTCAAACCTTGCATAGAGTGCGTTCTTTTTTTACCCCAAAAACCGCTGTTGTAAACATGAAATCGATATTCAGAAGCAGCTTGGCCTAACGAATCAAGTATTCTTTTTCTGTCTTCATTTGAAATTGAACCTGACAATAAATGCTGTTGGGAAAGTAAACATTCTCTAATAGCATGGTAAAACTCAACCATTTCATTAGAAATTTTAATTGTTTCGAGGTTAGAATTATCTAATAATTGCTGAAAAAACTTTAGAAATCTTCTTAAATAATTAAGTGTAACCATTGATACACCATTGCCTACTAATGCATTATTTGCATCATTCCATTCTGGTCGCTGGGTGTTCATCCAAATACCGGCTTCAGGAATAAAATTCGACATTTTAGCCAAAATAGTAGCCAATAATTTTTCTATTAAATTTACATGATAAATTTCGTTATTATTATCTCTTAATAAGGCACCATCAGCTCCATTTTCTTTTCGACGTTGATTGATTTTTGCATCCCATTCATGATTAAATTCAATGGTGTCTTTTGGGTTTTTTAGAATTTCTTTATAAGACTTTATATTATATGGCACTGCGGCATAAACAAAACATTCTTTATCAAAATATTCATTTAATTTTCCTGGTTGATAATTATCTATAAATTCTAAAAACTTTAATAAATAGATAATCTGATGATCACCCCAATAACCAATATAAGACCAAGGATTGTCTGCCTCTATCGTTTCCCAATCAAAACCATCTTTTGTAACACGATATGGATTGTAACCGTCAAAAGTAGACGCATTTAAAAACTTATGAATCATTCCATCGATAAACTCCGGATAAGCGTTAGCTAATGCTTCCCAATTTTGAAAAATATCACGCCAATTACCTTCATAATCTAATATTTTTGATCCGTCTATTTCACTTCTTGTATTTATAGAAAATTTATTCCATGGACGACTTGGGTCGCCATGTCTGCGACTGAACTTTAATGGAAGATATTCCGTACAAAGTCGAATTAAATCAGCATTATTATGATTAAAAATCAGTTGTTGAAGAAATGAATAATCAAATGTTTCTGGTAAATTATTTAAAAAAATTTCTTCTTCTTTAAATAAAATTTTATTGGCTTTAGCGATATAATTAACAAAATCAATTTTCTCAATCGTATAATTGTTATCAAAAATGCCACCTCGCATAGTGTTAAACAAAACATTTGAAAAATGACGCGAATCTTTACGTTTATCGGCAGTAAATTGCAATCCATCAGCAGTTGCGTTAAGAGCAATAAGATTTTGAGTACCTAAATCGATATCTTGAATAATTTGATTTTCAAGAGTTACATCGTTAGATATTGCATCGGCAATTTGAATAACTTGCGCTTGGTTTTGGTTAACATTTGCAATTATCTTCCAAGATTTTGATGTGTTTTTTTCTAAAAACAGTTTGGTTGAAATGAAATAAGCTCCTTTTTCACCTTTTATGTCAGTTTCTTGATGTATGTCTTGAAATTTTCTAAATGCTGAAAGTTGAAGTGAGGAAAGTAAATGCGTTGGCTTATCTAATCCTAAAGACCAAACAATATTTGCTTTTAATGCTTCACTAGGTTCCGCTTTATCAACTATAATTGCGCTTAAAGCAAAAATTCCTAAACCGCTTTCTAAGTGAAGTTCATTTCTTTTATAAGCATCAACTAAATTACTGGTTGAATTTTGCAAGTCGCTATTAACACCTTGAGGTAAAACATTTTGAATTCCGTCTAAAACATTTATGTTGTAATGATTTTGAGAAGCGTTAATCAATTCTGATTTTTTAACGAAACCAAACAAATTACTAGAATTCCATTGGTATCTGAAAGTCAAATTAAAATCATTATGAATTTCTTCAAAAATAATTTTATTACCAAATTCGTTTTTATATAAATTTCTTGTTAAATTGTAGTTTTCGTTGAAGCGTTCAGAGAAAGGTTCCCAAATAAATTTCTCGTTGTTTTTTTCAATTTGAAAAATAGTTTTGCTACCTGTAATATCTGCAAATTCAGTTATTTTATCATCTGTATAGTATGGAAAAAGGGCTAACTCAGCATTTTTTCTACCAGCAGTCAATCCGCCGTTGCTTGAAATAAACATCCAGTGATTTGAATCACTAACGATACTCATAAAAAAGGGTCTCATCAAATCATGATTTGTGATTTTAAAAAACATTTCATTATTGATGTGAACCGATTCTAAATTTATTTTTTCTTTACTATTTACAAAAATATTTGTGTCAGATATATTCTTATTTAGGCTCATAATTGCTTGAATTCAATTGTATTTCTTAGTTGTATTAGGCTTTAAATGTATTGTAATCCTTGTTTATTAAAAGAAATATTATTGATACACTCTAACATAATCTACTAACATTTCCTGTGGAAATGGGGTTTCACTATTTGGAGCACCTGGATAATTACCTCCCACAGCCATGTTTAAGATTATGTAAAATGGGTTGTTAAAAACCCAGTCACCTGTAACATCTGAAGGTGTAATTTGATTATAAAGTACCTCATCAACATAAAAGTTAATATAATTTTCATCCCATTCTATACCAAAAATATGAAAATCAGTATCGAACCTACTGTTTGGTAACGCGTAAGTTTTAGTTATTGCATTTCCACCTGAATAACCAGGACCATGAACAGTTCCAAATATTTTAGTTGGGCTATTTCCCAAATATTCCATAATATCAATTTCTCCGCATTGTGGCCAAATGGCTGTATCAGAATTAGAACCTAACATCCAAAAAGCAGGCCATAACCCTTTTCCTCTAGGCAATTTAATTCTTGCTTCAATTCTGCCATACTTAGTTTCAAATTTTCCCTTAGTTACTATACGAGCAGAAGTAAACGCTTCACCCATATATTGTTCTCTTCGGGCTGTAATCTTTAACATCCCATTTTCAACTTTAATATTTTCTGGTCTATTCGTATAATATTGCAACTCGTTGTTTCCCCATCCATTACTACCTGTACCGATGTTGAAAGACCATAAATTAGGATTAGGAGCACCATTTACATTAAATTCATCACTCATTACTAAATTATTTTTAGTAACGACAGTCTGTTTATCATCTTTAGTACAACTATTTAATGAAAAAATTATGGCAGTGGTTATGATAAATTTGTATTTTATTTTAATAGAAGTCATCTTTAATTACGATTTAATTGTGAAAATATATATTATCTACGTACAATATTGAATTGTCCCCACCTTCCAAAATAATTTGAGCAAGGTTTGATCTACTTAACAAACCAGGCATAGCAGAAAATGGAATTTCTATTGAGATCCAATTTTGAGATACCACGGCAGTAGGCGTTGTTGCTGTAAAAGTTGTTGAATGTCGGGTGTCATCTCCGCCGCCAAAAACACCATTTGCTCCAAAATCCACAACTATAACTCTTAACTGTCTTCCGGGAGCTATAGGTCCAGGAATAAAAGCATCTAAATGAATATGCGTCATACTATTAGCATTCACAGTTGGACTACTAAACTCAATTCCAACAAAATTAAAGTTCGTATAATTCAATACGTTATCGCCTAGAACTGAAAAATTATTAGATTCTGTAGTTTGCCAAGGCTGCCAGTAACCATTATAATAATTTACCGGAACATTGGTGTATGTATCCGAAAATATAGAAATTACATTATTAGGGCTCAAGGTTGGTATAGGTGCGTTAACATAGGCACCTGTGCAATTAATTATTAAACTTCCAGTAGCTGGTTGACCATTAAATTTTGCTGTAATTGTTGCTGTACCAGCTGCGATTGGAGTAACAACACCTGCATCATTAACAGTAGCAACTGAAGGATTTGATGATGAAAAATTTAAAAAAGCTGGACTTATAGCTACTGATTGATTGATGCCGTTTGGCATATTAAAAGTTGCTAATGCTCCTGTAATTGTTGAAGTTACGCCAACAAATGTAGATCTTGTGATGTTATTTCCGTTCATTATAGAAGCTTGTAATGGTAAAATAGTACCTAGCTTTTCAAATTTTAATTCATCAATCCAAAATGTATATCCTGCGCCATTTGTACCCTGAGTACCTGCAGAATATCTAAACATCCCTTTTTCTTGCAATAATTTTGAAGCGTTAGGAATTGGAATAATGTATTTAGTCCAAGCTGTTCCTAAACTAATATTAGTCATGGTAGTTATGTATTTATTAGGATAAAAATCTTCTCCAAAACCAATCTCACCAATTGTTACGCCTTGAGATGCTTTAGCCCAAAAAGTTAGCGCATCAAAATCTGTTAAATTTCTACCAGCACCATCTACTCTTAAAATACCTCCAGCATAATTTCCTTGAGGATCAGTTGCATTAGGAACATCAAAACGCATTGAAGCGTTACCTTTGTAACTTACGTTACTATCAACTGACCATGCCGTAAATTTTGAACCAACAGGATTATTGGCATCTGGTCCGTAAGGAAAATAAAAATTAGTACCCATACCTACGGGTGCATCTGTAAAAACTTCAGCTGTTTTAGCAAATGTAGCGTCTGTAGCTTCATCTGATAAATCTCTTTCACAATTCAAATTGACAAGTACAATTACTAGCAATAAAAACGAATTTCTTAAATAATTAATTTTTGTATTTTTCATTTTTCAATTTTTTAAATTATTTACCAATATTTATATGAACATATGTTCTAATTTCCCATTCTGAACCATTTCCAAAACCTACTGGACTTAAAGCAGGCACTGCAGGATAAGTATTAGCTGGAACAAAAGTTGGAGAATATCTAGGAGAATATTCATTTAACGTTCGCCATATACCCATAATACCAATTCTTGTATCTGGTAAAATAAACCAGCTAGGTTTTCCTAAAGATGTTGAAAAATCTAGTTGAGTTTGAAGTGGATAAGTTAAGTTAAAATCACGGTGGTAATCAAAAGGTCCCCAATCATTAAATTTAAGAGATGAAACTAGTTTTACTTTTTTGTAAATCATTCTAATATCAGCACCCATTCTGTTAATGGTTCTTTCTGAATCTCCGTTGGCTTGACCATTTCCAAAATAGATATTTGCAATCATTCCTAAATCTGGATTAATTTTTGAGACAATTCTAGTATTTGATTCCCATAAGTTTTGCGCTGGAGCAGATTTGTCAAAGGCAAAAGGAGTTCTGTTTGATAAAAATCCTATAGCAGCATCCATTGTTGTAGGTAATTTTCTGTACACAAAACCTGTACTGAATGCAAATTTTGCGTCTTCAAGCATATCATTATTCCATTCATACATCCACGTAGCAGGAGTTGGATCGTAAGTAATTAATAATTCTCCTCCTACTGTTTCTCTATTGGCTCTTACAAAAAATGGATCATCTAATACATTTCTTAGTCTTCCAGGGGCATCTACTCCATTAGGCATAGCATCCACAATTGGTTTTTGCCATAAAAAATTTGGTGCAACTTGTATATTTGAATTTATATTATAGGTAAAACCTGCTAAAAAATTCATTTGGTTACCACTTCCTGTATCTTTCAATCTCCAACCTGTAAATGTTTGAACGTTATCAGCACCTCCTGAAGCAACAAGACCTTGAATAGCTCCTTGTGTATAAGCATTAAATTTTCCTTTAGAAAATGTAATCTTAGCTTTTCCTCCCCAATTATCCTTATTATTTATTTTATCAACTTTAACAACATTGCCGTCCATCATTTGAAACTCTCTTCCATTTAATGGTTGTCCTCCCCAAATACCTCCTGCATCAAAACCAAAAGCACCTAGCTTTGTTTTAAAATGAACGGTAGCTCTTCGTGTTTTTGGAACTGGAAATGCAATAGAAGAAACAGTTTCTGAAATTTCAACTTGATTAATATCTTCATGGTATACAACTGTTGCGTCAACTTTTCCTAATTTTGTTCCATATTTTAATAAATATGCTGGATTGGCTCCCCACCATAATTGTGGACCAAATGCTGCTTTGAAACCTTTTAGACTTCTTTTACCATCCAACTCAAAACCAAGGGTTTCACCATTATATAAATCTAAATTTGGTCCATAATTTGCTTCTGAATATAAGGCAAAGAAATCACCTTCATATCCCCAATGATAATGACCTGTTCTGTAAAAACCTTTCAAATCAAAATCCTTAGCATTCCATTTGTAGGAAGCATTATATACTTGAACTCTGTTAAAATCACTAACTACTGTTGGTCCATTAGGAGTATTAAATGATTGCGCTCTACCTCTATTTTCATAAAAAATTTCATTAATTGGGTTTTCAGCAACTCTTCCTAAAACATTGAAATTAACGTTTGCTTTCATATTTGCAGACGGATTTCCTTCTACACCAATAAAATAAGATTGCATGTGATCAAAACCAAGTTTGTTTGGGTAATTAGCCGTATCCGGGTCGTCGGATTTTGGAGTTGAAATTAAGCTACCTCCCGTATTAAAAGTTGTAAATTCAGATCTAAGATTACTTATTTTTAAAATTCCACCATCATTGCTAGCTAATGCCGCTTTATCCGCACGCGCTCTAAGTGTGGCATCAATCAAATTGGCTTCGTCAAAAAGAGTTTTAAGTTTTGCTTTGTCAGCATTTGCTGAAAATGGATTGAATTTATGAATTTCTTTTAAAACATAATAAGCAGCTCTTGGATACAATTGGTAAAAACCTTTTTCATTTGTTGGTCCTTTAGCACAAATACCAAACCATTCTTCATTCATATTATTTTCACCTTCAATAAAATCTTTTTGGTAACCACCATTTGACCATGAAGCATTATTATCATGTAAATCTAAATTTGAAGTTTGACCATATTTCCACCATCCATCACTAAATTGAAAAGTAAAACCACCAATAGCATTTCCTGCTTTACCCATTCCTGAAGCATTATTGTATATTTCGTTCCAATTGCCTTTTAGATAAAAAGCTTGTGCGTTTTGATCTTCTTGATTAGTTGTAGTATTGAAAGCATCAGACCCAAATTCAGTAAATAAGACTGGCTTTCCATATTCTTTTTTAACTCTTTCAAATAAATCGCCAAATGAAACGCCTCGATAAACGTTTGTTCCTAACACATCAACATCTTTACATTCTGCAGCAATAATGTCTAGAAAAAGTAAGTCACCATTACAAATAGCCATTGGATGATTGGCATCAATAGCTTTCATTGCAACAACAGCTTCATTGAATAATTTATACATGGAGCGAGCTCTAACAGTTGATTTCCTGTCTTTTACAGGTATGTTTTCTGTTTCAGCGCCATCCCAAAATAAGCCATAATTATTTTCATTCCCTAAAAGGAACAATAATAATCCTTTGGTATCCTTGTACTCTTTTGCCAATTGAGTCACCTCGCTTAAAAGAAGTTTTTTTGTTTTTGGGTCAGAATATTCAGTGTTAGGTTTCCAAACTCCATCTATAGTTAAACCATATCTACCAAAAGAGTGGTTTAACATGGTGTAAATACCAAAATTAGTATGAATATACTCAATCCATTTTTTTGGAATTCCAGAATAAACACGTATGGTATTTACACCCATGTTTTTTAGCAAACCCATTTCATCATCAAGTGCTTGTTGAATAAAAGCATCCGATTGATTCCATAAGCTGTAAGAGTAATTAGTGCCAATTGGAAAATAATCCCAATTCATTCCATTTATAATAAAATTTTTACCATCTATAGTTATACTAAAGTCGGTATCATTTTTTTGAATAGCAATTTTTTCAGTTTGAGAAAAACTAGAAAATGTACTGCAAAAAATTAGTAAATAAAAAAAATTTTTCATTTAAAGTACTAGATTAAATTAATGGTTAGTTAAAGTTTGTGAATAGTTATTAGTATTTCAAAAATACTGATGTATTTTCATTTATAAAAGAAAAAAACCACAACAAAAAACATACATGTTAAAAAAACACTTGTATAGTTGTGAATTTATTGTTAAAACACGTTTTAAAATTATAAAAATAAGATGATTTAAATTATTTTAATAATCAAATTCTTACTTTTGTTGTGGAAATGTATAGGTGAAATGGTTTAAATTAGAGGCTTAAATAGACAAAATATACTCAACTAATCCTTTTTCGTGTGGTAAATCAATTTTTTTACGCAAACGATATCTTTTAATTTCTACACTTCGTACAGATATATTTAAAAGAGGTGCAATTTCTTTAGATGATAAATTCAATCTTAAATAGGCACAAAGTCTCAAATCGTTTGGTGTTAATGAAGGGTGGTTTTCTTTAACTTTCTTCAGAAAATTGTTGTCTGCGCTATCAAAAGCTTCTTTAAATATATTCCAAGTACTCTCTTCTTTAACATTACTGTTAATTGTTGAAATTACAGCTTTAATACTCCTATTGGTTGAACTATCAGTTGAGTTTTTAAGATCCGCTTTAATGATGTTTAATAATTCGGTTTTCTTAATAAGATTCATTGTTGATACAGCTAATTCTTTGCTTTTCTTGTCAACATCTTGAATTAGTTGTTCATTTTTAATTTTCATTATTTTTTGATCATTCTCTAATTCTTTAAGTTCCAATAAAATATTATTTTCGGCTATAATTCTTTTGTATCTTTTTTCATGAAAAATAGTGTAAAATTTATGAATATAATATCCTATTGCAATTAATAAAATAAAATAAAATAATTTAGCCCATGAGTTTAAATAGATAGGTTTAGAAATAACAAAAGTGTAACTTTCAATATTATCTGTTATAGAATTTGCCACTTTGGCTCTTACATAAAATGTATAATTGCCCGCAGGTAAGTTTTCAAAAACAACTTTTGAATTAAAAGTCCAATCGCTCCATTTATTATTAAACCCATCTAATTTATATTGGTATTCTGCATTTATATAATTATCATATTCCGGAACAGTGAAATTAAATTCCAAATTATTTTGATCATGGTTTAATTGCACTTGATCTTTAATTGAAATATTTAATGGTTTAGAATTAACACCTGAATTAGAAATTCTAATTATTGAAACTTTATAATTACTAAACTTAAAATCAATGTTCTTTAATATATAATAACCATCCGTGGAACCAATCAAATAATTAGCATCATTCAATTGTAAAATATTTTCATAACCAGGCATAGTATTGGTCATAGAGGAAGAAATAGGCAAACTATTCTTTTTTAACTCTGAAGATAGCTTTCCTGAGGAAAAATAATGGATGTAGTTTTTGGTGAAAAACCAAAGTTTATTCGACTTATCTAAAATCATTTTACCGGTAACATATTCGTCGTTTTCAAATATTGTACTTAATGACTTTTCTTTTACAAAATGTTTTGACTGGTTATTTAATTTGAATATCCCATCTTTATAAGCATAATAAATTTGATTATTGTATTTAACTAAACCTGCATATTTGCCTTTTATTGGTTTTTTAAATTTGTAAACTTTAGTGGCTTTAGTTAATAAATCGTCAAAAGAGAATTGATACACGCCTTTATATTCATGACTTACATAAACGTCTTTTTTGTTTAGTATTTCAAAATACTTCGAAGAATAATTAAAACCTTGAATTTTGTTTTTAAAAGTCCAGCCATTTGAGCTTTTCTCTAAAACTGAAATACCATTATAATTTCCTTGTAAAATAAAATTATTTCCATCCAAATAGGGTTCAAACTTCCAAGTTCCAGAGCCTGAAAAAATTTGATTGGCATTGGCTCCATTTATAATAAAAGTGCCCGAGTCGTGCCCACAAAAAAGGGTGCCATTAAAAGATAATAAAGACCACACTTGTCCTTTAGTGTTTTGTACAAACTCAAATTTAGAAGAAGAATTCAAATCTTTAAAAAAAAGTCCTTGATTTGTTCCTATGTACAACTTATTGTTATGAGTAGCTGATGCATAAATTGCGCCGAGAATTCCAGTATTGTCAATATAACTATTTATAGGAGATTTTAAGTTGATACAATTAATTCCATTATCTAAACCTATCCATAAATTTTTATCTACATCTTCAAATAACGAAAGTGCTGTGTTATTACTCAATCCTGAATTTTGAGTAATGTGGTAAATTAAATTCCCTTCTTTGGATAAAATAAAAATTCCATTAGAAATTGAGCCAAGTGCTACACTTTCATCAGATAACAATTGACTACTATAAATATTACTTTGCTGTATTTCGGTATCAATATTGGTCTGAAATTTAGATAAAACTCCGTTTTTATATCTAAAAACACCTTGCTTTTGTGTGACTAAAAGTAAGCCATCAGAAGTTTCAAATATATTTATTAGTTTATTTTGATTGATTATATCATTACTTAAGAACAACTTACTTTTACCTTGATCTATTTCAAATAAACCCTTTGGTGTCTGAAAATAAATGCCATTAGATGTTTTAAAAGCTTTGTTTATTGTGCTTTTTGGCTCTATAATTGTAAATAACCTAGTTTTGGTGTTATAAGCGTAAATTTTTTCTAAAGATTGAAAAAGTATCCAATTATCAAATGGAAAAATACCCCAAAATTGTTCGTCATCATTAATTTTAGACTTGATAGATTTGCTTAAAGATGTATAAAATAATTCGCCATTAGCATACCTTTCCCAATAGCCAAATTCCATAAATGCGCCAGTATATATTTTATCCTGTATACATTTTACAGAGCGAATAATAGTTTCATTTGGCGAGGGATTTAATACCCACTTTGATCCATTAAATTCTAACAAGCCTTCATTATTTGCAAAATACATAAATCGCTGATTGTCTTGAGAAATCATCCAATTTTGTATACCCGCATTGTAGATATCTTTAGAATATTTTACAATTGGTGGTAATTGCTGTCCTATACTCGTTAAAGAAAATAGTAAAACGAAAAGTTTTATATGTATTTTAGATAATTGCATTTAAAAAATAATAAAAAATTAAAGATATATATTAAAACCATAAAAAAAAAATGATTTAAAAAAAAAGACTGCCATTTCTGACAGTCTTTTAAATATAAAATGCTTTTATTATTCTTTTATAAATTTGGTAGATGAAACTTTTCCATCAATTATAGTTTTAACTACATAAACACCTGCATTTAAACCAGAAACATCTAAACGAATTGAAGATTCATTTGTTGATTTATTTACAACTTCCTGTCCTAGAACGTTGAAAATTGCAATATTCTGAATAGTATCAACTGACTCAATGTTTAACACATTAGATGTAGGGTTTGGATATAATTTCACATTTGAAACTGCAAAGCTATCTGATGATAAAACAGTGTTTTTATGTAAATAAATATTATCAACATAAACAATTCCTATATTTGAAGTTATTAAAAATTGGTATAATTTTTCTCTAGCAAAAGCAACACCAGGTCCTTGAGGTGAAAGTGTTGAAAGTGGCACATCAATAGAAACCCAAGAACCTGCAGTAGTTGGCAAATGAGTCAATAAAAGAGCATTAGTCTCTCCTGCCATTGCAGCATGATTAGACAATTTAGGATTTAATACTTTACCCGTTAAACTTGTCCCTGCAGTAATAAAATAATCCATGTGAAAATGAGTCATATTTGTAGCATTTTCATAATTAGTAAATTGAACACCTAAGAAGTCTCCAAAAGTAATTCTTTTAATATCGTCACCAGGAACGGAAACAAGATCAAAAATACTTGAATTATCCCAAGATGTAGACCATTCTGCAACACTTATATTAGTGTAAGCATTACTAAATAAAGAGATAAACTCACCAACAGGTCTTGCTGGTGGTGTTGGCGCAGCTACTGTAGGTCCAGCTGGTGGAAGTGTAAATGCGGCCTCCTCAGCTCTAATATTATCAACGTAGAAAACAAAATTTACCGCAGTATTAAAACCGGTATTTGTTGCATTCCAATTTGCATAAAAAACTATTTTTTCATATTCTCCATTTGCAACAACCTGACCATCCATTGGTACTGCAAAATTAAAAGTTAGCGTTTGCCATTGACCTGGAGTTGTATAGGCTTGTGCATTTGCTGATACAGGACCTCCTACTTCAACTCTACCTAATAAATTAAATGCTTGTGAACAATACACATCAACAGTCATTGTTTTATTAGTAGTTAATTTTGCTTTTTTTACCGTTTGATAAAATTCAATTCCCTGCCAAACCTGACCACCTGCAACACTAGTTCCCTTTAATACACTACCATTTGCAGCACCTGCAGCTGGATCAGTTACTATAGCAGCTGAAGCTCCACCAAAAGATGCAACTGAAGTGTAGTTAGCAGGAGTTTGAAAATTTTGTATTAATGGAAGAACTTCAACAACAGAAACATTATCAATAAACACAAATCCTGTGGCATTACCCATATCAAAAATAACTCTATCAGTTACAGTGTTCCCGTAATTAATCGTAAATTCGTAACTAAATGTTTGAGGGGTAGCAGTTAATACTGAAGTTGCGGTTAAAGATGCAAAAGGTGCAGCAGTTTGACCTAAACCAGAAATTAGAGTTCTTGTACCAGTAGCTGTAGCTGTAAAAGCATCAAATTTTAGCAAATAAGTTTTGCCATCTACTAAATTAACTACTTGACTCAAATTAACATCCCATGGATTGCCTGCTACTGTTACATTAGCTTGGTTAACCCAATTTGAAGCACCTAAGTCAACTACATTAGCTGCATTTCCAGTCCAAGGTGCCGCAGTACCTGTCTGAAAATTTCCATTTGTAACAAGATTTTGTGAAAAACCGCAAAAGGAAATTAATAATGTAAATAAAAACGTAATTTTTTTCATAATATTAAATTTAATTGGTTAAAATTTTATAAATGTAAAATTAACAGAAAAAAAATATGTGCAATTTTTATTATATATATAGAAACTATACAATTTGGCTATTTTTGAAAAAAAAATAACAAATATTACTTAACATGTAAATATCTGTATTACAGAGTTTTAAAATATTATTTTTCAATATTTAGTGAAAAATGTATAGTTAATGTATAGTTAAAAATCAAAATATAAATACCAACTACATCGATTTCATTTAATGTTTTAGCAATATTTTATCCATCTAAACAAAGAAAAGTTACATTTAGTATTTTAATTAATTATCTTTGCCTTTCTCATAAAAAATACAATGATGCAATCTGATTTTTCTTCTTTAGAACCCAAAAAATTTATCTTGATAAAAGGGGCACAATTGCACAATTTAAAAAATATTGATGTCGCCATTCCAAGAAATCAAATGGTTGTGATTACTGGGCTTTCTGGTTCTGGAAAATCAAGTTTGGCCTTTGATACGCTTTACGCAGAAGGACAAAGACGTTACGTAGAAAGTTTATCTTCTTATGCTAGACAATTTTTAGGGAAATTAGACAAGCCAAAAGTAGAATACATTAAAGGAATTGCTCCTGCCATTGCCATTGAACAAAAAGTAAATACTACAAATGCGCGCTCCACAGTAGGTACTTCCACAGAAATATACGATTACTTAAAATTATTATTTGCCAGAATTGGAAAAACCTATTCGCCAATTTCTGGTGAAGAAGTTAAAAAACAGACCGTTTCTGATGTAGTAAAACACATTCAATCCTTAGAAATGGATTCGAAATGGCTGCTATTAGCTCCTATCCATTTGGAAAAAGGCAGAAAATTACACGATAAACTTAAGGTTTTATTACAACAAGGTTTTGCAAGAGTACTTATAGATAACCAAACGGTTCGATTAGACGATTTTGTTGCAACTCTTGAAATAATTGACGAAAATACTATTGCTAACAAAGAAATTTTATTAGTTATTGATAGAATCGTAGTAAAATCAGATGAAGAATTCTTAAACCGAATTGCTGATGCCCTACAAATAGCATTTTATGAAGGAAAAGGGGAGCTATACTTACAAGAACCTGAAAAAGCAAATCGTGTGGTTTTCAACTCCAATTTTCAATTAGATGGAATGGATTTTTTAGAACCAAATATTCATTTATTTAGCTTTAATAATCCCTATGGTGCTTGTCCAACTTGCGAAGGCTACGGAAGTGTAATTGGTATAGATGAAGAACTTGTTGTGCCAAACACCGCGCTTTCTGTGTATGAAAATGCTATTTTTCCTTGGCGAGGTGAAAGTATGGGTTGGTACCGAGATCAATTGGTAAATAATTCGCACCATTTTGATTTTCCAATACACAAACCTTATTTTGAATTGTCAGAAGAACATAAAGCACTTGTATGGAAAGGAAACAAATATTTCACTGGTTTAAATGACTTTTTTAAGGATTTAGAAGCCAATAATTATAAAATTCAAAATCGTGTCATGCTTTCACGCTACAGAGGAAAAACAAAATGCCACGCTTGTAACGGTAAACGATTACGCTCTGAAACCAACAATATTAAAGTAGCGGGAAAAACCATTTCTGACTTGGTAGATTTACCAATTATCAAATTAATTCCGTTTTTCGATACCATTGAATTATCTGAATACGATTTAAAAGTTGCGAAACGCTTGTTAATAGAAATTAAAAACCGTTTGGCATTTTTAGACAACGTAGGTTTAAATTATTTGAGTTTAAACAGAAAATCGGCTTCACTTTCTGGTGGCGAATCCCAACGAATCAATTTGGCAACTTCTTTAGGAAGTTCATTAGTGGGTTCTATGTATATTTTAGATGAGCCAAGTATTGGTTTACACCCAAAAGACACTGAAAAATTGATTGAAGTATTACTAAACTTAAAAAAATTAGGTAACACGGTAATAATCGTAGAACACGACGAAGATATCATGAAAGCCGCTGATATGATTATTGATATTGGTCCGGAAGCGGGCACTTTGGGTGGTAATTTAGTCGCGCAAGGCACCTATGCAGAAATTCTGAAATCAGATTCATTAACTTCTAGATATTTAAACGGAAAAGAACAAATTGAAGTGCCTAAAGTCAGAAGGAAATTTAAAAATCATATTGATATTATTGGCGCAAGAGAAAATAACTTAAAAAATATCAATGTCACTTTTCCTTTGGATTGCTTAGCGGTAATTACTGGTGTCTCTGGTAGCGGAAAAAGTACTTTGGTAAAAAAGATATTATTTCCCGCCTTACAAAAAAAACTTACTGGAATTGGAGAAAAAGCAGGTCAATTTACAAGTTTAGAAGGTAGTTTTTCTCACCTTAAGAACATTGAATATGTAGACCAAAATCCTATCGGAAGAAGTTCGCGTTCTAATCCAGTTACTTATATCAAAGCTTACGATGATATTAGAGAATTATATGCCAAACAAACCACTTCTAAGTTAAGAAATTACCAAGCCAAACACTTTTCATTTAATGTAGATGGTGGAAGATGTGAAACTTGCAAAGGCGATGGCGAAGTAACCATTGAAATGCAATTTATGGCCGATGTGCATTTAGAATGTGAAACCTGTAATGGAAAACGATTCAAAAAAGAGGTTTTGGAAGTTAATTTCGAAGGCAAAAACATCGACAACATTCTAAAAATGACCATTGATGAAGCCGTTGCTTTTTTCGAAAAACATGGTCAAAATAAAATTACGCAAAAGTTACAACCATTAAAAGATGTAGGTTTAGGATATGTACAATTGGGACAATCTTCTTCTACACTTTCTGGTGGGGAAGCACAACGTATCAAATTGGCCTCGTTTTTAGTAAAAGGTGCCACTAAAGAAAAAATGCTATTTGTATTTGATGAACCTACAACTGGTTTGCATTTTCATGATATTAAAAAATTATTAAAATCATTTGACGCGTTGATTGAAAAAGGACATTCAATAATTGTAATTGAACACAATTTAGAACTTATAAAATGTGCCGATTACATTATCGACATCGGTCCTGAAGGTGGAGAAAATGGCGGACAATTGGTCGCTTTTGGAACTCCAGAAGAAATCGCAAAAAATAAAAAATCGTTAACAGGAAAATATTTGGCGGAAAAACTGAATTGATTTAAGATTTATAAATAAAACCTTGCCACAACATTTGTCACCCTGAAAGGGTCTCACGTAAGTTTTTCAATTCAACTAAAAGAGATGCTTTCAGCATGAAAAACGTTGTACATAAATTTTACAGTTTTATTACCTTTTTATTTGTGTTAATTCGTGTTAAAAATTATAATTTCGCATTTCAATATTTTAAATCCAAATGAAATTCCAAGTAGTATCAGATTACGTTCCCACTGGAGACCAGCCGCAAGCCATTGAAAAATTAGCTAAAGGCATAATCAATGGCGAAAAATATCAAACTTTATTGGGTGTTACGGGTTCTGGAAAAACATTTACGGTAGCTAATGTGGTGCAAGAAGTGCAAAAACCTACTTTAGTTTTAGCTCACAACAAAACATTAGCGGCACAATTGTATTCGGAATTCAAGCAATTTTTTCCAAATAATTCGGTTCAGTATTTTGTTTCGTATTACGATTATTACCAACCCGAGGCCTTTATTCCGGTAACGGGAACCTATATAGAAAAAGACTTATCTATTAACGAAGAACTTGAAAAACTTCGTTTAAGCACCACTTCTGCCCTACTTTCTGGTCGGAGAGATATCATTGTAATTTCATCTGTTTCTTGTTTGTATGGAATTGGAAATCCTGTTGAATTTCAGAAAAATGTGATTACTTTGAAAAGCGGACAAGCCATTTCTCGCACCAAATTACTGCATCAATTGGTGCAAAGTTTATATTCGCGAACCGAAATGGAATTTACACCCGGAACCTTTCGCATCAAAGGCGATACGGTTGAAGTTTTTCCAAGTTATGGCGATGAACCTTTTCGAATTCACTTTTTTGGCGATGAAATTGAAGAAATTGAAGCGTTTGATGCCCGAACGGCGCAAGTATTAGAAAAATACGATTCGTTGAGCATTTATCCTGCTAATATGTTTGTGACTTCTCCTGATATTTTACAAAAAGCCATTTGGGAAATCCAACAAGACATGGTAAAACAAGTAGACTATTTTAAAGAAATCGGTAAACATTTAGAAGCCAAAAGATTAGAAGAACGTACGAACTTCGATTTAGAAATGATTCGCGAATTGGGTTATTGTTCTGGGATTGAAAACTATTCGCGTTACCTTGATGGTCGGGAACCTGGCACGCGCCCTTTCTGTTTATTAGACTATTTTCCAGACGATTATTTAATGGTTATTGATGAAAGTCACGTCACCATTTCGCAAGTACATGCCATGTATGGAGGCGACAGAAGCCGAAAAGAAAACTTGGTAGAATATGGATTTCGTTTGCCTGCCGCAATGGACAACCGCCCTTTAAAATTTGAAGAGTTTGAAGCCCTACAAAATCAGGTGTTATATGTTTCTGCTACACCTGCCGATTATGAAATGCAAAAATCAGAAGGTGTGTATGTAGAGCAAATTATTCGCCCTACAGGTTTGTTAGATCCGATTATTGAAATTCGCCCAAGCGCCAATCAAATAGACGATTTAATTGAAGAAATTCAGTTGCGATGCGAAGCCGACGAGCGTGTTTTAGTCACCACTTTAACCAAACGAATGGCAGAAGAATTAGCTAAATACCTAACCAAAGTTTCTATAAGATGCCGCTATATACATTCGGATGTAGACACTTTGGAACGTGTAGAAATTATGCAAGATTTACGAAAAGGCGTTTTTGATGTGCTAATTGGCGTCAACCTATTACGTGAAGGATTAGATTTACCTGAAGTATCGCTTGTGGCGATTTTAGATGCGGACAAAGAAGGATTTTTACGTAGCAAACGCTCGTTAACGCAAACCGTAGGAAGAGCCGCCAGAAACCTTAACGGAAAAGCAATTATGTATGCCGACAAAATTACGGCAAGTATGCAACACACCATTGACGAAACCATTTACCGTCGTGAAAAACAAACGGCTTACAATACTTTACACGGCAAAACGCCACAATCGTTAAATAAAAGTTTAGGAAACGCGTTTGGTGCCAATTCTGTTTCTACACAATACTACGAAAACCAAGCTTACAAAGCCGCCGAACCCGAAAGCGAGTACCTAAGCAAACCCGAAATTGAAAAGAAAATTAGAGACAAACGTAAACTAATGGAAAAAGCAGCTAAAGAATTAGACTTTATGCAAGCCGCCAAGTTTAGAGATGAAATTAAAGCGTTGCAAGTAAAGTTATAGAATGCTATAGTTATTATTTGTCATACCGAGTTCATTTCGGTATCTATGTCACCCCACTCCCCCCACAAATCACCTCTTATACTAACAATAAATGAAATTATGCAGTTTTTTACTACTACATCAGTGTCATTTACCCCGCCAACGGATTAAAAAACCCCGCTGTTGGGGTTGCGAAGTCCTCCGTTGGGGTTTCGGAATGATAATTTGGGGTTAAAGACCCTAAATTTGGGGTTCGGAACCCCAATTTTTAGGTTAAAAACCCAAAAAATGGACTAATGAACCGCAAAATATCAGTAAATAACCGCAAAATTGGACTTTAGGACCCCAACGGAGGAGTTCGGAACCCCAAATTAGGGGATAAACATGGAAAGTTGTGAAAGTTTTGCACTAAAAAACCGTAACATAAAGTCTATAGACTTTTAAAATATAAATTTTTTAAGAAAAAAATTAACCATTTTTCAATGCACGTAACATCTCTCTTTTTCCGGGTGCACCTGGTAGTTTCATCGTTTGGAAACCTACCGTTTGCATAGCATTTTTAATTGTGGTACGGCACGCATACGTGGTTAATATGCCTTTGCTTTTTAGGGCACTAAACATTTTTTCAAAAATAGCTTCATTCCATAATTCGGGTTGCACGCTGTAACCAAAAGCATCAAAATATATTAAATCAAACGCGTTTTCATCCGTAATGTCAGAAAAAAACTGTTGGCGTTTTGTCAAGGTAAAATAAGTTGAAACTTCAATAGTTGCTTCCCAAGGCAAGGTATGTAGTTGTTCAAAATCCGCTCGGCGGTTGGGTACTTCCAATTGAGAAACGTAATTTAATTGCACAATTTCATCAAAAGCCACTGGATACGCTTCTACTCCAACATAATTGACTTTAATCTGGCGTATTTCTGCTTCTAACATCGTAATTAAAGCATTTAATCCGGTGCCAAAACCAATTTCTAAAATCGAAATCTCAGAAACGGTATCAAATAAATCCAAGCCGTTTTTTATGAAAACATGATACGCTTCTTGTATGGCACCAAATCTAGAATGGTACGTTTCATCCAATTCTGGAATATAAATAGACGTAGAACCGTCTTTGGTAATGATAATTTCGTGTTTCATAATGAAGGTGAAAGTACAAAGGTAAAAGGAAAAAGGCAAAAAACTTCTAACTTCTAACTACTAACTTCTAACTTAATGTTATCTTTGCCTAAATTTTCATACAAATGGTTACATTCGAACAACTTAATCTTCCGATTTCGCTACAAAAAGCGATAGACGATTTAGGTTTCACAACTCCCACACCAATTCAATCTAAGGCCTTTCCAATTGTTATGTCTGGCAGAGATGTGATGGGTATTGCACAAACCGGAACGGGAAAAACGTTTGCCTATTTGTTACCTATTTTAAAACAGTGGCGTTTTGTACCTACCGATATTCCGAGAGTGCTTATTTTAGTACCTACTCGAGAATTAGTAGTGCAAGTGCATGAAGAAATTGAAAAATTAACCAAATATATGAGTGTGCGTTCACTTGCCGTTTATGGTGGCGTGAACATCAATACGCAAAAAAAAGACATTTATTCTGGAATTGATATTGTGGTGGGAACACCCGGTAGAATTATGGATTTGGCTTTAGATAATGTCTTGCGGTTTGACGATTTACAAAAATTAGTCATAGATGAATTTGATGAAATTTTAAATTTAGGATTTCGAGTACAACTAACTTCTATTTTATCGATGATGCGTTCTAAAAGACAAAATATTTTGTTTTCGGCCACTATGACAGAAGAAGTAGATGATTTGTTAGATGAATTTTTCGAATTTCCTGAAGAAGTCTCGTTAGCACCTAGCGGAACACCATTAGAGCAAATTGAACAACGCGCTTATGTGGTGCCTAACTTTTTAACGAAAGTTAATTTACTAAAACATTTATTACAAGACGAATCATACAGCCGAATTTTATTGTTTGTAAACAGTAAAAGAATGGCCGATTTTTTATTAGAACATATAGAAGAAGATTTTCCAGGTCAGTTTGGAACGGTGCACTCTAATAAAACGCAAAATTACCGTTTAAATATGATGGAAAATTTTCAAAACGGTGAAATTAGAGGTTTAGTAACCACTGATATTATGGCGCGTGGTTTGGATATTACCGATATTACACACGTAATAAACATGCAATTTCCTGAAATCCCTGAACAATACATGCACAGAATTGGTCGTACTGGTCGTGCTGATAAAGAAGGTGTTGCCATCAGTTTTATTGGTCCGAAAGAAGACGAATTTCAATTGGAAGTAGAAATGCTAATGCAAACGGAAATTAAAATTTACGAGATTCCTACTGGCGTAAAAATAGAGCAACAACGATTAGAATTCGAGAAAGATCAGAAGAAAGTAAAAACACTTTTGAAACGTGTAAAGAAAACAGGCGGCGATGCTTTTGAGAAAAAATCTGAGAAAAATAGTAAAGTCAATTTAGGCGGTCCAGGAAAAAGAACACCAAGAAAAACCGCTTCCAGAAACCGAGGAATTGAAAGAAAACGAGACGAAAAGAAGAAGAAAAAGTAAATTTTAGTATTTTTGAAAAACTTTAATAAAAATGCAATTTAAAAACCCAGAAATTCTATATTTTTTATTTCTATTGATTCTACCAATTTTGGTGCATCTTTTTCAATTGAGACGATTTAAAAAACAAGAATTTACCAATGTTAAATTGCTTAAAGAACTCCAAATTCAGACCCGAAAAAGCGCTACAATAAAGAAATGGCTTTTATTAGTCACACGTTTATTACTTCTAACAGCTTTAATTTTTGCTTTTGCACAACCTTTTTTTAAAGCGAAAGATTTCGATAAAAAAAACAATGAATTAATTTTAGTCATCGACAATTCCTTTTCGATGCAAGCCAAAGGTAAAAGCGGCGAATTATTGAAAAGAACCATTCAGGATATATTAGAGAACACACCAGAAGACCAACAATTATCTGTACTTACCAACGATGAAAACTTTTACGATACGAATATTAAAAACATTCAAAAAGAACTACAAAACTTAAACTACTCGTCTACTCCATTCAATCCTGCAGCAATAATTACTCGAATTGAAGCCAAAAAACCTGGAATTCCTAAAGATATTTTATTTATTTCTGATGCAGTTGGCTTAAAAGAGGAATTAAAAACCAATTTAAGTGAAACGTCTTCCTTATATTATCAAACGGTTGAAGCGAAAGAAACCAATAATATGTCTGTTGAAAATGTACAAATTAGTCAGGTTTTAGATCAATTTTACGAATTAAAAATCAGCATTAAATCGTACGGAGATTTTGAAAATGATGTGCCAATTTCAATGTATAATGGTAAAAAATTAGTTGGAAAAGCATTAATTTCAAAAGAGAAATTTCAAAAAGAAATCGTATTCACCATTCCAAAAACAGATTTTCATGGTTTTGTTTCCATTCAAGATAACAGTTTAGCATACGACAATTCATTTTATTTTAGTATTTCGAAACCTCAAAAATCGAATGTAATAGCAGTTGGAAATAACATTAAAAATAATTTCTTATCAAGAATTTACACTGCTGAAGAATTTAATTTTACTGCAACTGAATTAAACACTTTAAATTATAATGCTATTGACGATGCAGATGCGATTATTTTAAATGAATTGCCAACTATTCCAAATGCGTTATCGGTAACATTAAAAAATTATTACAACAAAGGCGGAACAATTATTTTTATTCCAGATGTAACTGGTTCGGATTCAAATTACAATTTATTTTTAAGAAATTTTAGCAACATTTCTTTATCTGAAAAAACTATAAAAGAAAAAAAAATTACCCAAATAAGTTTCAATCATCCTATATATACCGACGTTTTTGATAAAAAAGTTAGTAATTTTCAATATCCAAAAATAAATGAGACTTTTAACGTAAATGGCAGTAATTTGCCCGTGTTACAATACGAAGACAAAAGTGTTTTTTTAGGAAATATCACTAATAAACTAGGAAATTTATTCTTCTTTGCAACCTCTATAAACAAAGAAAATTCGAACTTTCAAAATTCACCTTTAATTGTTCCAACGTTTTATAATATGGGACAAAACAATAATAAATCGGGTTTAAATGCTTTTATAATTGGCAATAATAATTACACAATTATCAACGAAACTATTGCAAAAGATAATGTTTTGAGTGTTACAAATGCTGAAAATAGTTTTATTCCAATGCAACAAATATTGAACAATAAAATCAAGCTCACTTTCGGAAATTATCCAGAGAAATCAGGCAATTACGAAGTATTAAAAAACAAAGAATCTCTTAAAAAAATCAGTTTCAATTATCCAAGAAACGAAAGCGATTTATCGCAAATAAATACTGATTATTTTGATGCGTGTACAGAAGTATATGCTGTATCTACGTTTTATTCTGATATTCATTCTTCAAGAACTAGCAATGAAGTTTGGAAATATTTTATCTTTGCTACATTATTACTTTTACTAGTTGAATTACTAATCCAAAAATTTGTAAAATGAATCTTTTACTAAAAAACGCGACACTACTTGAAAGTCAAAACCCATTTCATAAGCAACAAGTTGACATTGAAATTACAAATGGTATTATTTCTAAAATTGGAAAGAATATTACAAAAAAAGACGGTTTTGAAGTCATTGAAAAAGAGAACTTACATGTTTCTCAAGGCTGGTTAGATACTTCGGTAGTTTTTGGAGAACCTGGTTTTGAAACTACTGAAACCATTGAAAACGGACTAAAAGTAGCTGCAAAAAGCGGTTTTACGTCTGTGTTTTTGCATTCCAATACAAATCCTGCGATTGACAACCAAGCGGTAATTCAATTCATAAAAAGTAAAGCGGAAACCAGCATTACAAACTTGCACATTGTTGGTTGTTTAACCAAAAATAGCGAAGGAACTGACTTAGCCGAACTTTTCGATATGAAAAATGCAGGTGTAGTTGCTTTTGGAGATTATAAAAAATCAATGACAAATGCGAATTTGTTAAAAATAGCATTTCAATATGTAGATAATTTTAACGGAATTTTGTTTGTACAGCCAATGAATAAAGACTTAAAAGGAAAAGGATTTGTAAATGAAGGGGAAGTTTCAACAAAGTTAGGATTGAAAGGGATTCCTGCTTTGGCAGAAGAAATTGAAATTGAAAGAAACATCGCTTTATTAGAATACACGAATGGTAAATTACACATTCCGACCGTTACTACGAAAAATTCGGTAGATTTAATTGCGAAAGCCCAAGCGAAAGGGTTGCAAATTACTTGTGGCGTTTCCGTAAACAATTTGGTTTTAACGGATGAAGAATTGGTAGATTTCAATTCAAACACTAAAATTTACCCTCCACTTCGCACAGAAACTGACAGAAAAGCTTTAATTGAAGGTGTTTTAAATAATGTGATTTCAGTCATTACATCAGACCATTGCCCCGTAAACATCGAACAGAAACAAATAGAATATGATTTAGCTGATTATGGTTCGATTGGTTTAGAAAGTGCTTTTGGTGCTTTACAAACTATTTTACCAACAGAAGTTATTGTAGATAAATTCACTTCTGCAAAATCTTATTTCAACATAGAAAACAATAAAATTGCAGAAGGAAATAAAGCAGAACTTACCTTATTTAATCCTAATGAAGATTGGATTTTCGGTAAAGAAAACATACTTACTTTTTCTAAAAACGCCATTATGTTAGGTAAAAAAATGAAAGGAAAAGTGTATGGAATTATCTGTAATAATAAAATTGAAATCTAATGGAGGAACATAAAGTAAACGCGATGATTGCTCATTTTACTATCATCGGAACCATCGTGGCCCTAATGATGAATGCTGAAAAAAAGAACGGCTTTGTTAGTTTTTACACGCGTCAGACATTAGGCATCTTTTTGTGTTTTCACTTGGGCGGCTATTTTATTGGTTATTTTGATAGTTGGTTTGTATCCACAGCTTACTGGTTATTTTTCCTAATCTTATGGATTATTAGTTTTGCAGGTGTTATGAATAATGAAATGAAATTGGTGCCGCTTGTAGGCGAACAATTTCAAAAATGGTTTAAAAATTTATAATTTATGAGTTTAGAATATTTGGTAAAACCGCCAAAAGAAATAAAAGAACAAAACGGAGCTTTATTATTAATTCACGGTTATGGCAGTAATGAAGAAGATTTATTTTCTTTCGCACCACAATTACCTGATGATGTTTATGTAATTTCGATTCGCGCACCATACAATTTACAACCTTATGGCTATGCTTGGTACGAAATTACTTTCGATGCCGATGAAAATAAGTTTTCAAATAACGAACAAGCTAAAGAATCTTTACAACTGATCGCAAATTTTATTGATGAAATTTCTGAAAAATTACCTTTAGACAAATCAAATATTTCATTAATTGGATTTAGTCAAGGTGCGATTTTAAGTTACGGAATGGCGTTTACTTTTCCAGAAAAAATTAATAAAGTTGTGGCTTTAAGCGGCTATTTAAACGAGCAGATTTTACCAGAAAATTATGATACAAATCAAATCAAACATATTGAATTTTTTGTATCTCACGGCACACAAGATCAAGTAATTCCGGTGGAATGGGCAAGAAAAACCGCTCCTTTTTTAGAAAAATTAGATTTGGGTATTTTATATAAAGAATATCCTGTAGGACATGGTGTGGCACCACAAAACTTTTGGGATTTTAAAAATTGGTTAGAAAAAAAATAATTATTTTAAATATAAAAAAAAGGCTCCGAATTCGGAGCCTTTTTTTGTGAGTAGCTTATCGTTTTAAAGCAAAGTGTGCTTTAAATTGTTTTTGTTGGTCATTTTCTTTATAGTCAATGGTAAACCAATAGTCTGTTGAAGGCATTGATGCATTAATATAAGTTCCATCCCAACCTTGACTGGTTGCTATTGGCGTAATTTGTTTCAACAACTTACCGTAGCGGTCATAAATGAATATTTTTGCATCTGGTTGGTTAAGCCCTACGATGTTCCACGTATCATGAATTCCATCTCCATTTGGCGTAAAGTATTTAGGATAATCAA